>JANWVT010000049.1 GCA_025056255.1 Bernardetiaceae bacterium | reverse complement strand
AAGTATGCTTCATCACCGAGTCGCGGTGCAAGAATACAGTTAGGCTGTCCCCTACGGCAACTTGCGCCAGCGCTTCCTCAATAGCACCCGGATAGGGCGGTAACAACAGCTCCTGTTCTACATAGTCTTTGGGCTCTACAGTGGCATATTTTCCCGGAAAATCTGGTCGGTAGGTGTGCATAATCGTATCGCCGAACGGACCAATGTAGGCGTACCGCAACCAGAGGACATCTTTTAATTGGGGTTTGCGAGCATCCAAATGCCGCTCGTGAAACAATATGGAAAGACCGTTTACCGGCGGTATCATCTCTTGACGCACCTGTTCTTTTTTTCCGCAACTGTACAAGCAAGTGAACATTAAAAGCCCTGCTAAGAGGTTATTTCTCATACGCGTATTTTGTTCTACATCAAGCCGCAAAGTTAGGCAATAACGAAGAAGATACCGCTGAAATAGCAGACATTTGGCATTGTAGGCTTTCAGTATTTGGAGTAATGGACTTCCCGCCGTTGCGCGTGTCTTATGCTTCCCGCCGTTGCGCGTGTCCCCACGCGCAACAAGGACACGAACAACGGCAGAGAATTGTGGCATTCCGCCCTCCAAATTCCACCCTCCACACTCCAAAATCCGCCCTCTTACCTTCCTCCTTTTTTTCGGTATTTGGGCAGGTCTTTGGCTTTGATGATGTCTAATACTTGGAAGCGAAACACTAATGGCGTAAAAGGCTTAATTTTATCTTTACCTGTATGTCCGAAGGCTAAATGCGAAGGGGTAAAGATAGTTGCCAAGGCACCTTTGCGCAGGTATTTACTGAAAGCAATTTCCCAAGCTGGAATCAGTCGCTTTTCGCCCAGCACAAAGCCTTGTGGCTTTTCTGATGAATCGAAAAACTCTTGGGTGAGAAAATGACCCGCGTAAATGAATGAAATGCTGTCTCCTACTGCTGGCAAATCCCCCTTGCCTGGCTCATCTACTTGGATATACAATCCACTGGGGTCTCTAATGGCTTTGGTAAACTGATAGTCTTTGATATAGCGTGCCAAGGCGGCATCTTGTTTGCGAATTTGGTCGTCAATTTGCCACTGCGTATAGATTTCTTTTTCCTGAGGGCTCATAATTCCCAGTACCTTTATCACATACCGAAAGTGCATAGCAGGGTACACAAACGGATTAGAACCCTTAGTAGGCGCTTTGTATGAAGTATGCTTCATCACCGAGTCGCGGTGCAAGAATACAGTTAGGCTGTCCCCTACGGCAACTTGCGCCAGCGCTTCC
>JANWVT010000048.1 GCA_025056255.1 Bernardetiaceae bacterium | reverse complement strand
GATTAAAATTAGTATTTACGCTAACAAGAACAGTGTTAAATGTATTTCAATTCCTGAATGGTACGATTAAAATATCAAACGTCTCTAATTTCATATTCGAAACGTCAAAAGATTTCAATTCCTGAATGGTACGATTAAAATTTTAATTGTTCCATTACCAATACGCACCCACGTTAATTTCAATTCCTGAATGGTACGATTAAAATACGTGCCGCCGTGCCAAACGCCGGAGTGCCAAGTGCATTTCAATTCCTGAATGGTACGATTAAAATTTCAAATAACGGTTGTATTGCATCCTGTTAAGCTGATTTCAATTCCTGAATGGTACGATTAAAATTGTTGGCTGATGAACAAACCAGACTCTTGTAGAGCATTTCAATTCCTGAATGGTACGATTAAAATATTATGTTGAAAATTGGAATAGACCCGGGAATAAACACATTTCAATTCCTGAATGGTACGATTAAAATAAGCGTTTAATTATAACGACCACTGCTATGCAGTGGTATTTCAATTCCTGAATGGTACGATTAAAATACTACACTGATATATTACTCGCAGTACGCATTTGTATTTCAATTCCTGAATGGTACGATTAAAATAATAGTAGTATGAAAAAAAGCAGAAAAATAACCGCATTTCAATTCCTGAATGGTACGATTAAAATTCGGTTTGGGCAAAATCAAAATCCATTTTGATAAAATTTCAATTCCTGAATGGTACGATTAAAATTATAATTAAGAAATCATTTGCTCTTTCGTTAAATCTATTTCAATTCCTGAATGGTACGATTAAAATCTTTGTAAGGCGTTGTTTGAATTATTAAAACATAAAAATTTCAATTCCTGAATGGTACGATTAAAATGGTAAAACAAACGAGCAAGTTAGCTTGCATTTTCGATTTCAATTCCTGAATGGTACGATTAAAATTTATATTAGTTGCAAAATCTCTTATTATGTTAAGTTATTTCAATTCCTGAATGGTACGATTAAAATGCAAGCGCATTTAAAAGGCGCTATCGCGCCTTATGGAATTTCAATTCCTGAATGGTACGATTAAAATCAAAACACCCATTTCTTTTCTTTGTTCTTCTATTTATTTCAATTCCTGAATGGTACGATTAAAATAGTCGTACGAAAAAAAAGGAACCCCTGCAAGCGCAATTTCAATTCCTGAATGGTACGATTAAAATTAGTTTTCATTTTACACAATACAAAAAAGTATTTTAATTTCAATTCCTGAATGGTACGATTAAAATCTTTTCTGCGCGTTTCTGCCAAAAAGCCTCCCAAATTATTT
>JANWVT010000047.1 GCA_025056255.1 Bernardetiaceae bacterium | reverse complement strand
CTGCAAATTTTAATCGTACCATTCAGGAATTGAAATTGTGCCGCTGCATTTTTAGCTGCCATTGCCGTATTATTTTAATCGTACCATTCAGGAATTGAAATTTTTGGATAGTACCAGCAACTGAAACAAAAGGCATAATTTTAATCGTACCATTCAGGAATTGAAATTACTCGCTGTTTATTCCGTACCCCAATTTGCTAAATTTTAATCGTACCATTCAGGAATTGAAATACAATTGCAGCCGACCAAATTATACAACCGAGAAATATTTTAATCGTACCATTCAGGAATTGAAATGCGTGTTTTCGCACGGCAAACACGGACTGTTAAAAATTTTAATCGTACCATTCAGGAATTGAAATGCTGTTAGGGTTGTTTTTCTTAGTTTATACATTTGTAATTTTAATCGTACCATTCAGGAATTGAAATGCAACCAATGCAAATACTACTTTTGGATGGTTTATTATTTTAATCGTACCATTCAGGAATTGAAATATAATTAATTCTGTTCCAGCTGCATTTACTCCAAGCACATTTTAATCGTACCATTCAGGAATTGAAATGCAAGTTCTCTTATAATTTCAGTTTTACGCGCAATATTTTAATCGTACCATTCAGGAATTGAAATATAATTAAATTTAACAACGCCGCTGCAAATTCGTATTTTAATCGTACCATTCAGGAATTGAAATTGGGATTAACAAGGTCAACGATTCATGCGGATTGCAATTTTAATCGTACCATTCAGGAATTGAAATGTGGCTGGACGGAGAGTGGATCTCCGGCCAGTGGTATTTTAATCGTACCATTCAGGAATTGAAATTATGCAAATATAATAAAAAGATTTAATAAAAAAAAATTTTAATCGTACCATTCAGGAATTGAAATTTAAACCAGTAGAAACTAATAGAAACTTTTTAACTAATTTTAATCGTACCATTCAGGAATTGAAATGGAACAAATAAAAGTCACCCGTTAAGTTTCGCCCTATTTTAATCGTACCATTCAGGAATTGAAATTCGACAACGACTAAATCATTCGCTTGCGCGTCTTGATTTTAATCGTACCATTCAGGAATTGAAATGTGGAGAGGCGGTACGTGGTTAAAAGGCGTTTGGTATTTTAATCGTACCATTCAGGAATTGAAATGAGTGGTTGTTAAATGCAACCACACAAAACGCTGTTGATTTTAATCGTACCATTCAGGAATTGAAATGTAATTCTTTTTCACGACGGGCTTCATTGGCAGCGATTTTAATCGTACCATTCAGGAATTGAAATTCTGCCACCACGTCTGCCCATTGGGCGAAACTGCAGTTTTAATCGTACCATTCAGGAATTG
>JANWVT010000046.1 GCA_025056255.1 Bernardetiaceae bacterium | reverse complement strand
TTAATCGTACCATTCAGGAATTGAAATTTTAAAGCTAAGTTTATTAGCTGCTACCAGTGCTTGTATTTTAATCGTACCATTCAGGAATTGAAATTTGAAGAGCCTAAACAACAAATGATTTACAATGTAGAATTTTAATCGTACCATTCAGGAATTGAAATTGCGAAACTTGATAAGGCAATTTAGGATGTGTGTAAATTTTAATCGTACCATTCAGGAATTGAAATTGCAAACGCAAATTTTCCGCAAAGCAACTGGACAAACATTTTAATCGTACCATTCAGGAATTGAAATTATTCTTATTTGTATTGGTTCAATAGCCTGTCTTGATTTTAATCGTACCATTCAGGAATTGAAATATGTAACTGTGATGTTGCGACCTAATAACACGCTCTATTTTAATCGTACCATTCAGGAATTGAAATATGCGGTTTCTTTATCCAAGCCTACATCCGCTAACTATTTTAATCGTACCATTCAGGAATTGAAATTAACTTCTTGTTTTGGGGCAAAAAAAGCAAAATGTAATTTTAATCGTACCATTCAGGAATTGAAATTCGTATTGCGCAAGTTTAATTTCCACGCCAACAAAATTTTAATCGTACCATTCAGGAATTGAAATCCAAAAGGCTCCACGAATGGTGGAGCAGCCAAAAAAATTTTAATCGTACCATTCAGGAATTGAAATTTGGTAGTAACGATGCTCAACCTTTGCGACTGGAAAATTTTAATCGTACCATTCAGGAATTGAAATCCCAATTTGGGGCAACAGGGAAACAGATGGGATAAAGATTTTAATCGTACCATTCAGGAATTGAAATAATGGAACCGAATGGAACCGAATAGAACCAAACCAATTTTAATCGTACCATTCAGGAATTGAAATCTAACTTTTTCATATGCTTATCTGTTTAATTACACTATTTTAATCGTACCATTCAGGAATTGAAATGCCCAAAAGGACTGACACAACACAATGTACTGTCTTTATTTTAATCGTACCATTCAGGAATTGAAATATATGGTAAAATATTTTCTTTGTCAAAAGATGAAATGATTTTAATCGTACCATTCAGGAATTGAAATTTTGACGAACTGCTTGCGGCGCGTTATTTACCCGAATATTTTAATCGTACCATTCAGGAATTGAAATCAATTCCAAAGTATACATACTTTCGCCTCTCAACAATTTTAATCGTACCATTCAGGAATTGAAATGAGGTTGATCCTGAGTACCTCCGCCCCCGCCCCCGCGCATTTTAATCGTACCATTCAGGAATTGAAATATTGGCGGTATTGCAAATGGAGAACGATTAAATATTATTTTAATAGTACCATTCAGGAATTGAAATGTTGTAAAGCGGGCAGC
>JANWVT010000045.1 GCA_025056255.1 Bernardetiaceae bacterium | reverse complement strand
CCTGCACCGTTTTTGCCGATGATGCCTACTATCTCACCGCGTTTGACCTCGAAATTAATATCCTGCAAAGCCCACACGTAGCGGGCTTTGAGATTTTTCATCTCTTCGGGGGTTTTAATAGCACTAAGTTCGTTGCTGGTGATGTACTTTTCGAATGGGTCGGGTTTGCCACGTAGTTTTGCCCATAACCGTTGTATATCTTCCTTAAAAGAGGCTGCTCCAACTGTTCCTAATCGATAACGCTTGTATAAATTCTCTACCTTAAGGACTACGTCGGACATTGGTGCAGAAATAGATGTAATTGGTTTACTAGGGGCACTAGACCAGGAGCAAAAACTATTCCAAGCCGATAGATACTGCAACACAGTAGAAGCGTTTTGCCTACCTTTGTTGTAGTATGAAGCAGGTAAAGCCTAAAAAGTACTTGGGTCAGCATTTCCTTCGGGATTTGCAAATAGCAAGGCAAATTGTCGGACTGCTTTCAGGGCATGGAGGCTATCGGCAAGTAGTGGAAATTGGTCCAGGCATGGGAGCACTCACGCAGTTTCTGGTGCAAAATACTACTTGGGAAATCCACCTTGCCGAAATAGATAGAGAAGCAGTAGCCTACTTGGCGCAAAAGCACTTTGTACCGATGGAAAGGCTACACCATTTAGATTTTTTGTCAATGAACTTGGCTAATCTATCTCAAGGACAACCCCTGGCACTAATTGGCAACTTACCTTATCAAATTTCTTCACCTATCTTCTTTAAGTTGCTGGAAAATCGGCATATAGTTAGCGAAATGGTGTGCATGGTGCAAAAGGAAGTAGCCGAACGCATCACTGCCGCTCCAGGTAATAAGACATATGGCATTCTCAGTGTACTTTTACAAGCCTTTTACCATGTGCGCTATGAATTTACTGTCGATCAGAAAGCATTTCAGCCACCGCCGAAGGTTAAATCAGCTGTTATCGTGTTGCAGCGCAACCAAGTAGAACGCCTGCCATGTAATGAAAAAAAATTCTTTCAAACAGTAAAGACAGCATTCAATCAACGGCGCAAGACACTTCGCAACGCGCTTAAACCGCTGGGTGTTCCTTCTAAAATAACAGACTGGCCATGGATTAACCTTCGCGCCGAGCAATTGTCGGTAGAAGACTTTGTGGCGCTTACTACAGCAATTGAAAGAGTAAGTTAGAGCGGACTTGATTGTTTTTCAGAATAACCCATGAGCTTTAACTGAAAGCAGTTTTCTTGAGCAAGATCGAAAATCAGCGGTTTTTAGTGGTTGATTAGGTTTTTATAAGGTCATTTTTTGCCATTGTTCGTATCTGACGAACATCTTTCTTGTCATGTCTTGAAACCTAGCAGCATAGTAGGGAGTATTTTCTTTGGAATTTGCACTTTGTTGCTTCGTCCTTACTTTTTGCGTTTGTAACCACAAGGGATTGTTCGTGAGGACACGAACCATGGCAGAGGTTGTTCGTGAGGACACGAACCATGGCAGAGCGTGATCGGGTGGACTAGAGCAAGGGCG
>JANWVT010000044.1 GCA_025056255.1 Bernardetiaceae bacterium | reverse complement strand
TGATTATTAGGGAGTTAAAAAAGTCGTCTTACTTGATAGGATAATTACATCATTACCGATCGACGATTTTTTGAGGTTAAAAAACACCGCAAACCTTGCTTAGGAGGTATCCTATAACTAATTTTACAACGGATTTTAATCGTACCATTCAGGAATTGAAATCAGCAGCACGCGTTGGCATACGAACACATTAGTGCAATATTTTAATCGTACCATTCAGGAATTGAAATTAAATAATAATATTGGCAATTTTATCAGCTTCTTTTTATTTTAATCGTACCATTCAGGAATTGAAATCGTTGCAGGCTAAGAAAGAGCGCGGTCAAAAATTAATTTTAATCGTACCATTCAGGAATTGAAATCAAAGTACTTAGCAAATTCCAGCAGGATTACCGCAAATTTTAATCGTACCATTCAGGAATTGAAATGCTGCGCTTAGCACGTTGTGCCCGCAAAAGCTTAATAATTTTAATCGTACCATTCAGGAATTGAAATGCAAAACCCGCCCGCGCAAACCCCGCCCGCGCCCCATTTTAATCGTACCATTCAGGAATTGAAATGTAGTTTGGTAATATACCATACCAAACCATGAGGAGATTTTAATCGTACCATTCAGGAATTGAAATATAACTGTCACAATTAATCCGCTGTTGCAAAGGCTTATTTTAATCGTACCATTCAGGAATTGAAATATTTTTTTTAGGAAAAAGATGACAATACCCAACAAATTTTAATCGTACCATTCAGGAATTGAAATGGGCTGTTACAACGCCTTCCAATCTGTATGTTCTCAATTTTAATCGTACCATTCAGGAATTGAAATAGTGTATCCAGAACTTGACGGTCATGAACCGTCGCAAAATTTTAATCGTACCATTCAGGAATTGAAATGTTTTAAGCGGTTCATTGGTAATAAGTCCAGTATCAATTTTAATCGTACCATTCAGGAATTGAAATTTCGCCATCGGTGGCTAATATTTCATTTTTTCTTACATTTTAATCGTACCATTCAGGAATTGAAATAACGTGCAACGCTTCTTAGCTTTTCAACCAGGGCAATTTTAATCGTACCATTCAGGAATTGAAATCGTAGTGGATTGGCTGCCAATGGTGTGTATGTCGCTTATTTTAATCGTACCATTCAGGAATTGAAATTCGATGGCTACGTTTACATTGCCTAAAAACTGGGATTTTAATCGTACCATTCAGGAATTGAAATATTGGTAGCGTGGGCTTTATTTCCCCGCTCTTATCAGGATTTTAATCGTACCATTCAGGAATTGAAATTCCATTACACAAACTGTTGTGCAAATTGACTATAATATTTTAATCGTACCATTCAGGAATTGAAATCTGTAGTCGGCGTCAACGGTGCCAAAAGCGACATAATTTTAATCGTACCATTCAGGAATTGAAATGAGCTACGAAAAGCAATCGAGGCGGCTAAAAATAACATTTTAATCGTACCATTCAGGAATTGAAATGAACCGAATGGAGTAAACGACGAATCACAACTAAATATTTTAATCGTACCATTCAGGAATTG
>JANWVT010000043.1 GCA_025056255.1 Bernardetiaceae bacterium | reverse complement strand
AGTCCAATTCTAACTTTCTTATGATTTCCACAAAAAAGGAAACAGCAATAACGACACCACGAAAATTATTGCGTTAACAGCCCCCAATATCAGCAGTTCATCTTGGCTTTGGCTGCGAGCTAAACCATCTATGGCATTTTTAGCAACTTTGATAAGTAACATAATCATAGGCAATACAATCGGGAATCCTAAAACTGCCATTAAAGTACCGCTGTTTTGTGCTTTGGCAGCAATAGCAGAAATTAAGGTGAGTGCAGAGGCAAACCCTATGCTGCCCAGTGCTACATCTAACAGAAAAAAAGGCAGATCTTGCACTGGGTTGCCCAGTAACACCATGTACATCAACAGCCCAACAGCAGTTATCAAAATCATAAATAGGCTATTGTATAAGATTTTGGAAATAATGATACTCTCAGGGCGAACCAGTTGGTAGTAGTAATAGTGGCGGGTTTCTGGCTCTTGTAAAAAACTTTTGGCAATAGCGCTAATAGCAGTAAACAGCAGGATAATCCAAAAAAGCGCATTCCAAGTAAGTGGTGTAAGCTGGCTTTTTTTTAGGTTAAAACTCATATATACCACAAACACAGTAGCGGCTACGTACAGTAAAATACCATTAAAAGCGTATTTCCGACGCCATTCTAAACGGAGTTCTTTGCCTAATAAAATCAACACTTCGCGTACAATCATGCTGCAAGTTAAGCAGCAATTCTGTAAGTTTGCCTAAATGGTTTTACAACAAACATTGGAAAACAATCTTCGCGAAATATTCTTCAAATTGCGCCGCTACGAAATCAAAATTCGCAAGGCAGTCAATACCCAGATGCAAGGCGACTTCCACTCGGTTTTCAAAGGCTCGGGATTGGAGTTTGACGACGTACGCGCATATCAGTACGGCGACGATGTCCGCACAATTGACTGGAACGTGAGTGCCAAAGGGCACGGCATTTATGTAAAAACCTTTAAAGAGGAGAAAGAACAAAATGTCTTTTTGATTCTCGATGTGAGTGGCTCACAGTACATTGGCAAGCCCAACCGGCAAAAAATTGATTACGGTCGTGAAATATGCGGCGTTTTAACTATTTCGGCACTCAAAGAGAACAGTTCCGTAGGACTGCTTTGTTTCAGCAACCAACGCGAAAAGTACATCAAACCTAAAAAAGGCACCAAGCATGCCTATGAGTTGCTCACTTCTATGTTCCGTTTACAGCCTGAATCGTTCAGAACAAATTTAAATAAGGCGCTGGCAGTAGCCATGAACATCATTAAGCGCAAGAGCATCATCGTATTAGTCAGCGATTTTGTGGATGAGGGCTATGAACGCAACCTGAAAGCCATTGCCAGAAAACACGACCTGATTGTTATTCACTTAGCCGACCACCGCGAGAGCCAGCTCCCTCCTATGGGCATTGTGCCTATGCTGGATAAAGAAACCCAACGCACTGTTTGGGTCAATACTTCTTCAGAAGCATTTCGAGAAAAAATAGCTGAGCAGTTTTACCAAAAGCGCGAACAATTAGAAAAATTTTGCCACCAGTTTAATGCTAACTATTTGTTTGTAGATACATCGGAGGACTACGTCCCTCGCTTAGTAAAACTGTTCAAAATCCGCAACTTAACAGTGAAAAAATAATAGTTGTGGTCTAAAATGTATGATGAATGTTTGGGGAAGCAGAACAAGACTTCACTTCTGCATTATGAGCAAAATAAAA
>JANWVT010000042.1 GCA_025056255.1 Bernardetiaceae bacterium | reverse complement strand
AGGGAGTACTCCGACATCATCAGCTTTATCTGTTAAGTGCGCTTCGTATTTGTCGCAATCCATCTCTGATTGAAGGGAGTACTCCGACATGAAAACGATTGTCATCGCCAAAGCCGACTTTGAGTCGCAATCCATCTCTGATTGAAGGGAGTACTCCGACACTGAATGGATTGATATAGACGTATCCACCTCCTTGTCGCAATCCATCTCTGATTGAAGGGAGTACTCCGACAGAGAACTGGGTCCCGCTCGAGGGGGTAAAAAAGTCGCAATCCATCTCTGATTGAAGGGAGTACTCCGACTTTACACGCACAAACATCATAAGCAACTGTACTGCTGTCGCAATCCATCTCTGATTGAAGGGAGTACTCCGACTCCCGGAGATTCCGCTTCTCAGGGGCTTGACCCCAGAGGTCGCAATCCATCTCTGATTGAAGGGAGTACTCCGACATAGCGCGGCATTTTCTTGGTTTTTCCGTCTAAAAGTCGCAATCCATCTCTGATTGAAGGGAGTACTCCGACAAAAGTAAATCTCACAATCAATTTAAGGTTGGAGAGTCGCAATCCATCTCTGATTGAAGGGAGTACTCCGACTTTTTATAGATTCATTTTTGATAGACTCGCATACCGTCGCAATCCATCTCTGATTGAAGGGAGTACTCCGACATGGTGGGATAAAACCCAACAATGGATTGAGATAGAGTCGCAATCCATCTCTGATTGAAGGGAGTACTCCGACTGCGTAATAGTTGTAACAAAAGAATTAGCCCCGCGAGTCGCAATCCATCTCTGATTGAAGGGAGTACTCCGACTTTTGCAAAGGAGATTCTTTGGTAATTTCAACGGCGTCGCAATCCATCTCTGATTGAAGGGAGTACTCCGACAATGCAGGAGAAAACGTCCTGCTTACCGGACCAGGGTCGCAATCCATCTCTGATTGAAGGGAGTACTCCGACCTGTTGAGAAACGAGGTTTTAGTTTCTTTCTTGGGTCGCAATCCATCTCTGATTGAAGGGAGTACTCCGACTACTTGGCAGGTTGCCCCATCGAGGGCGTAATAGGAGTCGCAATCCATCTCTGATTGAAGGGAGTACTCCGACAAGGGTGTAGACAGGTTAACTCGTGAGATGAAAGATGTCGCAATCCATCTCTGATTGAAGGGAGTACTCCGACAAGAACTAAAAGTTGCTGAAAAAACATACGATGGTCGCAATCCATCTCTGATTGAAGGGAGTACTCCGACAGAATCAAGAAAGTAACAAAAGGCTCCCGTTTGTGGGGTCGCAATCCATCTCTGATTGAAGGGAGTACTCCGACTCTGGCGAGGCGGACGCTGGATGGACGGTCTATGGGTGTCGCAATCCATCTCTGATTGAAGGGAGTACTCCGACATGCCGGGTCGGTACAAACCCGTCAAAAATAGAGTGTCGCAATCCATCTCTGATTGAAGGGAGTACTCCGACCGCTTCACCGACCCGGGAGCAATTTTTGCTATTTGGTCGCAATCCATCTCTGATTGAAGGGAGTACTCCGACTATATGGATAGACGGGTCCAGCAATCCACATACAAGTCGCAATCCATCTCTGATTGAAGGGAGTACTCCGACCCTTAATGGAGGAAGAGGGTTTAACACTCGAACAGGTCGCAATCCATCTCTGATTGAAGGGAGTACTCCGACAGTAAAACTAACCCTTCCTCAGCGTGGCGGCGGGTGTCGCAATCCATCTCTGATTGAAGGGAGTACTCCGACAGTTTGATGACCAGTTTAAAACTGGTTATCAGTGGTAGTCGCAATCCATCTCTGATTGAAG
>JANWVT010000041.1 GCA_025056255.1 Bernardetiaceae bacterium | reverse complement strand
TTGCTTAAAAAGCCAGTATTTCAATTCCTGAATGGTACGATTAAAATTAACAAACGAAATTAAGAAAGCAGAAGCAAAGATTGATTTCAATTCCTGAATGGTACGATTAAAATCGAAACATTCCTGTCTAGTAAAGTAACCTCTCACAATTTCAATTCCTGAATGGTACGATTAAAATTACACTTGAAACCTATAATAGTTCAAACGTATCATATTTCAATTCCTGAATGGTACGATTAAAATCTACAAACGAAAACCTGAATTTCCCTATTGATTTTATATTTCAATTCCTGAATGGTACGATTAAAATATTCGTGTGCAAAATATCCGTCTGTTAATCGCGCAATTTCAATTCCTGAATGGTACGATTAAAATAATCTGTGCGATTGCCCAGTTCCAATAGAAAGAGTTATTTCAATTCCTGAATGGTACGATTAAAATTATTCATGAAACCAGCCGAGAAGTATACGAACTATAATTTCAATTCCTGAATGGTACGATTAAAATTTGCAAGTGAAGTTAAAGCAAAAGGACAGTGTTGCAAATTTCAATTCCTGAATGGTACGATTAAAATTCAGGCACATTGTTGAATTCGGCTGCTACTACGTTATTTCAATTCCTGAATGGTACGATTAAAATAATCGTTGTGTGTCTGGAATAAAGATATTATCTAAGACATTTCAATTCCTGAATGGTACGATTAAAATTGTAGCAAGTTTTTTAGGTTGCGACCCGTGTCCAAATTTCAATTCCTGAATGGTACGATTAAAATGGAGAATGGCGCGGCGGAGAGTGGCGTAGCGGCACGATTTCAATTCCTGAATGGTACGATTAAAATTTTAATCGTTCCATTCTTAATACGCACCCATCTTACATTTCAATTCCTGAATGGTACGATTAAAATTTGGAAGCGCTATTACATACGCGCGTCGTTATGCGATATTTCAATTCCTGAATGGTACGATTAAAATAATACTTACAAATAAGTAAACAAACAGTTTATAACATTTCAATTCCTGAATGGTACGATTAAAATTAACAAGAACAGTGTTAAATGTTGGACTCGTACTTAAATTTCAATTCCTGAATGGTACGATTAAAATTGGTAGCGGGATAAAACATAAAATATACCCAACCCCCCGATTTCAATTCCTGAATGGTACGATTAAAATTCATATTGTCATCATATCTCCGCAACCCCTTAAAAGCATTTCAATTCCTGAATGGTACGATTAAAATTAAAACACTTGCGTATGCAGACCCAGAAACAATACATTTCAATTCCTGAATGGTACGATTAAAATCTTTCCAACCCACAAACCGACAATTTGGGCAATAAGTATTTCAATTCCTGAATGGTACGATTAAAATTGCTAACAATAGTTGTTGCTTCATCTCTTTTGAGTACCATTTCAATTCCTGAATGGTACGATTAAAATTGCTTATTAGTTGCTTGCAAGTCGCTAATAGTTGCTATTTCAATTCCTGAATGGTACGATTAAAATCTTACGCCCATCGGCAGGTACAAAACAGGCAATCGCAAATTTCAATTCCTGAATGGTACGATTAAAATAACCACGCCGGGGCAATTGCCCGCACTTCTTCTAAGATTTCAATTCCTGAATGGTACGATTAAAATACATGCCATGTATCGCTTTTGCGTGGCAAGAGGATTATTTCAATTCCTGAATGGTACGATTAAAATCAAGTGGTAAATCGACCAACTCGCTTAACACTACACTATTTCAATTCCTGAATGGTACGA
This sequence comes from Bernardetiaceae bacterium, assembly GCA_025056255.1. Lineage (GTDB taxonomy): Bacteria > Bacteroidota > Bacteroidia > Cytophagales > Thermoflexibacteraceae > Rhodoflexus. Next base: position 359 of record JANWVT010000041.1, on the reverse strand, counting down.
TTAAAATGTGTATTAACACGCTGAACGTTAACCGCAACCAAGTTATTTCAATTCCTGAATGGTACGATTAAAATGAATGCAAGAACGACGTCGCTCGTTGTTCCGCCAATTTCAATTCCTGAATGGTACGATTAAAATTTATTATTAACCGCAACAAAAACTCTATCTTCTATTGATTTCAATTCCTGAATGGTACGATTAAAATTTATCTCTGGTAATGATTTCTACATAACTATGTCCATTTCAATTCCTGAATGGTACGATTAAAATTTGAAAAGGGGTTCAAGTAATTTGTTAATTTCCGTATTTCAATTCCTGAATGGTACGATTAAAATAATATTGGCAGCGATGACTGTTTT
>JANWVT010000040.1 GCA_025056255.1 Bernardetiaceae bacterium | reverse complement strand
AATTTCAATTCCTGAATGGTACGATTAAAATGCTAACAACCTTTGTTGCTTCATCTCTTTTGAGCACATTTCAATTCCTGAATGGTACGATTAAAATGCAACAACACACACAACCACAAACACAACAAAAAATATTTCAATTCCTGAATGGTACGATTAAAATAATAAAATACAAGACTTACCACCTCAACAAACCGAAAATTTCAATTCCTGAATGGTACGATTAAAATTTGTCTTCACCTTTTGTGCCGACCCACAATTCCAATTTCAATTCCTGAATGGTACGATTAAAATCGTTACGCCGCCGCAACAACGACAAGTTATTGGCAGATTTCAATTCCTGAATGGTACGATTAAAATAAACACTCATGCAAGCTGGACAAACACTGTTGTCGCTATTTCAATTCCTGAATGGTACGATTAAAATTGCTAACAACCTTTGTCGCTTCATCTCTTTTGAGTACATTTCAATTCCTGAATGGTACGATTAAAATTAAGCACGTTGTGCTCGCAAAAGCTTATCAAAAATTGATTTCAATTCCTGAATGGTACGATTAAAATTGTCCAGGTATGATTTGTGTAACGTCTGCAAATGCATTTCAATTCCTGAATGGTACGATTAAAATAGAGCGCGCGCTACAAAATCGAAATATTTTTCGTATTTCAATTCCTGAATGGTACGATTAAAATTGGGTTGTATTTTAAAGTGATGACTTTGCCGGATAACATTTCAATTCCTGAATGGTACGATTAAAATAATCATTGCAAAAGAAGTTGATACCAATAACATTCAATTTCAATTCCTGAATGGTACGATTAAAATTTGTGGAAACACGTCTGGCAATGTTGGAGCAAAATAATTTCAATTCCTGAATGGTACGATTAAAATAATAAAAATGGGACTCGTCAAGAGAAGAAATAGCTATTTCAATTCCTGAATGGTACGATTAAAATCGGTACGTGGTTTAAAGGTACTTGGTGCACCGGCGAGATTTCAATTCCTGAATGGTACGATTAAAATTAAGCGTCTTCGCCTTCTGCAATTACGTCTGCCCATATTTCAATTCCTGAATGGTACGATTAAAATACGTCTTACCCCCGCGAATAGCCCCACCATAAAGTATTTCAATTCCTGAATGGTACGATTAAAATTGGCGTAGCGGTACATGGCTCGCAGGTACGTGGCAATTTCAATTCCTGAATGGTACGATTAAAATATTCTCCGCCGCGCCATTCTCCGGCGAGCCATTCGCATTTCAATTCCTGAATGGTACGATTAAAATACAATGGATGCGGCAATACATACCGCAATTAGGTAATTTCAATTCCTGAATGGTACGATTAAAATTTGGATTGGCGGTACGTGGCACTCTGGCGAGTGGCGCGAATTTCAATTCCTGAATGGTACGATTAAAATGTACGAGCGTGAAAACGGACTCTTGACAGGCGACGATTTCAATTCCTGAATGGTACGATTAAAATCCTAAAACGCGTTCAGTCCCGGTTGGCGTATCTGATTTCAATTCCTGAATGGTACGATTAAAATTGGTGGAGTAGCTAAAAGGAATAGCTACCTCCACAATTTCAATTCCTGAATGGTACGATTAAAATTCCAGCTTGCATGAGTGTTTGTAGGATATTTATATTATTTCAATTCCTGAATGGTACGATTAAAATTTGGTTGATAAACAGCTTCAACACACACTTTGAAATTATTTCAATTCCTGAATGGTACGATTAAAATCAGCAAAATGAATAATCCATTTGAAGTGATTGAGGCAATTTCAATTCCTGAATGGTACGATTAAAATTAGTTTTATTACACGAGTTAGCGCCGCTTTCAGGGAGATTTCAATTCCTGAATGGTACGATTAAAATTTTAGACCTCGCAGAAAGTAAATTGCTTGAAAACGTAAATTTCAATTCCTGAATGGTACGATTAAAATAGTTTTTACGGCTTGATTACAAGACGTAGTGGCAAGATTTCAATTCCTGAATGGTACGATTAAAATAACAAACCAATTTATCGTTTAATCGTACCATTATTATTTCAATTCCTGAATGGTACGATTAAAATGCGTTGCGGGCTAAAAAAGAGCGCGGTGAAAAATATTTCAATTCCTGAATGGTACGATTAAAATTTTAAAACAACTTTTGCGAACTTGTTATAAACTTGTTAATTTCAATTCCTGAATGGTACGATTAAAATTAACTCAAAATGCGTTCGCCTTTTGCAGCAATAATATTTCAATTCCTGAATGGTACGATTAAAATTATCGAGCCGAGCTTATTCTTGGCGCAAAGCCAAATTTCAATTCCTGAATGGTACGATTAAAATACTCCCATTGCTCGTGCAGCGATTTGAAAACCTCCATTTCAATTCCTGAATGGTACGATTAAAATTAACCACCACAACGCCCAATCAAGCATTCCAATTAAATTTCAATTCCTGAATGGTACG
>JANWVT010000003.1 GCA_025056255.1 Bernardetiaceae bacterium | reverse complement strand
AGAAAGGCTAAAAGGTACAAAAATCAAACAGATTTTTCTACCTGCTTACTCGCCCAATCTGAACTTGATTGAGCGTTTATGGAAGTTTATGCGAAAGAAGGTCATAGATAGTTGTTTTTACCAAAAGTTTGAGCATTTCAAGGAAAAGGTCTTTGAGTTTTTTGAACCTATCGCCCAATACCAACAGGAATTAGAGACACTAATTTCTTGGAATTTTCATGTCCCTAAGTCTAAAACCTCTTTCCATTGAGTATATTTTCTGAACAATCCTCATTTGCAAACCATAGTGCCGAGTTTGCTGCGCAAAGTAACAGGAGTACGCTACCAAAGAGAGCGTATTGATACACCCGACGGCGACTTTTTGGATTTGGACTGGGCAACTGGTAAGAGCAACAGGTTGGTGATTGTAACACATGGTTTAGAAGGTAGCTCACAAAGGCACTACGTAAAAGGTTTAATCAAAGCACTGTATGCAGTGGGATGGGACGGGCTGGCTTGGAATTGCCGCAGTTGCAGCGGCGAAATAAACAGGCTGCCGCGCTTCTATCACCACGGCGACACCTCTGACTTAGAGCTAGTAGTGCAACACGCCATTGCAAAAGGTTACAAACACATCTTACTGGCTGGCTTTAGCCTTGGTGGCAGCATTACTTTGAAATATTTGGGCGAACGCGGGCTGAATGTGGCACCCCAAATAAAAAAAGGATTGGCAGTTTCTGTGCCTTGCGACTTGGCAAGCTGCAGTAAAGAGCTTTCCAAACCACAAAAAATTTTCTACACAAATAAATTTTTGCGCCGTTTAGAGAAAAAAATAAAGCTGAAATCGCAATTAATGCCAGAAAAAATTTGCTATGCCGACTTCAAAAAAGTGCGCGTGTTCAAAGATTTTGACAATTTGTTTACTGCACCTTTGCATGGCTTTCGCGATGCCGATGACTATTATGCCAGCGTTAGCTCCAAAAACTTCTTAGACGGCATCCGCATTCCCACTTTGCTCATCAGTGCTTTAAACGACCCTTTTCTGACCGACGAGTGTTTTCCCAAACAACAAGCCGCTCAAAATCCTTATTTACATTTGGAACTGACTACACAAGGCGGGCATGTAGGCTTTCAAATGCTTGGCACAAACGAAACATATGTAGAAAGGCGAGCAGTAGCGTGGGTAAAAGACATTGGCTAAACTGAAAACCTTTCTTGCCTCATGTATAGTTTATCTCTCAAACACCGTTTATAGGTGCATAGCATGAAAGCCTTTGCCGAACTGTTTGCTCAATTAGACACTACCAACAAGACCAACAACAAGGTAGATATTCTGAAAAAATACTTGACGACCGCACCCGACGAGGATAAACTCTGGTTACTGGCATTGTTTAGCGGCAAGCGTCCGCGCAGGCAGGTAACTACTTCTCAATTGCGCCAATGGGCTGCAGAAGCTGCTCAGATTCCCGACTGGTTGTTTGAAGAAAGCTATCACATTACAGGTGACTTAGCAGAAACGCTTTCGCTCATTTTGCCTCCGCCAAACAGAACGCACCATCACACCCTCAGCCATTGGATTAGCTTTTTGCAGTGTTTAGGCGAATTAGATGAGGAGAGCAAGAAAGCGAACCTCATGGAAGCCTTCGACCAACTTTCGGCACAAGAACGATTTGTTTTCATTAAACTGATAACAGGTGGTTTTCGTGTGGGTATTTCGCAGCAGCTCATTATACGTGCCGTTGCCGAAGCTTGCCAAATAGACCAAGCGGAGGTAGCCCACCGCCTTATGGGCAACTGGCAACCGCAACAAACTACTTTTCGGCAACTGCTATTTGGCGAAAATATTACCGAAGCCATATCTAAACCTTATCCTTTTTGTCTGGCCTATCCGTTAGACGAAGCAAAAATCAGTGACTTAGGGGCTGCTCAAGAGTGGTTGGCTGAATGGAAATGGGATGGCATTCGCGGGCAACTCATTGTGCGACAAGGACAACACTTCATCTGGACGCGGGGCGAAGAACTCGTTACCGACAAGTATCCCGAACTGGCTCCATTGGCAGCTATGCCTGCATCTTGCGTGCTAGATGGTGAACTAATGGCATGGCAAGGCAATACGCCCCTTCCTTTTTCTGAGCTACAAAAGCGCATTGGCAGAAAAACCCTTAGCAAAAAAATGTTGGCAGAGGTACCAGTTGCATTTGTAGCTTACGACTTGCTAGAATACGAAGGCAACGACTTGCGCAGCCGACCGCTGGCAGAGCGGCGGCAACTGTTAGAACAGGTAGTAGAGCAAACTGCACATCCGGCTTTGCGCATCTCCCCAACTGTTACCTTTCGGTCGTGGGATGAATTGGCTGCTATCCGCCAAACTGCTCGTGAACACTCTGCCGAAGGGTTGATGCTGAAAAAATTATCCAGTGCCTACCAAACAGGACGCATGCGTGGGTATTGGTGGAAGTGGAAAGTGCAGCCGCTCAGTATAGATGGCGTGCTGATATATGCCCAGAAAGGGCACGGAAAACGCGCTACACTCTACACCGACTACACCTTCGGTGTTTGGGATGGCGATAAGCTCGTTACTTTTGCCAAAGCTTATTCGGGTTTGACCGACCAAGAAATTGCTCAGGTAGATGCTTTTATCAAAAAAAATACCTTAGAAAAATTTGGTCCGGTGCGTACCGTTAAACCTGAACTTGTGTTTGAAATTGGTTTCGAAGGCATCCAACGCTCAAATCGGCATAAGAGCGGCGTAGCATTGCGATTTCCACGCATTTTGCGTTGGCGCACCGACAAAAAACCCGAAGAAGCCAATACACTCGCCGACCTACAGGCGTTGGCTGCTTCAATTAAATAATGGGGCATTTGCAGTTCAGCTCAAGTTTGCAATTGCATTGTTGTTTGCTCCACGCAATTTTGGCAAAATGAACCTTACAAATAAATACGTGAGGTAGGGCACACTTGCAAACTAATTTGCCGGTTTGTCTTTCTTCTTACTCCTCCTGTTTTTCCTCTTCTTCTTTTAATTGTACAATTTCTATTCGCTGTATAGTGTCCCCTGCACGCAGACGACTCATTACTGTGCTGCCTGTTGTAATTTTGGCAAAAGCAGGACATGCACCTTCCAAATAGGCAGCATTACGCCTACTCAAACAGATAAAAAACTGAGAACCAATCAGATGTGGGGCAGTATGCGGCATGGCAAGCACGCCATCGTCCAACGGAATGGCACAGGGCTCTTGGGCAATATGCCCCATATTGGGGGCGGTTCCCATTCCATTATTGTAGGGGCAACCCGTTTGTATGAGCACCTCAGGAATGTAGCGAAAAAAATGCAAACCATTGTAAAACTCACTTTCTACTAAGCGAATGAAATGTGCCGTAGTGATAGGCATTTCTTTGGTAAATAAACCTGCTTCCATCATGCCCTGCGAAGTGTAAATCCGTGCGATGGTACGCGTGCTGTCATCGTTTTCCTTTCTTTTAAAGAATCCTAGCATGTTACCCTCTGTTGGTTCTTCAAAAGTAAAAACATGTTATTAAATTACGGGATGCTTCCAATAAACCACCTAATTTATCATGAGCCATACTACTTACTTAGAAGCCGGCGTGTTGTCATTTACTGAGGTATTTGCCGCTCAACAAAAAGCTGCTATTCGGTTGCGCAACAGCACTGCTGCTGAGCGCATTGCCAAACTTAAAAAATTAATGGACGCCATAAAGCAACATGAGCATGCTTTCATTGAAGCCATATATGCCGATTTTCGCAAGCCGCGTGCAGAGGTGATTGCCACCGAGCTGTTGCCTACTTTAATGGATGCGCGCCATGCAATTGCTCATTTGCCTAAATGGATGCAACCTAAAAAAGTAAGCACACCAGCCTCATTATTTGGGGCAAAATCTTATGTGCAATACGAGCCTAAGGGCGTTTCTCTGATTATTGCTCCTTGGAACTATCCTATCTATTTGGTGTTTGGACCGCTAATTTATGCGCTTGCAGCAGGATGCACAGCTATTGTAAAACCCTCCGAGCTCACTCCACACACTGCTGCTGTTATCAGTCGGGTCATTGCCCAAACGTTTGCCCCCGAAGAAGTAGCTTGTTTCGAAGGCGGAGCCGAAGTGTCTGCAGCATTGTTAGAGCTCCCCTTTCACCATATTTTCTTTACGGGCAGCCCCGCCATAGGTAAAATTGTTATGCAAGCTGCTGCTAAACACCTCAGCTCTGTAACGTTGGAACTGGGTGGCAAATCACCTGCTTTTGTAGATGAAAGTGCTGACTTGAAAGATGCTGCTGAAAAATTGGTTTGGGGCAAATTTGTTAACAATGGTCAGACCTGTGTAGCTCCAGACTACCTACTGGTTCACTGCAAGCAGCAGGAAGGTCTTGTTGGTCAAATCAAAAACACTATTGACCAATACTATAACCCTGATAACCAAGGCATTGAGCATTCTTCTTCCTATGCGCGCATTGTAAATGAAAAACATTTTTGGCGTATTCATCACTTGCTTACCGATGCGCTCGACAAGGGTGCTCAAATTGCTATTGGCGGCAAAACCATTGCCGAAGAGCGGTTTATTGCGCCTACTGTACTCACACATGTTACTTCGCACATGAAAATTATGCAGGAAGAAATTTTCGGTCCAGTGCTTCCCATTGTTAGCTACAACACTTTAGAAGAAGCCATTGATTTTGTAAACAGCATGGACAAGCCCCTTGCTTTATATATATTCAGCAAAGACGATAAAAAAATCAACCAAATTTTGAAAACAACGTCTGCTGGTGGCACTTGCATTAACGATTGCATTGTGCATTTAGCCAACCCATGTTTGCCCTTTGGCGGCATTAATAACAGCGGATTGGGCAAAACACATGGCTTTTATGGCTTTGAAGCTTTCTCCAATCCACGGGCAGTATTGCGGCAGCGCGTGGGGTTCACTACGGTGAAAACCTTATACCCACCTTACGGCGAAAAAATAGACAATATGCTGAAAATGATGCGGCACTTTTTTGCATAACTTTGCCGCATGGAAAATTTAACAAAACTTAGAATTGCCATTCAAAAATCGGGACGGCTCAGTGAAGACTCCCTGCAAATGATTAAAGAGTGCGGCATCAGCTTCAAAAATGGCATAGGTGCACTAAAAGCAGAGGCAACTAACTTCCCCATGGAGTTTTTGCTGCTCCGAGACGACGACATACCCGGCTACGTAGCCGATGGAGTTGCTGATATTGGTATTGTTGGAGAAAATGTATTAGCAGAAAAGCAACAAAACGTAGTTGTTGCTCATAAACTTGGCTTTTCTAAATGTCGCTTGTCTATTGCTGTGCCTAAAAACGAACCTTACGAAGGTATACAACAATTGCAAGGTAAGCGCATCGCTACTTCCTATCCAAAAATTTTAGCAAACTTTCTTCGCACCAACCACGTAGAGGCTGAAATCCATGAAATTAGCGGGTCGGTAGAAATAGCGCCGAGCATAGGACTCGCTGATGCCATATGCGATATTGTCAGCTCGGGCAGCACACTGTTTACCAATGGACTGAAAGAGGTGCAGACCATCTTTCATTCCGAAGCCGTGCTAATTAGCCGTCCAGATATGTCCAAAGAGCAGCAAGCGTTGTTAGAAAAGTTGCTGTTTCGCATTCGTTCCGTACAAGCAGCGCGGAACAATAAATACATTTTGCTCAATGCCCCTCAAGCCAAAATAGAGGCTATCAAAGCACTGATTCCGGGTATGAAAAGCCCCAGCATATTGCCCTTAGCAGAACCCGGATGGGTATCTATGCACTCGGTTATCAATGAAAATGACTTTTGGGAAGTAATTGAAAAATTACAAGCAGAAGGGGCACAAGGCATTTTGGTGGTTCCTATTGAAAAAATGATCGTCTGAAAACCTTTGGCAGCATTCGGTTCATGCCAACTAACATCCAAGATTGGCTCTTGCATGTTGCTGTTTGGGAGCTGGCTACCAAGATGCGTGTGAGCAAAGAAACGGTAGCAAGAGAGATGACACTTTTCAAGCGCTAAGTTGCATTACTTGCGCAACAAGAACAGAACGCTCAAATTTGTCAAAAAATTACAGTTGAGTTAATAAGTTTTCCATCACAACTTTTTGTGTGGGTTCCAGTTTGCCTTCGCGCAGCATAAAAGAAGCAATTTTGTGAATATGGTGCAGCGGCAATGCTTTATTTTGAGCTGCCAGCGGCAATTTTTCGCAAATGATGCGGCGGTCTTCAGCAAGGTGATGGCTAAGGTTCAGATAGGTGGGCAGTCCTAACTGGATGGAAAACCGCAAAAAGCGAATCTCAGGGTTTTCGGGGTCTAGTGCCACTGCACGCGCCAGTGTTTCTTGCGAGCGCTTGGTCAGTTGCAATTTTTCCAGCGGATTGAAAATGCTGCGTGCTTGTAGGGTTTGGAGTGCGCCATAATAAGCAATCCACAAGGGATTGTTTCGATGTTCAAGAGCTTCCATTTGGTGCATCATGGCAGTTGCATTTAGCTGATTATCAGCTACTTTGGGATAGTCGTGTCGGATTTTTTCCCAATTAATTGAACCGTCGGGGTTGGCAAGTAGCGATTTCATGTGCAGAATATAGCAACAAAAAAGCCATCCTAAAAAGAACAGGATGGCTTTTATATAGCTAAGTCAGCAGAAGACGTCAGATTTATTACATCATGCCGCCCATTCCACCGGCGTTACCATGTGAATGACCGCCAGCAGGAGCTTCTTCTGGTTCTTCGGCTACTACACACTCGGTAGTGAGCAACAGAGAAGCTATAGAAGCAGCATTTTCAAGAGCTAAACGAGTTACTTTGGTTGGGTCGATTACGCCTGCTGCAAATAAAGACTCATATCTGTCTTCGCGGGCGTTGTAACCAAAGTCGCCTTTGCCTTCTTTTACTTTTTGTACTACCACAGAGCCTTCGCCACCGGCATTAGCTACAATGGTGCGCAGCGGAGCTTCGAGTGCTTGGCGAACAATGTTCACACCCGTAGCTTGGTCTTCGTTGGCAACTTCAATGTTATCCAACGCTTCGATAGCGCGAATGAGGGCTACGCCACCACCAGCTACTACTCCTTCCTGTACGGCAGCGCGAGTAGCATGCAAGGCGTCGTCAATGCGGTCTTTTTTCTCTTTCATTTCTACTTCGGTAGCAGCACCTACGTAGAGAATAGCCACACCGCCAGAGAGTTTAGCTAAGCGCTCTTGCAATTTTTCTCTGTCGTAGTCGGAAGTGGTTACTTCAATTTGGGCTTTGATTTGATTGATGCGCGCCTTAATGTCTTCTTTTTTGCCGGCACCGTTTACAATAGTGGTGTTATCTTTGTCAATAATTACTTTTTCGGCACGGCCTAAGTAGTCCAACGTAGCATTTTCCAGTTTATAGCCACGCTCTTCAGAGATAACGGTACCGCCTGTTAAGATAGCAATATCTTCCAGCATAGCTTTGCGACGGTCGCCGAAGCCCGGAGCCTTCACAGCAGCTACGCGCAATGCGCCACGGATTTTGTTTACTACTAAGGTAGCCAGTGCTTCGCCTTCTACATCTTCGGCAATAATTAACAATGGACGACCAGATTGGGCAACCTGCTCCAGAATGGGCAGGAGTTCTTTCATGGAAGAAATTTTCTTGTCATAAATCAGAATCAGCGCATTGTCTAATTCTGCTTCCATTTTTTCGGTGTTAGTAACGAAGTAAGGAGACAGATAACCGCGGTCAAACTGCATACCTTCTACAGTTTTCACTTCGGTTTCAGTTCCTTTTGCTTCTTCAACGGTAATTACACCGTCTTTGCCAACTTTCTCCATGGCGTTGGCAATCATCTTACCGATTTCTTCGTCGTTATTGGCAGAAATGGTTGCAACTTGTGCAATTTCAGCAGAAGTGGTAATAGTTTTAGACTGAGACTTGAGGTGTTCTACCACTTTTGCTACGGCTTTGTCAATACCGCGCTTCAAGTCCATCGGATTAGCTCCGGCAGCCACATTGCGGATACCGCTAGCGAAGATAGCTTGTGCCAATACGGTAGCAGTGGTGGTACCGTCGCCTGCACTGTCAGCGGTTTTAGAAGCTACTTCTTTTACCAGCTGAGCACCCATGTTTTCCACTGGGTCTTTTAATTCAATTTCTTTGGCAACAGTTACACCGTCTTTGGTAACAGCAGGTGAACCAAACTTCTTGTCCAGAATCACGTTGCGACCCTTCGGACCCAAAGTAACTTTTACCGCATCAGCTAACGCATCTACACCTTTTTTCAAACGGTCGCGTGCATCGGTATCGAACAAAATTTTCTTCGCCATAACTTTCTTAATTGGTTTGTTTTTTTAGGTTCAACTTCAATAAAATTGAGAAATTGTTGTAGAAAATTAGAGGATTGCAAAAATATCAGACTCACGCATGATGAGGTACTCTTTGCCGTCTATGGTGATTTCTGTGCCGGCATATTTGCCATACAATACAGAGTCACCTACTTTTACGGTCATCGGCTCATCTTTTTTGCCTGTGCCTACGGCTACAACAGAGCCACGTTGTGGTTTTTCTTTTGCAGTGTCAGGAATGATGATACCAGAAGCGGTTTTTTCTTCTGCCGGTGCAGGTTCTACCAGCACGCGGTCTGCCAAAGGTCTGATTTTGATTTCTGCCATAGTGTTTACAATATTTAGAGTAATACAACAACGAATAACGGCTGAGTAGCTGCTGTTTTTCTTATCGCTACCCGCACTATTATTTAACAGTTTTAATGCCACTTGATTTTTGACCTCAAAAATCTGACATTTTTTCAGCTTTGAGGGAACTTTTGTCTGACAGTTGGTATTACCCTGCCAATAGTGTCAGAGCAATGATGGCGATTGTCATGCCAATTAGGTTGATAAAGGAGAGCCGTTCACCAAAAAGCAAAACAGAACCCGCTGAGGCTACTAAAATGATGAGTATGTTATACAGTGGAAAAAGCCATGCTCCGTTGTTGTTAAAAGCCGAAAGTGCCTGCAAAAGCAAATAAATGGAAAAATAGTTAGGAACACCCAGTGCAACCCCGCCTGCTACACTGCGCCAAGTAAGGTACTCTCGGTATGTTATCATTCTGAAAATGAGCACGGCAAGCCCACATATGCCCGCAGCGCCAAAAGATGCTATTGCAAAAACAGCCTGCTGCCATTCGTGCTGCAGCCGACTGTTCGCCCAGTTAACAGTGGTATCTACCATACCCCCTGCAACAAAAACAGCAACTGGCAGCAAAGTGGTAGCAACAGTTGTTCGCTGCTGGTGATGTAATTGAACAGTGCTTCGCTTAGCACTTGCTAACCACAATGCGGGGAAGGTTAGCACAATACCTGCATAGGTGGTTGCAGATAGGCGATTGTCCGGCATCCACCACAGATTAAACAATACCGGTACTATCAGTGACATTTTGGCAGCTAAGGTGGTGATGGTAACGCCTGCCTTTTGAGCAGAAAATCCGGATAAAGAAAAACCTGTGAAAAAGAGCAAGCCTAGAAAAGCCGCCGGATACAGCCAATCTGACAAATTGGATAGATTATATGCAGAGGAAGTGCCTTGTAGTACAAATGTGAAGCTACCAGTTAGCACACAAGCAAAATAGTTGAAAGTGACACCTTGCCAAATATTCACCTTCCATTTTTCAAAGGCTTTAAAAACCAACATTAGTGCAGCTGAACACAGTGCAGACAACAGTAAAAGTAACATTAGCTTTTTCTTGATAAGGTTGAGGGTGAGAACAACGTTTTTGGGAGTGCTTCCACTACTTTGTTTTCCAGTGTGTAGAGCAATAGCGCCCGCACTGGGCGATTGGCATACATAGGCATTTGGGCAATCAGGCGCGCATAGCTTCTAACTTGCTCTGCATGTTGCTGTTGCGACTCCATCCCTGTTTTGTAGTCCAAAATCGTAATTTGGTGCGGGTCTATTACTAAGCGGTCGGGGCGAAGGGTTTTGCTATCTTTCTCGCCTTGCCTTTTAGCAATAAGCTCTTTTTCGTTGAAAATGATGCGCCCGGGCAGAGGCTCAAACAAAGGTGCAATTTCGGGGAGGGCTAACAGGGCTGTCATTTTGGCTTGCAAAGCATCTTTTTCTTGTTGGTCAATCAATCCTTCGTGTAGTAGGGCTGCTACGGCAGTAGGCACATCGCTTGCATAGCGCACCTTTTCAAAGGCATAGTGAAGTAGCAAACCCTGCTTACGGGCATCGTACAAGGCTTGAATATCTATGCGGTTTTCTGCTTGTCCTTTATCGTTGCGCCGCATGCGCAATTTGTCCCGACTTTCGGTGCTTAAAAAAGTACTCATTGCATAAGGCTTTACTTGTGGGTCTGCAATTTTTCGCATTGGGGGCGTTTCTTCAAAGGCAAATACATAGCGTTCTTTGTCAGTGGAGCTATGGGCAGGTATTTGTTTGTGCCAAGCAAAAGCAGCTAACAGCAAATTAACACTGTTGATGTTGGAAGTGTCTTTTTTGTTGGGTAATTTACCGATAATGTAAAGCCGATTTTCTGCTCTTGTTAAAGCTACATACAAAATATTGAGCGCATCAATCCAAATGGCTTGTTCCTCGCGGCGGTATGCATCGGCAAAAGAGGTGTGCAGAAGTTGTTTGCCTGCATGTACCCACAGTGCTGGCAACTGCGAAGCTAAGGTAGGGTGTGCCCAAGGCACCCAAATATGAGTTTTTGTATCGGGAGTGAGTTTCCAGTCAGTATAGGGTACAATTACAACGGGAAACTGCAAGCCTTTCGCGCTATGAATGGTCATCAGTCGGATGGCGTCGTCGCCCGAAGGAGGCATAGAAACTGATATTTTGTTGGCTTTTTTATGCCAGTGGTCTATAAAGTCTGCCAAATTGTTACTCTTGTTCTGACCAAAAGCTAACAACTCGTCTAAGAGTCGTTGGAGAAAAATTTGTTCGTACACATCGTCGTTCAGGTGAAAGATACGGATGAGTTCTTCGCCGATTTCATACAGGGAAAGATATTGCAAGGCTCTGAAAACGAGTTTTTTGTCGAATTTTTCTCGTATAAACTGCAAAAATTCGCTGATGCGAGGTTTTTTAGCCTGTTCAGCTATTTCGCGGTGTGTTTGGCTTGCATATTCCCCATTAAGTCCGTCTATTTTAAGATGCTTATACAGGAAATACAATACCTCAGACTTAACAATTGGGTTAAGCGGCTGTACCATGATTTGCATAAAGCCGATAATAAATCGCACGCGTGCCGAATTGGTTAGCAATAGCGACTCGGGCGAAACTACTCGGTAGCCAGCTTCTACCAGCCTACTTGCCAAACCAATAGCTGCTTGGTTGGTTCGGCAAATGATAGCTATTTCACCGAGTCGGAAGCCATCGGCTTGTGCGCGATCTATTATTTCGCGGCAGGCTTGGAAAGTATTTTCTGCATAGTTGGTGTCTGAAATAGCGTTTTGTTTGCCAATTAGCTGCAGCTCTACCTGTCCTGCACCTTGCTTGTGCGCTGTTTGAGCACTTTGTGCATAGTAGCGCAACAGTTCGGGGTATGTTTCGCCGAAATATGTTACAATCCATTGAAACAGCTCGTTATTAAACGCAACAATGGATGCTACGCTGCGAAAATTATACTGCAAAGTCTGCAGCTGATAATATTGCCTAAAAATGCCTATTTCATTGGCAATGGGGGAGTCTGGTTGGGCAGTGGGTACTGCGGGCAGTTGTACCATTAGTTCTGCATTGCCGCCGCGCCAGCGATAAATAGCCTGTTTGGCATCGCCTACTAACATGTTTGTGTATTGTTTGCCTAAGGCATTGGCTATGAGTGGAATAAGGTTGTGCCACTGCATTTGCGACGTATCTTGAAACTCGTCTATGAGCAAGTGGTGATATCGTTCGCCGATGCGTTCGTAAAGATAGGGTACTGGCTCTGACTCGATGATGCGGTTGATTCGGTAATTGAATTCGCTGATGTGGACTTGGTTGCGCTCTATCATGAGTTGGTCGACTTCGCGGCGAAGTTCACCTAAGGCAGCCAACTGACAAATGCAGCGCAATGCCAGTTTTGTTTCTATGTAAGTTCCGATGTGTTGTACGCGCCAATCTTCCAATTGGTAAAAAATATCTGCTAACTGGTGTGCAATGTTTTGTATGGCGCGTTGTTCAGATTCTTTGAGCTTTCCAGCAGTCCATGTGCCCTCGCGCACATTGTTGATGATGGTGTTGCTAGGACCTTCTGTAAGAGGAGCAAAGTCGCCGGCAGCTAACTTTGAAAAATACAATCCGATACCCCTGCTGCCGCCCGCCAGCATATTGGGCGCTAGCCCGTTTTGTTGTAAGAGTGAAAGAAAACTTTGAGCAATTGCTACTACCCTATTTTCAAAAACTGCCCGAAAATGTTGTAACTCGCGGCGCATATCGGCAAATTGTTCTAAGGGAATTTGTGCGAGTAGCGCTACAATGCCACGACTTTCTTCTTTAAACAGGTGTTCGCCAAAGTCCATGAGTGCGCTGTCTATGCGCCAGCGCCGACCTTCTTCGGCTTCCTGTCGGGCAAAATCTTGCAACAGGCGAGTCAGTTCACTGTTGCCACTTTTACCAACTCGTTCCATGAGGCGCCCAACGGCAGTTTCGAGTAGTTCGTCGCTTTCTAGGGCAATTTCATAATGATAGGGCAAGTCTAAATCTTTGGTGAACGATTGCACCACGCGGTTGTTAAACGAATCGATGGTGCTTATGGAAAGGTCGGAGTAGTGATGGAGTAAGTGTGTAAAAGTAGTTGCCGCACGATTGCGCAACTTTTCTGTTGTCCAAGTATAGTGGGGATATTCGCGCGTAATTTCATCAGTGATTTCATTAAGTAGCGGCGTGGTTTCGCCCTCTTTCAATTCACTAATTTGGCGCAGTGCCGCAATAATTCGCTCTTTCATTTCTTTTGCGGCATCTTTGGTAAAAGTAATTGCCAAAATATGCCGATAGTAATCCCCTTTGAAAAAATCGCCGCCTCCAGTGCCTACCAATGCTAATTTGATAAATTGTTTGGTAAGTGTGTAGGTTTTTCCAGAGCCGGCAGAGGAGCGATATACTTTAAACTGTGACATAGTTTTGTAGTAGTCCAATAATGCTGCAAAACGTCTGCATAGGAAAATTATACAATAAAGCTGACTAAGTTTTGCTTGGCGCGAAGTTCTACACAAAAAAATGCAAGATGTTGCAAGTTAAATCATTTGGTATCCGTATACTACAATAAACTTTTGCTTGAAAATGATCTATAAAACTTGGACAGCAGTAGGGTTGGTGGCAGTGTGGAGTATTACTGCTTGCGAACCTGCTGCGGTAACTAATGCAACCCAAATACCAGCTACTACCCCCGAAGTCTCTTCTTCGACTTTACCAGTAGCCGACTGTGCTCATGTGCTTCGGTTAGCGGTAAAGCCTCAACACGATACTGTACTTACTCAGTCCGACTCGCTGCTGTTCATAAAAGACAGCTCTGTAAATATGTTTTACAGAAAGCGAAACTTTAAACCTCTCTGGGATAGTGTGGAAAAAATAGACCAAGCTGTTAATACTTTGCTTCATGCTGATACCCACGGACTTGTTGCAGTTGATTATGCAATAGAGCGCATCTTGCAATTGCGACAGGTTGCTATGCGCGAGGAGTATCAGAACCCGCATACTTTGGCAAAATTGGAAATAGCTCTCACTACTGGGCTGCTACGCTATGCAACGCACCTACTGGCAGGCAAGCTCGTACCTACTCAACTGCATCCGCTATGGAACTATCCTTCGCGAGCATTTGTGCATCAGCATCGGATAGAACTGTTAGAGAAATACGTGGCAGCAGATTCGGTGGCTACGGTTTTTCAGCATATTCGGCGTCATCCGCACTATGTTTTTCTCCAAAATCAGTTGGCGGCTTATAAAAAAATGGCAGCAGCAGGGGTGTTTCAGCCTCTCCAATGCGATACCACTATTAGGAAAGGCGGTTTACATCCGGCGATTATCAGGTTGCGCAAGCGACTGTTTGCAGAAAAAATTGACGCTGACTCTTCTGCAAATCCGGTTTTAGATGATTCGCTCAGCAAGGCACTGCAAATTTGGCAGTATCGGCATGGGTTAAAGCAAACGGGAGTGTTAGATACTGCTACGCGAAATGCCCTTAACGTGCCCGTAGAGCAGCGAATAGCTACCATTCGTGCCAATATGGAGCGCATGCGTTGGCTCCCCGATACCCTCCCTGCCGACTTTATTCTGGTTAATATTGCTGACTTTCGCCTATTCTTATTCCGCAATGGTGAGGTAGTTTGGGAAACTCCTGTTACCGTAGGAACGCGTGTGAACCGTACACCTGTTTTTCAAACCTACATTTCGCACTTAGAACTCAATCCGACATGGAACGTTCCTCACAGCATTGTTACTAAGGAAATTGCCGTGGAAGCCGCCAAACGCAGCGATTATATCACACGAAATCGCTTTCAAATTATTGACAAAAACGGCATGCTAATAGAACCTTCAACCATTAATTGGAGCGAAGTACGCAGCGGTAAGAAAGTATATCATTTTTATCAGCCTCCCGGGGCAGGCAATCAATTAGGTAAAATTAAGTTCTATTGCGTCAATCCGCATGCTATTTATTTGCACGATACGCCCAGTTTGAGCAAGTTTAAGTTGCAGGAGCGCGCATTTAGCCATGGTTGTGTGCGGGTATGGAAGCCATTTGAATTGGCTGGGTTGCTCATGGGCGATACAACCCGTTGGAATCAGGCTGCTTTTGACCAGTTGCTTGCCCCCGGCATTACGCGTAGTGTAATTTTGCCTCGCCGCGAACCAGTTCATATTCATTATTTTACTGCCTTCCCAGACCGCACCGGACAACTCATTTTGCGGCGCGATATTTATGGACACGACCGCCAGTTATTACAACTATTAGACCTGCCGCTGCAAAGTATGCAATAGATTTTGGGTATTGAAAGGAGAGAAATGCAGGATATAAAGCTGTCCTGCATTTCGGCTTCGTATGTCGGTTTTTATTTACCGTTCAAAAAAGCGGCTATGTCTTTGTCCAATTGCACTAATGAAGGCTGGTGAATGTACATCATATGTCCAGACTCGTAGTAAGTCATGCGGATATTGTTGCGCAGCGAAGGGTCTAAAAACATGTGGTGGATAGTATAATCGGTAGCGAAATAGGGAGTGGCAAGGTCGTAGTAGCCATTGGCAACCAGTACGCGCAAGTAGGGGTTTTTGCTGATGGCTTGTCGCAGTGTTTCTGATACGTTGAGGTATTGGTTTTGTACGTTGTTGTAGTTCCAAGGCTGCACGCGATTGGTCAAGATTTCATACGGCAAATCATTTTCATATTTGAGTTCGCGGCGCACGTAGTCGTTAATTGCCATGGTGTAAGGTCCGTAAATAGCAGCATTGTAACTGGGGTCAAATTCGTTGGTTTCACCGGCGTAGTCATAATCAAAACCGGTGAAGCGTCCGTCTAACCTTCCTACGGTTTTGCGTTCGTGCCGCAGCAATTCTTTACAGAAGCGCTGAATTTGGATGCGCAAATTGGTTTGCAACAAATATTCGGTGCGCAGTCCAGTGAATTTGCTCAGTTTTTCAGCAATAGCCTTTTGTTCGGCATCGGTTAGGCGGTCGCCTTTCATGAGGGCAAGGGTATATTCGTTCATGGCAAAGTTTTCTACTTGTGGCAACAAGGTTTTCAAATCGGGAAACTCATTGCCCAGTTGTTTATGATACCAAGCGATGGCTGCATAGGTGGGCAAAAACAGTGCATAAGGCAGGTCGTTGCCTTTTTCAAAACGGGCAGTTTGAAAGTTCATGATAGCAGAAATAAGGATGAGCCCGTTGAGGTACAAGCCGTGCCGGTCTTGCAAGTAACCACTTAGTCCGGCGGCTCGGGTAGTGCCGTAGCTTTCTCCTGCCAAGTACTTGGGCGAGTGCCAACGTTGGAAGCGCGTTGTCCAGAGGCGAATAAAATCGCCCACCGCAGCAATATCTTCGGTATAGCCTAAAAACTCCTTTTTGTCCACTCCTTCTGCAGGGCGGCTGTAGCCGGTCATCACTGGGTCAATAAACACCAAGTCGGTATCGTCTAACCAAGTGTAGGGATTATCTACTATTTGATAAGGTGGTGCCAGTGCTTCCCCTTTTTCGCTCATTAGCACGCGTTTAGGACCGGCAGTACCCATGTGTAGCCATACAGAAGAAGAGCCGGGTCCCCCGTTAAAAGTGAAGGTAACAGGTCGGGTACGTGTGTCGGTAACGCCTTCTTTGGTGTAGGCGATAAAGAAAATGTTAGCACGGGCTTTTCCGTCTTCTTCGCGAAGTGTGAGGTAACCTGTGGTAGCTTTATAGCGCAATACTTGCCCGTTCAAGGTGATTTGGTGTTGTGTTACCGAAAGAGGTAGGTCGGGTGTAGGTGCAGGCTTGGCTTTTTCCTGAGCCATAGCACATACCGCTAATAAGTAACAACAAAGCAAGGTTTTTCCGAAATATTTCATTTTAATTCCACGTATTTAGTTCTAATTTTCGGAGCAAGATAGTGCGACAGTGCCAAAAGTGTGCAACAGATGAAATTATTTCTTAGCAAAATGATTGCACCATAAAAGGCAGCCGGCAGTAAATAAATTCCTATTTTTGGCGTTGTGAAAAAAATTGCCTTTCAAGTAATCGTACTATTTTTGGGATCGGTAGTTTTTGCTCAAACTACTCTGAAAGACAGTGCATTAGACAGTGTCCGCCAGCTGTTGCGCCAACCTGCGCTCGCCGATACATTGCGGATAGACTTGCTCAGTACCCTCGCATTTAATTTATATGGTAAGTCATTAGACAGCGTAGCTATTATGGCAGATTCTGTCAGCCGCTATGCCACACGCATAGGCTATGTGCGTGGGCTGGCAACTGCCTATTGGATAAAAGGCATGTACCTAAAAGATATAGGCGACTACGATGGTGCAGTTGATATTTATCTTAAATCGCTGCGCATGTTCAGGCAGCTAAAAGATCGCGCAGGCATTGCTCGCGTCAATAACCTGTTAGGACTGGCATATTTAGCATTGAAACGACACAACGAAGCCCAGCACTACTTTTCCGATGCACTTGCTACCTATCAAGCTTTGGGCAATCGGGAGCGCGTAGCAACTTGCCTCAACAATCTGGGATTGGTACATACTGAGCAAGGTAATTACGAACACGCTATTGAACTGATTAGCAAAGGATTGTTTATTAATGACTCGTTGGGGCTGCGCAACAAAGTAGCAGTGAGTTTTAACGATTTGGGAGAAGCCTACTTCCGAAAAGGAGATTATCGGCAAGCATTAAGTTGCTTTAAAAAAGCCCTTAATACCAATTTAGCCATTCAACGGATTATTAAATTGCCTGAAAACTACAACAACTTGGCGGCTACTTATCAAAAAAT
Source organism: Bernardetiaceae bacterium (assembly GCA_025056255.1). Classification (GTDB taxonomy): domain Bacteria; phylum Bacteroidota; class Bacteroidia; order Cytophagales; family Thermoflexibacteraceae; genus Rhodoflexus. The sequence continues at coordinate 255,789 of JANWVT010000003.1, read as the reverse complement.
AGGACAATACGACCAAGCCATTAGGTACTTCCTGATGGGATTAGAAAAAGCGCGTTCCCTCGATTTGAAAGAACATATTATTGCTGCCTACGAAGGTTTGGCAGTGTGCTATGCAGCCCAAAATAGGTTTGAGGAAGCCTATCAGTATCATCGGTTATTTCACCAATTTAGCGACTCGTTGTTCAATACCGAAACAGCTGAACGGATTGCCCGCATGCAAGCGCTCTATCAAACTGAGCAACAGGCTGCCCAGATTGCTTTATTGACCAAAGAGCGACAATTACAAGAAGAAGAAGCCGCATTTCGTCGCATGCAACTGATAGGTGTTTCAGCCATTTTGTTGCTTTTCATGGCATTAGCCTTTGTTTTCTACCGGAACTGGCGAGAGCGGCAAAAAGCCAATCTGCTGCTGATGATTAAAAATGAAGAAATCAACCAAAAGCACGAAGAAATCCGCATTCAAGCCGACCAGCTATCGGTTGCCTTAAACGAGTTGGAGCAAAAAAATCGCAACATTATTGCCAGCCTCAACTATGCGCAGCGCATCCAATCTGCTATTTTACCTTCGGAGACGCGCATCAAAAAATCGCTGCCTGAGTGGTTTGTACTGTACCGACCGCGCGACATTGTTTCAGGCGATTTTTACTGGTTTCAAGATATAGGACTACTAGAACAAAGCAAGGCAGGCGAACGAATGCTTATTGCAGCTGCTGACTGTACTGGGCACGGCGTACCCGGCGCTTTTATGAGTGTGATTGGCAACGATTTACTCAACCAAATTGTCAATATTCACAACGTACACCAACCGGCTGCCATTCTCCAACTATTAGAAAAAGGATTGCAAAAATCTTTGCAAAAAGACAGCATCGAAAACCGCGACGGCATGGAACTGGCAGTTTGCTATTTGGATTTACCTGCCGCTAAAATGTATTTCAGTGGCGCCATGAGTTCGCTCTACTATGTGCAAAGCAGCCAGTTGCATGCTATCAAGGGAGATAAAGTTGCTATTGGCGCTGTTCCAGAAGGATTTGCTTTTCAGGAACACGTTATTTTAATTGATAAGCCCACTACCGTTTACCTTTGCTCCGATGGCTTTCAAGACCAATTTGGCGGAGCCAACAACCGCAAGTTTATGGTTAAACGATTGCGCGAAACACTGCAACAAGCTGCCCAAATGCCGTTTGAAAAACAAAAACCTTATCTGGAAGCGGTGCTCAACGATTGGATGGGGCAGCAACCACAAATAGATGACATTATGCTTATGGGCTTTAAAATAGGCGGTTAAGGTTGGGTAAACAAAGCAGCAAAATTCCGCAAAATCATTACTTTTTTGGACAGCCTTAAAATCTAACTATCTTTCACTGCATTTAATCGACCTTTGAAAATGAAAAAACTTCTCATTGGCGCTTTGTACGGTTACAGCCGGATAGCACATCGCATCAATGAATATGTGGGGCGCGGTGTATCGTGGTTAACAAGTATATTAGTGATTGTTTTTTGCATCGATGTGGTAGTGCGCTATGTGTTCAAAAGTAGCAGTGTGGCTTTTTATGAGGCTGAATGGCACATTTTTGCAGTCATTTTTTTGATAGGAGCAGGCTACTCGCTCCGCCACGACCGGCACGTGCGGGTAGATATATTTTATGCGCGCTTTAGTGCCAAAACGAAGGCATGGGTAAATTTTTGGGGTGTATTGTTCTTTCTGATACCTTTTGCCTTACTGGTAATCAAATCCTCTGTTCCGTATGTAGCACTTTCTTATCGCATCAATGAAGGTTCGGCAGATGCTGGAGGTTTGCCATATCGCTACCTCATTAAAAGCGCTATGACTGTTGGCTTTGTACTATTGCTTTTGCAGGGCATTGCCCTAATGGTAGATAGTTTGTTAATGATTTTAGGCATCCAACAACCCACTGAAAACAAATGACCGCACTGCTGTTGTTCCTAACCTTGTTCATTTTACTGCTGTTAGGTTTTCCCGTAGCGTTTACGCTGGCAGGTGTTTCCATCATTTTTGGCTTATTTACTTTTGGTTTGGAGCTGTTTAACTTGTTGCCTTTGCGCATTTACGGCACTATGAGCAACTACGTACTAATTTCCGTGCCGCTGTTTGTTTACATGGGCGTAATGCTAGAAAAATCGGGTATTGCCGAGCGGCTGCTCAACACCATGACCATGCTGTTTGGAGGCTTGCGCGGCGGGCTTGCCCTCTCGGTAGTGATTGTGGGCACTTTACTGGCAGCTTCAACAGGTGTGGTAGGCGCCACTGTGGTAACAATGGGTTTATTGAGCCTGCCGGCTATGTTAGCACGCGGATACAGTCCGTACCTTGCCACAGGTACTATTGCAGCCGCAGGAACACTGGGGCAGGTGATTCCGCCCAGTGTGATTTTGGTATTGCTAGGCAGCGTGATGAATATTTCAGTAGGCGACTTATTCGTGAGTGCAGTAGTGCCAAGCTTGCTTCTTGTTGTAGGATATGTAATTTACATTGTTGTAATAGCTGCCCTCAAACCGGAGGTGGCACCAGCTATTCCTGCCAAAGAACGCGCTGCATTCAGAGCAGAGGGCTTTTACGGACGCTTGTTTCGTGCTTTTGTGCTGCCTATGATTTTAGTAGTAGCTGTGTTGGGAGCCATATTTGCTGGCATTGCTTCGCCTACCGAAGCAGCAGGAGTGGGAGCATTTATGGCAACGCTGCTGACAGCTTACGAAGGTAAACTGAGCTTAAAAGTGTTGCGTGAGGTAATGGCAGAAACTACGCATCTAACTGTAATGGTTTTTATTATTCTCATTGGAGCAACAGCTTTTGGCTTGGTTTTCAGAGGCGTAGGAGGCGACCACGACTTGGTGCAGCTTATTGAGCACACTCAACTAAGCCCCTATGCTTTTTTGGCGTTTGTGATGATAGGTATTTTTATTGCCGGCTTTTTTATCGATTTTATTGAAATTATTTTCATCTTTATGCCGGTTATTGTGCCTATCTTTGCTCGCTATCAGATTGATTTATTATGGGTGGGGATTTTAGTTTGCATGAATCTGCAAACTTCCTTCCTAACCCCTCCGTTTGGCTTCTCGCTGTTTTATCTGAAAGGAGTGGCACCGCCGCAAATTACTACTCAGCATCTTTACAGAGGCATTGTGCCCTTTATTATCATTCAATTGTTGGTGTTGTTGGTAATTGCTCTCTACCCTGAATTAGCGACTTGGTTGCCTAAGGCGCTTCGATAAAACCTGTTGCCACTTCGATTTGATGCGCCCAAACCACACTAAGTAGGCATCGGCATCGAACAGGCGAGAGTCTTTTTGGGCTTGTCGGAAAAACCAAATACCAAATAGCAGTAGCACTACATCGGCAATCCATGCACCAGTAATGACAGAAGTAACGCCTTCTTTGGCATAGTGGCTGCCTGAAATATTGATAACATAGAAGATAATGAAGAAGATAATGGAAACCAGCACAGGTACGCCCAGCCCACCGCGTTTGATGATGGCGCCTAATGGTGCACCAATTAAAAACATCATCAGGCAAGCCACCGACATGGTGAAGCGATGATGTTGCTCCAATCGGAAATTGCGCTCTTCTTTGTCATAATAGCTAATGCGCTCTTGGGCAATGGTTGCCAGTGATTCAATGTTGCGCGTTTTGGTTAAGGCGCGTTCGAACAGTAGGTCAACGTCGGAGCGAGTAACAGAGTCTTTCCATTGCATAAAGTCGGTTGAGACGCTATCTTGTTCATTAGCAGGATATTTTGCTCTGTCGGCGTTGAACTGGTAGTCGTAGTAAGGCTTTAAGTCGTTAAACAGCGGCATTTGATAGCGTTGCAGCTCATTATTAAGCGAGTCGGCAACTACTTCCAACTCGCTCACATTTTTCATGATTTTGTGGGAGAGAAAAAGCTCTTCGTCGGTTTTCTGCATGCCAAGCGCGGCGAGCGAAAAAACGAACTTAGCTTTTTGGAAGTGGTCGCGGACAAACTCTTTCCGGTCGGTATTTTGCCCGAAATATTCGGCAAATCTATTGCCGTTCCAGAGCTCCATCACAAGAAAATTATTGTCCATGATGGTGTAGATTTTGCCAGTATCTGCCAAAATCACATCTGTATTGCCGCGTTGTTTGGTGTGGTCGTAAATCATCACGCCGTAAACAATGCTGTCTGTGCTACGGCTCTTGCGCTCGATGCGGATGCGGTAGTCGGGTAGGTCGGTGTAGAAGCCGCCTTCTTTAAATTCCAAAGCGGGTTTTTTTTGCCGCACGTCGTACATGAGGCTGTAGGCTTTCAAATTGGCATATGGGGCAAAGTGATTGTTGAACAGAAAAGCGCCTACTGTAATCAGCAGCGCATATACGCCCATAGGCAACATCAAGCGCGTGAGGGGGATGCCGGCAGCTTTAACAGCCGTGATTTCGGAGTTTTCACCTAAATTCCCAAATGCCATTAGAGAGGCTAACAACACTGCCAGTGGCAATGCCTGCGGGGTGAGCACCAAGCCAAAATAGAAAAACAACTGCGCAAATACTTCCCAGCCCAAATCTTTGCCTACGAAATCCTCAAAGTATTGCGACATTACAAAAGTGAGCAAAATAAACAGTACTACGGCATAGCTTAGCAAAAAAATGCCGTAGAATGCTTTGCTAACCAATTTGTCAACTTTCGTAAATCGCAACATGATGTTTGGTTCGAGTTGCAAAACTAACAGCTTTTGTGCGAGTAGCTTGTTAATGTTTGCTAATAGGCTGCTAACGCTTTGACTTTCTCGTACATGCGTTTTTGAGGCAAGAAATTTTGCTCTAAGGCAGGGCTAAATGGCACGGCGGTGTCGAGGCTGCCTTCGCGCATAACGGGGGCATCTAAGTACTCGAAGCAGTGCTCGGCAATCCATGCAGCTATTTCTCCGCCGATGCCGCCCGTGAGGCAGTCTTCGTGGCAAACCAAAACTTTACCTGTTTTTTTCACACTTGCAGCAACAGCTTCTTTGTCCCAAGGCAGCAAGGTGCGTAGGTCAATAATTTCAATAGAAATTTCAGGCGTTTGTTTGGCAATTTGTTGTGCCCAGTGTACCCCCATGCCGTAAGTAATAATGCTCAGGTCGGTGCCTGCTTGCACAGTAGCGGCTTTTCCCACTTCTACGGTGTAGAAGCCGTCGGGCACAAGCCCTGTAATGGCACGATACATGGCTTTGTGTTCAAAGTATAGGTAGGGGTTAGGGTCTTCCAGAGCTGCTAGTAGTAAGCCTTTGGCATCGTAGGGATTGCTAGGGTAAACAATTTTCAGTCCGGGCGTGTGGAAAAACCACGCTTCGTTGCTTTGCGAGTGAAACGGTCCGGCGGCTACTCCTGCACCGGTTGGCATGCGTACTACCACATCGGCGTTTTGTCCCCAGCGATAGTGTATTTTGGCGAGGTTATTCACAATTTGATTAAATCCGCAAGTAACAAAGTCGGCAAATTGCATTTCCACCATGCTCTTGTAGCCTTTAATGGAAAGCCCTAAGGCGGCACCTACAATAGCGCTTTCGCAAAGGGGAGTGTTGCGCACGCGGGCACGTCCGTATTTAGCAACGAATCCTTCTGTCACTTTGAATGCACCGCCATACTCGGCGATGTCTTGCCCCATTAAAATCAGGTTGTTCCAACGCTCCATGCCTTGCCGCAGCCCGTCTTGCACTGCGTCTATGAAGCGCTTTTCTGTTCCGGCATGCACAGGGGCTACAACTTGCTGCACATAGGGCGCATACATATCTGCCAATTCTTCGGCGGTGTCGGGTGTGGGGTCGGGCTGGGAAAAAGCGATGGCAATGCCGCGCTCGATTTCTTCCCGAATTTCGGCGCGAATGGCAGCTACATCTGCTTGCGACAGCACGCCCTCGGAAAGCAAATAGGCTTCGTAGTTAGTTACAGGGTCTTTTTTACCCCATTCTTCAAACAGCTCTTGCGGAACGTATTTGGTGCCAGAGGCTTCCTCGTGTCCACGCATGCGGAAGGTAATGGCTTCTAATAAAAAAGGACGTGGATTTTGGCGGATGTCTTCCAAAATTCGGATAACAGCATCGTACACTTCCAATACGTTGTTGCCATCTACTTTAACGCCCTCTATGCCGTAGCCAATGCATTTGTCGATGAATTGCTTGCAGCGAAACTGTTCGCTACTGGGGGTAGAAAGCCCATAGCCATTGTTTTCGATGACAAAAATGACAGGCAAGTCCCACACAGCAGCCACATTGACGCCTTCGTGGAAATCACCTTCGGAGGTGGCGCCGTCGCCAGTGAAAACAAGTGTAGCTTTCTTGTTTTTTTGTAGCACGTCTGCCAATGCAATGCCGTCGGCAATTGCCAGTTGAGGACCTAAATGCGAAATCATGCCGACAATGTGGTGCGGCTTGCTACCAAAGTGAAAAGAGCGGTCGCGTCCTTTGGTAAAACCTGACTTTTTGCCCTGAAATTGTGCGAATAGCTGCGCCAAATCTACGCCGCGCCCTGTAAAAATACCTAAATTGCGGTGCATCGGGAGAATGTACTCATCGGGCGCCATTGCACAAACAGCACCTACTGAAATGGCTTCCTGACCGATACCCGAAAACCACTTGCTAATTTTTCCCTGCCGCAGCAGTACCAGCATTTTCTCTTCAATCATGCGAGGTTTTACCAAATTGGTGTATAAATGAATTAGCGTATCGGCGCTGTAGTGTTTGCGGTCGAATGTAAGGTACATGGCAGTGTGCTAAAAAGGTTTTAAACGGCTGCAAAATTAGCAGGCATCAGGAAAAATACAGTTGCAGCAATGGGGCAAAAATGAAAGCTGCTCATACTAAAAATGCGGACTTGAGCAGTGTTATTTTAACCTGATAGCAAAAATTTTCAACCGCAGAGCTGCCCAATGAAAGAGCCTCTTGCCCTAACAATTGGCTCGCATTTTTTTGAAAGTTTTTACTCCGACAGGTTGTTTATAAAATGTAGACCACAGGTGTAGTAGTTTGATAGTCAGTTGATTATAAGCAAAAAAATAGCAGTTTGCATCTGCTAAGAAGCATATCTACATGTTTGTGTTTTCAGAGGAAGTGCTGCTTACTATGCCAATAGGTGGTTTGCTTATAGCAACAACATAAGCATACAAAAACCCGACAGGTTTTAAAACCTATCGGGTTTTGTAGCTGAGCAAAAATGACTTTTTTAGTAACCCGGATTCTGCCTTAGAATGGGTCTGCCATCAGGACCGTTGCCCGTTACATCAATTTGTACTTGCGGAATAGGGAAGTATTCGTTTTTACCACGTGTGAAGCGTGCTCCGCGGAAGAATGCTAACTTGGTACTTTCGTATTGCAAATAAGCATTCAGCACAGGGTCGGCAATGCCCCAGCGCACAAGGTCGAAGAAGCGATGTCCTTCCATTGCCAACTCTAAGCGGCGCTCAAACCGCACAGCATTGCGGGCAAAATCTTGGCTGCTCCAAGGAGTTGTATATTCGCTGATGCGATAATTGGCAGCAGGGCGTCCGTCGGAGAAGCGAACAAATCCGGCAGGGTTAGCAGCTCTGCGACGCACTTGATTGACAAGCTGACGAGCTCGCTCTAAGTTACCCAGTTCTACTTCGCACTCGGCAGCCATGAGCAACAGGTCGGCATAGCGCATAAAGACATAGTTAAGTGCGGTGAAACCGGGTGTCCAAGATGAGTTGTCGGTTAGGCGTCCTTGCTGGGCGCGGTAGAACACGTTTTTCTTGGGAGAGAAAGGACCTCCATTGTTTACATCGCGAATCCATGCATTGCCCGGGTGTAGTCCCCAATCTAAGTAAGGAATGCCGCGCCGTCCAATAGTCCAGTCTATTCTGGGGTCAAGCGGTCCTTCGTCGGGAGTAAAAGGACGGTCGGAAGGGATGCCCATATCGGTACGGAGCTCATTTTGCGGCAAATTGTAAGAGCCATCTAACAAGGGCAAACCTTGCTGAGTGGTGCGGAAAGAGTTTGCCAAATCAAACGAAGGCTGATGAAAGCCGCAACAGCCTGCGGGCATAGCTCCTGCCCAGCCATTGTTGTGGGGGAAGTTGAGCACTTGGTCGGGGTTAGCATTAGCTGCACCAGTGCCGTCGTTTACCGAAGCCTGACATGCAAAAATAGATTCTCTGTTATTGTCAAAATCTGCATTGAAATTTTGCCAAAACTCGTCCATGAGCCCATAGCGTTCTCCTTTGGCTGTTCTGCCGCGGTCGATACATTCATCAAACAAGCGTTTAGCTTCGGCAAACTTGCGCTGGAAAAGCAACACTTTGCCCAAAAAAGCAGCAGCAGCCCATTTGTTTGCTCTGCCGGGTTGTGCTTGCACCTCGGGTAAGTTTTCATAAGCATGTCTGAAATCGGCTTCAATGTTTGGCCAGATGTCGCGGTCGTTAGGTACGCGGAAGTTGCCGGCACTGTAGCTAATGGTCTCGTCTATGTAGGGCACCATGTTAAAAACTTTCTTGCCTTCAAAGTGATAGAACCCTCTCAGGAATCGTGCTTCGGCAATAATCCGACGGCGGTCAGCATCGGGAATTTGTTCGCGTGTGAGGTTATTAGTAACAATAATGGCTTGGTTGGCACGCGCTACACCATTATAAATAGCTACCCACTTCAAATTAAAGTCAAAATTGACCGGTTGTCCTTCAAAGCGAATGATTTCGTTCATCTGCGACTGGTCGCCTGCATTGGAGCCTTTGTTAGCATCTCCTCCACAAGCGCTACCATAAATCCAGTTAGTAAAAGAACCGTTCCAGTTGCCGCTGTTCAGAGTGGCATAGGCACCAATCAAAATTTGCTCTGCACCCTTTTGGCTGGTTACTTGGGTATTTGCCAACTGCCCGATAGGTTCTACATCGAAGAAACTTTTGTTGCATGCAGTTATCACTCCCACAATTAGCGCTATTGAGAGCGATACTGTTTTTAAGAATGCTCTTTTCATATTTACTGCAGTTTTAGTCTTATCGTTTTGTGAAAGTGAAAGGTTTAAAATCCTAAACTGGCGCCCAGCATAAACGTGCGCACAAAAGGATAGTTGCCACCAGTGTCTATGCCAAATCCTGCATCGCCGCCAGAGATGGCTGGGTCAAGACCAGTATACTTAGTGATAGTAAACAGGTTAGCAGCCTGTACAAACACCCGCAAACGCTCTGCTCCTACACGTTCTAAGAGTTTCTTAGGCACATTGTAGCTGATTTGCATGTTGCGATTGCGCAAGTAGGAAGCATTTTCGATAAAGTAAGAAGATACTTGTGTGTTAGTACTGAAGTTGGCTACGTTCTCAAATATGGGGGTTCTGGCATTTGGATTTTGCGGCGTCCAAGAGTCTAACACATTTCTACTAATGGCAATACCCGGGAAGAGCGGATAGAAATCGGTAAACAAGCGATAGTTGTTAAAGGCGTCTGCACCTGCTACCCAGTAGAAAAAGGTTTCAAACTCAAAGTTTTTGTACATTAGCCGCAGGTTGAGCCCCATCGTAAAGTCGGGGATAGGGCTTCCAATAAAGGTGCGGTCGTCGGGGGTAATGCGCCCATCGCCGTTGATATCGGCAAATTTGAGCCTACCGGGTGCTGCCCCTTCTTGTACAGGGGAATTACGGACATCCGCTTCATTTTGGAACAATCCCACTACTTTGTAACCAAAGAAACGGGAGAAAGAACTGCCTACTTGGTTGCGGGTGGTGGAGCCCAAGCGAGTAGCAAAGCCACCATCAAAGAAAGTAATGCCAGCATCAGGAGCAAGCGACTCAATTCGGTTGTTGAAGGTGGTAAAAGTAAGGTCGGTTTCAAAGCGCAAGTCCTGAGTAATGTTACCGCGGTTAATAATCTGCAAGTCGATACCGCGGTTGCTAATGGAAGCAATGTTGACAGAAGGAGGCGTTACTTGTCCGAGTACCGCAGGCAAAGGAACTTGATAGAGAATGTCATCGGTTCGTTTTTGATAAAGGTCTAAAATAATATCCATTTTACCTTTGAAGAAGGTTCCGTCAAAACCGATGTTGGTAGTGGTAGTAGTTTCCCAACGAGCATTTCGGTTACCCAGACGGCTTTGGCGCAAGGCAGGGTCAGCACCAGAGTTGACGCCAGAAATGTCATAAGAAGTAGCTACAAACAAGTCGAACTGGTTGTTAGGGTCTATCAAAGAGTTGCCCATTTGTCCCCAGCCGCCGCGAATCTTCAAGTCATCTATCCATTCAAGTCCTTTCATGAATTCCTCACTAGAAATGCGCCATGCAGCAGAGAAAGCAGGGAATACACCTGTGCGGTTGTTGGCACCAAACACTGAGGATTGGTCTTGCCGAATGGTACCATTAAAGTAGTATTTATCGGCATAGTTGTAGTCCACCCGACCGAACAATGAGCCAAACCGGCGCTCCGGACTACCAAAGCTATTGACTTGCCGCCCCACTGTTTCAGTAGTAGAAAGCGTGCGGAAAGCAGGATCCATTGAAAATGGATTTAAACCGAATCCATTAATTTGCCGGAAACCATCGGTTACCACATACTCATAGCCTATCAAGCCTTTTACGTTGTGTTTGTCTAAGAATGTTTTTTGGTAGGTAGCTGTGTTAGTCCATGTCCAAGTGTAGAAAAATCCGCCCCCTTCGGTAACAGAGTTAGCCCCTACGTTTTCTGAGCGCTCATAAGTGCGGAATTGTGCTGCACGGAAATGGAATGAGCCCAGTCTGCCGCCGATGCTGGTGCGCAAGTTTAAATTAGGAATGGGTTCAAGTTCGGCATAAAGATTACCCAGTGTAGAAAAACTAAACCCTCTATTTTGCCCTGCACGGGTGCGATCTGCTACTGGGTTGCGGGAGTTGTTAAAACCCGGTGCTGCCGTACCTGCCCAGCCGCCAAACTCATCATAAACGGGAATAAGTGGGTTGATGGTCAGTGCCATGAACAGGTCGTTTTCGCTTTGTGGCGAGTTTAGGTCGTTACCGATGTTAGGGTTTTCCCGAAAGGTTGCCTGAAAGTTTTCACCAATGCGCAGTTTTTTGGCAATAGTAAACTCAGAGTTTAAACGGGCTGTATAGCGTTTTAACCATGTGTTCAGCACAACGCCTTGTTGCTCGTATTGTCCCAGTCCTAAGTAGAAGCGGCTGTTTTCGTTGCCACCAGACAAACCAATACTTTGGTTGAGAATAGGAGCGGGGTTGGTCAGTTCATCATACCAGTCGGTACCAGCTTTGTTGGCACGCACAATTTGGTAAATAGGTCCGCGATCAAAATTAACGTTGTAGCGGTTGCGGTCTATGCGTGGGTCACCTTCAAACAATCCCCCTAAGCCCCCCACATTGATATAGTCGGGCAGTACAGGGTTAGCACCCGAGCCGTACTGTGGGTGAACGGTTGCCTGCCCAGCATTGCGCAAAGCGCGGAACGTCCACTCTGCCTGTTCCTGAGGGGTAAGAATGGGCGGACGTTTACCGGGGTATTGCATGCCATATTGCATTTCATAGTCTAGCCGAACTTTTCCCGGACGGGTCAAGCCACGCTTGGTTGTCATCACAATCACCCCGTTAGAGGCACGTGCCCCGTAGATAGAAGCCGAGCCAGCATCTTTCAGTACCGTGGTAGATTCTATATCTAAGCCGTTTAAGTCAGACACATCGGTTAAAGGTACGCCATCAACAATGTAAAGTGGTGCATTGTTGCCCAGTGTAGTAAAACCACGTACACGCACAGAGGTTTGCACACCCGGTTGCCCAGAAGTAAGTACTGTAACACCTGCTACACGCCCTTGTAACTGTTGTTCTACGTTGCCTTGCGGAATAGCAACCAAGTCTTTTGACTTTACAGTTGCTACAGAACCCACAATGTCTTTTTTCTGTTCAGTTAGGTAGCCCGTTACTACTACCTCGCTCAACAATTTGTCATCGGCTTGCAAAGCAATTTCAATGTTGGTCTGGTTACCTATTACAATTTCTTGGGTCTTGAAGCCCACATAGGAAAACACCAGTACATCACTTCCGGCAGGAACGTTGAGTGAAAACTTGCCCTCGGAATCAGTGGTAGTACCTGTCTGCGTGCCCTTTGCCAGTACAGCTACGCCCGGCAGTGGCGTGTTACTTTCTGCATCTGTAACTTTGCCAGTTACTTTTTTTTGGGAGAATACTGGTTGCCACCATACCAGCAGAAAAAGTAGAATGGGAATGCCCCCCCAAAGGCGCCTGTCTATTGTCATGTTCATTTTCATAAAAATTTGGTGAGAAACTAAAGAGTTTTTTGTCGGGAATATCTGCAAAAGAAATGTTAAAAACAAGTTATAAGGTTAAAATTTTGTTGATAAGATTAATACCATTGCAATAAACGAATATCTAAGTTTGATGCTTGCTTGATAAGCAATTATAAGTGGCAACAGAAAATAGCTAACCAAGCAATAGGTAAAAAGATATAACGCTCAGACGCACTATCGTTCACGGGTTGTTTAAAAATATTAGAACAACCACAAAAAAACAACTTTTTTTGTAAAATTTTTTTAATAAAATTGATTGCAGCAATTTGCTGTTGCGTTTATACGCTTTATTGCATGAAAAATTTTTCACATATGTTTGTTTTGTTTGTTGTTTCAAGTAATGGGCTTGCAAGCATATAGGCATTCAATAGCCACTAGCAGCTGCCAATTGGCTTTAAGTTCAAAAAATAGTGGCTAACGCAATTTTTTGATTACTTTGCAGAATAACATCAATGCACATATTCCAATTAATACCACGTAAATTTCACATGAAAAAGCTCTTGCTCGCAAGTATCATTGGTATGGTGCTGATGAGCATCACACATGCTCAATCCCCTAAAACCAATTTAATTGAATTAGAACGCTTGGCTCGCGACTTTCAGCAGACTCATCGAAGCGAAATGGAAAAAGCGCGTGCAATTATCAAACGTTGGGGTATTCCCGAAGTGATTCGCTATCCAGACGGTACTGTAGCTGCTCTCAACGGCTTAGACGATTCAGGCTATCCCGAATACTTGATTACATACAACAATACGCGCGCTGCTGCTACCACCAATACTACTGCACTGTGGCAAGGCGGTAGCTTAGGGTTGAATTTAAGCGGCAGAAGCGAGTTTATGAATGGCAGACTGGGCATTTGGGAAGCTGGTGGCAACGTACTGACTACACACGAAGAATTGACAGGACGCGTGACCATTGCTGACGATGAGCGTACGGCATCCAGTCATGCTACTCATGTTGCTGGCACTATGATTGCCTCAGGTGTTAACCCCATTGCCAGAGGAATGGCTTTTGGGGCACAACTGCGCGCTTATGGTTCAAGCAACGACTTGTCGGAGATGACTGCCGCTGCCAATGGTGGCATGCTGCTGTCTAACCATTCGTATGGCACTATTGCCGGCTGGTACAGCAACTCGTCCCGCTCGGGAACAGCCGATAATCCACGTTGGGAATGGCACGGCGACCCCACTGTAAGTGGTAGAGAAGATTGGAAGTTTGGCTTTTACGACAATCGCTGCCGCGATTTAGACCGCATTGTATTTAATGCGCCGTACTATTTACCCGTATTTGCGGCTGCGAATAGTCGCACTCAAAACGGTCCGGCAGTGGGGCAGCCTTACTGGCAGCGCGATGTGGCTGCACAAACTGGCTTCCGCCTAGTAGATGCTCGCCCCGATAGCATCAGCTCTAACAACAGCTATAACACCATCCCAACAGCAGGAAATGCCAAAAATATACTCACTATTGGCGCGGTGAATCCTATTGCCAACGGCTATACCCAACCTACTGATGTAGTAATGTCGGCATTTAGTAGCTGGGGACCTACTGACGACGGACGTATCAAACCCGACTTAGTGGGCAATGGAGTGGCTGTGGTTTCTGCCACTAACACTGCCAACAATGCCTACACCTCCATGCAAGGTACTTCAATGGCTACGCCCAATGTATCGGGTACGCTATTTTTATTGCAGGAACTCTATGGGCAGCAAAATCAGGGCAACTTTATGCTTGCCGCCACACTGAAAGCCTTGGCAATACACACTGCTAATGAAGCTGGCAACGCACCCGGTCCTGACTACCAGTTTGGCTGGGGGCTACTCAATGCAGAGCAGGCTGGCATTGTTATTTTGAACCGCGACCGCACGCATGCTATCCGAGAAGAGGCGCTTGCTCAAAATCAGACTTTTACTCTCAATGTAGTAGCAAGTGGAAACGGTCCGCTGAAAGCAACCCTTGTTTGGACAGACCCCGAGGGCACAGTGCTGCCTGTTATCAGAGCCAATTTGAACAACCCAAGCCCTCGTTTGGTCAACGATTTGGACTTGCGCATCATAGAAGGCTCTACCACCCATCTGCCTTGGGTACTAAACCCCGAGCAGCCAGCTGCTCCCGCTACGCGTGGCGACAACATTCGCGACAATGTAGAACAAGTGCTCATTGAAAACCCTATCCCGGGAAAAGCATATACCATTCGCATTAGCCACAAAGGTACGCTACGAGGCAACCTCCAAAACTTCTCCTTAATACTGAGTGGAATCGGAGGAACGGCTTACTGTACCTCTGCACCAACTTCCGATGCCGACTCGCGCATTGAAGGCGTCACTATCGCCGATTTTAACCATAGCCCTGTAAATCAATGCCGTGCCTATGCTGATTTCACCAATTTGACAGCATTTATTGCACCCGGACAGCGCGTCAATCTTAGCATAGGAATTGGCACCTGTGGTGCTAATTTTCCTAAAATTGCCCGTGTTTACATAGATTGGAACGGCAATGGAAACTTTACCGATGAGGGCGAACTGGTAGCTACTTCTGGCGTTATCAACAGTTCGGAAACCTATACCACGAACTTCCAAGTACCTAATACAGTGCAAATAGGGCGCTTCAGCCGCCTGCGCATTGTACTCTCTGAAACCACCAACGCAGCTAATATTGCCCCCTGCGGCAATTATGCCAAAGGAGAAACGCGCGACTATACAGTACTATTTGTACGTCCACAAGCCGATATTGCTGTTACTGGGCTCATTAGCCCTACCTCTGGCATTTGTCCCGAGCAAAGAGTACAAACAGTAGAAGTAGGGGTGCGCAACTTGGGTACCATTGCCATTAATACTGGCACTTTCTCATTGGTCATAACCGACCCTCAAAATAGTTCGTTGACCAATCTATCTGGCACGTTCAACTTCCCCAGTGGACTGCCTTCGTTGGCAAGTAGTTTTGTACGCATTTCGCTCAATCAGCCAATTAGCTTGCAAGCCGGCACTACTTACACAGTGAGGACTACTTTCAATGTGGAAGGCGATGCCAATCCCAATAACAACACCAATGTTAGCACCTTTAGAACAGCAGATGCTGGAGTAGCCCCAACAGGGCTTTCAGCAATAGCCTGCGGCAGTAGTGGACCGGTTACGCTGAGACGAAACTCAGAAGGAAGTGGGTTGTACTGGTACGATGCGCCAGTAGGAGGCAACTTAATTGGCGCGGGCAACCAAGTAGTTACTAATATCAGACCTGCCAACGGGCGTTATTATGCCGGCATCAATGACTTTGTGCGCACTGGCTTCGGACCGCGCACCAAAGAAGCCTTTGCAAGTGGCAACTACAATCAGTTTAGCCCTTCTATCACTGTACGCGTACAGCAGCCAGTTGTGATTGAATCAGCAAGGCTGTATATTGGCAACAGTGGCGTGTTACAATTTACTGTAACCGATGTGCGCACGCGCGAGGAGGTTTCTTCCGTACTACTCAATGTTCGCGCAACCCGTACAGTACCCGGAACAGGTTCACAGGAAAACGACCCCCTAGATTCGGGGCAAGTGTATCGTTTAGATCTGCGCTTTCCACGTGCTGGCGACTATGAAATTGCCATCGCCTATGGTGGCGGCGCTACTATTTATCGCAACAACAACATTCCCGAGTTGCAAAATCCTTATCCGCAAACGCAAATACCCGGCGTATTTGCTATTACAGGCAATACTGCTACGCCCAACCCTAACACTTTTTGGTACTATTTCTACGACATAACGCTCCGCGCTTTGGGTTGCTCTACACCAAGAGCAGAAGTGCAGACCACGCAGGTTGCTGCACTAAGCGTTACCATTACTACTTCGCGCGAGCTGCCTATTTGTCAGGGAGAAAGTATTACACTCACTGCCAACTCCAGCGACCCTCTGGTAACTTACCAATGGCGTAGAAATGGTGTGAACATCATTAATGCCAATCAAGCTACATTGACAATTGCCGAAGAGGGTGAATTTAGTGTGGTAGTTACTAATATGAGCGGTTGCGCCATCACCTCCAACCCCATTCGTGTAAATGTTATTAGCGTTATTAAACCGGTGGTAAGTGTACGAGGACAAATATTTACTTCCAGTTCGCCAACTGGCAACCAGTGGTTACTCAATGGGAACCCAATACCCGGCGCTACAGGACAAACCTACAATGCAGACCAAGCCGGCATCTATGCTGTGCGCGTAACCTCCGACGGTTGTACGGCAACCTCCGACCCAATAGTACTTACTGCTGCTGAAAATGCTGCTTCGGCTCCAACTGGATTGAGTTTTTACCCCAATCCGGTTGGCTCCTCTTTAAAAGTTGCATATAGCCAACATAGCAACACCTCTCTTGAAATACGCATTACTGACCTGACCGGCAAAGTACTGCATACACAACAAATACAAAAACGCAGCTTTACTGTTGAAGAGGAGATAAACGTACAAGGACTCGCTTCGGGTATTTATTTCTTGCAAATTAGCACGGGCGAAGGACAGGTAGTTCGCAAGTTTGTTAAAGAGTAAAACTTTTCTAAAAAAACAATGCGAGCCACTTGCAGCTGCAGGTGGCTCTTTTTTCTGTTGCTGAAAATTTTTGCACACTGTTGTTGTGCATCTCTGGCGAGCTACTCCTTATTGGGTTGTAAGGAATGTTAGCTGTTATGCAAGTACGGCTTTACCGAATCTTAATTTTATAAAAGTAAAAACCTTGCAGAGAAATGTCTTGCTGCAAGGTTTTTTATGCTTTTTCGTACAAGCAAAGCTATTGTCAACGTGCAAAATCGTTAGTAGCAGTGCAAAATTCTTGGAAGGCACCTATCAAATGCTCTGCAATCATCTGAGCAGAGCGTCCTTCAATGCTATGACGCTGAATAAAGTGCATTAGGTCGCCGTCTTTAAAAATAGCAATGGAAGGCGAAGAAGGTGGATACGGCAACATGTATTCTCTTGCTTTTGCTACGGCTTCTTTGTCTACTCCTGCAAAAACAGTAACTAAGTGGTCAGGTTTCACGGGAGCATTTTGCACTGCCAGCTTTACTCCCGGGCGGGCTGCCCCTGCTGCACAGCCACATACCGAGTTAACAACCATTAGGGTAACCCCTTCGCGTTTCATGGCTGCTTCTACTTTTTCGGGGGTATCTAAATCTTCAAAGCCGATTGACACAAGTTCTTGTTTCATTGGGTCGGTAAGTTCTTTTGGATACATAGCCTAAGCTGATTTTGTAGGTGAAACAATAAAATACAATCAAAATTATAAGAAGCCCAACTCCAACTTGGCAACTTCTGACATCATCTCCTGCGAATAGGGCGGATTAAAAGTCAGTTCTACGGTTACCTCATTGATGCCGGGAATAGCACTTACTTTTTCTTTTACCTCATTGGGTATTTGCTCTGCTGAAGGGCAGGCAGGCGAGGTAAGCGTCATTAAAATGAAAACGTTATTGACCGGATATACTGTAATTTCATAAATCAACCCAAGTTCATAAATATCTACTGGAATTTCAGGGTCGTAAATAGTTTTGAGCACAGCTATTACCTTATCGCGCAGATTTTCTACTGGAGTCGCATCCGATTGCTGACTTGCAGGATGCGATGCTGTTTGAGCGTTGTGAGTCTGTTCCATAGCCGATTCAATTGGAATTGGAGGTATAAGCAATACCGTACAATTTAATTTGTTTAATCATGGATGCCAAGCCATTGGCACGGTTCATCGAAAGCATTTGTTTCAGACCGATGCGGTCTAAAAAATACAAATCAGCAGTAGCAATCTCTTGCGCTGGCTGCCCTGAGAGCACACGTAGCAACAAGCTGACAATGCCCTTTACGAAAACCGAGTCACTGTCGCCGTAGAATATGATACAGTCATTTTTCTGCTCGGGCTTAATCCATACTTTGGACTGGCAGCCTTTAATCTGAAAATCATCTGTTTTGCAGTCCTCAGGATAAGGCGGTAGTTTTTTTCCCAGTTCAATAATGTAGCTGTATTTGTCTTCTTTGTTATCGAACAAAGCAAACTCGTCTATAATTTCATCCTGAATTTGGCGAATAGTCATGGCTGTAAAGGGTCTTATAGCAAGATATCGGCAGCTCGTCGTAGTTCTTTGGCAAAAGTATCTATTTCAGCTTCGGTGTTGTAAACAGCAAAAGAGGCACGAACAGTTCCGGGAATTCCCAAACGTTCCATCAGGGGCATGGCGCAGTGGTTACCTGTCCGCACAGCAATACCTTTGGCATCGAGTAACATACCAACATCCATAGGGTGCACTCCTTCTATCAGGAAAGAAAGAACACTTGCTTTTTGTTTAGCCGTGCCCACTAAGCGAATGCCGGGAACAGATGAGATACTATCAACGGCATATTGGAGTAAGTTTTGCTCATGCTGTGCAATAGCTTGCTGCCCGATGCCTTGCATGTAATCAATAGCGGCTTTCATTGCTACTACATCGGCAATATTAGGCGTTCCTGCCTCAAATTTGTAAGGGATATCGTTGTAAGTTGTGCCATTGAAGCGCACTTCTTTAATCATTTCTCCTCCACCCATGTACGGCGGCATAGCTTCTAAAAGGTCGCGTTTACCATAGAGAATACCCATCCCTGTGGGTCCGTACATTTTGTGAGCTGAGAAAGCATAGAAGTCTACATCTAAGGCTTGTACATCAACCAAGTAATGAGGAACTGCTTGTGCGCCATCTATTAGCACTTTTGCTCCTTGTTCATGAGCCAAGCGAATGATTTCTGAAACGGGATTCACTGTTCCCAAAGCGTTGGAAACGTGCATCACCGCCACTAATTTAGTGCGAGTAGAAAGCATTTGCCGATATTCTTCCATCAACAGCTCGCCTGCATCGTTAATAGGCAGCACTTTGAGTACTGCTTTTTTCTCAAGGCAGAGCATTTGCCAAGGAACAATGTTAGAATGGTGTTCCATGGTGCTGATGATAATTTCATCGCCCTCGCCAATAAAATTGCGACCATAGCTAGCAGCTACTAAATTGATAGACTCAGTTGTACCACGTGTAAAAATAATTTGCTCCTTAGCAGGGGCATTTATCATCTGGGCAACGGCTTGGCGAGTTTCCTCAAAAGCCTCTGTTGCCTTTTCTGCTAAAAAATGAACACCGCGGTGCACATTGGCATTCATGGAGGTATAGTAATGGGCAAGTGCATCAATCACTTGGCGCGGCTTTTGGGAAGTGGCGGCATTGTCGAAATATATCAGCGGCTTTCCATTTACCTTTTGTTGCAAAATGGGGAAGTCGCGGCGAATAAGTTCTGGATTGAGCATAATAATTTCCTTCACGCAGCTAACAATGCATTAGCAAAGTTAGCGCTTATTTAAATCAGTTTTAAATAAAAACTGTTTGCATGTGAATTTGTTCGTTGTACAGTCTGTTTAGCGGACAAATTCTGCGTATTTTGCCATATGATTTTACATACTCACGACCCTGTCGGACGACTTGTGCGCACCGAGCGCGGTGAAATGCTTTATTTCAGTGGTACGTCTTATTTAGCTTTGCCTACCCATATTGCTTTTCGCCAGTTGCTTGTAGAAGGCATGGAGCGGTATGGTAACAACTTTGGCGGCTCGCGAACTGCCAACCTGCGGCTGTCGGTTTATGAAGAGGCAGAGCAATTTTGGCAAGAATATGCAGGTGCAGAAAAAGCCATTTTGCTTTCTTCTGGATTTATGGCTGGACAACTGATTGCATGGTGGCTGCGGCAACAAGTAGCTGAACAACCTGCTACGGTGGTTGCCTACGCACCTAATACGCATCAGGCGCTTTGGTCAGGTTTGGAAAGATATTCAGATGAAACTTTCCAAGATTGGCTTTTAGGAGTAGTAAAGCACATTGCTGCTACCCCCCAACGTCGTTTTGTATTAGTTTGCAACGCCTTAGACTCAGTAAAAGCCGAGCTGTACGATTTTTCGCCATTGGCAAAACTTCCTGCCTCAGCCAAAGTGACGCTCATTGCCGACGACTCGCACGGTATTGGCATCACAGGACCAAGTGGCAAGGGTATTTTTCCAGTACTACGGCAATTTTCACAGCTGCAAATCGTTGTGGTTGCTTCTTTGGCAAAAGCTTGTGGACTTGCTGCAGGGCTCATTTTAACAGATGCTCATTGCGGCAAGCTGCTTACATGCAACCCTTTTTTTGCAGGTGCCTCACCTTGTATGCCTGCTTGTGCTTATGCTATGATGCGCGCCACAAATATTTGGCAACAGCAACGAGCCAAGCTATTAGAAAACATAGCTTTTGCTGCTCAAAAACTCGCTCCTCTGGGAATCTTTAATTTCACAACCGATTATCCGGTGTTTTACACAGCAGAGCAGGGTTTGTATGAGTTTTTGTTAGCAAGAGGCATTCTTATTTCTGCATTTCCTTATCCTAAAATAGACGGACCGGTAGTTACACGTGTAGTCATAAGTGCTGCTCATACGAAAGATGATATAACATTGCTGGCTGAGCAAGTGAGTGCTTTTGTAGCACAACAGCAACAACTGGGCTTTAGCCACTATGCGAACTAAATAAATTCACAAAGATGTCTTGATTGCCATGCAATAAACCCGACAAGCCTGTAGAGCCAGTCGGGTTTTTGTGTATGCAAACCAAATCAAGATTAGAGTAAATTGTGCGAGCAATATTTGCGTGTTTGTTTTGTAGTTAAATTTACTTACAAAGTTGAGCGAGTTTGCAAAGTATTTTGTTTATTTTTACTGTATTGTCATTTCCTCTGCATAAGCGTCAAAAACCTTGTGCAATAGCGTAAGGCGAGCAAAATCGTCTACTCTATTTTTCTTAGCTGGGTCTTTTAACATATTCATACTGAGGCTTTCTTCCATGCCAACCATGAAAAAGTACCCCATTCTAACCATCTGCATAAAGTTTGTATCGTTCATGCAGCTTACAATGTCTGCTATTTTTACGTCAATTCCTTTTGCTTTGGCAAGTTCAGCTATCAGCATTTCAAAGCGCATCGTATCGCTGTAGCTTTCATAGGAGCGGTCAATCTCTTCTTGCGAAAGATTAGGGTTGTTAGCAGATAGCCAACGTTTGAGGAACGAGTCGGGCAATGCAAAGTAGTTGGCTTTTAATAGCTGGTCTTGAAATTGGTTGAGCATGGCTTCCTTTTGTACAATTTTGGCTTCTCTTTCTTTAATTTCCCTCAGTTTTGCACGGAAAGAAGCCTCATCTTGTACTTTTTGTGCACCCAGAATGGCATCAAAAAACTCCTGATTAATTTCTGGTAGTTTTCCAATAGCAATCCGAGCAATCTTAAGCACCAACTCGCCCTGAATAAGGGGGGCATGTTCCAACCGAATGTTAAACACTTGGCTTATTTGCTCATCGGAAGGAAACAACGTACGGGCATCAAAGCTAACAGTATCGTTGGCAGACTTGCCTATAAAAATAGATTTATGTTCTGGAATCTCGTCTAATCTTACTACTAAGAAACCTTCGGAGTTTGTAACGAAAAGTTCGTGCTTTTCTTCTGGGTTATTTACATTGGGGATTAAAATGGGCTTGCCACTAGCAGTAACAACAGAGCCGCTAATAACTACTGTTGGCATATCGGGCACTTGCTCCTGTGCTTCGTAAACCATGTGCTGGCGGCGTAACTGCTCGATGAACGCTTCTACTTGTTCATCGGTGACATCTGCACTGGGCTTATTAATGACAATATTTTTATCGACAGTAGGTTTAAGTGGTGGGCGCAACCCAATTTCGTATGCAAACTCAAAATGGGTCTGATTTTCCCAGTCATAGTTGTCGTTTTGTGTATCGGCACTCATGAGCGGTCCGCCCAAAATCTGAATATCATTATCGCGCAAGTAGTTTTCTAACGCATCAGCAGAAGTAGATGAAACTTCTGATGCCTTGATAGACTTTCCAAACATTTTGCGGATAATGTTTGCCGGCACTTTACCCGGTCTAAATCCTTTGATGTGAGAGGTACGTGCGTATTCTTTTATTTTTTTCTCTACTCTTTCTTGATAATCTGCTTCGCTCAGCGTAATTTTAATTAAAGCAGTGAGCGAGTCTGTTTTTTCAAATAAGATTTCCAAGGCTCTACTGAATTTATCTGCGTGAAAGGGAATGATTAGTATTCAAATACAGTGCGGACGGAGGGATTCGAACCCCCACGCCGTGAGGCGCCAGATCCTAAGTCTGGTGCGTCTACCAATTTCGCCACGTCCGCTTGTCAAAAGTCCGGCAAAGTTAATCTACTTCTATTAAAACTCCATTGTTTTGTATTTTTTTGTTTTACGGTGCTTGAAAATTTAGCTATGAAAGAAGACCCGCATATTAGTATTATTACCCCTACAACTGTTCAGGGAGCTACTCCTACCTATCATGATGCCACAATGCCTACTGACGAACAATTGGAGCACGAGCGAAAGGAAATTTTACGCCGTTATCGCTTGATACTACGCAAGGTGCATCCGGTATTAAGAAACCCCAAAGAAGATATCAAACGCATCAAAGCTGCTTTCGAAATGGCAGAGGAAGCTCATCGGGGAGAGCGTCGTAAATCGGGTGAGCCTTACATTTATCATCCTTTGGAAGTAGCTCGCATAGTAGTGGAAGAAATGGGCTTAGGAGCAACTTCTGTGATTTGTGCCTTTTTGCACGATGTAGTAGAAGACACTAACATTACAATAGAAGATATTCGCCGCAAGTTTGGCGACAAGGAAGCCAATATTATAGATGGGCTCACTAAAATTAAAGATACGCCACTAGACAACAGCACTACCGAACAAATTGAGACGTTTCGCAAAGTATTGCTCAATCTTTCAAAAGATATTCGCGTAGTGCTCATTAAAATTGCAGACCGCTTGCACAACATGCGCACCTTAGAGAGCATGCGGCGCGACAAACAGCTGCGTACTATTGCAGAAACAGAAATGGTATATGCCCCTTTGGCACATCGCTTGGGCTTTTACGAAATCAAAAGTGAACTGGAAGACTTGTGCCTCAAATACAAATCGCCCGATATTTACAACGAAATTGTCCGCAAGATTAAAAAGACACAGCCAGCCCGCGAAAAATTTGTAAAAGACTTTATTAAACCCATCGAAGAAAAACTTCGCGAACACGGCTTTCAATTTGTGATTAAAAGTAGGGTGAAAGCTGTTTCTTCCATCTATAATAAGATGGAAAAACAGAAGATTGCTTTTGAAGATGTGTACGACTTGTTCGCTATTCGCATTATTCTCGACTCGCCTCCCGAAACCGAAAAACAAGACTGCTGGTTTGTTTACAGTATTGTGACTGATTTTTATCAACCCAATCCCGACCGCATGCGCAACTGGATTGGACATCCGCGCAGCAATGGCTATGAATCGCTACACATTACTGTTATGAGCCACACCGGTCAGTGGGTAGAAGTACAAATTCGCAGCAAACGCATGGACGAAGTTGCTGAAAAAGGTGTGGCTGCTCACTGGCGTTATAAAGAAAAAACAGCCCAGCCAGGCAAAAACTCAACTAACCTGTGGGAAGATTGGCTGATGCGTATACGGGAAACATTGGAAAACCGTGACTTGGACGGGCTGGAAATGATGAGCGAAATCTACAAAGAACTGCATGAAGAAGAAGTGTACGTATTTACCCCCAAAGGAGAGATGAAAATATTGCGCAATGGTTCTACTGTGTTAGACTTCGCTTTCATGATTCACACCCAATTGGGTTTGCACTGCCTTGGGGCAAAAGTTAACGGCAAACTAGTGCCTATCAACTACGTGCTCAGAAACGGCGACAAGGTAGAAATTATCAAAAGCAGTATGCCTAACGCCACTCCCGACTGGCTAAAAATAGCTAATAACAAACGTACACAATCAAAGATTAACCAGTATCTCAACGGGAAGCGCAATGCATTTGTAGCAAAAGGGCGTGAAATTCTCAAACGCAAAATTGAGCAAATGCAAGTGCAAGTACCGCAAACAGAGGAGTTTCGATTAAAACTTGCTAAAAAGTTTGGGCAAAACTCCATCACTGACCTCGAAGAAAAACTTGGCAAAGATGAGTTGCCGCATAACCAAATTAAAGAAGCCATTAGAGAGTTGCTAGACGAAATAAAAAAAACAGAAAAATCGATGGCAACGCTTTATCAAACTTCTAACAAATTGGTGCAAAATCTCAAGCCTAATACAGGAAAACTACTCATTGGCGGTCAGTCGGGCGATATTGTTTATACTCTTGCTAAATGTTGCTCTCCTATAAAAGGAGAAGAAGTAGTCGGCTATATGACGGTCAGCCGCAGGCTGATGGTACATCGAATAGACTGCCCCAATGCCATCAACCAAATGGCAAAAGATAATAGTAAAGTTATTCCATTAGAGTGGATTGATGAACAAAAAGATAGCCAAAAGCAGGAACGTAGCGATAAAAATACCTCATCATATACATCAAGTGCTACTACAGAGGGTAGTACCCAGCCATCAAGTTGCAACACAACAGAGCCACAGCCTCCTTTTCCTACTCCTGTGCAGTATGAAGTGGTGCTAGATATGTATGGTCTCGACCGAAACGGTATTACCAATGATATTACCCGTGTAATTAATGACCGTAACATTATGATGCGTTCCATTCGGATGGTAGAAAACAATGGACTGTTTGAAGGAGAAATTGTTGTAGTTGTGTATAGCATTAATCAATTAGAAAACCTGATTAAAGACCTCGAAAAAATAAAAGGCGTTTCTAGTGTCAAGCGCAACGTATTATAATCAGCTACTTCAAATGTTCGCTTGTGCTTGTAGCTTGCCATTGATCGCTTGCAGTGCCTTACCAAATAGTTAGCGACCTTGTAAAACCTGACAGATTTTTGAAACCTGTCGCAGCTGTGTTTTGGAGTAAATTCTTAGTAGAGTGCAGTACAACTTGTGCGGGTACTCAAAACTTAATTGTTATTCATTCTTCAAAACAAGCTAATCTTTTTCTTGTAGGCAGGCAACTGTCAATTTGATATGGCATTGTTCTTGTTAAATTGTTTACTTAGGTTTTTTGTAAGGTCACTTTTGCCAAGTGCATATGCGTGAAGGCAAACTCGCTGTTGTTCGTCCTCTCGCAAATAACCCTTGCTGGTAAGGAAAGGCGTCACTGTGTAGCAAGTGTGTTTTTTAGCTACTCAATACTTAAATTGATGCATCCTGTCTAAGTATTGAGGTTGTTGTCCATCATTTTTACTTCTGAAATCTAAATATGCTTTAATGCCAACTGCTAATTTGCAGCTGGGTTTTTGTTTTAATGCTCCGATGTAACTTTTGTAACAAACAGATGAGAACATTTATCGGAGTTTTGTTGGAAAAATATGTCGAACCACATACAGTTAGGGCTTAAAGCCAACTGGAAGCAATTTACTCTTCTAGTAATCGTTAATGCCTTTGTAGGTGGCATGGTGGGCATGGAACGAGCTATATTGCCTCAATTTGCTGCTTCTGTATTCGGAATAGCTTCTAAGACGGCTATACTCTCTTTTATCACAGCATTTGGTATCACCAAAGCCATTGCTAATTATTATGCAGGGCGGCTTGCCAATCAAGTAGGGAGAAAAAATCTGCTACTATTAGGTTGGTTGCTGACCGTTCCCATTCCGTTTATCTTTATTTATGCTTCTGATTGGAGTCAGATAATTTTTGCTAACGTGCTTTTAGGCATCAGTCAAGGATTGACTTGGAGCAGCACTGTGATAATGAAAATAGACCTCGTGGGAGAAAAAGAACGGGGGCTGGCAATGGGACTCAACGAATTTGCAGGATATTTTGCCGTAGGAATTGTTGCTTTTTTGACCGCGTACATTGCTGATAAGTACAGTATAAGCCCTCATCCTTTTTATATTGGCATTTTTATTTCCATTACGGGTTTGCTTGTAACAGCTGTATGGGTGCAAGATACCAATGCTTTTGTTCGCCAAGAAAGTGCTGCAAATGATGTGGTGCTGCTAAACAATGTTTTTGTGGAAACTATTTGGAAAAATAAAACTTTAAGCGCAGTAACACAGGCAGGACTTGTCAATAATTTGAACGATGGTATGCTCTGGGGCTTGCTTCCTATCGTAGCGTATTCATTGCATTTGAATAGTGAACAAATAGGCGTTATTGCTGCAATTTACCCAGCAGTTTGGGGAGTTAGCCAACTTGTTACAGGCAAAATGTCTGATTATTACTCCAAAAAGGCAATGTTGTTTTGGGGGATGCTTTTGCAAGGCGTTGCTATTCTACTTATTCCATTGAGCAAGCATTTGTATGCATTGGCTTTTCTTTCTGTGTTATTAGGAATAGGAACAGCCGTAGTTTATCCAACTTTTCTTGCTACCATTGCGCAAGCAACTCGTCCACAACAGCGAGCAGAAAGCATTGGGGTTTTTCGATTATGGAGAGACCTAGGATATGCCTTTGGTGCAATTATTTCAGGAATAACAGCTGATTGGTTAGGGGTACAATTTGCAATATTACTGGTTGGATGGCTCACAGTAGCTTCTTCGTTGATTATCAAATTCCGAATGCCCGAATCGCTAAGCAGTTAAAGGGCTAAGCGATTTGATGTAACTACACCTGTTCCAATTTCCAATCGGCGACGGTTCGGGATTGGCTGTCAAAGCCGATGCCGAGCAGGTAAATTTCTTTGCCCTGATTCAGGTAGGCGTTGTAATAGCCCTTTTCGCGAATCTGTTGCAGGGCGTTTTCTGCTGAATCGTTGAGTTTGAACTCGAAAACGTAGATGCGGTTTTCATAATGCATGACGGCATCAATGCGCCCTGTTGCCACGCTGATTTCGGATTGGATGTAAAATCCGCAGAGTTTGAAGGCAAGGAAGAGGATGGCATGGAAATACCGTTCGCGGTGCTGGTCAAAAAGTTGGTAGGGAATGGCAGCAAACAGCGCGTTAATCGTCTGAATGAGTTTCTCTATGTCGTGCTTTTCTACGGCGATGACAATTTCATAAGCCAGCGAAGTCTTGTTATTGCCCGCATAAGCCGCCAGAATGTACTGCGTCATGGATTCTTCTACTTCCAAATTGGGGTAAGCCAGTCGATAGCGTTTGAATCGGTCAATTTCCTTTATTGTGAGGTAGCCTGTTTGAAAGAGCAGTGTTTCCAGACTGAGGTTGTCGATGTCAAAGTTGTCGGCTTCTGCCATGGAGATTTGGATGTTGGAGATGTCGTATACCATTCTGTTTTTGAGTATTTCAATCAAAAACTTAGGTGTACCGCTGTCAAACCAGAAGTTTCTGAACTCTTTGGCATCGAGAAACCTAAGGATGGAGTAGGGGTTATAGACTTTTGACTTTCCGTTCCAAGAATAGCCGTTGTACCAGCGTTTGACTTGCTGCAATAGTTCTTGTAGAGTAACGCCCTGATAGTCAGCGGCGTTTTGGAGATGCGGGGCGAAGTTGGTTTCAAGTTCTTCTTGCGTATAGCCGCAGATGTCGTGAAAGTCTGCAAAGTAGGTCAGGTCGGTGAGGTTGTTGAGGTCAGAGAAGAGGGACAGTTTGGAGAATCGGGAGATGCCGGTCATGAAAAAGAATCGGATGTGTGCCGAAGAGCCTTTCACCACGCTATACAAGCTGCGCAAGATATTTCTGTGTTCGTGGGCTTGTTTGTTTTCGCCTACTTCCAGCACGTCGGTGAGGGGTTTGTCGTATTCGTCAATGAGGATGACGGTTTGTTTACCCGTTTTTTCGTGCAGGGTTGCCATCAGTTCGGCAAACATGCTTCCAATAGTATCTTCTTGCAAAGAAATATTGTAGCTGTGAGCAATTGCCTTCAACCTATCATGTATAGCTTTGCCGAGTCCTTTATTTTTGAAATCCATGTTGCTGAAATCAAAGTGCAGGACGGGGTAGGTTTCCCATTGGATTTTGTCATAGATGTACAGTCCGTCAAAGAGCTCTTTCCTGCCCAGAAAGAGTTCTTTCAAAGTATTGATTAGCAGCGATTTGCCAAATCTGCGGGGGCGAGAGAGGAAGAAGAAAGGCTGTAAGGTTTGTAAAATTCGCCAGATGAACGGGGTTTTGTCCACGTAGGTCATCCCTTTGGTTCTAATTTGGTCAAATTCCTGTTGTCCGGTAGAAAGCGGTTGGAGTGCTTGCATGGTTTTAGGAGGCTTCTTTGCAAAGATAAACAATCATACCCCCTTTTTTGGTTGGCGGGTTGTGCTAAAAGATGTAACTTTCTAAGACCAAATGTATGATTGATGGTATCGGCTAATTCTTTAAAGAAAGCCTTCCGACTGGCTGTGCTAATGATTGCTGCCCTATCTGCTGCGGCTATCGCTCAAATTCCTTTCAATGATAATTTTAACAGCTACATATCGGGCAATCCTGCACCTGCGTGGACAACGGTTACGGTAAACCCGACTACGGGAACGCCACCGTTCTTTTCAACGCCCATCCTGTCGGGCAGTAACCGTGTACTGCGCGCAAACGGTCCAACAGGAGGCACAGGCACACGCCGCATTTATGCACAAACGCCACTCAACATAGGCAACCTCAATGCACAGCCTTTGGAGTGGCGTTTTGATTTTTGGTACAATGGAGTAGCATGGAACAGCACCAACGTCAATGCCGACAATCACGGGCGGGTTTTCTTGGTAAGCAGTGCAGCGGATATAGACGGCGCACTCAACGGCTACCATTTACGTTTGCTGGATAATATAGAGCTGTGGCGGAGCGGTACATCTTCCAACAGCAATTTGAACATATCCGGCGGTACACTGACCAATTTAAGCACGCTTCCTCAGCCGATTCGCGTACAGGTTATTCGCTTGGCAGGTGGGCGTTGGTTGGTTTTTGTCAATGATGTGTACCAAGGCAGTGCAACAGATGACACGCACACTGCTACGCAATTTTTCGGTTTCCATCACCGATACAGTGCAGCAGGGCGCAATGCCATGTTTCAGGTGGATAATCTGGCGATTCAGAGCTATGTCAATACCATTCCTACTACTGTCAGTGCTGTCAACGGCTCAAATACCAGACAAATTCGGGTGCGGTTTAACGAACTGATGGACATTAATGCGCTGCGGCAGTCGGCTGTTTTTTCCATCGGTGGGGTGGCAGCTACGCAGGTACTGCCAGCCGAAGATGAATTTTCCGTGTATGTGAGTTTCCCGTTTGATTTTGCGGCAGGCAATAACTACACGCTGCAGAGCCAAAACCTCACCGATATTTACGGCAATGTATCGGCAAGCATTCCCGACTTTGCCTTTACGTTCAACGATGTGTTGGCGCCTAAGGTCTTGCGAGCGAACGTAGTGGCGCCGCAGTCGCTGGATGTGCTGTTTGATGAACCCGTAGAACAGGCAAGCGCCACCGCCTTAGCCAATTACACATGGAATGGCAATCCGCCGCGGGCAGCCGTCCGCGATGCTGCCAATCCTGCGTTGGTGCATTTGCTCTTTAACACCAATTTCCCCGAAAACAGCAATCAGATGCTGATAATCAACGGCGTACGCGACTTGTTGGGCAATGCAATGAGCAGTGCAAGCATCGTCTTTCAGCGCGACACCCGCGCCCCGACAGTCAATGACCTGACAGGCTGGCGATTCCTTTCGGCTACGCAAATTGAAATTACTTTTTCCGAACCTGTAGAGCCAATTACGGCGCAATTGGTTAATAATTATTCGCTGAGCAATGGTATCGGCTTTCCGCTACGGGCAGAGCGCGACCCTGTCAATACCAATATTGTGGTCATCACGTTTGCCCAGCCCGTGCCTGCCAATACCCCGCTGACGTTGCGTGTGGCAGGTGTGCGAGATTTGGCAGGTAATACGATGAGCACCAACAACATAGCCGTGCGCTACGACCCCGATGCGCCCGAATGGCAGCAACTTTTGCACCGCTCATCCACTGTTTTGGAATTGCGATTCAGCGAAGCCTTAGGTGCAGCGAGTATCGTTCCGGCAAATTTTGAACTGACCAATACAACGGATAATCAGGTGATTAGCCTTGCATCAGTAGCACTTTGTCCGGTGAATCCGTCAGTGGTTTACCTGACAACTGCTGCGCCGCTGCCCGATGATAAAAATTTCAGATTGCAAATCAGCAATATTGCTGACGTTGGTGGCAATCGGGTAGCTGTGCAGTCGCGCACCTTTAACACCATTGCGCCCAAAGTCGGAGAGGCATTCATTCTAAGTCGCCGTGAAATTGAGGTGCGTTTTACGGAGCCTGTACAGGCGACAATAGCCTCATTGGCAAATAGTTATGTACTTTCTGGCATCAGCGGTACGCCTGCGGTGCAGGTGGTTTCACCCCAAGTGGTGCGGCTCACCTATCCCAACCCGATGACACAAGAGCAGAGCTACAACCTGACCGTGCGCAATGTGGCAGATTTGAACGGTAACACCATGCAGCCGGCTACCCAAAGCCTGACTTTCACGACTTACGTTACACAGGTTTTCCCGCGCACATCTAAGTTGCTGGAAATTGTGTTTTCCGAAGAAATGCCTGCCGCAGCAGTAGAAAATGAAAACAGCTATTTTCTTAACGGCGATACCAATTTGAAACCCGTTTCCGCTGTGCGCAGCACTCAAAATCCTGCCGTTGTAACGCTGTTTTTTGCCAATGATTTTGTTGAGAATCAAAGCTATACCATTACGCTGGGCGGATTTGAAGCAGTTTGCCGTCGCTATGTACCGCAGTCGGTGCAAGAGTTTACCTTAGACCGCCGCCCACCGCAGGCTACTGCCGTGCGTGTGCTGGCACCCGACCGCATCCTGGTTGTTTTCAACAAAGTCTTAGACCGTGCCACTGCCGAAGCCTTGAACCACTACAACATTTCGGGCGGCATCGGCAGACCGACAAGTGCCGTGCTGCGTGGTACGGAAGTTGAACTCAGGTTAAGCAGTCGTTTGCAGGACGGCATCAGTTATACGCTGACGGTGCAAAACGTGCAGGATGTATTGCGCAATACCATGCCCGCTGCTACGCTGACCTTCCGCCGCCCAACGCAACCGCGCCGCAATGAACTGATTATCACCGAAATTATGGCAGACCCTACGCCCGTTGTGGCACTGCCCGAAACCGAATTCATAGAAATTTACAACGCGTCCGCTACGTCTTTTGACCTGTTGAGCATCAAATTCGCCGATGAGTCGGGCGCAACGGCTTTGGGCGAAGGCAGTATCGCGCCGGGCGAATATGTCATCCTTTGCCCTGCCAATGCGGTGGAATCATGGCGTCCCTTCGGGCGCGTCATCGGGCTGAATCCGTGGCGGGCACTGACCAATTCGGGTGAGAGCATACGCCTGTTGGACATGGACGACCAAGTGATTGATTCGCTGCGGTACAGCGATACATGGTATCGCGATGCGGTGAAACGCAACGGCGGCTGGACGCTGGAACGAGTTGATTTGAAAGAAAATACCTGCGAACCTGCCAACAATTGGTACGCATCGGTAGATGAGCGCGGCGGTACGCCCGGCAAACCCAATTCGCTGTTGGGCAATCATCCCGACAAGACCCCGCCGCGCATTGCTTCGTTCACGGTTGCCGATGCGCAAACCCTGCAAATCCGCCTGAGTGAGCCTGTGAGCCGCACGATTTTGTCCCGCACTGCGAACTATCGCCTGTCGGGTGGAACTGTACCGAGTATTCAAACAGTTACGCCTTCCGATACCTTGAATGTGCGCCTGCGCCTTTCCGCACCTTTGGACAGCGCAAGGCAGTACTTGTTGATTATCAACAATATAGCAGATTGCATCGGCAATGTTGCGCCCGATACGGCACGTATTGGCATTGGCAGAAGCATTCGCCCCCGCGATTTGCGCATCAGCGAAATCATGGCGAATCCTATTCCCCCCGCGGGCAGCCCTATTACAGTCAATCGCGGGGAATACATAGAAATTACTAACCTGACAGGCGACCTTATCCGCCTGAATACCACTCAGTTAGGCTATGAAACGCGCCTGTTTCCGCTGCCGAATCGCACGATTGCGCCCAATGAATCACTGGTATTGACAAGCACGACCCGCGCTGCCAATTTTGGCAGTCGCGGCGTAGGTGTTACGAGCTTCCCCGTTTTAGCCGATGGCGGCGCGCAACTTTCCCTGACCGATACGGCGGGCTTTGAAATAGATGCGGTGCGCTACTCTTCCGCATGGTACGGCGATGCAGACAAACAACGCGGCGGTTGGAGCTTGGAAATGATTGACCTGACCAACTTCTGTGCAGAGGAGCAAAACTGGCGGGCATCGGTGCATCCGAGCGGAGGCACGCCCGGTGCGCCCAATTCGGTACGCGGCACGGTGCAAGACAATACGCCGCCCCGCGTAACTTCGGCAACGCTGCGCAACGAGCGCGAAATTGAAGTGCAGTTTTCCGAACTGATTACGGCGGAAACGATACGGCAAACGGCTTCCTACACGCTTACGCAAGGCGCACAAATCCGCGAGATACAGGTTGTAAGCCGCCGTCAGGTGCG
This sequence comes from Bernardetiaceae bacterium, assembly GCA_025056255.1. GTDB lineage: Bacteria > Bacteroidota > Bacteroidia > Cytophagales > Thermoflexibacteraceae > Rhodoflexus. Next base: position 223,135 of record JANWVT010000003.1, on the reverse strand, counting down.
GCTTTTGCTTGCCCAACCGCTCAATCCTGCACTGGCGTATCGCTTGCAAATCAGCAACCTGCGCGACTGTGCGGGCAACTTGCTTACACCTTTTGCCCAAAACTTAGGCATCGGGCGCAACCCACAGCGCGGCGAGTTACTCATCACTGAAATTTTGGCAGATGAAACACCCAAAGTGGGCTTGCCATTGGCGGAATTCATTGAGATTTACAACAATTCCGACGACCTCATCAGCCTTCAAAATGTACAATTGAGTGATGACAATGCAACAGTCCGTTTGCCAAATGTGTTCCTGTCGCCGCGGCAGTATGCAGTGCTCTGCGCGACTTCACGGGTGGATAGCTTCCAGCGCCATCGCCCTGAGCCACAGCGTGTCATTGGTGTTACGAGTTTTCCTTCGCTGAATAATACGGGTGAGCGTTTAGCCTTGTCTGTCAATGGCTTGGTGTTACATGAAGTTACTTATCGGGTAGATTGGTACACCGACCCTGTGAAGCGCAACGGCGGTTGGAGTTTGGAAATGATTGACCCAGACAACCTTTGCAGCGAAGCAGAAAACTGGACGGCATCGGTGCACCCAAGTGGCGGAACGCCCGGGCAGCCCAATTCGGTAGCGGCCTCCAACCCCGACCGCATATCGCCCGAACTTGTAAACGTACAATTAACGGGCAGCAACTTGACGCTGACTTTCAGCGAAAGAATGGACAGCACTGCATTGGTTACGCTTGCCAACTATCGCATAGAGCCTGCCATTGCGATTCGCAGTCTGGAATTACAGAACAACCGCATGGTGCAACTGACTTTGGCGGAAGCTCCGCAGGCAGGACGTTTGTATGAAGTCGTTTTATTGGAAAATCTGCGCGATTGTGCCGGTAACTTGTTGAATGCAAGCAGCTTGCGCACCACTTTCGGCATCGGTCGTGCGCCCGTTCGCCACGAGTTGCTCATCACGGAAATCATGTCTGACCCTTCGCCCCCTGTGCAACTGCCTGACCGTGAATATATTGAGCTTTACAACAACACCGATGCACTCATCAGCTTGGCAGGCGTATCATTCACCAAACCCGAAAGCAATTTCAGTTTGCGTTTGCCGCCGATAGTCATTGCCGCCCGCGGCTATATCGTGTTGGCGAATACGAGTGCCGCATCGCAAATTGCCGCTGCCGTTCCTGCGGCGCGAGTGGTAGGCGTAGCCAATTTCCCCGCTCTTTCCAATAGTGGCGAACTGTTGGAAATCAGGCATTTAGGCAACTTGATTCACGGCATTAACTATCAGGTAGGTTGGCACGAAGCAGTCAAACGCGACGGCGGTTGGAGTTTGGAAATGATGGATACCGACCAGCCTTGCCAACAGGCTACGAATTGGGTTTCATCGGTTGATGCCAGAGGAGGAACGCCCGGCAGCGCAAACAGTGTGCGCCGCCCGAACCCTGACCGCACACCGCCGCAGGTACAGGAGGTGCGCGTGCTGAATGAACGATTGCTGCGCATCACCTTCAACGAACCGATGGACAGCGCAAGCCTGCTGCCGCGAGCTAACTATTTGCTTACCAATGGCTTGCTTGTGGATTCCGTACAGGTTTTGAATGAGCAGACGGTCATTTTGCAACTGTTCCGTCCGGTAGAACGTGGCGCATTGAATCGCATTACTGTCCGCGAAGTGCGCGACTGTTCCGGCAATGCGATTGTGCAGGCAGGCTTTAACTTCGGCTTGGGCGCAACGCCGCAAAAGTTTGAGTTGCTGATGACTGAACTCATGCCCGACCCTTCGCCGGTGGTAGGTTTGCCCGAATCGGAATACGTGGAAATTTTCAACGCAAGCAACAAGGTATTGAGTCTCAACGGGGTACGCCTGAACAATGCGAACGGCACAACGGGTGTGCTGCCAGATGTGAATATTTTGCCGCAAAGCTACATGATATTATGTCCGAGCAGTTCGGCGGCGGCGTTCCGAACCTTTCTGCCCGAAGACCGCGTAGTTGCCCCGAATCGTTGGGCAGCTTTGAGCAACACGTCCGACGTGATGCAACTGCGCAATGCGCAGGGTTTGCTGCTGCATCAAGTCGCCTACCGCGCTATGTGGATAAGCGATGTGCAAAAACGCGACGGCGGTTGGAGCTTGGAAATGCGCGACACGAGCAATCCATGTGCCGGCAGTGCCAACTGGGAGGCTTCCGAACATCCTTCGGGGGGTACGCCTGCCGCCCCGAACAGCATTCGCAGCACCCTGACCGACAGCCAACCGCCGCAGATTCAGCGCGTAGAAACGGCAGACGGTCGCACCGTACGCGTAGTTTTCAGTGAAGCCATTGACAGTTTGGCAGCAGTGCAGGCGGTTTATCTGCTCAATAATTCGCTGACTGTCAGAACGATTGCTTTCCGCTATGCGCAGCCCGATGAGGTGCTGCTCACTTTGCCGCAAGTGCTTGCTCCGGGCGAACGAGCTACGCTGCAAGTCCGTAACCTGCGCGATTGTGCAGGTAATACGCTGTTTAATTCGCCCGTGATTCCTTTTGTTGTGCCGCAAGAGGCAGCCTTAGGCGACCTGATTATCAATGAGATACTGTTCAATCCACCGCCCAACGGGGTGGACTTTGTGGAGATTTACAACAAGTCCGACAAGTTCATCAACCTGCAAAATTGGGTGATTGCCAATGCGACAACCAACCGCGTCATCACAACGGAAATGCGCATCATGCCGCCGCAAAGCTATTTGGTGCTGACACCCGATTTGGCAAAGTTGAAACAGCAGTACAGCCGCACGATTGATTCACTGGTGCAGGTAGTCAATTTACCGTCTTACAACGACAGCGACGGTTCTGTACGTCTGCTCACCCCACAAAGCGTACTAATGGACAGGTTAGATTATCAGGAACGCTGGCATTTTCCACTGTTGGAGCGCAAAGAAGGTGTTTCGCTGGAACGCATTTCGTTCAATGCGCCCACACAAGACCGCAATAATTGGTTTTCAGCTGCTGCGCCTTTCTTCGGCACGCCTACCTACCTCAATTCCCAATCGGAGCGACAAAGCGCACTGAGCACGCTAAAAGATTGTTTTCGCATTGAAAATCAGGTATTTACGCCCGATGGCGACGGTTTTCAGGATTTCATGCTGCTGCATTTGGACTGTGCGGCAACGGGAGGAGTAGCCACTATCCAAATTTTTGATGCAGCCGGCAGACCGATGCGTACCCTGCTCAATCAGCAAACCGTTGCGCCGGGCATGTTCCTTTCGTGGGACGGCACTACCGACAACGGCGCAAAAGCCCGCATCGGACCTTATTTGTTGATGATTGAACTGTTTGACTTGGACGGCAACATCAAGCGCGAACAGTTGAAAGTAGTCGTAGGAGCGCAGTAATGGCATTGTTCTCACTAAACAAACGCAGCAGTCAAGCAGCTGCTGCGTTTGTTTATTTGATGCGGTCTTGCCGTTTCAGTACCATATGGTAAATGATAGGAAACACCAGCAGCGTAAAGAGCGTAGCCGTAACCAGTCCGCCGATGATGACAATGGCCAAGGGCTTTTGGCTTTCAGAGCCGATGCCGGTACTGGTGGCAGCAGGTAAAAGTCCGATGGCAGCCATTAGTGCGGTCATTACGACCGGTCGCGTCCTGATTTTCACGGATTGTAAAATAGCCTCTGTCGCATTTTTGAGGGCTTTGTGTTGCTTTTGAAATTCGGAAATCAGGATAACGCCGTTTTGCACGCAAATACCGAAAAGAGCAATAAAGCCGACCCCTGCGGAAATTCCAAAGTTGATGCCTGTCAGGTGCAGTGCTAAAATGCCACCAATAAGGGCAAAAGGCACGTTAATCAGCACAAAAGCGGCATCGCGCACATTGCCGAACATAACGAACAGCAGCAGGAAAATCAGCAACAGGCTGACAGGCGTAACCTGCCCCAAGCGTTGGGTAGCCCGCACCTGATTTTCAAACTCACCTGTCCAACTGATGCGGTAGCCTTCGGGCAGTTCTATTTCTTTTACTTTCTCTTGTGCTTCGGCAATGGTACTGCCCAAGTCGCGTTCGCGGACGGAGAACTTAACACCAATGAAACGTTTGGTATTGTCCCGATAAATGAATGCAGGTCCCGTAACCTGTTTGATGCTTGCTATTTCTTTCAAGGGTATTTTGTTACCCGTAATGGTGGGAATCATCAGCATCATAATGTCGTTTTCGTTGTTGCGGAAGTCCTTTCGGTAACGGATGCGAATATCAAATTTGCGTTCACCTTCGTACTTAACAGTAGCGGTTTTGCCTCCCACTGCCATTTCAATCACGGTTTGCGCATCGGCTTTGGTAACACCGTACATCGCCATTTTTTCTTCATCAAGTATGACGCTCATTTCGGGCTGTCCGATGTTGCGCAAAATGCCGACATCTTTAACGCCCGGTATATCTTTGATTTTGTCTATCACCAAGTTTGCCAGTTCGTCTAACTGCTCTAAGCTGTTACCATAGATTTTAATGGCATTGGCAGCCTTAATGCCCGCGGCGGCTTCTGCCACGTTGTCTATAATCGGTTGGGAATAGTTGTAGAGAATGCCCTGATAGCGCGACAGTTCTGCATCCATTTCGGCGATGATGTGGTCTATGGTGATACCCTTGCGCCAACGGTCTTTGGGTATCAAATCTACCTGAAACTGAACAAAATAGAATCCGTTGGGGTCGGTGCCGTCGTTGCTGCGTCCGGTTTGAGAGAGCACATCTTTTACTTCGGGGAAGTTGCGCAATTTTTGCCGCAGTTCGTTAGTAAGTTCTACGCTTTCGGTTAATGACATGCTCATGGGCAGTTCGGCAGTTACCCAAAGCGCACCTTCGTTGAGTTGCGGTAAGAATTCGGTTCCCAGCCATCGGGTAGAAAACATAGTGAGCGCAAAACTGACCAGCGCTACCAAAATAGTGATGAACTTATGCCCGAAAGTAAAGCGAAAGGCACGTTCTACTGAATGGTTAATCCATCGGGTAAAAAAATATTCTTTTTCCTGCACGTTGCGTTTGAGCAGGAAAGAGGCAAGCACGGGTACTAAGGTCAGCGTAAAGATGAGCGCGCCCAGCAGGGCAAAGCCCAATGTCCATGCAAGAGGGGAAAACATTTTGCCCTCTACTTTTTCAAACGAAAAAATGGGCAACAGTGCCGAAATAATAATCAGCTTAGAGAAAAAAATGGCTTTGCCCATTTGGATGCCCGTATTTTTAATCAGCCCCAACTTGGCAAGGCGATTGAACCGTTGCATCCCTACCTGATGGGCTTTATGGTCAAGGGCGACGAAAATGCCTTCCACCATCACCACAGCCCCGTCTATGATAATGCCGAAGTCAATTGCACCCAGTGAAATCAGGTTGGCGCTCATGCCTTTTAGTTGGAGCATAAAAAAGGCAAACAAAAGTGACAGCGGAATGACAACGGCAACAATAACGGTGGTGCGCCAGTCTGCCATGAACAGAAAAACGATGACCGTAACCAGCACAATGCCTTCCGCCAAATTGTGCATAACGGTTGCGGTGCAGTATTGCATCAGGTTGTCGCGGTCATAAAAAGTTACCATTTTGACATCAGAGGGCAAAATTTGGGTGTTGAGTTCCTCAATTTTTGCTTTGACCCGTTCCAATACGGCACTTGGGTTTTCGCCTTTTCGCATCACAACAATGCCTTCCACAATGTCGTTTTGGTCGTTGAAGCCTGCTTGCCCTACGCGTGGCGCGCTTGTTTCCTGCACCGTTGCCACATCTTTTACCAGAAGCGGGTTGTCGTTGAAAATATCTACAATGGTGTTTTCAATGTCGCGGCGGCTATCTAAAAGACCGATGCCGCGCACAACGTATGCCTGCCCATTTTTTTCAATCACATCGCCGCCTACGTTCAAGTTGGCTTTACTAACTGCTTCATAAAGCTCGAGCGGTGTGAGGTTATAGCGTTGCAGTTTGACAGGGTCAATCGTGATTTCATAGATTTTTTCTTGTCCGCCAAACGCCACTACATCGGCTACGCCCGGCACGCTGCGCAGTTCGCGGTCTATCGTCCAGTTTTGCAGGGTGAGCAATTCGCGAGAGTCGCGTTGCGGACTTTGCAGGATGTAGCGAAAAATTTCGCCCGTAGGTCCGTAGGGGGGTTGCACTTCCGGTTCTACGCCTTCGGGCAGTTGCACGTTGAACAGTTGATTATTGACCTGTTGGCGGGCAAAAAAATCTTCTACATCGTCGTCAAAGATAACTTTGATAACGCTCAGCCCGAACATGGTAATGCTGCGCACGCTGGTTTTGCGCTGTACGCTGTTCAAAGCAATTTCAATGGGCGTGGTAACAAAGCGTTCAACTTCTTCCGCACTGCGCCCGCGCCATTCGGTTACAATGATGATTTGCGTATTAGTAACGTCGGGAAATGCTTCTATGGGTATTCTGATAAAGCTGACAATGCCTGCAATCAATAGCAGCACTACCCACAAAAAGGTAAATAGCCGATTTTTGAGCGAAAAGCTGATGATATTTTTAATGAGCGCATTCATGGTTGTTATCAGGAAACGAATAAAGAGCTTGGTTTAATCGTTGAGGGCATCGTAAACCAGCAGGGCATTTTTGACAATTACTTGCTCGCCTGCATTCAGTCCTGCCGAAAGGTAGGTAACATCGGGCAGCTGCCTGTATGGCTCTACTTGGCGTGTTTCTATGTTGTAGCGGTCTTTAAATACCATCACCCAATACTTGTTTTTATCAAAAATGACCGCGGCGGAGGGCACGCAAATCATTTTTTTCTTTTCTGAAAAGCGAACCGATACGGTGCAGTTCATTTCGGGTTTGAGCATCAAATTTTTGTTCGGAATGCGCACCCGCACTTTCATGGATTTGGTTTCGGGGTCTATGGCGTTAAATATTTTGTCAATCTTGCCGCGATAGACCGAATCGGGGAAAGCCAGCGTTCTAATGTCGGCTTCGTAGCCTACCTGCACTTTGGCAATATCGCTTTCAGTGATATTGGCAAGTGCCCATACTTCGTTGATTTCGGCAATAGAAAACAGCGGCTCGGAAATGTCGGGGCGAATTTGCTCGTTTTGGTTGATTTTTTTATTGACGATAAAGCCGCTGATGGGGGCTGTAACATTGTAGATAGAGCCATTTTTCAGGCTGTAAATCTTGTATATTTCGGTAATCCGCGTGAGTTCGGCTTTGGCTTTTTCCAGCTCTTTTTCGGCAACAGCCACATCCTTTTCCGAGTTGAGTTTACCTGCAAAAAGGTCGCGGGCAACTGCCAGATTTTTTTCGGCAATGGCAACTTCGCTAAGCGCATTGAGCATTTCTTTCTGAAATTCGGCAACTTCGCTGCTTTCTATGCTTGCCAACACCTGCCCTTGTTGGACGTAGTCGCCCAGTTCTACGGCAATAGATTTGACTACACCGCTTACAATCGGGTAAACTTGTGCAAGTTTATTGTTGTCGGCGGCTATTTTGCCGAAAAAGCGCAATTCGTTTTTTACTTCGCTGCTGTCGGCTTTGTGAAAAGTTACTTTTTTCAACATGTTGTCGCTCATTGAAAAAGCGATTTGCTCCGGCTCGGCAGGCTGTTTTTCGGTACATCCGACAGCTATTAAAGCCCCCATCAGCAGGGCAGCAGGTATGAAGAGGAATCGTTGCATATTAATAAATATCTTTTCCGGTAAGAAGATTGAGTTGTTCGGCAGAGGTTACTAACTGGATTTTGCTGCGTGTTAGTTCGGAAAGCGCATCGTTGTACGACTCAAAAAAGTCAATGAATTCAATAATGGACACGTTGCGTTTGCGGAAGTTATCGGTAATGCCTTTCAGGATAACGTCAAAGTCTGCATTGTAAAGGCGCGAAGCCTTGTTATAGTCCGATATGGTTTGCCGATAGCTGCTGTAACTTGTTTGCAGGCGGCTCATCATTTCGTTTTCAAAGGCTTTGAGGAGTTGTTCGGTTTCTTGCAACTTGTAGCGGGCACTGCGGATGTTCCCTTGGTTGCGGTTGAACAGGGGAAGCTCTATGTTCAGCCCCACATTGAGTTGGTCGTTAAAAGCACCGCCGCGCTGGTCGTAGTTGGCAAACAAGTTAAGGTTGGGGATTGCCAATTTTTGCTGATACGCCAAATACTGCTCGGCAAAACTTTTTTGCTGTTGCATCAGCAGCCATTCGGGGCGGGAGTTGAGTGCTTCCTGTTGCAGTTGGCTCAAGGCAACATCTTTGATGTAGCCCGTAATTTCGCTTTCGGCAAACTCAAACCGAATGATTTTATCGGTTTGCAGCAGGGTTTGCAGTTGCGCTTGCGTTTCGTAAAAATCCTGATAGAGGGCTGCACGGTCGTTGCCTAACTTCAAATAAGCGCTTTTGAGGCGCACTACCTCTTTGAGCGGGATATTGCCTTTGGCTGCCTGTTCGCCGTAGGTGTTCAGCAGGGTATCCAGCAGTGCCATTTGGCTGTTGTATTTAGCAAGTAGTAGCCACTGTTGCCCACAGGTAAACAGTTGGGTATGCAACCGAAATTTTAACTCGCGGACAAGCCGTTGCAGTTCGGTTTCTGCAATTAGGGCATTGGTGCGCGCCAATTGTACTTCGGCTTTCTTTTTTCCTCCCAGCAAAATGAGTTGTTCTATCTGAAAGGCTTTTTGCCCTTGCGAACCAATATCGACTATGCGGCTGCGCTCCGGATTAAATGCATTCAGGTCAGCCGTAAATACCGGGTTGGGATAAAGACTTGCTTGCAGCACTTGTGCGCGCTGTGCTTCTACATTGAGTGCGGCTGCCAACAGGTAATAGTTGCGCACTTGAAAAATGCTGTCTGCCTGCCTGATATTGATTCGAAGTGTGTCTGCTGCATAAGTACAATGGCTCAATAGCCCGCCAACCATGAGCAAAAAAAAATTTTTGGGTAGGTGCTTCATGCTTACAAAGCACCTGCAAAAAATCTTAAAAAGACCTTAAAGCCGTTAAAATTTAGCTTAAAGGCAGCGAAACGGTAAATACATTCGTGCCTGCCTCATCTATTTGGTAACAGATAATGCCACCATGCAGAGAAACAATTTTATGAGCCAGCACCAACCCCAGTCCTAAGCCGCGTTTGCCTTGGCTGTTTGCACCTCTGAAAAAATGTTGAAACAGAAACGGTTGTTCATCAGGCGTAATGCCTGCCCCCCGATTCTGAAAAGCAATGGACAAATAGCCGCTGTCGGCAGAAAGTTCTACCCCTACTTTTTGTTCCGGACTGTATTGGGCGGCATTGTGAAGCAGATTTCGGAAGACTATTCCCAACAGTCGCTTACTGCCGCGTATGGTCAAGTTTGCCTCACTATTGGGGGCATAGTGAACAGCCATGATAAACTCGGAAAATACGGCTTTGACCTCTTCGGCAACATCAAACAATAGTTCATCTATCCGCAAAGGTTCAACGGCAGGCAAGCCCCCTGTTTCGGACTTTGATATTGCCAGCAAGGCATCTATGATTTCGCTCAATCCTTTGGTGTTCTCTTTTTGCTCTTGGAGCATACTGTGCAAGGCTTTGAGAGAGGTTGCTCGCTCCATCCGTTCAAAGTTGGAAACCAAAATGCTGATAGGGGTTTTTAATTCATGTGAAAGGTGATGAATAAAATGTTTTTGGAATAAAAATGCTTCGTTGGTGCGTTTTACAAGCAGTGCAAATTTGTTTGCCAAAATAGCGATTTCATCTTTGGTGGTGGCTAAGGATTGTTCAGGGGTCGTCTGTCCGATAGAATAGCCTGCAATTTGTCGGGTGATAGCCGTCAGCGGTCGGGTAATGCTGCGTGCAATCCAATAGGTAGTTGCCAGTAAAACGGTAACGATGACAAAGAAAGCCGCAATCAGTACGTTGCGCAAATAGTTGAGTTTAGAGTAGCCAAAGCGGTCATAGGCTTTGCTGATACCGTAATAGGCTTTGTTGTCTTTTTCAATGTAAATGCCGATGACATCGTATTTGCCGTCTTTTTGTTCTACCCATGTTTGATTGGCGGAGAGTTGTTGCAAGATTTTTTCAGGGTACGGAATGGGTGTGTCGTCAATGCTGGTGTAAATCAGTTCTTTGTTTTTGTTGAAAATCAGCAGCTTTTCGTCATACAACTTATGTATGGTCAATTGGTCTAATGTTTCAATCAGTTCGCTGTCTGCTTTTTCTATTTCAGTAATGAAGCGCAGCGTATTGGTAATTCTTTCTTTCTGCCGCTGCTGAAATTCTTCTTCGCGATAGTTGGCAAAAAGCTGGTAAATGAAAAATAGCACTGCTCCGGCAAGTAAAGTAACGGAAGAGGAAACATACAACTGTATTTTGTTGCGGATGTTCATTGGGCATCTAAGTAATAGCCGTAGCCGGGCTTGGTACGGATGGAGTTTGTACCAAAAGGCTTGTCAATTTTATTGCGCAAAAAGTTGATATACACTTCAATGGTGTTGGTGTTAATGTCTATGGAGCGCCCCCAAATGGTTTCAATGAGTTCCTTTTTGGAAATAACTTCCCCTTGATTTTCAGCTAATTTGACCAATATTTGGAGCTCTCGGGGCGTAAGGTCTATTGTTTTGCCCTGTCTGCTGACAGCCTTCGCCGATAAGTCAATCACAATATCGCCCACAGTGAGGATTTCTTTCACGGCAGCCGCCGTTTTTTCGCTGCGTTTCAGCAGCGATTGTATGCGCAAAATCAACTCCCGAATATAGAAAGGCTTAGTCAGGTAGTCATCTGCTCCACACTCAAAGCCTTGTACCTTGTCTTCCAGTTCTCCGAAGGCGGTTAGCATAAGAACAGGTGTGGACTGGTTGTAGCGCCGAAAATGTTGACAAATGTCATAACCGCTTTTGTCGGGTAAATTGATGTCTAATATGATGCAATCGTAAAATTCTCTTTGGAGCAGTTTTTCTGCAATAGCACCTTGATAGGCGACTTCTACCTGCCAGTTGGCATCTGTCAGGGCTTCTTTGATATTCCGACTCAAGGTAAAATCGTCTTCTATGAGCAATATTTTTTTCAATGCTTTGAGCAACAAGGTTTGAGCGCTGATTAACGGAAAAAAACCCTAAAAGTTTTCAGGCTTTTAGGGTTTTTTAGCCAGCCTGCAAAAGGCTGTGCCACTATTGCATAGAATCTTAATAACCGCCACGGTATTTGTAAGTTTCGGCTACTTTGGCAATAGCTACTACGTAAGCAGCCAGACGCAGCGAAATATTGTGTTTTTGAGCAGTTTTATAAACGCGCTCAAAAGCGTCTTTCATCGCGCGGTCGGTACGGCGGTTGATGCGGTCGAGCGGCCACTTGTAGCCGATTCGGTTCTGTACCCATTCAAAATAGGAAACCGTTACCCCCCCCGCATTAGCCAAAATATCAGGCACCACAGATACTTCATTGTTGTACAAAGTGCTGTCTGCTTTGGCGGAAGTCGGACCGTTAGCTCCCTCTACAATTAATTTAGCGCGAATTCGTGGTGCGTTTTCCTGCGTGATAACGTCTTCTTTTGCAGCTGGAATCAGCACGTCTACCTTAGCTTCCAACAATTCGGCGTTAGTGATAGGCTCGCCGCCGTCAAAGCCTTGCAAAACGCCGTTGTTTTTATTTTTGTATTCAATAGCCTTTTCAACGTCAATGCCTTTGTCGTTCCAGTAAGCGCCGGTATGATCGCTAATGCCACAGATTTTCAACCCGCGTTCTTCCATCAGTAAGGCAGCGTGCGAACCTACGTTGCCAAACCCTTGCACAGCACAAGTAGATTTAGCTGGGTTAAGTTTGAGTTTTTCCATGGCAGCAAGGGCAGTAACCATTACACCTCGTCCAGTAGCTGCCGAACGTCCTAACGAACCGCCCAGTACAAGCGGCTTACCTGTTACTACGGCAGGTTCAGTTTTGCCTTGTGCTTTGGAGTACTCGTCCATTAGCCAAGCCATTTCTCGTTCGCCTGTACCCATGTCGGGGGCAGGAATATCTTTGTCCGGACCGAAAACATCTACCAAAGCGGAAGTGTAGGCGCGAGTAAGGCGTTCCAATTCGCCAGTAGACATGCTCCGTGGGTCGCAAACAATACCTCCTTTACCGCCTCCATACGGAATATCTACCACGGCACATTTCCAAGTCATCCAAGCTGCAAGTGCTTTTACCTCGTCTAAGTTTACTCCTAAGTCGTAGCGAATGCCGCCTTTTGCCGGTCCTAAAATATTGGAATGAATGACCCGGTATCCTTCAAACACTTTTATTTTGCCATTATCCATGGTAATAGGCAATGATACAATCACCTGACGGTGCGGACGCTTCAACACTTCATACGTTTCGTCATCTAATCCAAGGATGTTAGCTGCATCGTTGAAGCGAGACATCATGGATTCAAATGGGTTCTCTTTGTCTTTAATGGGTGCAGGCTCTATATACTGCGCTTGACTAGCCATAATTGAATGTTGATTTATTGGAATTGGTGCGGCAAATGTAGAAATATTACTTGTGATTTGCCAAATTGCCGCTCAAATGAAGATAGCTGACTTATGATTCACGTAAATTCTGAAATTGGCACCTTACGCCGACTCATTATTCATAGCCCCGACAGTGGTTTAGGAAAAGTGGTTCCTTCAAAAGCACAAGATTGGCTATTTGAAGATATTGTTCACCTACAAACCATGCGTCGCGAGGAATATGATTATTATGTGAAGATATTGCTTTATTTTTTAGACCCTGATAAAGTGCGTGGCAAATTAGCCGAGATTGACCACCCAGACCATCACCGGCGGTTTTATAAGCCCGAAGACCCGCATTTCCATGCTTCCGATAAGGTGATGGATATCGAATACCTGCTGGGAGATATTTTGACAGATACAGGCATTCGTCGGGAAATTGTAGCCTCTATTGCTGCCTTAGAGCGCTGTTCATTCACTTTGCAAAACGAGTTGTTGCGCTTAGAGCCACGCCTGCTAGCAAAAACTATCATCTCTGGTGCGTTGCCCAACGAAAAGATGATTTTTGCTCCTGTTCCCAACTTCATTTTTACCCGCGACATTGGCATTACTATTAACAATTATATTTTATTGAACCGCCCTGCTAAGGAGGCACGCCGCCGCGAGTCGTTTATTGCGCGTTACGTGTTCTACTATCATCCTGCTTTTGAAAGCATTCGCCAAAACATCATTGAAATTCCCGACGACGAGCAGTTTTTTCTATTAGACGGCACCGAACGCGAAAACCGCCAAGTTACCCTGGAAGGAGGCGATATTATGATAGTGGCACCCAATCACTTGCTCGTTGGTATCAGCGAGCGCACCAGTGCACATGCAGTTAATAAAATTATCCAAACAATGTTCAATCGCGATGTATTGGACAAGGTTACTGTTATTCGCATTCCTGCCAAGCGCGACTTTATGCATATTGATACTGTTTTTACGCAAGTGAAGCGCAACATGTGGGTGTTATATGGTAAGTTCTCGAAACGCAACTTGGAAGAAAAAGACTTATTAGATAAATTTTACAAAAAAGGCGATGAAAACAAACTGAAAATCATTCAATTTGTAAAAAAAAACAACCAATTTTATGAGTTTGACAACATGGAAGACCTGCTGGACGATATTAGTAAGAACGATTTGCACGCCACCGAACCTACACAGTTTATTTATTCGGGCGACTACGAGTTTCCGTATAGCCTACGCGAACAATGGACGGACTCCTGCAACTTACTGGCTTTGAAAGAGGGAGTTGTGATTGGCTACGACCGCAATGACAAAACTGCTGAGGCTTTTGCTAAACATGGTTTCCGAGTAATTAAAGCAGCTGACTTGCTACAAAAATTTGAGTCTGGCGAACTGTCGCCCCAAACCCTCACCAATACTTTAATTGTGTTGCCTTCGGCAGAACTTTCTCGTGCACGGGGTGGCTCGCATTGCATGAGTATGCCCTTGTTGCGAGATAGTATTTGACAGTAGAGCATATTGAGCAACAATGCCAAAAAAAAGGGATGTGGCTGCGAAGAGCTTATGAGCCAACTATTCAATTGAGCCTAACTCAGCTTCATTAGCAACCCGGTAGTAGTGCCAACACTATCGGGTCGAGTTATTAAACAAAATCACTGATAAAACGATTTGAAATGTGTCAAGCAAATATTTATTAGCACAACTCGCTTGTAAAAAAAATTCGTTTTCTCAATAAAATGCCCTAAATTTATAAAAACAATTGCTGCCATGGAAACCATTTACCAAAGTCGTGTATGGACAATCTATTGGCACGAGAATGCCAAATGCTTACGTCCCGTATTTAATGATTATACAAAGCAAATGACTTATGAAGAGTATTTGCAGGAATTAGATAAGTACGAAGAGTTGATACATCACTTCAAACCTCAGTCTATTTGCGCCGACATGCGGTCGTTCTACTTTACCATATCACCCGATATTCAACAGCGTATCAACGAAAGAATTCTTGCTTTCTACAATCAAATTCAACTGAAAAAGCATGCTCTTCTGGTAAGTCCAGACTTTATTGCCCAGCTGTCCATTGAGCAAACGATGGATGAAAACAACAACACCTCTTACGAAAATCGCTACTTTGGTAGTGAGCGCGATGCAATAGCTTGGTTAGGTTTAACTATATAAGCAAACAGGGTGTGCTAAAATATGGCGCCTCTCATCATTTTCTTACATTATGAGCAATCACTTTGCAGTAAAACAGCAAGCCGTGCTGTTATGAGCTTGCCTACGTGTAGTTGCAGCAAAGGCAACTCGCATCAATCGAATTATTGGGGTTGTTTGCTACATAATTAAAGTGTGAGATTGGATTTATTTAATTGCTGCTACCGGCGTGTGCATGTTTAGCAATTTCTTAACATTGGAAAATAGAAGGTTGCTTGTTGCAACGTCTAACTTTGTGGCAAGACAAAGAGCAATCTTCTTATGATTAGAAAATTATTACTCATTTCGTTTGCTGCAATTATTGGTTGGTTTGTTGCAACAGATGCACATGCACAAGTTACTACTGCGGCTATGACAGGCAAAGTGCTTGACGATAAAGGACAAGGTTTGCCGGGAGCCAATGTGGTAGCTATTCACATTCCCTCTGGAACTCGCTATGGTACAGCTACACAACTCGACGGGCGCTATACCATTCCCGGCATGCGGGTAGGCGGTCCGTACAAAGTAACTGTAACCTTTGTAGGTTATAAAGAGGAGACAAAAGAGAATATATTTCTCAGCTTGGGCACATCTGCCGATGTAAGTTTTAGCATGAAAGAGCAAAACGTGGAACTGGGTGAGGTAGTTATCACGGGTAGCCGCAACGACATATTCAGTTCTGAGCGCACAGGAGCAGCTACTAATATCAGCAAAGACCAAATTAATTCAATGCCTACGCTGAACCGCTCCATCAACGACTTCACTCGTTTGACTCCACAAGCCGGTCCGGGAGGTTCTTTTGGTGGCGCTGATAATCGCTTTAACAACATTACTATTGACGGTTCTTTGTTCAATAACTCATTCGGTTTGGCAGGTCAGCCGGGTGGTCGTACTGGACAGGCTCCTATTTCGTTAGATGCTATTGAAGAAATTCAGGTAAACTTGGCTCCTTACGATGTGCGCCAAGGAGGCTTTGTAGGTGCTGGTGTGAATGCTGTAACCCGCAGTGGTACCAACGAATTTAGCGGTTCTATCTTCTACAACAGCCGCAATAAGAACTTTGTAGGTACAAAAGCCAAAGGCAATGAAGTTGCTGTGGGCGACTTTAACGTGTTTCAAACAGGCTTCCGACTGGGGGGACCCATTTTGAAAAACAAGCTGTTCTTTTTCCTCAACGGAGAAATGGAACGCCAGACCGAACCGGGTACTACTTTCCGTGCTAATGCCGGTGGCGAACCAGTAGGAGGTAATGTAACGCGCGTGTTGCGTTCCGACTTGGACGAGTTGCGCAACTTCTTACGCTCTCGTTTCAACTATGAGACAGGTCCGTATGAGGGCTACAACAATGAGACCCGTAGCGACAAGTTCTTGATTCGTTTGGACTACAACATCAACGACAATCATAAACTGAGCGTTCGCTACAACCACCTGAATTCGCAAGCAGATATTTTAGTGAGCAATAGTACTACTGTACTGGGCAACCGTAGGGGTAATCTCAACGCGCTTAACTATCAGAACTCTAACTACATCCAGTTTGAAAATATCCGTTCTGCTATTGCTGAGTTAAACTCCAATTTCAAAGGCAAGTTTTCCAACAACTTCATCATTGGTTATACTTATCAGAACGAAGACCGTGGCTCACGCGGCGACTTCTTCCCATTAGTTGAAATTGCACAAGGCGGTGCTACCTACATCACCTTCGGCTTCGAGCCGTTTACCCCTAATAACAAGCTGAACTACAAGACCTTTCAGATGCAGAACAACTTCACCTATTACGGTCGGAAACATACTATCACTGCAGGTTTCAACGTAGAACGCTTGTCTTTCGTAAACGTGTTCTTCCCCTTCTCACAAGGTCGGTATGCGTTTAACTCGCTGCAAGACTTTTACACTGCTGCCAATGCTTATTTAGCTAATCCTAGCTTAACTGTTTCACCCGTAGTAGTGCGCAACTATCGTTTGAACTATTCAGCGCTGCCCGGTGGTGCAGAGCCTGTGCAGCCCACTCGTGTAACTTATGCCGGCTTGTATTTGCAAGATGAAATTCAAGCTGCTGATAACTTCAAAGTTACGGCTGGTATTCGGGTAGATGTTCCTTTCTTTGCTCAAACGGGCTATTTTAACCCAGTAGTGGAAAACCTAACCTTCCGCGACGAAACCGGTGCCCCAGTGCGTTATAATACTGCTAAACTGCCCGACTCAAACGTCTTGTGGTCGCCGCGTTTAGGATTTAACTGGGACGTATTTAAAAATCAAACTACACAGGTTCGCGGGGGTACGGGTATTTTCTCTGGTCGTCCTCCTTTTGTGTGGATTTCTAATCAAGTGGGTAACAATGGTGTGTTAACAGGGCTCATTAACATAGATAATACTACCGCGTTCCCCTTTGACCCCAACCCGCGTAGGCATATTCCGGCAAATCCTCAATTGCCTTCTTCCTTCAATATTGCTGTAACTGACCCTTCTTTCCGTTTCCCACAGGTATGGCGCTCCAACATTGCTGTTGACCAAAAATTGCCGGGCGGCATTATTGGAACGTTGGAATTCATTTACAGCAAAGATGTTAACCAAGCCTACTACATAGATGCTAACCGTGAGCCTGCAACCGCTACTTTCAACGGTCCTGATACACGTCCTCGCTTCCCGGGCTCTGGCTTGTCTGGTACGGCTTTGAACAATGCTATCCGCATTAATGACAATATCACAGATGCCATTGTATTGAAAAATACTAACAAAGGACGCGCTTATAACATCACCGCTCGTTTAGAAAAACGCTTCGATTTTGGGCTGAACGTAATGGCAGCTTACAACTTTGGCGATGCTCGGAACCTAATTGACCCGGCTTTTATTGCTTTCTCTTCTTGGTCTGGGTTGCCAACCGTTCGAGGCAATAACTTGCCAGAAATGTCATTCTCCGACAACGACCAGCGCCACCGCTTTATTTCTGCCATTGACTACCGCAAAAACTTTGGACGCTTGTTTACTGTTACCGCATCGCTGTTCTACGAAGCGCGTAATCAAGGGCGTTTCAGCTATCGCATCAATGGAGACATGAATGGAGACGGTTTGAATGGTAATGACCTGTTGTTTGTTCCTAATCGTGCCAGCGACCTTACTTTCCTGCCATTGACTATTGGCTCAAGAACCTTCACCCCTGAAGAGCAGGCTGCTGCTTTCGAGGCGTTCATCAATCAGGACAAGTATTTAAGTTCACGTCGCGGTCAGTATGCTGAACGCAATGGTGCGCTGTTGCCTTGGATATATCGTGCTGATTTTAGCTTGCAGTTAGACGTAAAAGTTACGCCGAAAAACAAATTGCAATTCCGCTGGGACGTGTTTAACGTAGGCAACCTGATTAACAGCAACTGGGGAGTTGGCAAAACAATTGTTACTACTACGCCACTCAACTTTGCAGGTGTGAATGCACAAGGAGTTCCAACCTATCGCTTGGTGAACGTAGGTACCACTACTAACCCTGTGTTGCCTAACACTACCTTTGTTTCTTCTACAGGTCTTGGCGATGTGTACCGCATGCAGTTTGGCGTGCGTTATACCTTCAACTAAGCTCTACAAGTTAAAGTATCCCGTTTAAAAGTGTTTTGTTATAAAAACCCGACAGGCTTCAATAACCTGTCGGGTTTAGTGTTATTATTAAACCTTCCCAGTATGAACAACTGTGGCAAAAGCTATCTTGCATGTTAGTATGGAAGAGGATTTTTTCAAATGCTTGGTAAATAAGGCTAAATTGAAGATGTTCATAAAAATATTTGCCTACTCTTGAGCACAAATTCAGCTTTCTTGTTGCTTTCATGTAAGCAGCTTGTTAGCAAAACCGTTGTTCTATTGGAGGCTCTTCTGTTTAATTTTTTTCAACTGCTTTTCACCTTTTTCTCTTATTTTTTGTTAACAATTTGCGCTGCAAAAATATTTTCAGACTTGAGCAGTGTTTGATAAAACTTTATTTTTATATTGGCGTATAATCTTACATGAGTAATAATTTGAGTTATTTGTTTTGTGTTTCGAGTGTTGTTTTGCTATTTCTTCATCAATGTTTTGCTGGTTGTTGACAGTAAACTTAGTTGTTTGATACTCCAATAAGCAGAACTCGTTAGTCAAAAAACAGTCAGTATCTTTTTTACAAACTACCTTCCCTAACATGAATGAAGATTGGTCTAATTTTATCCCTGAGTACTTGCGTCGGTCGCAGACCTATTTAGTAGTGCTCACCGACTTAGAAGGTCGCTATGTGTTTGTTAATGAGTTGTTTCAAAAGCGATTTCATTTTATTACAGAAAATTTTGTTGGTCAACCTGCTTTTATTGCTATCTATCCTGAAGACCATGCGAAGTGCTTGCAGGCAGTAGAACAGTGTCTGGCAAATCCTGATAAAGTTGTGAAGATTGATTTGCGCAAACCAGATACTTCACACAATGACTTTTACTGGACTTCGTGGGAGTTTTCCGTTGTTAAAAGTCATACACAAGAGCCAGTGGGTATTGTTTGCATAGGGCATGATATCACTGCCACTGAGCGCGCCAGTCGTGAGGCAAAGGTTTTTGCTGACAAAGTAGAAACTATTATTGAAGAAATTACAGATGGCTTTTATCAAATAGACAATCAGTGGCGCTTTGTGCGTGTTAACAAAGTGGCTGAGCAAATACTGGGGCTATCTCGCCAAGCCCTGTTGGGCAAAACTTTGTGGGAACTATTTCCCAATACAACTGACTACAATTATTCGCTGCAGCTTCGCAAAGCTATGCAAGAGGGTGTTACCATTAGTTTTGAAGATTACCGTCCCGATTTAGACAAGTGGTTTAGTACGGTTGTCTATCCTTCCGTAGAGGGCTTAACCGTATTTTTTAAAGATGTTACACAAGAAAAGAAAAATATTTGGCAACTGCACCAACAAGAATACATGCTACGAGCAATCTACAACAGCACTACCGAGGCAAGTACGTTCATTGATACCGACTTAATTATTCGCTACAACAATCGCGTAGCGCAAGAAATTACACAGAAAATTTTTGGCAAAGCTGCTCAACCGGGCGAGCCTTCCTTAGACTATGTGCTACCCGAGTACCAAGCATTGTTTGAAGGTTACTATCGCCGTGTGTTGCAAGGAGAAAGCATGGTACTTGAGTATACTGATGGCACACAATGGTGGCAATTTTCTTTATTGCCAGTGTATGACGAGCAGCAGCGCATCATAGGCATTGCACACAACGTGCAGAATATTTCCGAACGCAAAGAAAAAGAACAAAAATTGGCAGAGAGCCGTCAGCAGTTGCAAAAAATTATTGAGGCAATACCACATCCATTGCTAATTGTCAATCAAACAGCCAACGTTGAATATGTCAATGAGGAGTTCGAGAAAGTATTTGGCTACATGTCTGAGGAAATAGTGGGCAAAAATATCAATTTGCTTATTCCAGAGCGCTATCGCGCATCGCATCAGCATTTGCACCAAAACTATATGGCGCAAGGAGGAAAATCGGTTCGCATGGGAAGATTTTTGGCAGCGCTTACTAAAAGCGGCAAAGAAATTGCCACTGATGCGAGCTTAAACACTTTTTGGTCTAATAACGAACAGTTCGTCATTGTTATTTTGCAAGATGTAAGCGAGCAAAAATTATATCAGGATACAATTGTGCGGCAGAACAAGATTTTGCAAGATATTGCTTGGCAGCAATCACACCATTTGCGGCGTCCTGTTGCCAGCATTTTGGGTTTGTGCGACTTGCTTAGCAACTACTCTAATACGGAGAGTGAAAAGAGACAATACGTTCACTACTTAAATTTGGCAGCCCGAGAGTTAGACGATATCATTCACAGGATTGTAGATGCAACTAACTCGCTTGAAAAGTATGAAATAGAAGGGTTGCGAAAAATTTGACAACCCTTCCTATCATGAGCTAATTTATTTCACCTGAAAACTTACCCGCATTTTTTCCCACAGCAGGCTTACAATACCCTCTTTGTTGATATCGAAGGTCATGGCTTCAAAGTGTTCGTCGGCAGTGGCAGGTTTTACTTTTACGCGCAGCACATCTTCCGACTCTTTGTAGTCGTAAGCTCCCCATTGGTCGTGTTTGCTGTTAAAAATGATAGTCCATTCTTTTTCGCCGGGGATAGTAAAAAGCGCATATTTGCCTTTGGGTAGTTTTTTACCTTCAATAGTAACATCTTGGCTGACCTCAAAAGTAGTAGCTTTGTTTGCACCAGTGCGCCAAACTTTACCGTAGGGAACAAGCTCGCCCCATATTTTGCGACCTCTTACTGAGGGCTGCGAGTAGTGAATGGTAACAAGCGTTTCGCCAATTTTCTCTGAAACAGAAGCGGGTGGACTAAGAGGCTGCTTATCTTGCGCTTGTGCAAATATGCCCGTTAGCAAGAACAGGCATAAAAATACAATTGAGTTTTTCATGGGCTTAGCGATTATAAAGTGGTTACAAGCCTAAATGTACTGTATTGCCAGTTTTCAGCCACCTTTTTAACTTTTTTTGACGTAGTTTACTATTGGCTATTCATCAAGTCTTCTATTTCTTCTGCCAAAATGGGAATGTCTGCCATTAGGTCAATATTGCCGTTTTCGGTGATGAGGATGTTGTTTTCCAAGCGGATGCCAATGCCTTCTTCGCGGATGTAGATGCCCGGTTCGCAGGTAAATACCATACCGGGCTCAAATACATGGTAGCGGCTGCCATAATCGTGTACATCTAACCCTAAATGATGGGAGGTGCCATGCATGAAATACTTTTTGTACAGCGGGTTGTCGGGGTCTTGCTGGGCTACTTCATGCCGGTTTAACAGCCCCAGCCCAATCAGTTCAGACTCCATTATTTTGCCTACTTCTTTGTGATAGTCTATCCAGTTGTTACCTGCAACGAGCATGTCTTTGGCTTGTTGCATCACGCGGTAAACGGCATTATACACTGCTTTTTGGCGCTGGCTAAATTTGCCGCTGACAGGTAGTACGCGGGTTAAGTCGGCGTTGTAGTTGGCGTATTGTGCACCTACATCTAACAGCAACACTTCACCTGCTTGGCATTGGCGGTTGTTGGTGATATAGTGCAGGATGCAAGAGTTCGCTCCGGACGCAATAATGGGCATGTATGCAAAGCCGTTAGAACGGTGGCGAATAAACTCATGAATCAGTTCGGCTTCTATCTCATATTCCCAAACTCCCGGACGTACGAAGGTAAGCAATCGGCGAAATCCTTTGGCGGTAATGTCTATGGCAGTGCGTATTTGTTCTATTTCCCAAGTAGATTTAACTGCTCGCAAGCGGTGCATAATGGGTTGTAGGCGCTCGTATTTGTGCAAAGGATATTTTTCTTTGCAATAGCGGATAAAACGGTCGTTGCGAGTTTGCACTTCACTACTGTTGCGCAAATGCTCATTTGTATTCAAATACAGATACTCGGCTTCAAAAGCCAATTCATTGAAAATATTGGCAAACTCATGTGTCCAATAAATCGTCTGAATGCCCGAGCGCTGCCGTGCTTCTTCTTTGGTGAGCTTGTGTCCTTCCCAAATAGCAATGTGTTCATTGGTTTCGCGCAAAAACAAGATTTCGCGGTGCTTTTCTTGTTTGGCATCGGGAAAAATAACTAAAATAGTTTCTTCTTGGTCAATGCCGCAGAGATAAAACAAGTCGCTTTGTTGTTTAAAGCCCATAGTGCCGTCGGCATTGGTAGGCATAATATCGTTGGAGTGAAACACTGCCAAGCCACCCGGTTTAAGGTATTGGCGAAATTTTTCGCGGTTATACACAAATAAATCGGAGGGAATAGGTTCGTAGCGCATTGCTTTAGTGGTTTAAATGAGCAACAAGTCTATGTGATTTGATATTTTTGTGCAAATATTTGTTTTGTGTGATTTATCATGATGAAGTGCACTGGATACTATTGGTCGGTTGTTTTACTAAGTTGGCTACTGATTGGTTGCGGAGGAGCTCAGAAAGAGGAGGTTGTTCCTGAACCAACCGAAGAAAGCATGACAGCTACTATTAATGGCTCCAACTGGAAGGCGCAAGTAGTAGATATGCTACTTTTGGACAATGATTTTTTATTGAGTGGGCAGGAGTTGGATGCTAATGGTTTTCCTACTCGCGTTATTGTCATACAAGGACCTTTCACCCGCCCAGGCACGTATGGAATTGGTGCAGTAAATGGCAACGAGGTGGGCTACATTGAAGAAGCTGAATCGGCAGATATCAGCAGGGGCGCCTTAGTCATCACGCGCATTACCGACCGCTGGGTAGAGGGCACTTTCAACTTTGAGGGGAGCATTGGTAGGGGCGCCAACAATCGCCGCATTGTAGTTACCAATGGCAGATTTGCCGCAAAAAAAAGATAAAACTATGCCTACTATTTTCACCCGCATTATCAATGGCGAAATTCCTTGCCACAAAATCGCTGAAAATGAGCAATTTATTGCCTTCTTAGACATTCGTCCCGTAGCCGAAGGGCACACGCTGGTAGTGCCTAAAAAGGAAATTGACTACATTTTCGACCACGACGACCAAACACTGGCAGCCATGATGGCTTTTGCCAAACAGGTTGCCAGAGCAATTGAAAAGGCTATTCCCTGCCTGCGCGTGGGTTTGGCAGTCATTGGCTTAGAAGTACCGCATACTCACTTGCACCTCATTCCACTGCATCAGCCCTACATAGACTTCCGAAACACTTTGCAGCAAAGCCCTGAGCAATTGGCTGCCACGGCTCGGAAAATTGTGGCACATTTATGAGTGGCACACAGCAAGCCTCCGTAAAGCGCATTGTTATTTTCGGTCCGGAGTGCAGTGGCAAAACCACCCTGACCCAACAGTTGGCAAAGCACTTCCAAACAGCCTGGTCACCTGAATTTGCCAGACCCTACCTGCTATGCAAAAATGACCTCGAAAACCGTTGGCAGAGAGGCTTCATATCGGTTTATGAAGACATAGAGCCCATAGCCATTGGGCAACTGGCAGTAGAAGACCATGCCGTGGTTTGTGCTACTAATGGTATTGTTTTTCACGATACCAACCTGCTAACCAATTTAGTATATGCTGAATACTATTTTGGGAAAGCACCCGCATGGTTGCCATTAATGATTAAAAATCGGCAATACGATGCTTATTTGTTTATGGAACCCAATTTGCCTTGGCAAGCCGATGGGCTGCGCGACCGCCCTGACGAACGAGCAACACTTCGAGCAATTTTCTACGATGCACTCAAACGCTTAGGCTGTTGTTATGCACACATTCAAGCAACAGGTGAGCAACGTTTACAAGAGGCTTTGACTGCCTTAGCCTACTGGGGCATTCAAGCAACAAGCGCCTGAATTGTTTGCGATTGAAGCGCCATACCCACTGGGGCGGCGGAGGGTCGTAAAAAGTAGTTGTTACAATTTGTTGCAGCAGTTTTTCAGTATCAATATTCTGAAAATTAACCACTAAACCTGCTCGCCAAGGCAGAGCAACCGACTCCCACAACGGATTGGCAGGCATCAGAAATGGAAGTCGGAAAGCCATGTATTCATACAGTTTTGTTGGCATACAGCGTTCAGTGCTGCGATTGGGCAGATAGGGCATTAGTGCCAAGTCGGCATTAGCTAAGGCTTTTATGATAAGCTGATGGTTGAGCGGTTGTGGACTAACTCGCCAGTCAATAAAAGGACAATCGGTTACCATTTTTTCCAGTTCTTGCCTATATTTTTCGTCGCTGCACGAGCCTATGACCAACAGAGAAATTCCCGCTTGGGCAGCATGTAGTTTTTTAGCCAAATCAATAGCTAAGTGTGTACCGTATGCACACGAAACTGTACCGGTATAAATCAAGCGAAGTCGGTGAGGCGTCAGTCTGATAGGTGGTATGTTTTTGGGGAGCTGGTTAGTCGGATGAAGCGGTGCATATTTGTTAGGCACAAAGTCGCATTTATTTTTTACAAAGAACAACTCATCGGCATAACTTCGCTCTGCTATCCAGTAGCGACTAATGCAACAGCTGCTTATGATTTCAACCATTCTGACAGCATTTGCCAGGATGTATTTTACCAGCCCTTGGTAGTAGCCCTGATGGAAGATGTTGAAGCGATAGTTTTCTTGCACGTCGTAAATCAGCTGGCAGTTGTGCAATAGAGCGTAGATAGCTGCAAAAGGCAGCAAATCGGGGCTTTGTACAATCACTATTTGGGGCTTAACATTCCACAAATAGCGTTGAAACACAAGAGCTGCCCGCCAGCGTTGTACTAAACGACGTGGGAAAAACGCGTAGGGTAGAAAATGAATATTGCTTATTTTAGGTAGAGGAGCAAGACTGGGGGCGCCTACTAAGAACACTTCAAAATTGGCATGGATGGAGAGAGCAAAGCGTTCAAAGCTACGCACATCGTCCACAGGTTTAAGCACCGAAGCAATAAGTACTTTGGTAGGCATTGTACAGTGAAAACCTGTCGGGTTGTGTAAAACCAGACAGGTTTTGTTGCATTAGTTCAAAACAGTGGATACATCGTGGTAGGGTAGGTTCCAGTCGTCGGCGATGCTCTTGTAAACCACCTTACCTTGTACAATATTGAGCCCGAGCATGAGCTCTCGGTTTTCTTTGCAGGCTTTTCGCCAGCCTTTGTCAGCCAACTGGGTAATATAGGGCAGTGTAGCGTTAGTTAGCCCAAGTGTTGACGTGTAAGGTACGGCGCCGGGCATGTTGGCTACGCAGTAATGCACTACGTCGTCAATAATATAGGTTGGATTTTCGTGAGTAGTAGGTCGGGTAGTTTCAAAACAACCGCCTTGATCAACAGCTACATCTACCATTACAGTGCCGGGTCGCATCAGTTTGAGCATGTCGCGGGTGATGAGCTTAGGAGCTTTTGCTCCCGGAATCAGCACGGCACCAATAATTAGGTCGGTATGGGGCAGCTCTTGCATGATATTGTGGCGACTGGAAATGAGTGTATTCACATTAGCGGGCATAATATCGTCTAATACGCGCAAACGTGGCAGGCTCACATCCATAATGGTAACATGCGCACCTAATCCGGCAGCCATTTTAGCAGCTTGTGTACCCACAATGCCGCCTCCCAAAATAAGTACATTGGCGGGTTTTACGCCCGGAATGCCCCCCAGTAAGATGCCGCGTCCTTTAATAGGCTTCTCCAAATATTTGGCTCCCTGCTGAATAGACATGCGTCCTGCTACTTCCGACATGGGAATAAGCAGCGGTAGGCTGCGGTCTGCCTTTTCAACTGTTTCGTAAGCACAGCACACTGCACCACTGCGAATCATGGCGTGGGTGAGCTCCTCAGAAGAAGCAAAATGAAAATAGGTAAAGATAAGTTGGTCTTTGCGCACTAAAATATATTCCGACTCAATAGGCTCTTTTACCTTGACAATCATTTCAGCAATGCCGTATACCTCTTCAATAGTAGGCAAAATTTTTGCTCCCGCTGCCACGTACTCCTCGTCTTCGAAGCCGCTGCCTAGCCCAGCGCCACTCTGCACATAAACCTGATGACCCCGTTCGGTCAACTCTGCCGCACCCGCAGGAGTGAGTGCAACGCGATTTTCATTATTTTTGATTTCTTTTGGAACACCAATAATCATGACTGTTGCTTATTTTGTGTTTGATTGTGGCAACAAAGGTACGGAAAGAGAACGAAGTTTTGTATGTATGAAGCAATGAGTTACAACCCTGCTAATGAAGCGCACTGGATAGAGCAGTACCGCGCTTTTGCTGACCTCTACGAAGTAGAAAAATTTGATGAATTAGTGGCACTCTACCATGTGTACGACTTGATTTGCTTTCTACCTGCCACTCCTACGGCTGAAGACAAGCAGGTTTTCAACAGCCTTATCGGCGTTACGGCTGAATCGGGCTACATGGACTACCAGCGCTCCAACAACACCTTTGAACTGATTATGCAATGGCAAGAGCGCCGCGGCAACTACGATCGCCATGCGCTCTCATTTCGCATTGCCAACGAACCCGACAAAGAACCATGATACGCTTAGAGGTTGCTTATCGATATCCTCACAGGCATTTGATAGATCTGGTATTGCACATTCCCACTAATGATGCTCCTACACTGCGTTTGCAGCTACCTGCATGGCGTCCGGGACGCTACGAGCTGCAAAATTTTGCCCGTAACATACAGCAGATAAGCGCAACATCGGAGACAGGCAAATCTCTTCACCTGAAACGTATTGCCCGCAACACATGGGAAGTGGCTACCGAAGGCGCAAAACAGGTACAACTGCACTATAATTACTTCGCCAAACAGTTAGATGCAGGCGGCAGTTGGTTAGATGAGCGCTTGCTCTACATCAATTGGATTAACTGCACTTTTTATGTAGAAGGGCGTATTGATGAACCTTATCAAGTGCAATTGCAGCTGCCAGAAAGCTATTGCATCAGTTGTGGATTAGAAATGCCTACTCCTAAATGCCTGCAGGCGGCTGATTTTTATGAGCTGGTAGACGCTCCCATGATGGCATCGCCGCATTTGCAACATCGCAGTTACCGCGTGGAAGGTTATTCTGCCAACTTTCACATTTGGTTCTATGGCGACTGCATGCCCGATTGGGATAAAATAATTGCTGATTTTCAAAAGTGTACTAAGGTTCAACTGGAACTTTTTGGAGACTTTCCCGCGTCGGATTTTCATTTTCAGTTTATCATTGCCCCCTGGCAAATTTATCATGGCGTAGAACATCGCAACTCCACATTGATTGTGTTAGGTCCAGATGCCGATTTTGAGGAACAATATTTTTATGACAACATGCTAGCAATTGCTTCTCATGAGTTATTTCACTTTTGGAATGTTTGCCGCATCCGTCCCCAAGAATTGATGCCATATGATTTAACTCGTGAAGTGTATTTTCCTACTGGCTTTATTGTGGAAGGAATTACCACTTTCTACGGGGACTGGATGCTCTACAAAAGCGGTGTATGGAGTTTTGAACGCTATTTAGAAGAAGTCAATGCTCAGTTGAAGAAGTATGCGCACAATTTTGGCAGGAAAACCATGTCGTTGGTGGAAGCCAGTTATGATTTGTGGACAGATGGCTACTCAGTAGGTATTCCGCATCGCAAAGTTTCTATTTACAACGAAGGTGCACTGGCAGCGCTGCTGCTGCATTTGTGGCTGCTAAGCACTACCCAAGGCAAACGCTCATTAGACGACGTGATGCGGCGCCTTTGGCAAAACTATAAAACAACTGGCAAAGGTTATACCATGGAAGATTACAAAAAAATTGTCAGCGAAGTAGCCGAGCAAGCTATGGATGATTATTTTAACCGCTACATTGAAGCCACCGAAGACCTCGCCCAAGCCATCAGCCAACTAGCAAAAGCAATACATTGCCAAGCAGAGACTGTGCCAGCGCCTCATGCCTGGGAGCGAAGATTTGGTATGATGCTCGAAAAGCAAGCAGGGCACATGCTCGTTACCAAAATTATCCCAGATTCGCCTGCCGACAAAGTACTTGCCATAAAAGACAAAATCCTCTCCGTCAACGAGTTAGTGATGCAAGATTTGTCGGAAATTTCGCTTATCATGGAGCGTTTCTCCACTGTTCAGCTAACGGTCAACCGCGATGAGCGCATTCACCGAGTAGTGTTGAAAGCAGATGGCAAACAATATTTTAGTTATACTAAGCTACGGCAAAGGTTTTAATACCAATCCATTGCTGCTGTTGCACGCTGTTGTTGTTTGTGCAGGCACGAACAACCATATTATTACAATAGGGTACTGCCGCTACAGCTTTACTTTTCGACTTTTTATTTGTGTAACTATTGCCCCTCTTCACCATCATTTGTTTTTCTTTGCAAACCTTGCCTCAAATGTTCAACCAGTAGGTCAATTTTGCTACAATTGCCCGATTTTTTACTAGAAACGTGTCGGCAAAGTAGTTGTCGGTGTAAACCAAAAAGAAGTCGGAGACGGGTTTGAATCGCCACTGTAAGCGCGTGTTGATGTTAATATTGTTGATTTGGCTGTTGTATTGAAAAAATGCTGTTAGGAATACCGAACGAGTAAAGGTTATGTCAAAGCGCGGACCAAGCAACCACAAGTCGGTGCTATTATAGGGGGCAGGGAAGCGCAGTCGGTTGTAGGTAAAATCTAACGAGAGCAGTGCATAGGGGCGAATGCGGTAGTTAATGTCCCCAGAAATACCGATGCGGCTGCCGTTAAAAAATTGTCCTAGATAGGTTTGTAGGTTGTAGTAAAAATCGTTGATAGTGCTTTCCGAATAGCCAGCTGTAAAGCTATGATACGTGTAAGCTGAGCCTGCGGGCAAGCGTTCGCCGCCGGTGTTGGTAGGGTCAAATGGGCGGAACAACAAGGTATAGTCGCGAGCAAATGAAAGTTCAAACTCAGCAGTACTTCGGAAACGAATCGTGTTACCTATGCTAATATTGTGGTCGGTTAAGCCATTGGTGGCATTCCAAATAATATCTGTGGTAGCAAAGAAGCCATACCGGTTAATGGTTTTAGAATGAGGGAAAAAGTTGCGCACAATGCGAGGGGCGATGCGCCGGAAGTCGTTGCGCGGTACAAAACCAACCGGGGCTGTATAATTTTTCCCAACTATCTGATGTATCCACTCTACAGTGAGTGTAGGTTTGCTGTAAACCAGATTAGCACCGTGTACAAAATCCTCGGTGTGTTTTTCTTCTGTTATACTTTTATGAAGGAAAAATTTACCTGTCCATTCGTTGCTTTTAGAAGCAAGGTTGTAGTCTATTCCTACCAACCGATGAAAGCGCATAGGTCGTTTGGCAGGGTCTGTTTCGGTAATAGGCGCAAAAGTTTCTTTGTTGACAAAGATGCCGCCGATGTTAGAGCGGCTAAACACTTTGCGTTGCAGAGCCGCTACTGAATAGTTGTAGCCCGGCAAGCCAATTGCTTCATCAGGGGCAGCTTGCATAGTCATGAGCCCAGTGCGCCAGTTGCTGTTGAGCTTGCCGCTCAGTCGGGCTCCAAAGTGAATGGTGTTCTGAATGTTTTGTCCAGTGCGTTGGTCTATGGCTACGCCAATGCGGCGCGAGAAAAAAGGACGCAGCCGGTTCATGCCAAAATCAGCAAACAAATCGGCATTTTCCAAAAAGAATTGTCTTCTTTCAGGAAAGAAAATTTCAAAACGGTCTAAGTTAGTTACTTGTCTGTCTACTTCTACTTGTGAGAAGTCTGGATTTACGGTTAGGTCTAAGTTAAGAGCAGGAGTAACCGCCACTTTGGCATCTATACCGCCACTGTGCTGGTAGCGGGTATCTGCTTTGAGAATGTGTTGGCGAGAGATTCCCCCGGCAGCATAGGGAATCAATACGAGGTTAGAGCCGGGTTTTTGCAAGGGTTTGTCCCAAATTAAGTCAGCAGTGTAAGCTAGTGAATATAGCTGAAAGTTGCGCGGGATAGGTACCCAAGTAGAGCGCTCGTTATATTTACTGTCTATGCGATAAAAATTGACAAACCATTTGTCAGCACCTTCTTTAAAGCGCAGCGTTTTGAAGGGGATAGCAATTTCTACCGTCCAGCCGCCCGGATGAATTTTGGTTTCAGCATACCATTTATTATCCCAAGAAAGGGCAAAGTCTGAGGTAGCGCTACCGCCGTTGGCAATCAGCCCTTCGCGCTGTACTCCAAACGGACTAATGCCAAAAAAGAAGCCATTAGTGCGGTCACAAAAGGGGTCAAGCACTACGGTAAAGCCATCGTATGCAGGTCCGCGATAGTCGCGGCGTAGTGAAGAAATGAGGTAGTTGCCTTGCAGTTCGTTGTAGCAGGTTGCACCTACGTAGATAAATTGCTCGTCGTAGGTCATACGCACTTCGGTTTTTGCATCGGCATAGGAACTGTCAAATGGAAAATGTTGAAAAAAATTGCTCGCTTTTTCAGCTACTTCCCATTCGGGTTCATTCAATATACCATCCAAAAAAATTTTCGTGTTGGCTTTTTGAATGTGAATAAATTTTTTCTCCTTGCGCAAAGCGGCTGGTTGTGCGCCTGTGGGCAGGCTAAACAGAAAGACAAGACCCCAAACAACAATAGTAAAAATCTGGCGCAACTAAACTAAACAATTTGAAGGTACAACAAATTAGGTAAATATTCCGGCTGATATGTCTTCCTGTAGTATAATGCAAAAGTACAGTGTATTGTTTTTCTACGTTATTTTGAGCTGTTTATTTTTTGTTGAATTTGTATGGAAACCAATCATATACCCAACAATATTTTGGAGCAGGTCAGAAAACTGGAAGAGAAATACGAAGTAATGGGGCAAGATTTGTCCTCTTACTTAGATGGACTGCTGTATGCTAACTACCTGACTTACTGGGACTATATCCATTTGGATACCCTGCTCAGCCTACAAAATCCGAAAACTGACTTTCCCGATGAGGTCATATTTATTACTTATCATCAAATTACAGAGCTTTACTTCAAACTTTGTTTACATGAAATGCGTCAGTTGGCAAGCGAACAGCCCCATGTTAATGTTTTTATTGACAAGGTTCGCCGCATTTCGCGTTATTTCAAGCAGCTGATTACTTCCTTTACTGTTATGGTAGAGGGCATGGAACAGGCACAATTTCTCAAGTTTCGCATGTCGCTATTGCCTTCCAGTGGGTTTCAGTCGGTTCAGTATCGCATGATTGAAATTTGTGCTACCGACTTTAAAAACTTAGTAGCCAAAGATTTCCGACGCCAAATAGACACCCACACAACTATTGAAGAAATGTACGAACAGATTTATTGGAAACAAGGCGCTACTGAGTTGGCAACAGGTAAACAAACGCTTACCCTCAAACAATTTGACGCTAAATACAGCAAAATGCTGATTGAACTGGCTTATCGCTATCGCGACTGCAACCTTTGGCGACTGTACAGAGCTTTGTTCCCCGATAACGAAACAGTAAAACAAGTGCTTCGCGAATTAGATGCACTGGTCAATATCGACTGGCCACTGGCACACCTGAGCGCTGCTATGCGCTACTTAAAACGCGAACCTGCCGACATTGCTGCCACAGGTGGTACTAACTGGCAAGAGTATTTGCCCCCTCGCTTTCAGAAAAGAATGTTTTATCCTGAACTATGGACAGAAGAAGAAAAGCATGAATGGGGCAAGAGCTGGGTAATACAGAAGTTGAAGGGATAGCTATATTGCGACAAAATCTGATAAAAAATTTCGGTAGTGAAATGGAGGTTACTGAATAAATAGGAACATGAGCATGCAAATACTGGGGATTATTCCTGCTCGCTATGCTTCTACGCGCTTTCCGGGCAAAGTGTTAGCCGATATTGCCGGAAAAACCATGTTGCGCCGTGTATATGAACAAGTCGGCAGTTGCGCATCGCTTGCTAAGGTGGTAGTTGCCACCGACCATGAGCTTGTGGCAGAGGAAGTAAGCCGCTTTGGTGGAGAGGTAGTGCTTACGCACAAAGAGCATCCCAGTGGCACCGACCGCTGCTTTGAGGCATTGCAAAAGGTAGCAGGCAATTTTACGCATGTTATCAACATTCAAGGCGATGAGCCTTTCATCAAACCCTTGCAGATAGACTTGGTAGCAGAGGCGCTACAACGCGAAGGTGCCGATATTGCCACACTGATTATGAAGGTAGATAAAACCGAACAACTCACCGACCCGGGTGAGGCAAAAGTGGTGCTCAAAGCCAATGGAGAAGCACTTTATTTCAGCCGCCAGCCAATACCACATTTGCGAGGCATTCCACTGGAAAATTGGCTGGAGCATCATATTTTCTATCGGCACGTAGGCATTTATGGCTACCGCAGCGAAGTATTGGAAGCCATTACGCGCCTACCGCCTTCGCCATTGGAAGAGTGCGAAAAGTTAGAACAACTACGCTGGTTAGAACATGGCTACCGCATCCAAACAGCTATTACCACAGAAGACAGCTTCTGTGTAGAAACACCTGAAGACCTTGCAAAGGCTGTTGAAATAGCTAACAAACTGTTTACAACAACTTAGTAATGCCCGGAACTGCCATAGGGGCGGGCAGGGTTTGCCCCCACTGCAAGTCGTCGGGAATAAGCACTTCTTTGGATGCCCATGCTTCTTGCCAAGTAATGGTTTGTCCGGTATAGGCAGCCATTCTGCCAATAAGTGCTAACATCGTGCTTTGCGTCATCCACTCCCCGTCGTTGAGGGGCTGACCGCTGCGAATGGAGGCAAAAAGCTCGTCGTGTTCGGTTTGGTACATGTCATTTTTTTCGCCTCTGTATTCCCAAGCCCTATTATCGTATGAGGTGATAACATGGCGGCTTTTCATGCAGTCAATTAGGGCTTGTCCTTTTGTTCCAGCCACTTCTACTAAGTAACTGTTGGAACATCCGGACTGCTTGCGGCTAAAATGGTATCCTTTCACACCATTTTCATATTCGTATACAATAGCGAAGTGGTCAAAAATATTGCCTAATTCTTTGCCGGTATTCACTTGCCGCCCACCCGTACCAAATACGCGTACAGGAGGCTTGTCGCCCAGAGCCCAGCTCATCATATCGAGGCTGTGAACAGCTTGTTCAGCGATGGAGTCACCAGAGAGCCACGTAAAATGCGGCCAGTTGCGAAGTGTAAATTCGGCATCGTTCCAATTGGGTTGTCGGTCTTTTTGCCAAGCAGGTCCGGTGTTGTATGTATTCAAAATAGACACTACCTCTCCTATTTCGCCATTGAGAATTTTGGAAAATATGGCTCGTTTGGGTAGGTCATAACGCCAGCAAAATCCTGATACTACGGCTAATTTTTTTTCGCGTGCTTTGCGGGTTGCCTCCAACACGCGTTTCAACCCAGGCACATCCACCGCCATTGGTTTTTCAGCAAAAATATGTTTACCGGCAGCTACCGCTTCTTCCATATGCTGTGGACGAAATGCTGGTGGTGAAGCCAAAATCACTACATCTACGCCTGCATGTATCAGTTTGCGATACGCATCTAATCCTATGAAGCGGTGCTCTTTGGATACCCGTACCCTGTCGCCGTGTTTAGAGACCAGATTTTTGTACGACTCTTCCAAATGGTCTTCAAAAATATCTGCCATTGCTGTCAGCACTGTGTTTTTGTCGGCTTTTAAAGCTTGGCTGGCAGCACCTGTGCCACGTCCGCCACAACCAATTAGCCCAATTCGCAACGTATCGCTATTGGGGCGAAATGTGGCTGCCGACCAAGAAGCAGTAGCGGCGCCTAAGGTGAGTATGCCGGCAGAGCGAATAAAATCTCTTCGAGAAGCATCAAAAGCAATTGTGTTTGTCATATTTACTGAAGCGAATTTTTCCGAAATTTAGGGAAATGATGACAGAAGTCATTTATCCGACTGTGTATTGCACCTAACTTTGGCTTAACAACCTATTTTCATTTCAACTATGAATATTTTGCCAACTCATACTAACCAAACCCAAGCCGATACTGCTCAGGCACGCACACAAATACTGGTGCCCATAGATTTTTCTGATAATTCGATAGCAGCATTAGACTATGCTGTTGCTATTGCTGCTAAAACAGGGGCGGAAGTTACTTTGTATCATGGTTTTTACGTTATGACCGAAGTGCAGTTTGCCACCATAGACCCCAGTTATCTCAACATGCAGATTAACAACCAAGAGCTATATTGGAATGAGCGATTAGAGAGTTTGAAAGAAAAACTTGCCGATAAAACCTATGCCGACGGCTCTCCACTCTCTGTGAAAACATTGGTGAAAATGGGGCTGGTAGCCGACGACATCGGCGAAATGGTGCATCGTGGCGAGTATCAACTCGTAGTCATGGGAACTAAAGGAGCAAGTGGTTTAGAGCGCATCATACTGGGCTCTATTGCCGGAGCAGTAGCTGAGCAAGTAACTTGCCCTATCTTGATAATTCCTCAACAAGTAACCTATCAAGGCTTGCACAACATTGTGTACGCTACCAATTTCGACCGTGCCGATACAGCTGTTATTGACGGACTACTGGAGTTTTGCAAATTGTTCGATAGCAAGCTCACTTGTTTGCACATCACTACTAACAGCAAGCAAATAGAAAGCGACCAATTACTGATAGACGAACTCAAAAATACCTACTGGCATGTTTCAGAAGCCCAGATTGCGTTTGTTCTGCAAACAGCCGACAGTGCTATGGAGGGTATTCGGCAATATGTACAGGCTCATAAACCAGACATGTTGGTACTGCTCAATCAAAAGCGGAGTTTTATTGAGCGGATTTTCGACCCAAGTGTTAGTAAAGCGTTTACCTATACTGCCAATATTCCTGTTATGATTTTAAAAAAATAAGAGCATGATTTCGCAGGATTTTGTATCTTTGAGATAACAAACTTCAAGGCGCAAAATCATGAAATTAGCAGGTCCCATTTGTCGCAACTGCAAAAGCAGGGGACAATCGCTATTTAGCTTTTGCCAAGTAGCAGAAACCGAACAGATTAACGCTCATAAATCAACCCAGTGGTTCCGCAAAGGCGAGTACATATTTGTAGAGAATACGCCTCCGGCTGCTTTGTATTGCATCAATAGCGGCACGGTAAAAATCAGCAAACTGAGTGCCAACGGAAAAGAGCAGATTGTGCGCATTGCCCATGAAGGTAACTTTTTAGGGTATCGCTCGCTGATACTGAAAAGCCGCTACACGTACTCTGCCGTTGCCTTAGAAGAGTGTCGGATTTGTGTGATTCCTAAGGCTGATTTTTTTTCGCTATTGCGAAATAACAACGATTTTTACCAAGCCCTAATGGAGCTAATATGCAAAGAGGCTGACGAAGCAGAGGCTAAATTAAGCGACTTAGCACACAAACCCGTTAAAAGTCGCATTGCAGAGGCGCTGCTGTTGCTTGCTAATTCTTCCACAGATGAGGAACATACTATTTCCCTTACGCGGGAGGACTTAGCCAGTTTTGTAGGAACCGTAAAAGAAACAGCCATCCGCGTTATTTCTGAATTGCGGGATGCCAATATTATCAGCATAGAAAAGCGCAAAATACGCATTTTAAACCCGCAAATGCTTACCCATATCAGCAACGTGTACGATTGAGGCTTACCAGTCGGGTTTGCTGCGGTCTGCGCGACGCGTAGGCTGACGCTGAAGCTGCTGTAAATATTGCACTTCATTGTTGCGAATGGCATCTAGTATGCCCCTAGCTTGCTCTTCAGTCATTTTAATTTGTTCCAGCCTTTTGCTGCGTAGTTCGCTTTTGTTGCTTTTTTCTTCCATTTTTCCTTGTTCAGCGCCCTGATTGTCCTGCTCTCCGCTTTGGCTCTGGGCATCATTTTTGCCTTGGTTGCCCTGTTGCTGTTGGCGGTCCGCATTTTGTTGTTGCTGCTGCTTATTCTGATCTTGTTGTGAGCGGTCGGCAGTATCTTCTGATTGGTTTTGGCTTTGTTGCTTTTGTTTGCTTAACAAAGCATACACAACCTCGTAATTATAGCGGGCAGCTTGATTGTCTGGCAAAGCGCGCAAACTGTTGCGCAAGTATTTCAAAGCTTCTTCTAACTGACCGTTTTGCGCTTTGATAATAGCTGCTTGTTGGTAGGCAACAGATTGTATGACTTTTTCGTTGCTTTTGGCTGCTTGTTCATAATGGGTTAGTGCTTTTGCAAAATCTTGTGCTTCAAAATAGGCATGGGCTAAGTTGAGCAGCACCTCTGGCTCTTTTACCTGATATTTTTCTACCAATTCGCCATATTTACTGGCAGCCACGTTCCAGTATTTGTTTTGGAAGGCTGCTTCTGCCTCCCTTTTCAAACGATTGATAGCGGGAATATCGGTAATATTGGCTTGCAAGATAATGACGGCAAACAACCAGCATCCACCCCAAAGTTTGGCTATCATAGCAGCTTTGATTAATTATGCGAAAGTACAAAGTTCAAACAAGTTTAACAGCCATTGCAAACATTCTGCTACCACAAACCGATAAGGGGGTATGTTGAAAATAGCTTGGTCGCCTGTCTATCATCACCCATTGCCAGAGGGGCATCGTTTCCCGATGGAGAAATACTCATTGCTACCTGAACAACTTTTATATGAAGGAACTGCCACAGAAGACAATTTTTTTGCTCCACAGCCCGTTGCAGAGGCAGATATTTTGGCAAGCCACAGTGTAGCGTGGTGGGAGAAATTAAAAACATGCCAACTTTCAACAAGCGAAATTCGCAAAACAGGCTTCCCCCTTTCTAAAGAGTTGGTGCATCGCGAAACTGTAATTGTACAGGGTACCATTCAGGCAGCTTTATTTGCTTTGCAATATGGGATTGCTATGAATGTGGCAGGAGGTACGCATCATGCTTTTACTGATAGGGGCGAAGGATTCTGCTTACTTAATGACGTGGCAATAGCAGCGCACTATTTGCTTAACCATTGTTTAGCAGCACGTATTTTAATTGTTGATTTAGATGTACACCAAGGCAACGGTACTGCCCAAATTTTTGCCAATGAGCCGCGCGTATTTACTTTCAGTATGCATGGTGAAAAAAATTATCCATTGCAGAAAGAGAAATCGGATTTAGATATTGGGTTGCCCGATGGCACCGATGACACTCAGTATCTGCCTATACTACGCACCACCCTGCCGCGATTGATAGAAAAAGTACAACCCGAATTTATTTTTTACATTGCAGGTGTTGATATTTTGGATACAGACAAGCTCGGTAAGCTTTCGGTGAGCCGCCAAGGTTGTAAAGAGCGAGACCGGTTTGTGTTGCAAACCTGTAAAGACAATCAAATTCCTGTTGCAGTAAGTATGGGGGGTGGCTACTCTCCGCGCATTGCCGATATTATAGAAGCACACAGCAACACCTACCGGCTTGCCCAAGAAATTTTCTTTTAAAACCGAATGCCTACCACTGTAATATCATCGGTTTGGCTTTCGCTACCTCGCCACATCTGGTGGGTTTC
Organism: Bernardetiaceae bacterium; assembly: GCA_025056255.1. GTDB lineage: Bacteria > Bacteroidota > Bacteroidia > Cytophagales > Thermoflexibacteraceae > Rhodoflexus. The sequence goes on along the minus strand of JANWVT010000003.1, from coordinate 185,674 downwards.
TAAAAGGATACTTTCTTGGCGGCAAGCATCAGCGCGGTAGATATCTTTCAGTAATTGGCGGAAAAACTTCTTTCCGAATTTGACAGGAGGCTGTCCGCCATCGGCATTGCCGAATTGGTCAGTGTAGCCATCGGTGCAGAGATAGAGCATATCGCCGCGCAGGCATTGCCAAGTGTGATTGTGTACCGTGCGGGATATCTTAGCATTTACAATACCGCCAACAGAGAACTTATCGCCTTTGATTTCGTGCATAGTATCGTTGCGGATGATATAAGCAGATTGATGCGCACCGGCAATAACAAGCTCTCTGGTGTGTTGGTTGTAAGTAAACAAGGAAATATCCATGCCATCTTGGCGATTAGAAGACGCTTCCTCTTGTTTAAGAGTTTTGATAACGCCAACGTCGAGCCGATGTATAATTTTTGCAGGGTCTAGCAACTGTTCCATTACCACTATTTGATAGAGCAAATTGCTACCAATAACCGACATGAGCGCCCCCGGCACACCGTGTCCGGTGCAATCTACTACAGCCATAACAGCCACAGGTTCGCCGCGCTCATTAATCATTTGACGGAACCAGTAGAAATCGCCGCTAACGATGTCTCTGGGCTGGTACAAAATAAAACACTGGGCGAAACAGCGCGTAATAATTTCTTTCTCTGGCAGCAAAGCCGACTGAATGCGTTGGGCATAGTTGATACTGGCTGTAATGTTTTTGTTTTTAAGCTCAATTTCGGCTAGTGCTTTTTCTAGTTCAGTTTTTTGTTGGGCAATTTTTTCGTTTTGGCTCTGAATTTCTTCGGTTTTTTGTTGCACCTCCTCGTATTTGTAAACTAACTGGGCATTGAGTTCTTTCTGCTCTTTAATTTTTCTGTCGAGCTGTTGCGACATGTTGCGAAAGCTACGGGCAAGTTCTCCAATTTCGTCATGCCGCTTGAACATACTGTCGTCTGAGATGATTTCATTCCACTCACCATCTGCCATCTCTTCTGCTGCTTGATTGAGTGAAATGATAGGTTGAGCAAAATATCTTCCTACGCCAATGGCTATGATGGTTCCAATTCCGCAGACAATGAGGGCGATGCGTGCATATCGGTCACTCAGCGACAAAACAGGCTTAAAGATTACGTCTTTAGATGCTTTGGCAATAATAATCCAGCCGCTGCCTGCATAGTCTAAATAACCTTTTTGTGTATCTAAAACGTAAATTTCTTTTTCTGTACTGATAAACCGATTGTTGCTGCCAAATTTAGGAGACTCTATTGCTTTTTTAACATACTTAATGTCAGGGTAGCGCTTGGTGAGAGCAGCAAATTTATTCTTGTTAGAATACAAAATATAGCCGTCGTTATCTATCAGTACAATTTCGAGGGTTTTGCGAACTTCTTCTTGCCTGCCAGTAGCTCCGCCGCTGACAATCTGATTAAACAGGTCGTGTAACCTATTCATAGAAACACGGGCAACCAGCACGCCTACGTAGTTGCCTTTGGCATCGCGAATTTTCTTTGCAAAATGGATAACCGGAATGCGCAATAGTTCCGACTTAGATACTTCCATTGCAAAGTCTTTGTACTCTAACTCTGGCCAGTATTTGGAGTAGCTGTGTTTTTTACCAATATTTTCAATCCGAGTGTCTGCAATGTATACGCGGGTGGTATCGAAATAAGTCATGCTCTCGTATAGCGGAAAGGCAACAATGAGCTCATTTAGCCTGCGCTGGATTAAAGCTATGCGCTCGCGCTGCCTGAGAGAATTACTGCTTAGTGGAGCAACAAAAGCCGGGTCATTAGCAATAGAGAATAAGTCTTTTTTCCTTTCATATAAAAAACGGTCTACTCCGGCAATGGTGAGGGAGGTTTCTTTGAGGAGTGATTCTTTGATGTCTTGCTCTATGGAGTGGCGTGCCTCGGTGTATGCAAAATAGAATGCTGGTGTACTGCCGAGCAATACCATCGCCACACAAAGCACCACCATCTTAAACGAAATGCTCCTCATTAGACCTTAGTAGTAAAACTTCTCTATTACATTTCTGTTGAGTCTTTGTACTTGTAAAAGTAAAGATTTGCTTTTAAAAAGCAATAGCTATTGCAACTTTAGTAACAGTCTAAAACCCAGAATGATTGGATTGGAGAAAGAAAAATGAAAAAATGAGTAAAACTACTCATTTGCAACGGTTTGTAGTTGAGGTAGTAACAGGTACAGTAGCAGCCAAGCCAATAGGAAAATTAGTCCTGACCCGCTGAAAATCAGGGTATAATTGTTGGTTTCTTCTAATATGTAACCAATCAACAACGAGAAGACTGTTCCGCCAATAGCCCCACTCATACCTGCCAAACCCGACATAGAGGCAACTGCATTTTTTGGGTACAGGTCGGTAATGATGGTGAAAATGTTGGCAGACCAACCTTGATAAGCTGCTGCTGTTAGAGCAATCAACAATACTGCACCAGCAGCTGTTGGCATATGCGTTGCCAAAGCAATGGAGGTGGCTACTCCAGCACATACCAGTAGGGTATTTCGACGGGCAAAATCCAGCGAACGACCTTTTTTCAACCAAAAAGAAGATAGCCAGCCTCCTACAATACTGCCTGCATCGGCTACTAAAAAAATTACAATAAGCGGTAAGCTTAGCGCTTGTAGTTGCAGTCCGTGTTGAGTATATAAAAACTTAGGCGTCCAAAATAGAATTAGCCACCAAACAGGGTCAGTAGTAAAACGCATTAAGCATAACACCCATGTTTGGCGGAAGATTAGCAACTGTTTCCATGCAACGGCATAACCTGTTGTTTGCTCTCCTGAACGAATGTAAGCTAACTCACTACTTGTTAAAGCTGGATGTGCTTCTGGCTTAGCATAAACCTGCCACCAAAAAATCAACCAAATAAATCCGAGTGCTCCGGTAATGATAAATGCCCATTGCCATCCATAATGGGTAGCAATAAACGGCACTGTTAGCGGGGCAAGGATTGCGCCTATATTAGAGCCAGAGTTGAAAATACCTGTTGCCAGCCCACGCTCTTGTATGGGAAACCACTCGGAAACTGTTTTTAAACAAGCAGGAAAATTGGCTGCTTCGCCTATACCAAGCATAAAACGCGCTACTGCAAACCCTGCTACACTACGGGCTAATGCATGCCCCATACCTGCTAAGCTCCATAGCGAAATAGCTACTGCAAAGCCGATACGGGTGCCAAACTTGTCTAAAAAGTATCCAGTAAATGCCATGCCAATGGCATAGGCAACCTGAAATGCCATTACAATCTGGCTGTAATCTATTTCGTTCCAACCAATTTCATTCTGAAGGGTAGGTGCCAAAATACCGATTACCTGACGGTCGATGTAGTTGATAGTGGTAGCAAAAAATAATAGCGCCAAAATACGCCAGCGGTAGTTGCCGATTCGAACCATATTAACGAACTATTTGCGTAACTTTGCTGTTTTAATAAGGGTTAAGTTTAACAGCCAAAATAATCAGCTAATATGATTAGTATTACAGAAAAAGCCAAAAATAAAATAACCGAGCTGCGTTTACAAGAAGGCAAGTCCGACAACCATCATATCCGAGTGGCAGTAAAAGGTGGAGGGTGCTCAGGGCTGATGTACGACCTTGCTTTTGATGATACCTCCCACCCCAACGACCATATCTTTGAAGATAAAGGTATTAAAATTATGGTAGACAAGAAAAGTCTGCTGTATTTGGTAGGCACTGTATTAGATTTTTCTGATGGATTGAACGGAAAAGGTTTTCAGTTCATTAATCCTAATGCTTCACGCACTTGTGGATGCGGTGAGAGCTTTGCTGTGTAGCTCTTCTGTACAGACATAAAATTAAGGACGACATTTTGCCATGTCGTCTTTTTTAATGCGGTTCGCAAACGTTACCTACAAAATTTACTTGCTACGTTTACAAGTGCTGATGCCCAAAGGAGCATACAAAGGGCAGAAACTCACCAAACTGGTTAACACAAAAATACCTGCCACTACCAACAGAATGGTAGCTACTGTTCCAGAGATAATATTGGCAAAGTATAAAGCGGCTATCACTGCTGCTACCAACACCCTAATGAGGCGGTCTGTTGTTCCCATGTTTTTCTTCATATTACAAACAGATTTAAATGGCTGTTTGCTAAAGTAGAAAAATTAAGCGCACTTGTTGTGTAACTTTTATTACAAAGCCTTTTGTTGAGGGGTGGAGGGTATGACCGATAAGCTTGTGTATTAGCAAGCACAGCTAAACATTGAAATAGTTCAAATGCCACGTCTCCCTTGTGTGTATCTTCATGAACACCCCTCAGCATGTGCATATATTCTTTGGAAAGAGCAAAGAAGCCTCTAATCTGTCTTTCTCACTTTTAAGCAGCACAAGATATTATATTGTAATTCAGTGCTTGTTTCTCAGAGCATAGCAATTGAAAATTAAGCCCATGTATCACATGGGCACAATATTCAACTTGCTTTGCTAGGTGAGTATCTATAACAAATAATGGCTACATCTGCTCAGTTGAGCCGATTTGCTTTCAATCTAAAAAGTTTTCGAAGTAGTAGTGTAGCAAAATCCGACGCTCCGCCTTAAAGCTGGGGGAGTTGGTTAGGGGTTGCTATTTGGCAAAAGGAAAGGCTTTTAGTAAGTAAAGCCCCGATTTTTTAGAAGCATATTTGAGCGATGGCTTAGCGCCATTTTTTAAAATGGTAGTAGAAGATGCCATTTCATTTAAGTCGGCATCGTACAGCTTTAAAATAATGCGCTGTGCTTTGCTTTCCTCTGGTAAAGAAAGCTCAAAAGTATAAACTACGTCTTGGCTGAGGAAACAAGTCATTTGTTGGTCGCCATCTTCCCGAAGCGTAAAAATGACGGTTTTTTCTTTACCAGCGTTTGCTTCGGCTCCTGCAGGGGGCTGTTGTTTTGGTTGTTGTGCTACTGCTGCCGATGCAATTATTAAAAGCGTTCCTGTTAGGAATAGTCTTAACCTGCTCATCAGATTAACTCGTAATTTTTGTATTCAAATAACCGCTTGCCGGTGAGCTGTTCTACTGTAGCCAAAATCCGATTTTTTAGGCTCAGGTTCTTAACAGTAGGGTCTAAGTTCACCTCCCAATCGGCACTGTTTATACGTTTTTGCATCACTAAAGGATGCGTTCCTTGAAAAAGAGTTACCGAATCAATTTTGCCGTAGTCGTAGAGGTCCTTAGCTTCCAGCACATGGCGCGGTATGGCTACATCGCTCCAATAAACGTGCAAATCTTGCATTTTTTGTTGCTGTTGATAAGGATTTTTGACCCAGCCATAGTGATAAATATGTGCGTCTATGAGTTTTACTCGTAATTTGCGGTTATGGCGGCGAAACCCTTGTGCATCTCGGTAAGAGCGTATATCTTTCTGGTTGCGAATAATGCGGATTTCGTGACGGTACCAGTTGCGCGAATCTGCTACAAAGCGATATGTGCCGTAAAAATGAGTGTAGTGAAACAATAGCCCTTCTACTTCTTCGTTGTGCAAGTAGCGGGTAGTGGCTTCTAATATGACGGGATGATATTTTTCATGCAGTACTTCGTCTGCCTGAATATAAAATGCCCAGTCGGCATCAGGCGATACTGCATCGAAGGCTTTGTTGGTTTCAGCTGCTAAGACTTTTCCACCGGTGCGTAGCGACTCGTCCCACACCGTCTCTAAGATTTTTATCTTATCAGATGGAATGTTGCGAATGAGTTCTAACGTATCGTCTTCGGATTTGCCCACGGCTACTACTACTTCATCGCAAACAGGCAATATGGATTGGATAGACTCCACTACTGGGTAATCGTATTTAATAGCATTGCGAACAATTGTAAAACCGCTGATTTTTGGACGCGAAGACAAATGATTCATTTTACCAAACAATGAAGCTGTTACAAAATAAAACCATTACACTGGGACAAACTAATTTTGCCAACTGTAACTCATTACACACATGAACATTTTACATGTAATGTGTACGAACTTTCTGTCAGGTTCTACCAATTACGTTCTTAGCCTAAGCAAAAAGCAAATCCGAGAAGGGCACCGCGTTTTCATTATTACCGATGACGGTACCTTAGAAACAGAAGCCAAAATTACGCCTCTTCCCATTTCTGACAGAACATATCGCCAAAGGTTTAACAACATTCGGTTCATTCGACAATTTATTTTAGCCAACGACATACACGTAGTACATGCGCACTCGCGTGCTTCCAGTTGGGTGTGTTACTTTGCTACTTTGGGTCTGAAAACGCCGCTTGTCTCTACGATTCACGGCAGGCAACAGTTGCACACCTCCGTTAAAATTTTTGATATCTACGGCGACCAAGTTATTTCTATATGTCCTAATCTGACCAAGCATCTGATTGAAGAAGTGGGAATGAGCTCTCAAAAGATTCACAATATTCCCAATGGTGCAGAGTTTAGTTTGATTTCCGAACTGATAGCTGAGCAAGAAAATCATGCACCTGTTTCTCGAGATATTTTACTGATTGGCAGACTTAATGGCAGAAAGGGTGAGATTGCTGCACAAATTGCCACGCGCGTTTTTCCAGAATTGCTGAAAAAATATGCTGACATTCGGCTGTTTCTGATTGGTGGGGGCTACAACGAACTTCCACAGCATTATCGGCAAGCTATTAACAACCTTAATCAGCAGTACAATCAACGCATTGTAGTTACTGGTTTTGTAAATGATGTGCCCAAACGCATGCTTGGCGCTTATGCTATTATTGGAGCAGGCAGGGTAGGGCTGGGGGCACTGGCATTGCGCAAACCACTATTTGCCATTGGTGAAGCCTGCTATCATGGCTTGATTACAGAAGCCAATTTGCAAGCAGCTATTGCATCTAACTATGGCGATATACTGCCCACAAAAAACTTTCCCGGCTTTGATTGGCAACAGTTTTATCGCGATTTAGATTGCTTTCTTGAGAATGCCTACTACTGTCCCTCTGCTCAGATGCAGCACTACGTACAAGACTTTTACAATGTAGAAAAAGTTTATCGGGCTATTCATGGTGTATATGAAAAAGCCATTGCTTGCCGAATTTGGCGTAAGCCTATTCCTATTTTGATGTATCATAAAATTCCGGACAAGCCTATTGAAAGTTTGCATAAAATTTTTGTTACCAAAGAAACCTTTCGCAAACATTTACAAATTATCAAGTGGCGTGGCTTACAGCCTATCACTTTCAAAGAATACCTTGCTTACACACGTGGCGAGAAATCTAATCAAACAGCTCCTAAGCGCCCTATTATTCTTACCTTTGACGATGGTTATCAGGATAATTATTACAACTTATTGCCTCTAATGAATCAGTATGGTTACAAAGGGGTGATTTTTATGTTAGGCGATACACGCATCAGGTACAACTATTGGGATGCAGACAAGGGCGACCACCGCGATGAACTCATGAACGAGCAACAAAGGGCAGCTTTTGTACAAGCCGGTTGGGAAGTGGGTGCCCATACCATGACCCACCCCGACCTGACGCAACTTTGCGAGCAAGAGGCTTGGCAAGAAATTTTTAATAGCAAAAATGCGCTTGAACACGAAACAGGCAATACCGTAGAGGTGTTTGCTTATCCGTTTGGGTTTTATAACCAACAAGTGAAAACACTTGCCCAAAAAGCAGGATTTGCCATGGCAGTAGCCACCGACAGAGGAGGGCTGCACATTGAACAAGACCGCTTTGAAATTTTCCGTACGAGTATTTTCCCACACGATAGCTGGTTGCAAATGTTGAAGAAAACTTCGTCGTGGTATCGGAAATATTATCGATGGAAACGTAAAATATAAATTTTCTAAGCATATATGACTCATTCGTTTACCCAATTGCTCATTTGCCCCCAAACGGGTGAAAAAGTTTTTCAACTTACCGACAAAGAAGTAGTTACTACCCATTGTAGCTATCCACTTGTTGACAACGTACCGGTAATGCTGCCTCAGGAGTTGCTAAATCAGCAAGAGGCTACTATTTTTTTTGAAAATTTTTACCAAAACACCGCAGAACCTTGGGACTACAGCGAACGTGCTGCTGAACTGCTTCGCCACGATTATGTAGTAGATCAAGTTGCTCGAATGAGTAGCCTTTTAGGACGTAAAGCCATTATTTTAGACATAGGTTGTAGTTTAGGACATATCACTGCTCGTTTACATCCTTATGCAGAGTTGTTAGTAGGCATGGATATTTCGCTTACTGCTATTAAAAAAGCTCGGCAGCGTTGCTTACAATCCTTACCAGACCAGCATAATCCTTATTTGTTTGTTGTAGGTAGCGCAACCGACCTGCCTTTTAAAGACCACTGTTTTGATATTGTGGTTGCCTCCGATGGCTTACATGGATGGCACCTGTCCGACCATTTACAGCGGAAAGCAGTAAAAGAAATTTACCGAGTAATGAAGCCGCATGCCTATGCTGTATTTACAGACTATCTGCATCCTCGCTTGCACCCCAAAATAGAGCCAACTTTGCGCCAAGCACCTTGGCAAATTGAACGCATCGAATTGCTTTACGACCGTCTTTGGTATCGTTTTGAAAGCCTTTTGAAAGCGTTTCGACATACTACTTGGGCAAAAAAGGTGCTTGCCAACAAACCATTTGCACTATTTTTGAAAAAAATAGCCCGCAACATGGGCAAAACACAATCTAAACACATTGCAGCTATTGTCAGTAAACGATAGAGCCTATTGGAAATCAGTGTTATTCTTCCTGTTTATAATGCCGAAAAATATGTAGCAGCTGCTATTGAAAGCATTTTAAACCAAACCTTCACCAACTTTGAACTGCTACTGATAAATGACGCTTCTACAGATAGCAGCGCTGCTATTTTGGAAAGCTATGCCGCCCGCGACGCGCGCATTAGGCTTATTCATAATTCTGAGAATTTAGGGCTAACAGCTACGTTAAACAAAGCTATTGACCTTTGCCAAGGTGAGTACATTGCTCGCATGGATGCGGATGATATTTCCTTGCCTCATAGGTTGGCAACCCAAGTCAATTTTTTAGAAAAGCATCCGGAGATAGGGTTTTGTAGCTGTTGGGTGGCTATTATAGACTCTCAGGGCGAGCTTACCGGTGAACAATGGGTTATGCGACTCGGCTCGCCACAGATTTACGCCCGCATGTATTTTCACAACTGTTTTGTGCACACGGGCATTATGATGCGGCGCCGCTATGCATTGCTAAAATACGATGCTGCTCAATACCCCATCCAAGAAGACTATGAGTTTTGGATGCGCCTAATTAAAGTAACCCAAGCCGCACTGATTCCCGAAATACTGGTTTATTACCGCGTACATCAGCAAAGTATAACCTCTTCTAAAAACTCGCAGGCTAAACGCTACACCCGACAAATCGTGAGCAATCAGTTGCAAACCTTGGGGCTTCATCCATCTGAATCGGAACTTGACTTGCACCTTGCCATAGGCGACCAAATAATTAGTCCCGACAGTGCATTTATTGTTGCTGCTCATGACTGGCTTTTGAAACTTTGGCAAGCGTTTACTCGTCATCATATCAACCGTCCCGACTTACAACAGTCTATGAACCAATTGCTTAGCAGGTTTTGGCTGTCCATTTTGACACAAGAAGGAATAGCAGCGGGCATAGCACGGGCTTACAGTCATGCTAGGCTATCTAAGCAACTGCTGTCGCCTACTCAGCGGTGGAAAATATGGATGAAACACCTGTTTTAAGTCTGCTGAAAGTCGGGTATTGTCTTTTACAAGTAGCATTAAGTTTTCTGTGGCAAATGAGTTTTTATGAATAGAAAAGCTACTATCGTTCTTTGGGTGATATGCGTGTGGGCGTTTTCTGTTTTGGCTCAAACACATTCTTCGGAAATACACAGGCAGTTACCCGCATCGTTGCAGTTTTGGCAAAGCAAGGAAGGCAGCGCCTACATTAAAAGAAGGCAGTATCGGAACAATCTTGTACTGGCAGCACACTTTCAGCAGGTTCTTTCTGCCAAGCAGAAAAGCATTTTAGACAGCTATGAATGCAAAATAATAGCCTATTTGGGCAATGGGCGCTATTTGTTGCAGCTACCTGTATCGGCGGTTAGCCGAGTGCAAGCCTTGCCATTTGTAGAGGCTCTTTCCGATTGGGATGAGCGCGCGAAAGCTACTTTTGACTGGGACGAAGAAATTCCTGCCGAAGTACAACAAAACAATGGAGAGCTACAGGTTGATTTAATCACTCTTCCCCAAATGAATGAGGTAGAGGTGAAGAGGCTGTTACCGACAGGTGTGAAGCTATTGGCTTTTTATCCTGCATTTGATGTAGCCCGAGTTAGCCTTCATCAAAAACATCTTCGGCGTTTGATGGAGGAGCCATGGATTGTGAGTGCCGATTATGTGGTAAAGGAACAGTTACACAATCAGTTTGGAGTTACTGAAACACGGACAGGTGCACTGCAGTTTCAATTGCCACAACTGACCGGCAAGGGAGTGCGCATTGGCGTATGGGATGGCAGCGGATTGATTGGTCCGCACGTAGATTTTGTCAATCGCACGTCTCAGGAAGAGCCACTGATGGGCGAATCGTTTAGCTGGCGTGAGCATGCTACCCATGTTTCGGGCACTTTGGCAGGTGCGGGGCTGCGCTTTATCTACGGACGTGGCATTGCTCCGGAAGCACAACTGTTCAATTATAACATTGTTTCTACTAGTTCAGCAGAAAGCTATATTCCTTACAAAATGCTCAAAGCCGTTGAGCAGCGGCAAATTGTCATTACACAAAATTCTTATGGTCCGTCACATACTTGCTCTGCAGGAGGAATCAATTATTCCTCTACAAATCGCTCGCAAGATTTGGTAGCCAATGCATTTCCCGAGTTGCTGCATGTGTTTGCAACAGGCAACAGTGGGGGAAGTTGTGGAGGATATCGCAATACTGTTCATGGGGCTAAGAACATCATCAGTGTGGCAAGTTTAGATGCCAACAATCAGCGGATGTGGTTGGGTCATATGCAAAGTGCTGCCGGACCGGCACGCGACGGACGTTTGCAACCGCACATAGCTGCCCCAGGGGTTAATATTTTTTCTACCACACCCGACCATTTCTATGCCAGCAGCGGCTGGAGCGGCACTTCTATGGCTGCCCCTCACGTTTCGGGTGTGGCAGCTTTGCTTTATCAGCACTACAGAGAGTTAAACAGCGGGCAAACACCTCCTGCTGCCCTTATTCGCGCTGTTTTGCTAAATGGCGCCACCGATTTGGGCAATCCCGGACCGGATTACATCTTCGGATTTGGAAAGGTACATGCACTTAACGCCGCTGCTGCTATTACAGAGAATCGGTTTGTGCTGAATGAAGTGGCACAAGGGCAAACTTTCAAGCATTATGTTTATGTGCCAACAGGCAGCAAACAGTTGAAAATTATGTTGTCGTGGAACGACCCTGCTGCCTTGCCCAATGCTTTGCCTGCTTTGGTGAATAATCTGAACTTACAAGCAAAATCGCCTTCGGGAACTATTAGGCTGCCACTGGTGCTAAACCCTGCCTCACCTGCCAGTGTAGCTACTGAGGGAACAGACAACCTGAATAACAACGAACAGATAGTCATTAATTTGCCAGAAGAGGGAACATGGGAAATTAGCGTAACAGGAGCTTCCATTGCCATAGGCAATACTCAAGCCTTTGCCCTTACATGGCAACAAGAAGGCGAGTTTCTTGTCTTGCGCAATCCTACTACCCATGAGCGAGATATGTCGCCTGTGCACTGGGACTGCCGCGACATTCCCGGCAATGTAACAATTGAATTTTTCGATGGTGCCACTTGGCAAACGCTGGGCTCAGTTCCTGCTTCACAAGGCAAATTTGCATGGACCCCGCCGGCAATTGTTACCAACAATGCCCGCATCCGCATTTCGGCAACAGGTGCAAGTGGTGCGGTACACTCTCACACATCGCCACCTCTGTTGTTTTTGGGGATTCCTAATATTACTCCTAATCCTAACATCACGCCCTATGTGCCCGGCAACAATAGCCTGACATTCTCTTGGACAGCGGCAGCCGGAGCCGATGCCTATGAAATTTTGTGGCTAAATCTGCAAAGAGGAGCATGGGAACATATTGCTACCGTTCCGCATACCACTACTACTTACACAGTTACAGGGCTTGAAAATGGTATTAGGCATTGGCTTTCGGTGAGGACGCGAAACAATACCCTGAATGCCTCCGGTATTTTTGCTTATGCAGGATTTGGCACACCTACTGGCACTGGTGCGGCACAAGACATAGCACTCACCCAAGTTATGCACCAAATTCCAGCAGGAGGATGCTTTGCACCTTTGCAGCCCTTGCAAATACGCCTCACGCTGCAAAACAAAGGATTGAATACTATTCCGGCTGGCACAGTTATTCCGGTTGCTTACCGCATCAACGGTGGTGCTTGGATACACGAAAATCTGACACTATCAGCAGACTTAGGTAGTTTGCAGACTACTAATTATGTGTTTAGTCATATTTTTTTGCCACCATCCTCTGCTCAATACCAGATAGAAGCACAAGTGCAATGGGCTGCCGACTTGATATTCACTAATAACACTCAGGCTGCAACCGTAGAAGTTCCTTCTGTACCTGTGCCAACTATCAATGCTTCGCCTGCACTTTCTGTTTGCACTGTTCCCAAACTGATTCAGGTAAGTGGTCTTCCCAACGACGGCTACGCGCTCAGCAGCATTGCTTTTCAGCCTGAGAACATGAGCAGTGCTACAGAACTTACCCTAACCGACGACGGCTACTCAGGAGCTATTCCCATTGGTTTCCCGTTTGAATTTTATGGGTGTTTGTTTGAAAATGTTTTTGTCGGTGCAGAGGGGTTCATCACCTTCCGCAATATAGAACTCGACTATGTTAACTTTTTACAGCGTGCCATTCCGAATACGCTCACTATCAACGATTTTATTGCTTTGGCATGGAACGACATGCGCTTTGTAACAGGCAGTAAAATCCGCTATCAAACTGTTGGAACAGCTCCACAACGCCGCTTTATAGTAGAGTTTTTAGACATGGCATCAAACGCCGACATCAGCAAGCGCGTAAGCGGGCAGATTATCCTGTACGAAACTTTCAACCGCATAGAATTGCACATTGCGCGCATAGATGCCTCTCCGCTAGTAAAAATTATTGCAGGCATTGAGAATAGAGAAGGAACGCAGGGAATTGCCTTGCCGGGAATGAACAACCAAAGCCTTAGCAGCGACATAGTAGCGCAGGCTTGGGCGTTTACTCCTATTTACAACGGATTTGAATGGTTAGACAACAGCAGCACTACCACAACGCGGTTGTTTACTACGCCCGGAACTTATCGCTTTCGCTATCAGCGCAATGGCTGCACAATAGAACAAGATATAGAAATTTGCAACAACCCTCCTGCTATTGCCCCTATTGCAGACGTAACTACTCCTGAGGACGTGGCTGTTAGCGTGCCAGTGCATATTACCTACGGGGTACTGCCTGAAACCTTGCTAACCATTACTGTGAGCAGCAACAATGCTGCCCTTATTCCCAATAGCAATTTGGTTTGGATGGGCACAGGTGCTGCTCGCCAATTGCACATTACGCCGCTGCCCAATCAGCATGGTACAGCACAAATTACTATTACAGCTACTGATGGCACTATAACCGCTACTCGCATTTTCCAAGTTACGGTTACGCCTGTAAATGACTTACCAACTGTTAGCCACTTTTCAGTAGATGTTTGGGAGAATACTTTGCGATACTTTACTGCTTTGCAATTTAGCAGCCACTATGCCGATGTAGAAAATTCACCTCTGGCAAGTATCAAAATCATGAGCTTGCCTGCTAATGGGCAGTTGTGGTTCAATGGTGCACCTGTAACGCTCCATATGGTCATTCCTGCTGCTCAAATTCACTTGTTGGCATATCAACCTAACTTGGATTTTTTAGGTACAGACAGTTTTCAGTGGTCAGCCTCAGATGGAACCGATTTTGCCGCTACTCCTGCCATGGTGAACTTGCGGGTAGTGAAGCGTCCAGAGCCTATCTTGCCTATTCCTACAATTGACCCTATTGCCGATGTAGAAACGCTTGAAGATACGCCTGTATTGGTTCCAGTGCGGATTCACTACGGCGAGCTATCTGACGAATTGCTTTCTATTCATGTTTTTGCCGATGACTATGCGCTCTTACCTCCTCATGCATTTCGCTGGATAGGCAGCAATGCTAATCGCCGTCTTATGATTAGCCCCGCCCCTAATCGTTTTGGCAAAACAAGTGTTACCATCATAGTTAGCAATGGCAGAAGGGGGGCTGTGCAGAAGTTTAACATTAAGATACTACCAGTGAACGATGCTCCGTCTGTTGTGGATGCTCACATTCGCGTTAAATCGGGGAGTCGTTTTGTATTTAGCATTGCCTTTTTCGACGCGCTTTACAGCGACATAGAAAATGACTCGCTTTCAATGCTGCGCATTGTGCAATTGCCAGCAAACGGACGGCTGATGCTGAATGAGCGTCCACTAACAGACGTGCCTGTAGCATTATACCGGCAAGCCATTGCCAACTTGGCTTACCAACCTGCTGAAGGTTTTACGGGCAAAGACAGCTTTGTATGGCAAGCTTCCGACGGGGCAGATTGGAGCGCACCTGCAACAGTTCGCATACAAGTTTGGAACACTCCTCCTCAGGTAAAAGCATGGAGCAAGCGCATGCATTGGCGGCAAACCTTACATTTGACTTATTCGGATTGGCTGGCTGTTTTTTCAGATGCCGATGGCGATTTACCAGTTGCTATTCGGCTGATAGGCGACGTACAACCTAATCAATGGGTGCGCAACAGTCGCCCTATCAACTCAGGAATGCTCCTCCCCTTAGATAGTACCACTGTGATTCGTTTCCAGCCCACGCGAGAAACAGGTACCAAACGCTATTCTTGGAATGCCTACGATGGTACCGAATGGGCAGAGGAGTGGGCTGCCTTTACCGTTGATGTATGGAATACGCCACCTACTGTGCAAGATTTTTCTCGAGCAGGAACAGGCAACATAGTATTTGACTCTCGTCATTTTATAGCAAGTTATTATGATGCCGACAATGACTCCATAGAACAAGTGCGCATTCTTTCCTTGCCACAATTTGGACAATTATTCTTCCGGCAAATACCGTTGGAAGAACCTACCTATTTAACGGTAGCACAGCTCAACGAATTGAGTTATAAGCCGCATAATCCCGCTCAGCCACAGGCTGACAGTTTTAGGTGGGCTGCTTCCGATGGCGTAGATTATTCTTTACCAGCAACCGTACGGCTTACAGTTTCCCCTCTTATATTGCCACAAGTACATTCATTTAGCAAAGAAACATTCGAAAACCAAAGCCTTGCATTTAGCGCTGACGACTTCATCCGCCATTACGACTATGGCAACCAGTTACCCGATTTTGTTCAAATTGTTTCGCTGCCATCTCATGGTACATTGCATATTGGCAATGAAAAGGTAGTGGCGGGAAAGCGCTATGCACTACGAGAAATGGCACAAATGGTATATCAGCCTTTTGCGGAATTTGTTGGTACAGATGGATTGCTGTTTACTGCCGGAACAGGGAACGTGGTAGCTGTTGCTACAGCAGCGGTTAGTTTGCAAGTGCACCTACAGCCAATTAGCGCTCCTCGTAACTTGCAAATAATAGGTACTAATGTTAGCTGGCAGCGCCCTGAGCAAGGTAATATCAACCGTTACGAGGTGCAAATTCAACTAATAGGTAGCGAAAATATTGTTGTTCATACTTTTGTAACATCGGAATGGTTTGTGCTGCCACAAGAATTAGCAACAGCAGCTATTCGCTTGCGCGTAAGGGCGTGGGGTTTCCATAACAATGCAGGACCTTTCACCGAATGGCTTAGCCGACCAGTTGAAATTGTTGCTGCTGCCCCCGATACTAACTATTTGTCAACAAGGCTGAAACTATTTCCTAATCCAGCACACGACTACGTATTTATCCAGTGGGAGCGCATGCAAGGTGCTGTTTTGCAACTGACAGATGTTACTGGCAGAACAATCGCTCAGTGGTCGTTAGCTACTGATGCAGGCGTAGAGCCGTTCGATTTAAAAGGTTTGGCATCAGGCTATTACACATTGCAAACTTTTTACAAAGGGCAGCAATATGTACTTAGATTTTTAATTGTAAGATAACAGATATTTTGTATATTTACATATTATAGCATCAACTTTGCTGCCTCGTATAGTCGGAAACCTTTGGTATATGAAACCGTATCTACGCTTGCTGTTTATCATTTTTTTGTTGTTGCTCATTGCCGAGGTCGGGGCGCAGCAACCCGGTGGCACAAGAGGCATATATTTCAATGGGAATCAATTTATTCAAGTTCCCTACCATGCAAGTCTTAACTTTACCTTAGACTTTACTTTTGAAGCATGGGTGAAACTCAGCGAAATTCCTACGGGCTCAGCCATTCAAACTATTATTAGCAAGCGCTCCACTTTGCCAAGTGGGTATCAGTTTGGTGTTACAGATGGAGGTAAGTTACTTTTGGTGATATTCGGCTTGACCACTTACACTACTGCTGGCGATTATATTACTGACGTGAACCGTTGGTATCATGTGGCGGTTTCGTTTACAAATGCTATTAATGGTGTTAAATTTTTTGTCAATGGTACGTTGGTAGAGCAGTTCACAGGCATTGGATTAGTGTCTGTATCGCTCGAACCGTTGCGCATTGGGGCAGATAACATAGGTACAGGTAGTAATTTTTTCAAAGGGCAGATAGATGGCGTACACTTGTCCAATGTGGTGCGATATACTGCCAGTTTTACGCCTGCACCTACTCCCACAGCAGATGGCAATACAATGGCATTGTATAATTTTGACGAGGCTTTTGGACAAACCATCATTGATGGCGGCAGCATTGGCAACAATGGAGATTTGGGTACAAACAATACCACAGAAACAAGCGATGCTATTAGAGCTATTCGCACTGTCAACATTAACGACTCTGGTGTAGGAAGTTTACGACAAGCTATTACTGATGCTAATCTAAATGCTGATGTTAACTTTTTGGATTTCAGTATTCCTTCGCCTCCTTCTTGGACTATTCACTTGACTACAACCGCCTTACCTACTGTTAACACACGAATAATTTTAGAGGGTACTTCTCAGTTGGGTTGGTCTGCTACTTCTCTTATCGAGTTGAATGGAGCAGCCCTTAATCCGCCGCCCGATGCAGTGGGCTTAGCCATAGACCCAGGTGGAGCAGGAAGTGAAATTTACGGCATGGAAATCTATGGCTTTTCATCTGGTTCTATGCCTGCTGGTATTATTGCCAACGCAGCTAATTTAAAAATAGGTACACAAGGCAAAGGCAATGTAATCAGTGATAATGCTGTTGGCATTTACGTGCTCTCAGGCGCCACTGGTAGCATCATTTCCCACAACATTATAGGGTTAGACAAAACTGGCAATATTGCACAAAGCAACAATACAGGTATTGAAGTAAGTTTTGCTAATAATGTACAGATTGTAAACAATATTGTTTCTGCTAATACACAAAACATCCGCATTTTCATGAGTAATGGCTCTGTAATTCGCGGTAATTTAATTGGTACGGATGCAGCAGGTACATCGGCAAGTTTTTCTCAAACTATCGGGATTGTTTTAGGAGGTGGTGCAGTCAATATCGTTGTAGGAGGTAGTGCGCCCGGACAAGGTAACATAATTGGCGGACATAGTTCTGTTGGCATCCAACTGTTGGCAGGCGACAACCAAATTGTTAGAGGTAACTACATAGGCACTGATATTTCTGGCACACTTAATTTGGGAAATACTACGGGCATAGAAATTAAAGCAGGTTCCATCAATAATGTTATTGGCGGTACCGCAGCAGGACAGAGCAATGTGATAGCATACAATGGTGTAGGTATTGATATATCTAACTTGGGAATTAACAGTGGTAACTTAATTTCGGGCAACTCCATCTATTGCAATACAAGCGGCGGCATTGTTCTGGGAGGCGTCAATGCCAATATGAACAAAGCAGCGCCTGTGATTGTATCGGCAAGTTTAACATCGGTGGCTGGTACTGCCGCTCCTTACGACGTTATCGAAATTTTCAGAAGTAATCCACCTATATGTGGATTTGCGCATCAGGGGAGCATTTACGTAGCCACTGTAATAGCAGATTTAATGGGCAACTGGACTTATACCGGCACCTTCCCACCGGGCAGCCGCATTACAGCCACAGCAAGGGATGCTTCTAATAACTCTTCTCCTTTTTCGCTTACATGGGCACTATCGGCTCCTTATACTACCATAGGCAATGCGGTGTGGAATGCAAATGGCAACTGGTCGTTAGACGGCGGCATTACCGATTGTGGTTGCAATCCTGCTGGGCAGAATAACATTGTAGTTATCCTTCGTCATCGTGCCGATGTTACTGCTGCAAGTGACATTGGACTGAATAACATTATTGAGCTACAAAATAATGGCGATTTATTCTTGCAAGTTCAGCCTGCCAATCAGATTGCTGAAATTAAGACGGGCGGTATTATTACTGTTACTGCTACCCTACGATTTGGATATGTACCGGTTAGCAACAGTGTGGTGGCTGTAAACAACTTGGATAGCAGCAACCCATTGGTGGCAGTAGTATTTGAAGGTGGCAATGGCACTATCCCAGTGCGATTAGGAACAGAACCCATTCCCCAACCCTATCCTTCGGTAATAGTGAGCAGTGGCAATAAGCTCATGCAGTTTCCAGTAGGAGTTGGAAGTTATGTAATTAACGGCAACTTGTCTGTGGCAGGTAGTAACACATCACTAACATTGGATGCCACTACGCCGGGCAATACGCTGACTATCAACGGTTTGATTAGCACCGTTAGCGGCGGAGCAACCTTGAATGCCAATGACTCCGAAGCCAAGTTGATTGTTAACAATACATTGCGCAACAGCGGTGGCACCGTGAACGGCTCGCTAACAGGTTTAGAGTTCAGCAATGTTGCCTCTGCAACCTATGAACATCAGATAGATGGAGGAAATATCCCTACTGCAACATGGGGAATGCTCTCCAATTGTATTGTGACAGGTGCCAGCTTTTTCATGCCCGGTGGATGGGCTGGACAACAGTTTGGCAATCTGATTTGGAACTGTAGCAATCAGAACACCTACATGGCGTTTAATGCCAATTTTGAAGTACTGAATACTTTTTCTGTTGTTAGAACGCGCAATCTATCTTTCCCTATGGGGCTATCTGTGGCGAGTTTGGGCAACTACACGCTCAAAACCAACCATTTTGAAATGAGTGTAGCTCCTAATGATGCGCTTTTTACTCCTTATGGGGGCAGTAACCCTGCTGAAATCGGTACGCTTGAAATTACTGGCAACTGCACCATGGTAAACGGCGGAACGGGAGTGCTGAGCGGTGTTGGTACCAGTAGACTCTTGTTCAGTGGTTACATGAATAGTTCGTTGAATTATGGCGCAAGTTTTACATTGAATGGCAATGCGCGATGGGTGCTGGAAGTAAACAAATCTGGCGGAGCAGCAGTATACGCCTCTGGGTTGCTTATTTTTTCTCCTGCTTCTGGAACCCCCGCTTCCTTTCTAAGGCTGACGGATGGCACGTTTATCCTCAATAATTTGCAGACAGCTCTGTTCAGCAATATTGAAGGCAGTGCTAATTTGCAAATGGGTAGCAATAGTCATCTTTACTTAGAGCAACACAACACGCTGTTTTCCAACACTTTTAATGGAGCGGTCAATCTTAACCCAACCAGTACAATTTACTATCGCTCAGCAAATCCACAACGTATTTTTGTGCCTTCTGGGGGCAGTTATGCTAATCTGGTGCTAGATGGCGAAAATCACCCAACTCCTGTTTCTAAGAATATTGATGGAGATATAGAGGCAGCAAGCCTAAGTATTATCAACAATGCCAACTTTAACTTTTTACCCGGAAGCGATGTACATGTACGCATCACAGGTGACCTAACCAACCCTAATGGTACAAGTACCATTACGCATAATATGGCGGGTTATAACCATACCTTAGAGTTACAAGGTGCTGTGAATGAGGTAGATAACTTCATTGTGTTAGGTTCAGGCAACACCAGCCATGTTATTTATAATCGGGTAGGAGCACAACAGGTGTTTGCTTCTTCCGATTACGTAGAACTGACTATTGACAATGGCGGTGCCAAAATGCTACTGGGCAACAGTGAAGTAGAGCATAAACTAAATCTACTTAATGGTACATTGGAATTAGGTAATTTTGACTTGACCTATAACGGCACACCGACTAATCTGACGGCAAGTAGTAGCGGCTGGGTAAATACAAATGGTTCGGGGAGATTCATTCAAGGAACAGCAGGTAGTAATTTGCTCTTTCCAGTAGGGAACAATACAAATTATCAACCCGTTAGGTTGGCAGCGGCATTAGCAGGCTCGAGTGCGCGCTTCGGCACCCCCTCTCCGGGACTGCCAACGGGCAGCGTAGGGGCATGGTTTATCAATAATTTTACAACCAATACCCATGTGTTGATTGAAGACCCGCAAGGTGGCACGCCGCTGTGGGGTGTATCGGAGATGGCACTTTACAATGGCTCTTGGAATGTGCAGCCTACTACTTATCCTTTTACCAACACTTACCAAGCCCTCATCCCTTTTTCGGGAACCGACCAAGAATTGGCTGTAACAGGTTTTTCTCCCTTGTCAGTTTCACAGCCACTTGGCAACAGAGGTATGTACTTTGATGGGATAGATGACCATGCTACTAGTGCCCCTATCAGTTTGCCAAATGCTACTATGTCGGCATGGATAAAACCTGCTGCATGGGGGGGCGGCATTGTTTCCACCTTAGGAGACTATTTAAGTGGTATCAATGGCTATGCCCTCGAGCTTGCTCCAGACGGACAAGTGGTATTTAGCTTCGGTGAAGATGGCAACCGCGACCAGGTATTCTCCGGTCTTGGCAATATTGCTCCTATCAATCAGTGGACGCATGTTGCCGGTACTTACGACGGTACCACGCTCCGTTTGTTTATCAATGGCGTTTTGGTAAACAGTGCTACTACCTCTCGCACACCCGGCACACGCTACGTGAGTATTGGCTCAACCTTCTCCTGGGGTTGGCGATTCAAAGGACAAATAGATGAGGTGCGCATTTTTAACACTGCCAGAACTGCCGCCCAAATTCTAGTAGATATGGGCACCATAACGGACAACGGTGCACAGGCATTTTGGCGCTTTGAAGAAGGAACAGGCTCCACTGCTTCCGATTCAAGTCCTAACAGTAATACAGCAACATTAGCTACTGTACCAGCTAATCCACTATGGGCTTTGCGAGTGCAAAATACGAATGCTACTGGTTCAGAAAGTTTTTGGCAAGTAGTTGCAGATGCTAACTCACTTGCAGGAAGAAATTATATTGATTTTAGCATTCCTACTTCCGACCCCAATTATAGCGCTGGCGTGTGGACAATACAATCCCACCCGAATATGCCGCCCAACGTAACAGATGGCAGCATTATAGACGGTTACTCAGCGTTTGGCTCTGCTCCTGCTACATTAATTACGCCTGCCACTATTGCCATACAAATACGAGAGCCAGCAATGGGTAGCACTTTGCAGTTAACAGGCACACAACCTGTAACGGTTAGGGGGTTGTCTATTGCCCAAAGTGTATCAAATGGTTTGGCTGCTTTATGGTTATTTGGCTCGGGGCACTTTATACAAGGTAATCATATTGGTGTGAATGCAGCAGGAACAGCACCTTTTCCTGCTTCTACAAGCGGATGTTTGGTGATACAATCCAGTTCTAACAATACTATCGGTGGCATGAATCCTGCAGACCGCAACGTGATTGGCGGCGCAGAAAATCACGGCATACGTATAGATGGTTTTATACCTTCTAATAACAACCAAATAATTGGGAACTACATAGGTGTTGCTGCTGATAGTATTACGCCTTTACCTAATGGTGGCAGCGGCATATTAATCAACGATGCTTCCATTGGGAACCAAATAGGAAATGCTTCCTTTGCAGGCAGAAACATTATTGCTAATAATGCCTCTTGGGGAGTAGAAATTTTGGGTGGCAGTCAGAATAATAGCATCCGAATCAACCGCATCTATGGAAATATTGCCGGCGGTATTTTCTTGCAATCTGGCTCTAATGGCAACAAAGCAGCACCTTCTATTACTAGTCTGACTCCTACCGTAATTTCAGGTACTTGCGAACCGGGCGATATTGTAGAGGTGTTTATGGACAGTCCTCAAACTGGCTCTACTAATCAAGGGCGCCAGTTTGTTGGCACAGCATATGTTTCAGGCACAACTTGGATATTAACAGGTACTTTTTCAGGAAGTACACGATATACTGCCAAAGCAACCAGTCTTGTCGGAAATACATCACCTTTTTCAGCTTCTTTGCCTACTCTGTTTACCTCAGCACAATCAGGAAACTGGAGCACTCCTGCTACATGGGTAGGTGGCACAGTACCTCACCCGGGAGCCAACATTGTTATTCAGAGCAATCACGTCATTAATGCAGATGCTACTATTTTAATTGATACGTTAACTATTGCTGCCAACGGAGAGTTGAACATGTTGAGTTTTAATGTAACCGTTCCTACTATTTTCTTAGGTGGTACATTCAATCTGGGTACAAGTACGCATTCTCTAACCAATGTGTTCAACCACGGAGGTACAGGCAAGCTCATAGCTAACAATGGAACAACAGCAGCGCTTATTGGTCCGCTTACGGGGGATTTTTTTACGGTGGCAAGTAATACGGTTATTTTTGATGGCTCAACTACTTACAATTTGCCTGTTCGCAACTATCCCACTTTGCAGGTAAGTGGAACAGGCAATCGCATCTTGCCCCCAGGTGCTCCTATAACTATAACAGGTCATATTAGCAATAATGGTGTTGGTATCAACCTATCTGCCGATGTAGCTATTGTCCTTCCCAACACTGGCTTAATCCCCCACTTGATACAGGGGACATCTGGAACCATTAAATTTAATAGTAATGTCAGTATACTGGGCAACACGCAGGTAATAGGCAATTTCAATTGCATATTCCAATCCTTCTTGGATGTTACAGCAATACTGGAAAACTATGGCTCGCTGTTTACCATTGGTTCCGATGGTCATTTGCAAGGTGTAGGGACGTTAATTAATTACGGAACAGTTTTTTATGAAGGTGTGAGCACTCCCACCATTGCCAACCTGCAGTTGGGCATCATACCCAACAACTTCATTTATACCAATGGAGCAGCGGATGTGGCTGCCGCTAACTACGACGTGCTCACCATTCGAGGCAATCGCTCAGCAGTTGCAGGATTTATTTCTGCCAACACTATTCAACTGGATAATTTTACTGCTAGCACTGAATGGACACTTGACGATGGTTCGAGTGTGGTTGTCAATGGCAACTTAGTTCTTAACAATTTATATGGTGCAACTTTAAATTTAGGGGTAGGAAATGCCACAGTATTAGTACATGGCAATTTATTAGGTGCTGCACTTACCTCTGGAATTACCAGTACTCCAAGTCTAGGAAAACAACAAGTACTGGAACTAAAAGGAGCTATTAATCAAGTGGGGGGCTACAGTGCTACGGGCGATGCTATTGTGCGGTATAGTGGCGCTAACCAACAAGTGTTTGGCTCGCTTAGCAGTTATGCTATTTTAGAAATTATGGGAGGGGGTATTAAGTCTTTACAAGCCAGTACTGCTGTCAACGATCAGTTGCGCCTGTTCAACGGCATCCTCCAACTGGGCAACTATGACCTTGTATTAAGCAACCCTATTGTAGCCAACCAGTTAACAGGCACTTTTGCCACCAGTTGGGTATATACTAACGGCAGCGGTAAATTCATCCGTCAGGGGGCAGGCACTAGCGTTGTATTCCCCGTAGGCGATGCAACAGCAGTGCGCCTTGTTACGCTTGCCAATACAGCCGGCAATACAGAGGTCTCTTTTAGCAACACCATTACGCCCGCCATCACAGCTTCTAATATTGCTGCTGGCATGTGGACTATCAACTCACCTTATACTACTACTCATTTGACTTTTAGCAATGTAGGGGGCACGGCTAATGCGACTTCTAGTATTCACAGTTCTAGCAGCCCTTGGGTATTAGTGCCTACACTTCCAATAAAACCCCCCTATACTACAGCTGCTCCCGTTACATTTACTACTACGCCGCTGAAATTTACGGTATATTCCTCTTGCCTCATCCCTGTTATCACCAATGTGCAAGATGAAAGCGCATTTCTTTGTTCACCAACAGCAGGCAGAATAACTATTCACTTGCTGGCTGCCTCCATGACTCCAAGCGCTACTTACGACGTAGACTGGAACGGTGATAACATATGGGACAGGCTCAATATATTGCCTTTTAATACGAATGTTTTACTGGTAGATAATATCCCCGCAGGAACATCTATCATCAATCCAAGAGTACGAGTAGCAAATACGGCTTGTACATCGTTGCCTTTTCCGTTCATCAAGCTCATTAGTGGA
This sequence comes from Bernardetiaceae bacterium, assembly GCA_025056255.1. GTDB lineage: Bacteria > Bacteroidota > Bacteroidia > Cytophagales > Thermoflexibacteraceae > Rhodoflexus. The sequence continues at coordinate 161,170 of JANWVT010000003.1, read as the reverse complement.
GGCAAGCCTATTGTTGCATCGGCAACCATTACTGCCCCTACTTCATGTGTTAAGCCAGATGGCAAGCTGTCGCTCCGCATCACCAATGGGGTCATTAACGGGTTTTATCACGTAGATTTGAACAACGATGACATTAACGAGTTTGTAAACTTGCCTTTGCAAACCGATACTACGCTGGTTCTTACAGGTATTGCAGAGGATACCCCGCTATCAGCCATCAAAGTTACTTATGCGTTGAGCAACTGTGCTTCAACAGTACTGTTACTGAATCAAACCATGCCTCAGGTTAGCCGTCCGGCAGCCAACCTAACTGTCACAGGAGATACAGAAGCTGACCCTGATGAAATCTTGACCATTAGCGTTAGCAATATACAAGCCGATGTAAGTTATCGGCTTATGGTTGATACCACCCAGATCGGTCCGGCAAAAAGTGGGAGTGTTGGCTCAACCCTTGTTTTCAATACTAATCCTTTACAGCGAAACACTACTTTCCGCATCTTGGCTAAGCACATCCATTCGGGCTGTGAAATAGAATTGGAGCAAAGAATTAGCGTTCAGGTTTACTATGAAGTAAGCGATTCGTTGATACTGGTGGCACTCTACAACAGTGCCAACGGCAGAAATTGGCAGCCCGGCTGGGACTTGTATAAGCCTGTGCGCACATGGCACGGTGTAAGCGTACGCAAGGGGCGTGTTACCGCGCTGAATTTGAAAGGAAAAGGGCTAGCAGGACTAATAAACCCCGTACTGCAACTAGCAAGGCTCAGAGTGCTTGATGTATCTGAGAACCAGTTAGAATTTGATGCATTTGAAGGTGTTTTACCAGTGCTGAGAGGCAGAGGGGTTAGTGTTGCTTTTGCGCCACAAGCCCCTATCAACGAAGAGCAAACTATTACCGAGTTCGAAACCAAAACTATTACCCTGCAAACCACCGCTAAAGGCAGACAAAACACTTACCAATGGTTCAAAGACAATCGTCTGATTGCAGGTGCTACTGGTGCAGCGCTTACTCTCAGGCGCCTAACTGTTCAAGACAGTGGATTTTATTATTGCGAAGTGCGCCATCCTGATGCACCCGGCTTAGTTATCCTCCGCCGACGCATTCGGCTGAACGTTTTGCAATATATGCGTTCTCAAACCGACTCCCTGATATTGGTAGAACTATATCGCCGACTCGATGGAGACAATTGGACAAACCGTTTCGACTTCCCCAATCCCGTAGCAACATGGTACGGCATACAAACTGCTAATGGACGTGTAACGCGCATCAACCTTTCTAATAACAACCTGAAAGGCGAAATACCCGATATTTTCATTGAAATGCGCGGTGCAGGTATTTTAGACTCTTTGGAATACCTCAATTTTTCACATAACAAAATTTCGGGACGCATTCCAAAGTCGCTTAGTAGCCACCCAAAACTTACTTACTTAGACCTAAGCTATAACCTGTTGGAAGGAGAAATTCCAACTCATATAGGCGAATTTGGCGAACTGCGAACTCTTTGGCTCTCAGGCAATCGCTTTACACGCCTGCCGCATGAAATCGGGAACCTGAGCAAACTTGTTAACCTTCTGTTAGACAACAATCAGATAGAAGAAATACCAGAGCAGATTGGGCAGTTGCGAAATTTGCAGGTATTGCGCATAGGAGGCAATCGTTTGCGTACGGTGCCACAGTCCATTGTGGGAACGTTTGGCAGCCTCAGGGTGCTCAATTTGGCAGACAATAGCATAGAATCGCTACCGCCCGCTTTTAATAACTTGCCTGATGGCATAGAGCAACTCCTGTTGCACAACAACCGCCTACCGGATGTACCTCTTAGCATTGCCGACCGACCGCGTCTGCAGTTGCTCACCATTTATGGCAATTTGATGGACTTCGGCACCATCGAACCACTCATGATTCGCTTCCGCAACCGCAGAAGTACTGCACAGGTCATTTATGCTCCGCAGGCACTCATTGGTACGGCTGCCGAACTAACTGTGGAACATGGACAACCTTTCACACTAACCATTCAAACAGGTGGTACTAACAATCGCTATCGTTGGTTGAAAGACGACGCTGTTGTACGGAGCAACTCATCTACGCCTGAATATACCGTTAGCCGTTCACAAGCAGACGATACAGGCAGGTATTGGGTAGAGGTTACCAACTCGCATGCACCCGATTTGACGCTCACCAGCTTTGTTACACAGGTGCGAGTAATTTGCAGCGCTGCCGTTGCCTTTGCTATTCGTGCGCAAGGCAACACCGAAATTTGCGGCAATGAGGCTTTCAACACCGTTTTGCAGGTAATGGGAATGGAAGATGCAGTTGAGTTTCGTTGGATGCGCAACGGCAGCATTCTATCAGGCGTACAAGGACGCAACTTTACACCCTCCACAGCTGGCAGATACAGAGCTATGGTGCGAACCCAAGGCGTTAACTGTTTCCATGTCAGCAGCAATGAAATAGAAATTCGGCAAATCAACAACGTTAATGTGGTATTGACTGTAGCACAAGGCGGACGCTTGTTTGCCCAAGCAACAGGAAATTTTGTACCACAGCGCTACGAGTGGTTCCGCAATGGGCAATTTGTTGCCGCTACCACTGCTAACGAGTTCGTAGCAGAACAACCAGGTAGCTACACAGTTAGCCTCATTACTACGAGTGGTTGTCGCTTTAATTCAGCTGCTGTTTCTTTGGACAACGGTACCATCGTAGGTATTGAAGACTGGCCTGCGGTTATTCCTTTGCAACTGTTCCCTAATCCTGCAGGAGACCGACTTACCCTAAAAGGCAATTTACTCAAAGTAGAATCTTGTCGCATGATTAACCTACTGGGGCAGACTGTTCCAGTTTTGATAGAACGACAACAACCTAACGAGTGGCTATTCAATATTAGCGGCATGACCTCGGGCATCTATTTGTTGTGCTGCCAAACAAATCAAGGTGAAATATGGATGAAATGGATAAAAGAATAAGCAGCGGTGTTGCTGCGTTAGTTGCAATATTCTGAGCTTTCTCACTCAACACAACGATACCCCCAACAGGCTTTCTCAAAGCTGTTCGGGGGTATTTTAATGTACTTTTATTGGAAGCAGCGTATTTGGCTTGCCGAGTTATCATGCCAAATAAAATGCTTTACTTTGCTGGTTAATCAATTCATGCACAAGGCTGTGTTCGCTTTTGTTTTAAAAAAAACGCAACGCATACCAATAATATCCGCTTGCATTATAATAATGGCATGGATAGCTTATTGGAGCAGTAAAAATACGGTTGGTAAATCCGATTCAACTATGCTGCTTGCCGATTCTGTTGTGCAATCGGCTAACGATTCGCTTGTAGTGAAAGTTGCTTTTACTGGCGACATCATGGGGCATGACCCCATCATCCAATCTGCTTTTGACAAGGTCAGTAAAAACTATGACTACACGCCTATTTTCCGCCATGTAGCACCTTACTTTCGCACGTGCAATTTAGTAATCGGCAACTTAGAGCTTACTTTGGGCGGAGCACCATACAGTGGCTATCCTCAGTTTTCCAGTCCCGACCAATTAGCATTTGACTTGCATCGCTCCGGATATAACTTGCTGCTTACAGCCAACAATCATGCTTATGACAGAGGCAAAAAAGGAATGGAACGCACGCTGTCTGTACTCGACAGCATCGGAATGATGCACACCGGTACTTTTCGCGATACTGCCGAACGGGAGCGGCTATATCCTTTCCTGTGGCAGCATCAGCATTTTCGACTTGCCATTCTCAACTACACTTACGACACCAACGGTATCAGGGTGCATCCGCCCAATGTAGTGAACTTGATTGATACTGCTCAAATACGCATTGACTTGGCAAAAGCGCGGCACCTGCAAGCCGATTTTATTTTGGTTATATTCCACTGGGGCAACCAGTACGAGCAATACGAGAACAAAGAGCAACGTAGTTTAGCGCAGTTTTGTATCAATTTGGGTGCGGATGCCATTTTAGGTGCTCATCCACATGTAGTGCAGCCGTTTGACTATCTCACTCCGCAATCGGATACGCTCAAAAAAGTGCCTGTATTTTTTTCGGTTGGTAATTTCATTTCCAATCAGCGCACACTCTACCGCGACAGTGGCATCATTGCTGAGCTAACATTGGTTAAAAAAGGCAATCGAACGCACATCCAGCAAGTAGGCTATCATTTGACTTGGGTACATAAACAGCAACCACCTAAAATTGGCTACACTATCATTCCTATTCGGAAAGGCGAAGCTGGCATGTCAGCTTTGGGTTTAACCCGAGCAGATTGGATGCAAATGATGCTTAATGCTTCTCACATCCGCAAACAGTTGCACAATGTTAGTGAGCTACCATGGGATTTTTAAAGGATATCTATGTTGCTTGCTGTTGCCCCAGCGTTATGAGAAATAGCACATTTTCTTTTTAGCAAGGGGCTGACTATCAGCTTATTGTAAAATTGCTTGCATTACAACACATGCTACAAAAAATCCCTGCCTGATTATATAAAGCACGATTCAGTCGGAGTGAGAGGATTCGAACCTCCGGCCTCCACGTCCCGAACGTGGCGCGCTAACCGGGCTGCGCTACACTCCGAATTATTGCTACAAAATTATGTATTAATGCTTGAATTTGGCAATGTTAGTCTCGCTTCATATTAACGAATTGTAACGGGATGTTATAATCTTTTTGGCGCAACAGTGCAATAATAGCTTGCAAGTCATCTATTTTTTTACCAGTTACGCGCACAGTTTCATCCATAATACTGGCTTGCACTTTCAGCCCCGATTCTTTGATGTCTTTGACAATTTTTTTTGCTATTTCCTTATCAATGCCCTCCTTCACGCTAATGTCTTTGCGAATCATATTGCCCGAGGCATATTCTGCTTTGCCAAAATCTAAGCATTTGGCATCTAAGTTCTGCTTGACCATGCGCTCGATGATTACCTTAATTACCGATTTGAGACTCATCTCATTATCGGTTATGATGGTAATGTGCAAATTTTTTTTGTCCAACGTAATTTCTGTTTTGCTATCTTTCAAATCGTAGCGAGTGGCAACTTCTTTGCGGGCAGTATTAATAGCATTGTCTAATAGTTGATGGTCAATCTTATTAACAATATCAAAAGATGGCATAGGCGTGTAAATATTAGCTTCTAAGACCAAATTTGAATACAAATCTGCTTTTTTACAACGAAGCACAACATTTGCAGCAAGCAGGTGCAACCATGGCGAAGCTTTATTTGAACTGGGTTGTTATTTTGGGCGTGTGGATGGTTTGGCAACATAGTAGCAGTGTTGCACAAATCTTTATTCCTGATTCACTGCATCGGGAAGGAAAAATAGTGGAGGGGAGTCGGGAGGGTGTTTGGAAGTTTTATGCCCCTGTTTCAAGGCAATTGCTTATAGAGGGGAGCTACCACAAGGGAAAACCCGAAGGAAAATGGTTTTGGTACGTGGCTAATCGCGTATTTTTCGAGCAAATCTACCACCAAGGGCTTGCCAATGGGTGGGGTAGGTGGTATGCCGAAGGAAGACTGGTTAGAGAGCAATGGTTTCGCAACGGTATTGCCGACAGTGCTTTTGCTTACTACAACCCGATGGGACACTACGCTTTGCGCGGCATGACTAACGGCGTCCGTCCGCGTGGATGGTGGCAGGTTTACTTCCCTAACGGTAACATGGCTGCTGAGTGGCATTGGTTAGGATGGGGTGCCTACCATGGTGCTTCACGGTGGTATTATTCAAATGGAAACTTATTTGCTAAGGGTCATTTTTTAACAGGACTGGCAGAAGGAAGGTGGGAGTTTTACGCTCCTGACCAAATATGGAAAATAGTAGGCAACTTTAAAGATGGGCAATTGCATGGCATTTGGGAAGTTTACCAGCAAGGTAATCTATTGCATCGTTTGCAGTTCAACGAGGGCAATTTGGAAGGCAGGCAACAACATTACTCCCACGGTGGTATTTTAGCAGAGGAAAGTTTGTATAAAAAAGGACGCTTGGTTCGTGTAGAAGTACAAAATCAGGTGTTGCTGGACTCTGGCAGCGGAGTGCGTGTCCGCAAAGACATACAAGGTAAAAACAGAGCAGTAGGCAGCTACACCAATGGCTTGTTAGAAGGAAAGGTACACTACTGGGATGCCTCAGGAGTAGCCCTACTACAAACCTATCGGCAGGGAAAACCAGAAGGAGCTTTTGCACTGTACAGCTCATCAGGGCATTGCTTAATGAAAGGTGCCTATCAGGCGGGTCATTTAGATTCTCTGTGCACCTTACTTTACCCAAACGGCACACTACGCATGCAAGGAATGCTGCATAAAGGTGTAGAAATGGGCACATGGCAATTTTTTTATCCTAATGGCAACCTGCAAGCAATAGGCGAGTACTACAATGGACTTCCTCATGGCAAATGGTTTTACTACGACCCTCAAGGGCAACTAACTGCTGCCGGAGTATTGCAAAATGGTTGCACCAATGGCGAGTGGCTATTTTACCAAAACGGACAACTGATAGCAAAGGGAACTTTTCTAGACGGCTGGAAACACGGCACTTGGACGGATTACTTCCCTAACGGACAAATTTGCGCACAAGGCAAATTTGCCTACAATTGCGAGCATGGCGAGTGGCAGTATTTTCATAGCAATAGCAAACCCCGACAAACAGAGTATTGGCAAGCAGGCAGATTGTTAGAAATAAGTGATTTTATTGCCCCTAATGGCAAAATACTCCCCAAAGGAACTTTCAAAAAGGGGAATGGCACCCGCTTGATTTATCATGAAAAGCGCCGCTTTTTAGGAAAATGGCAGCTACAAGTGTCGGGCAACTACAAAGACGGACTGCCAGAAGGACGCTGGCGCTACTATGACCGCAAAGGCAGACTGCAAAAAGAACTTATTTTTGTACAAGGCAAACCAATATCCGAATGACTAAGAAAAACTTGCTGATTTTTTTTACCTGTTTTGTAATAGCCCTCATCGTAATGAGTCCTTCTGCACAGGCACAACCCCGTATGGGCAGAACGCCAATATTGCGCGACGTAGCCCTGTGGATAGACACGGCTCATTATGCCCTAAGCACACATGGCATCTATTTTCAAGGCGTCCGACAATTGGCTTTCCCGTATCAAAATAGCGAGGCTATTGCTGAGTTGCGAATCTATTTTACTCATCCCGAAGCTATTCAGCAATGGCGTTTGCTACCTTCTGCCGACTTTCAGGTATTAGATTCGCTGATGCCTGCACCTTCGCAAGACTATTTAACTGCACGGCTTCGATTTTATGACCTAAGCGAAGCTCAGTTCCTTTCGCTGAACTTCTGGTTGGCGTACAACGAGGGCGGGCTACGCGAACAATTTTTCAATATTCGCCTCATGCCCTACAAAATACCACAAGTGCGTTTGCGGTTGGTCAAAGACGAACTCTATATAGGCGAAGAGGAACTGATGGATATAGAGGTTAGCGATCCGAAAATACTACTCATTGAAAATAAATGGACTGAAAATCAGCCGATTGACTATAAGTTATCCGAGTTTCAAGGTCGTGTGCGTCTGCACCTGTTGGCAAATGAGCCCGGTACACATGTTTTGCCTGTTCAGTTAGTAACGCGGCGACCGTTTATTGGTGCCAATGGGCAGCCCACCTATCAGTTGCCACCTATTCAGCTAACTGTACAAGCTCGGCAAAGCCGCTTGATGTTTCTGCGCCTCCATAAAAACGACATTATGTACAATGAACAAAACGGAGCAGAACAAGAAGTAGAAATGGACTATCACAAAAACTTAATCATGCGAAAAACCTACCGCATTGAAAATCAAGAAGAACCGGGCGGTAGGCTCATTGGCGAAATATTTACAAAAAGCAAGCTGAGTACCAATCGCGTGTTGTGCGACCTGCGACTGTATGGTTTGCACAGGCAGCAAGATGGCTACTTGTACATTAAAGACGGAGACAAAGCTGTTTATCTGACTAATACCAATATCATCCCTCGCACCACAGTTGCTCGCGTAACGCTTTCGCGCGATGGAGCAGAGTGGACAGATAACCTCAGTGTACAGCCCGGAGAAAGTTTAGACTTGCGAATTGAGGGTAAATCCTTAGATAAAGCTATTTTTTCTTTTGATGGTTTGAGCTCTATTCGCCAAGATAGCTTGTTGCGCAATGAAAATTTGATACAGTTTCGTCTGAAAATTCCACCCGACATTACCCGCAAACGCATCACTTTGGTAATGAACGGACAAAACTCCGGTTTTAGCCTTACTGTGCGGGAGTTTCAGCGCGCTAAACCCTTAGATTTTATCAAGATAGACTACGGAAAAGGCTATCAAGCTATTACCGACATTACCTCAATTGTTTTGTATGACAAGGTAGTGCAGGAAGTGAGCATTGCCTTTGATACCGATAACATAGATTTACCTGACCGCTTTTTCGGAAAACAATACTTAGAAGCAGAGGTGCGTATTAGTTCGCAGACCAATCAATTGCTGGAGTTTCGCCGAATAGAAAATTTGTGTGCCTGCCCAGCAGAGAACTCGGTGCGCGGAGCTGCCTACGACCGCAAAGACTGTACTAAGGGTGTTGTCTTGCTCAACAGTATGTTGAGCCGCAAAACCCGCGATTTGGACGATTGGAGCAAAATAGAAATACTGTTCCGGCACCGCTCCGACCGGCATGGCGGCGACGGATACAGCCATAAGATAGAAATAGTACTACAACGGCATTACTCGTTCGACATAGATGTGTCTTTCCCTGCCGGTCTGATTACCAAAAAAGTAGGAGAGGAGGGGTTTACCTCGTTGGGAGGTATCAGTTTAGCCATCATAGCACAATTTCGCTTTTTTCAGCCCAACAAAGTAGCTGCTTTGCGCCCCTACAGAATAGGAGTAGGGGCACTGGCGCTCAATGCATTCAATTTCAACACTACTAACGACAACCGCGACTTAGGCATTGTAGTGTTAGGTTCAGTTTATCCTAGCCGGCGCGATTTGAAACTTAGTTTTCCACTGTTTGCTGGTTTTGGCTATTTAGTTCGCGAAACGCGATGGTTTTTTCTAGTAGGACCGGGAGTAAGAATCCAACTTTAACATTTTTTTGCATTCTTGTTGTTTTTTTCACTTCCTCTAATGAAATTGCAATTAGCTCGCCGGCTGAGAAATTAATTTATCAACCTAAACCGACTGTACTTCGTGCTTTTTTGTAAGGCAACCCCATTAACCAAACAAACTTATTGTATCCGTTTCATCTATGTACACAGTCTTTCTTGAGCGAGTACTTTTAATATGTACAATAGTCGGCTTGTCGGCATGTTTTCAAGATAAGCGCGTATTTTTTAGCGATTCATTCGTAGAGTTCAACGAAACAGTTACTCGCACCCCTGCTTTAGGTGCTAATTATCCCATTATTGCTTTGCGTAGCGGTCAAGGTACAGTGAGTACGCAGGTTAATCTGGTGGGAGCCCAACGACCTGAGGCACAAGCTATTCGCGTAAGTGTAGAGGGACAAGCTACTACTGCTCGCGAAGGGGTGCACTACCGCCTAATCAATGGTGGTGTAGTTACCATTCCAGCAAACAACAGTTTTGGCAACTTTCAATTTGAAGTATTGCCTGCAAGTATTGCTGCTGGGCAAAACATTACCCTTGTTTTTGTTTTAGAAGGCAATCAGCAAATTAAGCCGAGTAATAACTATGCACGCATCGGCTTTCGCATCAATCCTTAGGTTTCTTTTGGTTCTACACTAAATTTATTACACATGAAACAGAAATTTCTACCCTTTCTGCTTTTGCTGCTATTGCCTTTTGGGGCAGTGGCGCAAAGAACCATTACAGGGCGGGTTATCTCTAATGAGGATAAAGAACCGCTACCGGGGGTAACGGTGCAGGTAAAAGGTACAAACACTGGTACCCAAACCGATTTTGAAGGTAAGTTTCGCCTTAATGTGGATGAGAATGCCAAAACTTTGGTGTTCCGCTTCGTAGGGCTGCGCACACTAGAAGTAGATATCAATAACCGCAGTGTGATAGATGTTTCTATGGTGCCCGATGAAAAAATGCTCAGCGAGGTAGTAGTAACGGGCTATTCAGTAGTAGAAAAGCGCGAACTAACTGGTGCTGTTACTTCTGTAAAAGGCGATGTTATCCAAAATTTACCTATGCAAAGCTTTGACCGCGCCTTGCAAGGTAGGGCTGCGGGCGTATTAGTTCAGTCTGCTAATGGTGCGCCGGGCGGTGCAGTGTCGGTTCGCATTCGTGGAGTAGGCTCTATTTCTGCCGGCAACCAACCGCTTTACATTGTCGATGGCGTACAAATGAACATTCGCGACGACGGCGGCGGTAGGGTGAGCAACAACCCACTGGCATTTCTTAATCCCAACGATATTGAGTCTATTGAGGTGTTGAAAGATGCGGCATCGGCTTCTATTTATGGCGCACAAGCTGCTAATGGTGTTATATTAGTTACTACCAAAAAAGGAAAACAAGGTAGCAAAACCAATTTTGAGTTTAATTACTATCGTGGCATTGTAGAACCAGTGCGCATATTAGATGTGATGAATACACAGGAATTTATCAACGTGCGCATCGAAGCTATTCAAAATGCCAGCCCCACTGCTTCACCGGCTTCTGTTCGCAGCACTGCCCTGACTCAACTGGGTTTTCCTGCTACTATGACAGATGAAGAAATTGCAGCACTACCTACTTACAACTGGCAGAAGGAAGCCTACAAAACAGGTATCATCAACAACTACGAATTAGCAGCCAGTGGGGGTACAGACAAAACAACTTTTTATGCTTCTCTTTCAGCTAATCAGCAAGACGCAAGTTTGATAAATATTGACTTTTCACGCATAGCAGGTCGTTTGAGTTTGACTCAGAAAGTAAACAGCAAACTCTCGTTTGAAACAGGGGTTAATTTAAGTACTTTCACTCAGCGAGGTCCTTATGGAAGTTCCAGTGGTACTACAGCATTTGGAGCACCTCAGTACTCTGCTCCGATTATTTTGCCATTTAACCCCATTTATGACCCTGAAGCGCCTACAGGCTTTTTCGGGTTGCCCGGTACTGGCAAAGTGATGATAGGAGACCTCAGCCAAAATGTAATTGCCAACTCTCACTTTATCAAGTCCAAGGGCTTGACCAACCAAATGGTTGCCAACATTTCGGCTACCTACAACATCGCCAAAGGCTTAACCTTTAAAGCATTTGGAGGTATGGACTATCGGATGTTATACACCGAATTCTATGGCGACCCACGCTTGTCGGACTACTTCAACATTCAAGGCACGCTAACGGTTAACAACAACTACAACAAAAACCTGACAACTAATGCCACGCTCAACTATACCAAAACATTTGCCAACAAGCACAGCGTCAATGCTTTAATAGGTACGGAATATCGGGAAGACTTTCAGGAAGCCAATGGCTCTAACGGTCAGGGTTTTCCTACACCCGATTTTAGTACTACCAACGCTGCCGCGCGTCCAGTTAGCATCAGCGGATTTTGGACAGGTTTCCGCCGTTCGGGCGCCTTTACTAACATTCGCTACGACTTCAACAAAAAGTATATTCTAAACTTTACGGCGCGCTACGATGGCTCCTCTCGCTTTGGTGCAGCTAGGCGTTTTGGATTCTTCCCTTCTGTTTCTGCTGCATGGAACATTAGCGAGGAGTCGTTCTTAAAGGGCAATTCCGTACTTAGCGAGTTGCGCCTCCGAGCAAGCTGGGGAACCACCGGCAACGACCAAATTGGCAACTTTGCCTCTCGAAGCCTGTATGGATTAGGAGGTACTTACCAAGGTAATCAGGGCATTGGTCCAAGTGGCTTGGGCAACCCCGAACTGCGTTGGGAACGCAACGTTACAACTAATTTAGGCGTAGATTATGCCCTGTTTGAAGGGCGCATCCGCGGCTCTGTAGAGGCCTATCGCCGTTTGAGTAAAGATTTATTACTCAGCCAGCCCGTACCTCAAACCTCTGGATTTAGTAGCATTACGCAAAACGTAGGCGAAGTGCAAAACCAAGGCATTGAAATTGAACTGAATACAGTAAACTTCAACACTGAAAGAGGCTTTAAATGGGAAACCAACTTCAATATTTCCTTCTTGGAAAACAAAGTAACCAAACTCTATGATGGTTTGGAAGTATTGCCGGGCAATTTGAGTATTCGCGTAGGATATCCGCTGTTTACTAACGTAGGCGTACCTTTTGCAGGAGTAAACCCTGCTAATGGGCGCCCAATGTGGTACGACATTAATAACAACATCACCTATTTGGTATTGGCTGCCGACCAGCGCCCCTTAGGACACTCCAATCTTTCTACTATGTTTGGCGGCTTTACCAATACATTTAGCTACAAGGGATTGGAACTGGCAGTATTTTTCCAATATGACTATGGACGCATAGCGCCTAACGAGCAGGAGTTTCGCTTGGCAGATTTGGGGGGCGTATTGCGCAATGGCTTGCGCTATTACTACGAAAATCGCTGGACAACCCCTGGACAAATCACCGATGTGCCTAAGCCAGCTAACAACCGAACTGAAATCACAGGACGCATTTCTTCCTACCAATCTATCAGCCGGTTCTATCAAGATGCTTCATACATTCGCTTAAAGCAACTGACCTTGTCTTACAACTTGCCCTCTGCATGGGTGGCTAAGGTGAAACTCAACGGATTCCGTGTATATGCACAAGCAGTCAATTTACTTACATGGACAAAATGGACAGGTTTCGACCCCGAGTTTGTAGATTTGGGCACAGGCAACCAAGGTATCATTCCACAATCGCGGAATTATACTATTGGTGTGCAGGCGCGTTTTTAATCAGTGCAGTTATCAGTTCTACTAATCTGAAAAAAGTTATGAAGAACATACAAAAGTGTTTTTTTGCTGTTTTATTCAGTATGGCAATAGTGGGTTGCCAGAATGTGCTTAATTTAGAACCGCGCCAATCCATTGATGCGTCGCGTGCTTTGAATACTCCCGAAGCCGTTAATGCAGCTATTATTAATATCTACAGTTATTTAAAGTCTCAGGTTATTTACGGGCGCGACTTGGTAGCTACCACAGAAGCCCTGAGCGATAATAGTCGGATTATCAACCGAGCAGGGGGACGCTATGTGAATCAAGGCAACAACGTCTTAGGCTCGCATGTAGGTGGCTGGGCTACTTACTATTCGGTTATCAACGAAATCAATTTGGTTTTGGAGGCACTTCCCAGTGTGAGTTTATCCGATGCGCGTCGCAGTGAAATAGAGGGTGAGCTACTCGCTTTGCGTGCATTATTTTACTTCAACATGATGCGCATATACGCTTGGGACCCCTCTGCCATTGTGCAGCAGTTTGATAAGGGGGGCGTGCCGCTTATGCTCACAGGTATTAAAAACTTATCGCAAATTACACAGCCGCCACGTGCTCCTATTCGCGACGTTTACCAACAAATTTACCGCGACTTGCAAGAAGCTGTTCAGAAAGCACCTACCACCGGCGGACCTCACAGAATTACGCGCGGAGCGGCAGCGGCTATTTTTGCCAAAGTAGCGCTTTACAATGCAGACTGGACAAACGCAGCGCGCTATGCTACCGATGCCATTAACGCTAACGTAGGGCGCTTAGCTACTAATGCGAACTACATTGCGGCTTGGCGCGAGCGCGTACATCCGGAGTCTATTCTGGAAGTACTCTTTCAACAAGAGGCAGAGTCGCATGGCGTTAATGAATCTAACCAATCGGCTTTTACCACTCGGGTTTCCTTAACTTCCAACTCACTGGGTGGTTGGGGAGCGGTAGTGCCCACTCCTGAGTTTCTTGCATTGCATCAATCCGGAGATATACGCCGTCAGCTATACCAGACAGGAGTCAATCGCTCTAATATTGTAGTAGAAGAATGTACCAAATTTTTGGGTAAGACAGGTACTATTTACATGGACAACGTGCCTGTTTTGCGTGTTTCTGAAATGATTCTTATTCGGGCAGAAGCACAAGCGCGGCTGGGCAATCTAAACCAAGCGCTTGCCGATGTAAATACCATTCGCACTCGTTGTGGGCTGCCCCCAGTAGCTGGACTGACGAGAGAGGCGCTAATAGATGAAATTATTTTGCAACGGCGTTTAGAGCTTGCTTTTGAAGGCGACCGCTGGTTTGATTTGAAGCGACTAGGACGCGACGTAATTAAAGCAACAGGCAATTTGCAATTTGGCGACCCGCGCTATTTGGCACCTATTCCATTGCGCGAATTACAAGCCAATCCTAACTTAGTACAAAACAACGGCTACTAATGCAACCTTTTTGCAGTTAATCCGTATAAAGGCGCCTAATTAAATTTTTCTGAGAAAGGCTCTGCTTATTTCCGAGCAGAGCCTTTTACTACTATACTGATAATCAATTTTTTATACGAAAAATTGCATGTTGTAACATGCTTACTGCCCGGCTTTAAATTGTAAAAACGCAGGAATTGTGCGATTATTGTTTTTCTTTTTCGAAAAAAATAATTCATTTGCGATTAACACATTCTTGTAAAACAAAACCAAGTAATGATGAAGCGATTGTTACACCTGAGCTTTGCATGGCTAATTGCAACGCTCTTTGCAAGTGCCTCTTGGGCACAGACAAGAACAGTATCCGGAAGAGTTACTTCTTCCGAAGACGGTTCGCCCTTACCCGGCGTTACCGTGCAAATAAAAGGTACCAACACCGGTACGCAGACCGATGCAGACGGTAAGTTTAGTTTGTCGGCACCGGAAAATGGTACGTTGGTATTCCGCTTTGTGGGCTTAAAGACCCAAGAAATTGCCATAGGAGGTCGCTCTTCAATTGACGTGCGCATGGAAACAGACGAGAAGGTATTGTCTGAGGTAGTGGTAACCGGCTACGGCGCATTGGAAAAACGCGAAATCACGGGCTCTATTGCTTCTGTAAAAGGAGATGTAATCCAGAACCTGCCTATGCAAAGCTTTGACCGTGCCTTGCAAGGACGAGCAGCAGGCGTGTTGGTGCAGGCAGCCAATGGAGTTCCCGGTGGTGCAGTATCGGTGCGCATCCGTGGTATTGGTTCTATTACAGCCGGTAACGAACCCCTCTACATCGTGGATGGTGTGGTAATGAACAATGCCAGTACTACTGCATTTGCCAGTTCTAACCCTTTGGCGTTTTTGAACCCTAACGATATCGAGTCTATTGAAGTATTGAAAGATGCAGCAGCGGCTTCTGTTTACGGTGCGCAGGCAGGTAATGGGGTAGTGTTAGTAACTACCAAAAAGGGACGTGCCGGCAAAACAGAATTCAACTTGAACTATTACTATGGCAGCGTTGAGCCTATTCGCTACATGAATGTACTCAATAGCCAGCAGTGGATTCAAGTACGTACTGAGGCTCTTCGCAACCAAAACCCAGCTCTTACCGAGGCACAAGCGCGCAGTTCTGCCCTAACAGGTATTCGCCTACCCGGCAACTTGACTGATGAGCAAATTGCTGCCTTGCCAACTTACGACTGGCAACGCGCTGCTTATCGGCAAGGAATGATTAATAATATTGAACTCTCTGCTCGGGGTGGTAACGATAAAACTACCTTTGCCCTCTCTGGTTCCTACAACCAACAAGATGCCAACGTAATTGCCGTAGATTTCAAGCGTGCTACGGGTAGAATGGCGATTCAGCACCAAGTAAACAACAAGCTGCGCTTCGAAACATCTGTTAACCTCAGCAACATCAAACAGCGCGGTCCTTTTGGTAGCCCAGCGGGTGGTTCTTTCTTGGGTTCGCCTTCTTTCTCCTCACCACTGATTATTCCTACTAACCCCATTTACAACGAAGACGGTTCTTACTTTGGCACGCCAGCTACTGGTGGTTTAGCAGGTATTTTGAACCAAAACGTTATCATGAACGCCGAGTACAACACTATTCTCAATATCACCCGCCAAGTAGTAGGCAATGCCAAAGCAGTATGGAATCCGTTTAAAGAAGTTACTGTGAGCTCTTTCTATGGCTTAGACTATCGGGAAATCAAAGGCGAATACTATGCTGACCCCCGCACTGCCGATGGCTTTGGCGTAAGAGGGCGTTTGACCAACGAAAGTGAATATAATGCTACTTTCACAGCCAACCCTGTGGTGATTAATTTTGCTAAGAATATCGGGGCAGACCACAAACTGAACACCACCTTAGCAACCGAATACGTACAAGAAGTTTTCGAGGGTATTAATCAGCAAGTTACTACCTTCCCTACTTCACAATTCCGGACTGCCAATACGGGTGCTACTCCGGTTTCCATTGGTGGTTTTTGGACAAGCTATCGGCGTGCAGGGGTAGCAGCTATTATGCAATATGGCTTCAAAAACCGCTACTTTATTAACTCAGTGCTGCGTCGGGACGGTTCTTCTCGTTTCGGAAGAGATAACATCTTCGGTACATTTGGCTCAGTATCAGCAGCTTGGTTGATTACCGAAGAAGCCTTCCTGAAAGACAAAGTATCGTGGATAGACGAAATTAAATTGCGCGCCAGCTATGGCTCTACTGGTAACTCCCAAATTGGCAACTTCGACTCTCGTGGTTTGTTTGGTGGAGGATTTAACTATGGCAATGATGCCGGTATTGCTCCTACTAACCTAAACAATCCTAGTTTGCGCTGGGAGCGCCAAATTAATTCTGAAGCAGGTTTAGATTTGGCATTCTTCAACCGCCGTATCACCTCTACTATTGGTTATTTCAACAAAGAAAGCCGCGACTTGCTCTTAGACCAGCCTGTTCCTTGGACGAGTGGCTACGGCAGCATTACTAACAACGTAGGTCGTCTCTACAACCGTGGTATTGAGTTCGAACTCAACACTGTTAATGTTGATACGCGTGGGTTCAAATGGACTACCAGTTTCAATATTACCAAATTAGAAAACAAAGTTACCCGCTTAGCTGATGGCGACACAGTATTGCCCGGTAACCCTTCTGTTCGGATTGGACATCCGCTTGGTGCCATTTTCACCGCCGAATATGCAGGTGTGAACCCCGCTACCGGTCGCCCGATGTGGTATGACCGCAACGGCAATATCACTTACTTGCCGCAAAACCCAGCTGACTTCCGCGTATTAGGCGCTGGATTGGCTACGTTGTTTGGCGGGTTTACTAACACTCTCTCTTACAAAGGCTTGGAATTAACCATATTCTTCCAATATGAATACGGTCGTAAAGCATTCAACAACCAAAACAGCTTCTTAATGGAAAACGGTGGACGCTTGTTTAACTCTCTGTTGGATGTATTTGAGCGCCGTTGGACTACCCCAGGACAAATTACAGACGTTCCAAGACCTATTAATGGCAATGCTGAAGTACGGGGCGCTAGTCATCTTTCTGGTTCTCGTACGCTGGAAGATGCTTCATACATTCGCCTCAAACAACTTACTTTGGCTTACAACTTGCCACAAAATTTAACGCAGAAAGTAAAAGTGAACCGCGCTCGCGTATATGCACAGGCAATCAACTTGCTCACATGGACTAAGTGGACAGGTTATGACCCAGAATTTTTGAACTTGGGTGCTGGTAACAATGGCGTGGTGCCACAAGCACGCAATTATACCTTCGGTGTTGAGATTGGTTTTTAATCCTTAAAAATGACGTACAACCATGAAGAATATTTCATTGTCTATAAAAACAATAGCAGCTGCTTCTGTGGTGTTTTTAGCATCGTGCAGCAATCTGCTTAATGTAGAACCGCGTCAGTCTATTGATTCTGCTACTGCGCTAACCACTCAGGAAGCCTTAGAGGCAGCAGTATCAGGCGTATACGACCGCTTGCAAAGCTTGCGCATGTATGGTCGCGACTTTGTTGCTCTGCCCGAAGCGCTTTCCGACAACGGGCGAGCTACTCAAAAGTCTGGACGCTTGTTCCCAGAGTACCTCAATCAGCCCAATGCACACTTTACTGCTGCCACTTGGCAACTTTCTTATTTTGCCATTAATCAGATTAACCTGATTTTAGATGCAGCACCGCGCGTACCTATGTCAGATGCAGCCCGCAACAACATAGAAGGGCAAGCGCTTTTCCTGCGTGCACTGCTTTATCATAACTTGGTGCGCGTTTACGCCTACGACCCCGGCGCAGTGATAGCGCAAAACAATCGTGGAGGAGTGCCGCTTATTCTAACGCCAATTTTGAGCTCTGACCAGATAGATAAGCCTGCTCGTGCAACTATTGACGCTGTATACGCTCAAATCTACAAAGATTTGGATGATGCAATTGTAAAGTTGGCAGGCGTTCCTAACAGCCGTGCGCCTTTCTATGCAACCCGTGCAGCAGCCGAAGCCTTATACAGCCGCGTAGCTCTGCACCGCCGCGACTACGCCAACGTAATTCGCTTTGCCGATGCTGCCCTGAGCAGAGGCGTAGGTACTTTCCTTAATACAGCACAATATGTGTCAGGTTGGCGCTCAGCTGTTCACCCTGAGTCTATATTTGAGCTGCAATATGTAGCTGCCGAAAACTTAGGGGTAAACGAAGCCTTGCAAACCACTTACACCACGCTGCTCGAATTGGGTAACCGTTCGCGTACTGGAGGATTTGGCGACTTAGTACCTACTGCCGATTTGTTGCGATTGATGGAAGCAGAAGGCAACGATGTTCGTCGCCAATTGTACGAATTAGGTACAGCCGGACGCGGACCAGCAGAAATTGAATGTACCAAGTTCTTTGGAAAAGGTGGGCAGCCCAATTTGGACAATATTCCAGTTATTCGCGTTTCAGAAGTTATTCTCAATCGGGCAGAAGCTTACGCTATGCAAGGAAACACTGCACTAGCGTTAGCAGATGTTAACCGCATTCGCAACCGCGCTGGCTTGCCTTCGGTGAATTTGTCTGGTCCGGAGTTGTTAGAAGAAATCCTGAAACAACGCCGCATTGAGTTGGCTTTTGAAGGCGACCGTTGGTTCACTTTGAAGCGCTTAGGTCGCGATATTGTAAAAGCTGCACCAGCTCAAACTTTGCCATTTATCGACTTCCGCATATTAGCACCTATCCCTGTGCGGGAGATTCAGGCAAATCCTAATTTGCAGCAAAACCCGGGATACTAAAAAGTATAAGGACAGGCAGCCCTTTTTGCTGCCTGTCGTTTTTCCAATATTGAAAATTTTTCTTCCTAAAAATGTTTACAACTATGAAAAAAATATTTCAACTGTTTGTATTTCTTGGAATTGCACTGCTTGCAACCTCATGCTTTAAAGATAACCGCGTTACTTGGCAGGGCGCCGTACTGGAGTTTGACCAAGCTGTTACTACTACGCCTGCACTGGGGGTTAACTATCCTATTATTACTACCACACGCGGAGCTACCATCCGTGCGCGGATTAATTTAGTAGGAGCGCATCGTCCTAATGATGAAGTAATAACTGTGGCGGTTGACCCAGCAAGTACTGGTCGGGAAGGGGTACATTTTAACATGCGCAATGGCGGTCGTGTTACCATTCCTGCCAACAGCAGTTTTGGTTTCTTAGAAGTAGATGTGTTGAATCCACCGCCCGCTCCTAGTACAAACGTAGTGTTTGTTTTTAACATACAGGGTAATGAAAACCTCAAACCCAGTGAAAACTATCGTCGCCTTGGATTCCGTTTGAATCTGTAAGGAATTTTTTCACTTGGGCACATAAAACCTGACAGGTTGTAAACTTGTCAGGTTTTGCATTTTTCCAAGCAACTAGTCTACTAAACAAAGAAAATGGGATACTTCACATAAGAGCATGTTTAGGTTTCCCAGGGGGCAAACATGATGCATGAAAACTACTTGGGCAGGATGCCAAGATGAGTAGCTGAAAAACAACCTTGCTACGGAAGTTTGAATTGAGGATTTCGAATTTCGGAATGCTTCTCCTTCTACACTCCAAAATCTTCTCTTCGTTGCGCGTGTCCATACGCGCAACAAATATCGGATTAGGTTGCTTGTGAGGAGGCGAACAACAGTTAAGTTGGTGTTTATAAAATGAATGCGGCAACATTGACCTTACACAAAGCCAAATAACTACTGAAAGCTGTGTACTGTTTGCCGTTGTAGTTGTGCACAATTGAGCAACGTCAAATTTGGAAAACTACTCTTTCCGAGCTACTGTTGCAAAACATGTAGGGCAAATTGCCTTCAAGTAAAACATGGTGCATTTTGAACAAATGCTTATCTTAGCACATTGACCAGCCTGAAATAGTCAACCATTGTTTTGCGAAAGGGTTCACGCTCTTTTTCGCTAACGAAAAACGGAATGCGCCCAGAGTCGGTTTGCAACCATAGCCGATGCTCTTCCTGAATACTGTGGTAGAGTTGTGCAGCAAGCCGGTAGTGAGTACGGCGGTCTCCATTGGGAAAAACATACTCGCCACTTGTTTGTTGAACGGTGTCTTGCCATATAAAACGAAGTGTGTCGGTATCTGCCAAAAATTCGTTCCGTTCTAAAATTACTGCTGCCTCATCTTGTGCCCACAGGTACACAATTGCCGGATAGAGCAAAGGGATGCTGTTGTTGTGCACCCTACTGCGCATCCGATAGATAATTGCCTTAGCAGCATTGTTTTCCTGCCGTTCGTAGTAAATCTGCCTCACGTTTTTAAAAAACAATACTGAGCTTGCTGAGGTAGTGAAATGCACTTCTTCGGTGCTTACCTTGGTTTTTTTGTCAGGATTGCAACCCAACAGGCAAAGTCCACATACTGCTACAATCCATTTTTTCATATTATTGGTTCACCAATTAATTTCAGTTAGCGGTTTGTCGGGTTTGGCGTAGCTGAGGCGTGCCAGTCGCTGTGTAGTATGATAGCTATCTAAGGATGAACAAGTAATGGTGCCGGCTTTTTCAATATCCACATATCCGTCTGCTGCAATGCAGTTTGCTGGTGCAAAAATTTCTTCTACTCTGCCAATAATGAGTACTGTGCCATTAATAGCAAGGTTATGCCGCTCAGCAAAAGACAGCCCAATACGCACATGCGACTCTGCCACATATGGCGCTTGAATTGCGTGGCTATATATCGGTGTAAGCCCCACTGCCTCAAACTCAGATACCTCGTAGCGTGCAGCTGTTTGGTGTGCTTGTTTATAAAAGTCGGCACGGATGTGGTTCAGCGTAAAAAAGCCCGTTTCTTGTAAGTTAGTGAGTGTATCGCGGCGAACGGAATCGGGACGCACTAATATTCCCATTAGGGCAGGATTTGCCCCCACATGAAATACCTGACTAAACACAGCTAAATTGGTCACTCCTGCCCGATTTTGCGTTCCTACTAAGCACACACTTTTAAAGCCGCTTAGCGAATTAATCAGGTTAGTGCGAAACTGCTTTTCCATTTGTTCAAAATCAGCAGCTCGAAAAGTAGCAAAGTTGAGCGTTTCCATATCTTTGTTATAATCTGATTTGGGTTACAAATGTTTTCACAAATTATATTTGTTGACTTGCCTGCCCAACACCGGCAGCTATTGCCGCTTACTGCTACGCGTCCTATTGCCGAGCTGCGCGTGGGCATTATGCGCATTCGTGAAAAATGGCTTACTCGTTTTCCTGAGGCTGTTTTGGGTGGCTATATTAGTGCACTGCCTTTTCAACCAGTTGCTAACGATAGTAAGCGCTCGCAACAGGAAAACCTCTATATTGGGGGTGGGGTACTACCTAATGAGAGGCTACTTACGGCTATCTGTCAGTTGCCTGCCGAACACAGCCTCTGGGCTGCCGACTATTTACTGGCTTATCGCACTGGAAAAGTGTATGAGCACTGGCAACCGTTAGTAGACCAGGCAGCCCAGCATGCTATTCCCTTCACTCATACAGCCATCGTAAGGCATCTGACCGACATATTCAGGCTGAATCGGCAGGAAATAGAAGCTGACTGGCAACTTATCAGTAGCTTGCGCCCCAGTCAAAAAATTACCGACAAACACACTGCTGTCTATGGTGCAGAGAATATTTTCATAGAACCGGGTGCAACCATCAAAGCTGCTGTGTTAAATGCAGAAACAGGGGTAATTTACATTGGGAAAAATGCTATCGTAGGCGAAGGTAGCCTCATCAGAGGTGCTTTTGCGCTTGGTGAAGGGGCACAACTCAACATGGGAACTATTATTCGCGGCGATACAACCGTGGGCGAATATTGTAAAGTAGGCGGAGAAATTAGCAATAGTGTTTTTTTAGGCTATTCCAACAAAGCACACGAGGGCTTTATAGGCAACAGCGTAATTGGCGAGTATTGCAACTTAGGAGCAGGCACGACCATTTCCAACATGAAAAACACTGCCGGCAACATTACACTTTGGAACTATGCTCGCAACGAGTTTGAAACCTTAGAAAGGCAGTTTTGTGGGTTGTTTCTCGGCGACTTTTGTATGACAGGTATTCATACCACATTTAACACGGCTACCGTAGCCGGACCGGGGCTGAATCTGTTCAATACTGGTTTGCCTGCTAAGTTTATTCCGCCATTTGCTTGGGGAACGCCACAGACCCTGAGTTTATATCGCTTAGAAGACCTTCAAAAAACGATTGACCGCCTCCGTGCATTTAAAAACAAGCCTCCCCTCAGTAGGCAAGAAAAAGATTTGCTCCGAGCAGTTTTTGTGTCGCTGCACGAGTATATCATATCAGCAGGGTATGAGCCGGAAAATAAATCGTGAATTTGGCGCCTTTATTCAACTCGCTTTCCAATTCAATTTTTCCGTTAAGAGCTTCTACTTGCGACTTAACTAAATACAAACCTAAACCTTTCCCTTCTACATGGGTATGCATGCGTTGGTATAGCCCGAATATTTTGTAGGGGTCTATCAATTGCAGGTCGATGCCGATGCCGTTATCTTGCACTTCGAGGCATACGTAGTCAGCTTTTCGGAAAGAGCGAACGCATATCTCTGGTTCAACGTTTGGCTTGCGATATTTAATTGCATTGGAAATGAGGTTGTACATAATGCTTTGTACATAGGCTTTAATAGAATATATGCCCGGGTATTGCGAAAAGTCGGCTTTTATGGTAGCGCCCGACAGTACAATTTCATTTTCCAACGTTAGGGTTACCCATTCGAGCACCTCTTGGAAGGTAATTATTTCCTTTGACTTGTTGATGCCTTTGCGAATAGATAAAATTTGATTTAGGTCGCGAATAACGGTATCTAAGCTCTTAACAGCTTTTTCAAGGTGCATAATTACCTCGTCGCTAATTGCGTGAGAGCCATTGTTTTCAATCTTGATAATATCAACCAATCCTGCAATACGGGCAATGGGCGAGCGAATATTGTGCGAAATAATGTAAGAAAATTGTTGTAAGTCTTGGTTTTGTTCGGTTAGTTGGTCTATGGTTTGCCGGAGTTCTTCGGTGCGTTTTTCTACGGTGCGCTCTAAGTTTTCTTTCAGCGACAATATGCTTTCTTGCTGGCGTTTCAATTCTTTGTTTAGCTTTACAAGGGTTTCGTTGTGCTGTTTTTTCACCCGATTGTTTCGGATTAGAATCAAAATGAGCGCAATAGATGCTACCAGTGCAATGAAGACCGTAAAAAGTAAGATGCGCTGGTTTTGCATAAATCGCTCACTTTCGGCAAGCCGCGCTTGATGTTCGCGTTGCAGGCGGTCTAGCTCATATTGGGTTTCAAGTTCGGCTAGTTGCAAGTTTTGTTGGCGTTCGTTGGCTAATTCTTTCAGGTCGCGATAAACAATGTAATATTCTAAGGCTTTGCTAATATTGTTCATTGCTTTGTAATACTCGTACAGTGTGTAAGAGAGTTGCAACTGCAGATTTACGTTGTCGTGTTGGATGGCATTTTCAAGCCCTTTTAGGGCGCAACTGATGGCTACATCCCGCTTGCCCAGTTCCCAGTAGAGTTTGGACATTTCACCATATACATTCACATCGTTGGTTACAAACTCACTTTGGTTGCTGTATTCAATGGCTTTGTTTAGGTAGTTAAGGGCTTGGTCATATTTTTTCTGCCGTTGGTGAATGCGAGCGAGCGTGGTGTAAATTTCAGGCAATTTGTAGGTGCCTCCTATGCGATTAGAAACTTTGATAGCTTCGTTGATGTAATGAATAGCTTCTGGATAGTTCTTTAACTCGTAATATACCAATGCCAAATCTGCCAAATTAGATATATGGCGCATATCGTCTTTGCCTTGCAAGGCATATTTAATGCCCTCTTGGTAGGCGCTTAGTGCTCTTTCATATTTTCCTTGGTCAGCGTACACATCTCCAATGTTGTTGTAGGAAACGCTGATGCCACCCCAGTCGCCAATACGGAAGCGAATTTTAAGGGCATCCAAATGATAGTCGAGTGCTTTGGAATAGTTGTGCTGCCGCCGGTTGATAAAACCAAAATGGCTGTATGAGGTGGCAAGTTCGCTGCTGTCGTTTATGTAGCGTTGTAGGGAAAGAGCTTCTTCTAACTTTCTGGTAGCTGAGTCGTAGTCTGAGCGCAACACATAGGCAGATGCCTGAATATTTAGCAACTTAATAATGCCTAATGTGTCTTTTGCGCGTTTAGCTACTTGGATGCCTTCTTTTGCCAATGCAATGGCTTTGCGTAGGCTAAACGCGCGGCTGGTATAAGCCAGTTTAATGTAAGAACTGATGCTATCGCGCGAATTTTTAGCATTTTTAAAACGTTCTAATGCTTCTTTAAAATGTTCGGTTTGCGCCCACAAACTGCAAGCCAAGAGCCAAATAGTAGTTGAACATAGTAGTATCCTGAAAGCTCGCAGCATTATATTGTGTTAGTTTAGTGTGCTTTTGCCCATGTGTCTTTTAATGTTACGGTGCGGTTGAATACCAGCTTGTTGCTTTTGTTAGTATCGGGGTCTGTGCAAAAATAGCCCAATCGTTCAAACTGCCAAATACTGCCTATAGAAGCTTGTAGCATGTTTTTCTCAATTTTGGCATCGGGGATAACTTCCAAAGAATGGGGATTGATAAAGTCTTTCCAGTCTTTGCCTTCGGGAATATCGGAGAGGTCGGGAATGGTAAATAGGCGGTCGTAGAGGCGCACTTCAGCTGATGCTGCTTCATGAGCAGCTACCCAGTGAATAGTACCTTTCACCTTTTTTCCGGAAGTATCTGAGCCGCTTTTGCTTTCGGGAAAGTAGATGCATCGGAGCTCGGTAATGTTGCCTGCTGCATCTTTTATTACTTCTTCACAGCGGATGATGTAAGCATATTTGAGTCGCACTTCGCCGCCGGGGGTAAGTCGGAAATAGCCTTTAGGCGGGTTTTCCATAAAATCGTCTTGTTCAATGTAGATTTCTCTACCAAAAGGTACTAAACGGCTACCCAACTGGGGCATTTCAGGATTGATGAGTGCCGATACTTCTTCGGTTTGTCCTTCAGGATAGTTGGTAATAACTACCTTTAAAGGACGTAGCACTGCCATAGTGCGCGGAGCAATCTTATTCAAATCTTCGCGAATACAAAATTCTAATAATGCCACATCGATGATGTTGTCGCGTTTGGCAACGCCAATTTTATCGGCAAAATGGCGGATGGCAGCGGGTGTGTAGCCGCGCCGACGCAAGCCTGAAATGGTGGGAAGGCGTGGGTCATCCCAACTATTGACGTATTTTCCCTCTACCAGTTCGAGCAATTTACGCTTGCTCATAACTGTATAGCTCAGATTCAATCGGGCAAATTCTATTTGCTGCGGGTGATAGATGCCCAGTTGCTCAATAAGCCAATCGTACAGGGGGCGGTGCACCTCAAACTCTAAAGTGCAAATAGAGTGGGTGATACCTTCTATGGAGTCGCAAAGTCCGTGCGCAAAATCGTACATGGGGTAGATACACCAGCGGTCGCCGGTTCGGTGATGGCGTGCTTTTTTGATGCGGTACAGTACGGGGTCGCGCATGTGCATGTTGGGCGAGGACATGTCTATTTTAGCTCGTAGCACCCTTGAGCCTTCTTCAAACTCGCCGGCTTTCATGCGCCGAAACAAGTCGAGGTTTTCCTCTACACTGCGGTTGCGAAATGGGCTTTCTTTGCCCGGAACAGTGGGGGTACCGCGTGTGGCAGCTATTTGTTCTGCACTCTGGTCATCTACGTAGGCTTTTCCCTTCATAATCAGTTGTTCTGCCCACTGGTAGAGTTGGTCGAAGTAATCGGAAGCGAAAAACTCGCCATCCCACTGAAATCCTAACCAGCGCACATCATTCCTAATGGACTCTACATATTCCACATCTTCGGTTTCTGGGTTAGTATCGTCAAATCGCAGGTTGCACTTGCCGTTATACTTTTGAGCAAGCCCAAAGTTGAGGCAAATAGATTTGGCATGTCCAATGTGTAAGTAGCCGTTAGGTTCGGGAGGGAAGCGCGTGTGCACACGCTTTTGAAAACGCCCTGACTCGTTGTGGCTGTCTATGATTTGCTCAATGAAATTTTTGTGTTCAGTAGCTTCCATGGAAAGAGCAGAAAATTTGGCGCTTGTTTTTCAAAGTCGCAAAGTTACAAAGTCAGTTCTAAAAGAGTTGTTCTTTTTTGTTTATCTTATTGCATATATCAAAATCTCGCCCTTAACAGACCTATCCGGAAAAAGTGCTAACTTGCGCCTGTAAACTAAGCGCTGACAGGCATTTGGAAAACTTTGTTGTTTCTGCACGCAAATACCGCCCTGCCAATTTTGAAACAGTAGTAGGGCAGCAGCATATTACTACTACCCTCAAAAATGCTATTAAGAGCAATCATTTGGCGCAGGCGTTCCTCTTCTGCGGACCGCGCGGAGTAGGCAAAACCACCTGTGCACGCATTTTGGCAAAAACAATTAACTGCCAAAACCTCACTGCCGAAGGGGAAGCCTGTGGACAGTGCGACTCCTGTCGGGCATTTGCTAATGGCACATCGCTGAATATCAGTGAGTTAGATGCTGCCTCGAACAACTCAGTGGACGATATTCGCGGTTTAATTGAGCAAGTGCGCTATCCGCCCCAATTTGGCAAACGCAAAGTTTATATTATCGATGAGGTGCACATGCTTTCTACGGCGGCTTTTAATGCTTTTCTCAAAACACTTGAAGAGCCGCCGCCCTATGCTGTATTTATCTTAGCAACTACTGAAAAACACAAAATTCTACCCACCATCCTCTCGCGCTGCCAAATATTCGACTTCAACCGCATACAGGTGAAAGACATGGCAGACCACTTGGCAAAAATTGCTGAAAAAGAAGGCATCAAGGCTGAGTATGAGGCGCTCCGCCTAATTGCACAAAAAGCTGATGGCGCCTTGCGCGATGCGCTTTCCATGTTTGACCTGATAGTTACTTTTTCTACTGACCGGAGCATCAGCTACAAGCAAACCATTGCCAACCTGCACATATTAGACTACGACTATTATTTTCAGATAACCAATGCACTGCTGCAGGCTAACTTAGCTTCTGCCTTGTTAATTTTTAGACAAATCTTGCAACAAGGATTCGATGCACACAATTTCATTGTAGGACTAAACAAACACTTGCGCGACCTGCTGGTTTGTAAAGATAACGCAACTGTTCAGCTCTTAGAAGTGTCTGACGAGGTAAAGCAGCGCTACTTGGCACAAGCCAACCAAGCCAGTACCGGTTTTTTGCTCTCTGCACTCGCTATTGGTCATGAGTGCGACATCCACTACAAAGCCAGTAAAGACCAAGCCTTGCACGTAGAAATTGCTCTAATGAAAATGGCACATCTCACATCAGCTATCAGCCTTGCTCAACTGGCAGAGGAATTAAAAAAAAAACTGAACTGATAACACAAAAAATACAGCAGCCAAACCAAACTCCTGCTATAAAGCCCTCCTTAGGCAGTGCTGTTAAAAGCGCTCCCAAAATTCAAATGCCAACGCTTGCCCCAGCGGCAGTATCTCAATCCGATGCTACTGCAATGCCTCACCTACCCGTAACAACAGAGGCAAACCTTCAAGCAAAGCCAGTAGCAGAGCATTTATTGCCTACGATTGAGCAAGTGCAAGCTGCATGGGAGCAATTTGCTGAACAATATAGACAACAAGAGAAGCCGCTGATAGTCAGCATGCTAACGTGGAGACCTATCACTTTTACTTATCCAACCATTACGCATGCCTTGCGTAATAACGCTACTGACGATGAGGCATTTAAACAGGTGCGAAATCAGTTACTCAGTTTTTTAAGACAACAACTCAACTGCCCACAGCTGGTGTTGGAAACCATAGAAGTACCGGTAGAAGAGGCAAACGCTGTAAAAAAAATGTATACCAATACCGACCGGTTCAACTTTTTAGCAGAGCAATTCCCCTTGCTTAACAACTTGCGCAACATGTTAGGATTAGACATTGAGTAAACCATGACTACTACCTCCCATTTGATTGCCACGTTGCAACAGCACAGTGCTACGTTTGCTCCTGTTGTACCCTTTTGCTTAAATAGCCCCCGCATTTGGCATATTGATTTAACAGCGGCTAATCCAGTGCTGCATCGCATCAACTTAGCCGATACACAAGCACTGGCAGATTACATTTTCGGCGAAATGCAAAATAGAAATGCACTGGCAGCTATTGGCGGCTACAACGAAGAGCGGTTTCTATACCACCGAAGTGCTCACTTCAATGGCAGCTCAGAACCCCGAACTATTCACTTAGGAATAGACATTTGGGCGCCTGTAAACACGCCAATTGCTGCTCCCACAGATGGTATTGTACATAGTTTTGCTAATAACTGCCATTTTGGAGACTATGGCTACACTATCATATTAGAGCATCATTTGGCAGGCTATCGTTTTTTTACTCTTTACGGACATCTTTCCGCCCCATCTTTGGTCGGTTTGTATGAAGGCAAAAGCATTGGCAAAGGCGAAACTTTTGCATGGTTTGGCAATGCTCAGGAAAATGGCAACTGGCCTCCACACCTACATTTTCAACTCATTACAGACATGGGCAGCAGAAAAGGTGACTTCCCCGGGGTGTGTGCCAAAAGCGAGCGCAACTATTACCTCAGCATTTGCCCCAACCCAGCTGTTTTGTTAGGTTGGCAAACCTCAGCCATTACTTTTGAGACAAAATCCTAAGTTTTGCCATACCTTTGCTCTGGCTTAGTGCCATTTTCGGATAGTATGGAAGCACTCCCAACCGTAGAAACCGCCCGCAAGCTGGGCTTATTACCTGAAGAATTTGACCGCATCTGCAAAATTTTAGGGCGCACCCCCAATTTTACTGAGCTGAGTATTTATTCGGTCATGTGGTCGGAACACTGTTCGTATAAAAATTCTATTGTTTGGCTCAAAACATTGCCCAGAGATTCACCCCGCATGTTGGCAAAAGCAGGAGAAGAAAATGCGGGCATTGTGGACTTGGGCGATGGATTGGCATGCGCCTTCAAAATTGAAAGCCACAACCACCCCTCGGCAGTAGAGCCGTATCAGGGTGCGGCAACAGGCGTAGGTGGCATCAACCGCGACATTTTCACAATGGGAGCGCGCCCCATTGCCCAACTTAACTCGCTGCGCTTTGGCAACCTGAACACCGACCGCACCAAATGGTTGGTAAAAGGCGTAGTGAAAGGTATTGGCGACTACGGCAATGCTTTTGGCGTGCCTACCGTAGGCGGCGAGGTTTATTTTGACGATTGCTACGAAATCAACCCGCTGGTCAATGCCTTCTCGGCAGGTATTTTGAAAGCCGATAAAATTGCACGGGCTATTTCCTACGGCGCGGGCAATCCTGTATTTATTGTGGGCTCAGCCACGGGCAAAGACGGCATCCACGGTGCTACTTTTGCCTCAGAAGACATTAGCGAGAAATCTACCGAAAAACTGCCTGCCGTACAAGTAGGCGACCCGTTCCAAGAAAAACTCTTACTGGAAGCTACGCTGGAAATTATTGAAACAGGCTGCGTAATCGGCATTCAGGACATGGGCGCTGCAGGCATCATTTGCTCTACTTCTGAAATGAGTGCCAAAGGCAAACATGGCATGAAAATATGGTTAGACCGCGTACCAACTCGTCAGCCTAACATGAAGCCTTTTGAAATCTTGCTTTCCGAATCGCAAGAACGCATGCTGATAGTGGTAGAAAAAGGCAAAGAAGACATCATTCAGCGCATTTTCGACAAGTGGGATTTGCATTGTGCACAAATTGGCGAAGTGATTGAAGGCGACCGACTGTATTTCTACATGCATGGCGAATTGGTAGCCGACGTGCCCGCTGAAAGCCTTGTGCTGGGCGGTGGTGCTCCGCAATATCACCGCGAATATCGCCAGCCTGCTTACTATCAAGAATACAAGAAATTTGACATCAACAGCGTCCCCGACATTGTGCCTGAGCAAATAGGGGAGGTGGGCAGGTTTCTGATTGCACATCCTAACATTTGCTCTCGCCGATGGATTTACGAGCAGTACGATAGCATGGTGGGCACTGCCAATCTCAACTCGGTTACTCCCTCAGATGCAGCCGTAGTGAATATAAAAGGTACAGATAAAAACATCGTTATCACAGTAGACTGCAACGGGCGCTATGTAAAAGCCGACCCTGAAATAGGCTGTGCTATTGCTGTGGCAGAAGCAGCCCGCAACATAGTTTGCAGCGGGGGCGAACCCGTAGCCATTACCAATAACCTCAACTTTGGTAATCCTTATGTGCCAGAAGTTTACTGGCAGTTTGTTGGCAGCATCAAAGGCATGAAAAAAGCCTGCGAACGCTTTGGTACCCCTGTAACGGGCGGTAATGTGAGTTTTTATAATCAAAGCACGCCTAAGTCGGGCGATGGCGGCGTGGACTATGCTGTGTTTCCAACCCCCACTATTGGCATGTTGGGCATTTTGGAAGGTTGGGAAAACCGCATGACACTGCACTTCAAACAAGCCGGCGACCTGATTTATATGATGGGCGAGGCTAAAAACGACATTGCAAGCTCTGAGTATCTGTATTCCTATCGCGGCATAAAAGCCTCTCCCGCTCCTGCTTTTGACTTAGAAACCGAATACCAACTGCAACAGGCAGTAGCAGCAGTTATCAAAGCCAAGTTAGTAGAGTCTGCACACGACGTTTCCGATGGCGGCTTGTGGACAGCCCTCACCGAGTCTGCTATTCATGGTAATTTAGGCTACGACATACGCATACCAACTACTGCAAACATTCGCTTAGATGCCTATTTGTTTGGCGAAAGTCAGAGCCGTGTAGTGGTGAGTGTGAAACCCCAGAAGGCTGCTGCTTTCGAAGCGCTGCTAAAAGAGCGTGGCACGCCATTTACGCTATTGGGTAGTGTCCGCTCCGATGGCAAGTTAAATATCAACGGCGCAACTGTACTTACGGTTGGTGAAGCCCGAGAACTGTATGAAGGTACATTGCCTAAGTATTTGAATTGAGGCTGATGCCGATTTCCGATAAAAATAACTACCTAAAAATCATATCATTACAGTTATGAATATCAAAAATGTAACCGTTATTGGTTCGGGAACCATGGGCAACGGTATTGCGCATGTATTTGCCCAGTTTGGCTATCAAGTTGCTCTGATGGACTTGTCTGCAGATGCACTTCAAAAAGCATTGGAGACAATTTCAAAAAATTTCGACCGCCAAATAGCTAAAAACATTGTTACCCAAGCCGATAAATCTGCTGCTCTTACTCGCATCAAAACCTTTACTGTATTGGAACAAGCTGCTACTAATGCCGATTTGGTAGTAGAAGTAGCAACTGAAAACGTAGAGGTTAAACATAAGATTTTTACTCAATTAGACCAATTTTGCCCGCCTCATACCATTTTAGCCAGTAATACCTCTTCTATTTCTATTACGCGCATTGCAGCAGCCACTAAACGCCCCGAGCAGGTGATTGGTATGCACTTTATGAATCCTGTTCCAGTGATGAAATTGGTGGAGGTGATTCGGGGCTATGCTACTTCCGATGCGGTTACAGCTACCATTATGGAAGTTTCACGTTCGCTGCAAAAAACGCCAGTAGAAGTAAACGACTATCCGGGTTTTGTTTCCAACCGCATTTTGATGCCAATGATTAACGAAGCCATCTATACCTTGTTTGAGGGCGTGGCAGGGGTAGAAGAAATTGACACGGTAATGAAACTCGGAATGGCGCATCCTATGGGTCCGCTGCAGTTGGCTGATTTTATTGGTTTGGATGTTTGCAAGGCTATTTTAGAGGTAATGTACGAGGGTTTTGGAAATCCAAAATATGCGCCTTGTCCACTGTTAGTCAATATGGTACGGGCAGGGCATTTGGGAGTAAAATCGGGCAGGGGCTTCTATGAGTATCAGGGTAAGGATATGAAAGTAGCTACTCGTTTTGTAAAATAATATCGCGCGAGGGCAACATTATTTCTGTTGCTCTCGTTATACTCTCAAAAAAAATTACATGAACAAGGTTATGTTAGGTAAATTAAGAAAATGGCTCATTAGTGGAGAGAAAAGTTCACAACAGCCGGCACGTGTTGCGCATGCATCATGGGAGACTATCAACGGCAGAGAGTGTCTTGTCATCACTTTTAATGGTGTGTTCACAGAAATAGATGCCGAAAAATTAGTTGCCTATTTGAACCATGAAATATTAGCATTTGCTACTGCCAAAACATTTCCCCTGATATGTCGTTGCCAATACATGACTGACTACGAAGCCCATGCACGACTGATTTTTCAAAACTTCATACACATTCATTCCAAATGCATCGAATCTATCTGGATTGTTACTAAGTCCAACGCTATTAAATACGGCGGTAAGTTAATGGGTATGTTTATTGGCATACCTCTAAAAGTGGTAGAGGAGGAGAGTCAAATTTACTTTTGATGATTTTTTACCGTGTTCTTAACGAAAAATTTTATAATATTAGCTTGACAATCAGTTGCTTATAGCAAATA
Organism: Bernardetiaceae bacterium; assembly: GCA_025056255.1. GTDB lineage: Bacteria > Bacteroidota > Bacteroidia > Cytophagales > Thermoflexibacteraceae > Rhodoflexus. The sequence continues at coordinate 128,415 of JANWVT010000003.1, read as the reverse complement.
AAAATCATACGAAAAGAATCAGCCGAAAAACAACAGCTCAATTTTGCGCATTTCCTCAAATGCAGGGTTGTTCGTAAAAACACAAAAAACAGCAGGGGAGACGCGAAAAACAGCAGTAGGATATAAACACAAAAACAAACAAAGGCAGCATGGAAATTGAGTGTTTTTTCAAATGTCTGCTTACGTAAGTAGTTGTTTAGGTTTTTTGCCAAATCAATTTTGTCAAAAATTGTATTCATGAAGGCAAAGTTGCTATTGTTCGCCGCCTCATAAGCAACTTAGTTCGATATTTGTTGTGCGTGTCCATACGCGCAACGAAGAGAAGATTTTGGAGTGTAGAAGGAGAAACATTCCGCAATTCAAACTTCCGTAACAAGGTTGTTTTTCAGCTACTCTCTTGGCATCCTGCCCAAGTAGTTTTTATCCATCATGTTTGCCCCTGTAAAACCGAAACATGTTCAAAGGGGCAATGCCCCTATGGCTATGCTGTCATGCGATATTTTAAACCAAGTTCAGATAGTTTTTTCAAAAAATCGTTACTTGGGCTAACTCTATACTTGCGCGAAATGCCTTCTGTGCCTATGCCTTGTACAGGGTCAAACAGAGCAACGTGTAGCTCACAAGCTCCGTTGTGTTCTTGTATAGCTTTCTGCAGCATGTTGAGTAGTTCAACCGAAATCTGCCGCACATTGATGTGTAGTTCTAATTTGCGCACCATTTTTTCGCGAATATCTGCCAACAACTGAACAGTCAGCGGGCGAAATTCCCATGCGCCTGCTTGTCCATAGCGCTCTTGTACTTTTCCTTTGAAAAACAAAAATTGTCCTATGGAAAGCAAGTGGCGATTTTTGAGATAATCTTCACCAAAAAATGCAAATTCAAGCGAACCTTGATAGTCTTCAATGGAAACAAGGGCGAATGGTTTACCATTTTTACCGGTGCGATGATTCACAGAGGTTAGAATGCCGGCAATTTTAATTTCCTGATTTTTAAAATTTTCAATTTCGGTAGTAGCGCAGGTGCAAAAGTGTTGGATATCGTCGCGAAACTGGTCTAAGGGATGCCCCGAGAGGTAAAATCCTACTACTTCTTTTTCAAATTTAAGTTTCATTAAGTCGTTCCATGGCTCGCAAGAGGGCAGCTTGGGCTTAGCTATGGCACTACTGCCTGTTGTTGTACCAAAAAGCGAAGCCTGCAAAGAAAGTTTTTCGCTTTGTGCTGCGTTTCCGTAGCGAATAATTTTTTCGATGCCAGAACTCTCGCCATCGGGAGCATGAAAGTATTGTGCGCGATGAATGTCTGAGAAGCAATCGAAAGCCCCGCTGTAGGCAAGGCTTTCAAAGGTTTTTTTGTTGACAGTGCGTAAATTGACGCGTTCGGCAAAATTCCAAATGCTGGTAAAAGCACCTCTTGTTTGACGTTCCTGAATAATGCTTTCTACGGCTGCTTCTCCTGCCCCTTTAACAGCAGCCAAACCGAAGCGAATCTGCTTTTTTTTGTTTACGTCGAATCTGGCAGAAGATTCGTTGATATCCGGTCCTAAAACGTGGATTCCCATGCGCTTGCATTCTTCCAAAAAAAGGCTGATTTTATCAATCTCCCCCATAGAATTAGTCAATACAGCAGCCATATACTCGGCAGGATAGTTGGCTTTCAAGTAGCCAGTTTGGTATGCTACTATGGAATAAGCGGCTGAGTGGGAGCGGTTGAAGCCATACTCGGCAAATTTTTCCATGATGCCAAAAATTTCTTCGGCTTTGCTTTGCGGAATGTTGTGTAGTTTTTTAGCACCAGCAACAAATTTGTCGCGTTCTTTTGCCATTTTTTCTTTGTCCTTCTTGCCCATGGCACGGCGCAGCAGGTCTGCTCCGCCCAGTGAGTAGCCGGCAAGAATTTGTGCAGTTTGCATAATTTGTTCCTGATACACCATAATGCCGAAAGTATAGCCCAAAATAGGCTCTAAGAGTGGGTGCGGAAACTCTACCGGCTCGCGCCCGTGTTTGCGAGCGATGTAGTTAGGAATGAATTGCATCGGACCGGGGCGATAGAGCGCGTTCATCGCTATGAGGTCTTCTATATTGGTGGGTTTGAGTTCTTTGAGGTACATGCGCATTGCCTCCGACTCAAACTGAAACGTTCCGATGGTTTCGCCGCGTTGGTATAGCTCAAAAGTTTTGGGGTCGTCGTAGGGAATTTGGTCGATGTCTATTTCGATTCCCTGATTTTTTTTAATTAGTCTCAGCGCATCCTGAATGATGGTAAGGGTTTTCAAACCCAAAAAGTCCATTTTCAGCATGCCAGCTTCCTCAATCACTTTGCCTTCAAATTGGGTAACAAGTAAGGTGGAGTCTTTGGCAACACATACTGGAATATGCTCGGTCAAATCGGAGGGGGCAATAATGATACCGGCAGCATGGATACCGGTATTGCGCACCGAACCTTCAAGAATTTCGGCACTTTTGAGAATTTCGGCACGTAAGTCGTTGCCATTTCGGATGGCAGCTAATTCAGGTACTTCTTCGTATGCTTTTGCCAGTGTCATGCCCGGCTTTTCAGGAATGAGTTTTGCCAAGCGATTGGTTTCTTCCAGTGGGAAGTCTAGCACACGCCCTACATCTTTTACCGACATTTTGGCTGCCATGCTGCCATAAGTGATAATTTGAGCAACCTGATTTCTACCATACTTTTCTACCACATAGTCGATAACGCGTTGCCTGTTTACATCATCGAAATCTACATCTATATCGGGCATAGACACGCGCTCCGGATTGAGAAAGCGCTCGAAAAGCAAATTGTATTTGATGGGGTCTATGTTGGTGATGCCTGTACAGTAAGCTACTGCTGAACCTGCCGCCGAACCACGCCCAGGACCAACTGCTACGCCTAATTTACGGGCTGCCGCAATGAAATCTTGTACAATGAGAAAATAGCCGGGGAAGCCCATTTTTTGGATGATTTCGAGTTCAAAGTTGAGGCGTTGTTCTATTTCAGCTGTGATTTGACCGTATTTTTGTTTGGCTCCCAGAAAAGTGAGGTGTCGCAAGTATTCATCTTGTGTTTGAAAACCCTCTGGTAGTGGAAAGTTGGGCAATAAGATGTCGCGTTTCAGTTTGAGCTTTTCAACCTTTTCTACAATCTCGTTGGTATTGTCTAATGCCTCAGGCAAGTCGCTGAACAATTGGTTCATTTCTGCCTGTGACTTGAAGAAAAACTCTTGATTAGGGAAGCCAAAGCGGAAGCCTTTTCCTTCGCCAATAGGGGTTGATTTTTTCTCGCCCGTATTGATGCACAGCAAAATGTCGTGCGGCTCAGCGTCCTTTTGGTCAATATAATGGCTGTCGTTGGTAGCAATAATTTTCAAGCTGTATTTTTTAGCGAACTTAATGAGAACTTGATTGACTTGTTCTTGGCTAATGCCTGTTCCGTCGATGTTGCTGATGTGGTGCCTTTGCAGCTCGATGTAATAGTCGTCGCCAAAAATATCTATCCACCACCGCAGCAATTGTTCAGCTGCTTCTTCCCCTTGGTGAATAATGGCTTGGGGAATTTCTGCACCAATGCAGCAAGAAGTGGCTATGAGTCCGCTATGGTAGTTTTGAATCAGTTCTTTGTCTATGCGTGGGTATTTGCCGTACAAGCCCTCAATAAAGCCCAATGAGCATAGCTTAGAAAGGTTTTTGTAACCTTCTGGATTTTTGGCGAGCAGCAGCTGATGGTAGCGGATATCTTTGCTTCCTTTTCCAAACTCTTTGCGGTGGCGGTCTGCTACCAGATAAAATTCGCAGCCTACAATGGGTTTGATGCCGTACTTGTCGGCTTCGGCTACAAATTTAAACGCACCAAACATATTGCCGTGGTCGGTTAGGGCAACAGCTTTCATGCCGTCGGCGGCGGCTTTTTTCATCATGCCAGAAATGCTTGCTGCACCGTCTAACAAAGAAAATTGCGTGTGGCAGTGTAAATGTGAAAAGGATTGCATAAGTTGATTGAAAAGCAATAAACAAAGTTATCACATTTACAGCTCTTCTTCGCTTTGGTTAACAACAGTGTTGCGTTGGGCAAATGGAATGTCTGGATTGAGCATTTCACCGACAAGGATTTGGATAAATTTTTCTACATATTCCATAAACTCTTCTGCTGTTGATGGCTCATCTTTTAATGAATAAGGTTGAAATCCTTCACTAAGTTTACGAAAGAAGTAGAAACCTGATACAATGTTGAAATTGTTTACCAAATCAACTGCATGTGGGGGAAGTTTTTTGCCTGAATGACTTTGCAGTTGGCGAAGTAGCAAATATTTGTAAATTATCAATTGTACTACTTTTTCCTTTTCTGGATTAACGAGTAGCTCTTCCATGCTAATAGCATGGAGGTCTTTGGAGTGAAAAGTGCCTGTTTTGTAGTCCACTAATCTGATTTTCCCATTAAAAATATCAATTCGGTCAACAGTTCCTTTCAAGAATACCTTAATAGGAGCGGTTTCTGTGGGGGGGTGGCAAGTAATAATTGCGTGCAGGCTGGTTTCCTGAGCTAACAACTCCAAAGGAGCCATATGCTTTTCTAACATGAGGAACCGCTCAATGAGCCATTGGGCAATGTATTTGAGTAAATAATTTTTTCCTTTATCGGTAACAAGTCCACCTTTAAGGTCTGTAATAGCTTGCTGAATTAATTCCTCCAATTGGTTGGGCTGTTGGGCGAGTGTTTGCAATGTGTCGGGTGTGAGCATTTGTTGTTCATAATTTTTGAGCAGTTGCTCCAATGTTTGATGTACCATAGAGCCAAAAGTGCGCTCGAGCATTTCCTCCTCCATCTCCTGAGGCTCTCCTAATGCCAATACGTAGCGTTGAAAAAATGCCAGTGGATTTTCAATGTACAAGTTGATGGCAGAGGGGGTAATGCCGTTTTGTAAATATTCGCGCAGCATTTGCAGCACTTGGGGTGTTTTTTCTACTTTCAAAACTGGACTGGCTTGCTCTGGCAATTCTAACTGCAAACGGTAGTGGTTTAATCTAATGTTGGCGTGTTTTGCTAGTTCAGCTTCAATTTGAGTGATGTAACGACTTTTTTCTGCTGTATGAATGCCCGCAGCACCTACAGCGTCCACATACACCAGTGTAATGTGCTGGGCATGGTGTAGCAGGCGGTAGAATGTGTAGGCATAGGTGGCATCGTTTTCGGTATGAGTAGGCATTCCGAAACGCTTGCGAATATCCATTGGAATCACTGAGCCAAATTGTTTGCCCTTGGGCATAATACCTTCATTGCACGAAAGAATGATGAGCCGCTCAAAGTCTAATGTGCGGCTTTCCAGCATTCCCATCAGCTGCAGTGGGCTAAGTGGCTCCCCAGTGAAAGGAACTACTGCATTGCGAATGGTTTCATAAAGGAACTGTTGCAGGGTGCGTGCATTAATTTGTTGCTTGTACTCGCCCAATACACTGTCTATTCGCTTTAAAATAGTGAAAAATTGCAACAAAAATTCACTTTCCAAAATGTTATTTTCGCCGTCAAAAAGTTGTGAAAGTACTTGGCAAAGGTCAAAAAGAGTTTGCAAGGCTATGTCGGCGCGATTGTCCCACCAACGAAAAACAGTATGATAAAAACTTGTTTCTTTGCCCCACTCTTGTAAAACTTCTAACGGCACGTATACTAAGTTTTCTTTCTGAATGTGAATAAGATGCTCTTGTATTTTGTCGTAGTCTTGGGCAAATTGGGTAGAATATTGCAAGTAAGGATGTCGCAAAATTTTGAAGATGTCGCGATAATACACTAACTTTTTACCGTTTTCATCGGTTGAAAAATTTGCCTGCATGTTAAACAGGTTATCAACTAGGCTAAAAAAAGGTGTTTTGTCTATAGACAGCCCCATTGTAATGTTGAGGTAGTCTTTGGCAGACAGTTCTACTCCGTCTACTGAAACATCTGGTAAGGCATACAGCAGAGGCATTAACATGCTTTCGTCGGGTAAAAGTATACCTACGTAGTTAATAGCCTGTTTGAATGCAGCTACACCCTCGGCAAGTGAGGAGGGCTGTTTTACTTTATCAACAATGGCTTTTTGTAGTAGGTCGCCGCAGAGTTTTGCCTGAGTAACCTTATTGCTTACCGCAATCACGTCTATTTGTTTAGGGGTTTGTGTAAGAGATTTTCCCCACTCATAGTCGGGTGGTATGAGTCCTTGGTTTTGGTGGCGGCGCAAGTATAATCCTGCTTCATGATGAGGTTGGGTAGTGATGTAAAACTCGTCTGTATCCCAGTAGAATTGTGCAATTCCCAGTTGTTTGAAGCGCTGAAAAATAGTTGCTTCTGCTGCTGCTAATTGGTTGAACCCAATGAAGAATACTTGTTGGAGTTGTTGTTGTTCGGCAATTTGTTTTGCATTTTCTGCTACTATTCGGTAAGCCATGCCCAAGTAAGCATTGCCTTGCGTGAGCAGCCGGTTTCGGAAATGAAAGTAGGTGCTTTTAAGGTATTGCCAAAACTGATAGTAAGCAGGCACCGTGCTGTTCTGTCCAATTTTAGCTTGTAGGTATTCAACATCTTGTCCTAACTCTTCTGCCCATCGTTCAATGGCTTTGGCTTGCTCTACATAGTCAAAAAGCTTGTCAGCCTCTACCATGTTTTTGTCAATTAAATCAAAATCTCGAAGTAGTGCAGTTCCTAAGGGCGCAAATCGGTCTAAATTATGAGCAGGGTCTGAATCGAAGAGTCGGTAGCTTTCATATAGTGAAAACAGTAGCGATACGGGGTCGAGAATAGTCAGCCCTGCAATGCGGACAATAAAATCATCGGCAGCTAAAATTTCGGGAGCAATAAAAGAATGCGGGGCTATTTTCGCTAAATATTGCTTCATGTACAGGCAAGCACGGCGCGTAGGAAGCACTAAATACCATGAAGCAAATGTTTCCCAGCTTTGCTTGGCAAGATGTTCATGCAACAGGCTTTCGGCAACTCGCTCTAAAAATATTGGCATAGGTGTATGTGGTGGAACAAAGTTGTACAGATATGCAAAGTAATATTTGGCAAGATTTTGTTAGTTTGTCTTTTTTCATTTAAAATTGAGAGACACAACCTAATAATGAACCATTACTCATTCAAAACCGAAATGAAAATGTTAACAAAACTTACTAAAACTTTCGCTATTGCTTGGGCAATGATGCTGCTGATAGCTGCCCAAGCGCTTGCGCAAACCACTGTTAGCGGAAAAGTAACGGATGCCAACACAAAAGAAACACTTGCAGGCGTAAACATTAAAGTGAAAGACCGCGTGGTGGGTACTATTACCGACGGGAAAGGAAATTTCACGCTCAAGGTGAATAGTGCACCGCCTTTTACGCTGCAAATATCTATTGTAGGTTATCAAAGCAAAGAAGTAGAAGTTACTGCCGACGGCATGAATTTAGACATTGCCTTAGATGAACAAACCATCATGGGGCAAGAAGTAGTTATCTCAGCCTCTCGGGTAGAAGAAAGTGTGTTGAAGTCGCCTGTAACGGTTGAGCGAATGGACATCAAACAAATTCGCGAAACACCAGCAGCTAATTTTTATGATGCATTGCAAAACCTCAAGGGGGTTGAAATGAGTACACAAAGTTTGACTTTCCGCTCATTTAACACACGGGGTTTTAATGCTAATGGCAACGTGCGCGTTGTACAGTTGATTGATGGTATGGACAACCAAGCGCCCGGTTTGAACTTCCCTGTTGGAAACATTGTAGGTATTTCAGAATTGGATTTGGAAACATTGGAACTGTTGCCGGGAGCTGCTTCTGCTTTGTATGGTCCTAATGCTTTGAACGGTATTTTGTTGATGAACTCTAAAAATCCGTTCCAGTATCAGGGAGCAAGCGCTTATGTAAGAACGGGTTTAATGAATGAAAAAAATCGCTTGAAACCGGGTACAGAAGACCCATTAGGAGCTACTGGCATGATTGATGCCGCTATTCGCTATGCTAAATCGTTTAACGACAAGTTAGCATTTAAAATTAATATTGGATACTTGCGCGCCAACGACTGGCAGGCTTCCGATATCCGCGACCAAAGCTTGCTGAATGGCTTCAACGCTACTACTGGCAATCGCGCCAATAACCCGGGCTACAACGGCGTGAATACCTATGGCGATGAGAACAACGTGAATTTGTTCACCTCTTTGTTTGCCAACGGACAGCCCGGCACAGGTGCAGGTGGTACTTCGGCATTCTTGGGTGCAATTGCAAGTTTCCGCTATCCCGCTGGCACGCCGGGTATTGGTGGTGCTTCGCTCACTCAACTAACTGGGCAAACACCTCAGCAGATTTTCCAAGCAATTATTCCCAACGTATTTGTTTCTCGAACAGGTTACAACGAACGCGACTTAGCAGACTACACTACTAAAAGCTTGAAGTTCAATGGTGCTTTGCACTATCGCCTGAACGACAAGGTGGAAGCCATTTTGCAAGCCAACATAGGTACAGGTACAACGGTTTACACGGGTGCTGACCGCTACTCGCTAAGCAACTTCATCTTATCGCAATACAAGGCAGAGCTGCGCGGTTCTAACTTCTATGTACGTGCCTACACTACCCGAGAGAATTCTGGCGAATCGTATGCCATTGGAACGCTGGGCTCTGGTATCAACGAGGCATGGAAACCCAGTACTACTTGGTTCCCACAATACTTTGGTGCATTTGGCGAACGCGCATTAACAACCTATGCTACTGCTTTTGCTGGTGCATTGGCTCAGGGTCAAACCCCTGCTGCTGCTGCCGCCACTGCTGCTGCCGCTGCTCAAGCTGGCTTTAATACTTTTCACCAACAAGCGCGTGCAATTGCCGACCAAGGTCGCTTTTTACCCGGCACACCGCAGTTCAACCAAGCCTCAGAAGCTGTGCGCAGCCGCCCTATTCCCGGTAATGCACAAGGAGTAGGTGCCCTGTTCACCGACAAAACAAGCCTGTATCACTTTGAAGGCATGTACAATTTCTCTAATGAAATTAAATTTGCTGAGGTACTTGTAGGAGCTAATTACCGCATCTATGCCCTCAATTCAGAGGGTACGTTGTTTGCCCGCCGCGATGACGGCAGCGAGTTCAACATCAATGAGTTTGGTGGCTTTGTACAAGCCTCTAAAAAACTATTTGAAGAACGCATCAAACTCACTGGTTCATTACGCTACGACAAAAACCAAAACTTTAAGGGACAGCTCAACCCACGTGCTTCTGTTGTGTGGACAGTAGCTAAAGACCATAACTTCCGCGCCTCTTATCAAACCGGTTTCCGCATTCCTACTACGCAAAACCAATACATAGATTTGCTGACTCCTCAGGCGCGTTTGTTGGGCGGTTTGCCACTGTTCCGCGACCGGTATAACATGATTAACAACCCTGTTTATACTTTGCAGTCGGTGCAGGCATATGGTGCAGCGTTGCAGCGTGGCGTACCCGAACCGCAAGCTCGGCAATTACTGCAAGTATTCCAATTCCGCGAATGGCAACCGGAGCGCATCCGTTCGTTTGAGGTGGGTTACAAGAGTCTGATTAAAAACAAGCTCTCTATAGATGCCTACTACTATCGCAGTGCTTTGCTGAACTTCGATGGCGGGTTAGTAGTAGTGCAGTCCCGCGATCAACTGCCTGCCGGGGCTCCGCCACTCACTTTGCTCAGTGCTAACACACGAAACGTGTATAGCTTCCCCATTAACAGCGAACAAGTGCTTACCAGTCATGGCTGGGCACTGGGCGTAGATTATGCGCTGCCAAAAGGATTTGCCATAGGTGGCAACGTCTCTTATAACGACTTGCTAAATACCGACAAGCTACCAGCGGGTTTTGAAACTTCCTTCAACACGCCGCGTTATCGCTATAACCTCTCCCTTTCCAATCGCAACTGGATTAAAAACCTGAGCTTTAGTGTGAACTATCGCTGGCAAGATGAATTCGTATGGCAGAGCTCTTTTGTAGGTCCGGCTATTCGTGCAGCTGCACAAAGCGTAGTGCCTGCCTATAGCGTTTTAGATGCTCAGGTGAGCCTTAAAATTCCTTCTATTAAATCCATTGTGAAGCTTGGTGGTAGCAACCTGTTGAATCAGAGCTTTACACAGGCATGGGGCAACCCCTCTATTGGCGCTCTTTACTACCTGCAGATTACTTTTGATGAATTCTTGAATTAATAGCAGTTCCTTCTCTGCAAAGACCGGTGAGGTACAGCTTTGCCGGTCTTTTTTCATTGCTATTTTAACAGATACGATTGCAATAGGTACAGTACGTTATTCACTTACGCGAGTAATGCGACTACCTAATACAATTTTTACTTGCTACTTACTGCTGTATGCCGCTGCTGTGGGTAACTACTGAGCGATATGAGGTTTTGCAAGGTTTTTAAAATTGTCGGGTTTTGTAGTTGACCTAAAAGGTTGGCAAAAGTATTTTCTTTTAACTACTAAGTTTAATAAGAACCTTAATAGCAAGAGATACATAAGATACAAACAACAGCACAGGATTACAAATTGGCAACCCATCCAGTTTCACAGTAATCGCATTTATTGAACACAAAACAGCGAAATGCACCACATTGAAGAGACCATTATGGATAAAAAACCTCTGTTACAAAGTAACAGAGGTTTTTCAGGGAAGCTAATGTGTCTGTGTAAGATATCCGGCTATGCCGAATGCTTTTTTGCCAAAAGGTTATGATGAGCAATTAATAGTTGGTATTCTGAGGGTCGAAGTTAGTCCAGCCACGAGTCCAGTCAGTCGTACCAAAAGCACCGATATGAGGAACTTGCTGGAAGAAGCTATTTTGCAATTTAGGTTCGCCATAAGTGGCACCTGTTAGCAACACAGAGCCAGACTGTGGCAGAAAGTTAGGAGCAGTCATGTTGAAATTTTGTGCATTGAGTCCTAAATCTGCTAACGAGTTGAATACGCGATTGCCACGAGCAGGAGCATTGAACCAAGCCTCTATTTCAGGCAGGGTAGCACCACCAGCTACGTTGATATTGCGAGCGTGAGCTGCGTGGAAGTTGCGACGAATGTCTAATGCGCCACTGTTCACCTTTGCCTGAGTGGCTGAACCGTCTAAGCGCAATCCCTCAATCCAGCCGGTGAAAACGCTGTTAAAAATCGAATTTTCTGTGTTGCGGCGCAAGTGCGCACCACGACCAAACAGAGAATTTACGTTAGCTGCTCCCCTTCCCAAAGGACCGAACACACTGATATTGGAGAAAGTACAAGAAGTAAAGGGCGTATCATTGGTGCCATTAGCATCATTGTCGCTTTCAAAGCCATTAGAGGTAGATTGGTCGGCGATAGCAGGGTCGCGAAGTGCTACACCAAACTGTACGTTTCCACTGTAACCAAAGTCTGTATCAAAGTCGTCGTCCCAAGTGCGGTGAGAAACCAGATACTTGCAGTTTACATTTCCACCAAACCATTCAAAAGCATCGTCGCCACAGAAAGAAACCTGTACGTACTCGATAGTAGTGCCGCGACCTACGCCTCCCATAGTCAAGCCGTTGATTTCATTACCGGGCGTAATAGGAATACCGCAGAATTCGATACGTACATAGCGCAACACACCAGAGTTGTCATTGGGGTCGCTACCTCCATAAGGACCGTCGGGAATTCCCTCAATCAAAGTAGTAGTGGGTTTGTTAGTAGGCGCGTTACCCAATATCACGATGCCTCCCCAGTCGCCATAGGAACGCTGACCGGGAGGTTGAGAAGAGGTAAATACAATAGGTTGGTTAACAGTACCGTCCGCAATCAGTTTTCCACCGCGCTCTACTATCAAAGTACCAGAAGTAGCCTTGTCGCCAAAAATAATGGTACCGGGAGGAATAGTTAGTGTAGCACCAGCTTTTACGCGCACAAAACCTCTGAGGATATACTTTTCAGAAGCTACCAACGTGCGGTTAGTGGTGATGTTACCCTCTAAAATTACACGATTCTGTGCATCACGAGCTCCTGTTTCAACAGGACCGTCATCTTTCTTGCCACCACAGGCAACAATTGTGAATGAAATTGCGGCAATTGAAAAGAATTTCAGAATTGCTTTCATGAGTTAGATTAATTAAATGAACGAGAAATGAGAATAATTTTCAGAATTTGTAAGTCAGCCCCAGTGTGAAGTATTGACCTCGACGGAAGTTCATGAAGTTGAGGTCTTTTCCGGTCACGGCTCTACCGTCTCGGTTAGTGTCTTCTAGGAAGCTCACAGGCGCATTGAGCAAATCCTGTACACCTGCTTTTAGTTCTACATGTTCACCGATGCCTTGGGTAAAGGAAAGGTCTATTACATGACGCGGCATTTCATAGATACTAGGGAACTGCTGAATATTGCCCACAATATTGATGCGTGGACCTATCACGTTGTAGAGCACGTTGAATTGCGTGCGGCTATCCTCGTTGTTGTAGAACACACCTAAGTTGAACAAATAAGGCGATTGGAATGCCAATGGGCGGTCTTCCTGAGTCAGCGCTACGTCACCTGAGAAACGCACATCGCTTTGTACTAATGCAGCATTCATCACCACCGTCAAATCTTGAATGAACTTGTTGTTGCTCAGGTTGTAAAGCGACTTGCGCACCTCTGCCTCTATGCCAAAGTTGGTAGCTGCATCAGCATTTTGAAAACTATATGTCCGCGTACTTCCTCCACCTGTTACTTCTGCTGCTATCTCTATCGGATTTTTAAAGCTCTTGTAGAATGCGCCTACAGAAACTTGCTCTGTTTCAGAGGGATAAAGTTCCCAACGCAAGTCAATGTTTTGAACAGTAGATATTTTCAAATTAGGGTTGCCGATGAAGTTGAAATCATTAGTAAAATCATAGTATAAGAAAGGTGCCAACTCTCTGAACTCAGGTCGATTGATAGTAGCAGAATAAGCCGCTCGCACCAGCATTTTCTCGGTAATGTCGTAAGTCAGATTTACAGAAGGTAAAGGACTAAGAATGGGATTGTCTACATTGATGCGGTTGCCACCGATACCGCGCGTTTGCAACTGCTGACGGTTGTATTCTCCACGTAAGCCTAGAGTGGCGCTAAAGCGCTTAGTAACAGGTATTGCTGCTGAAACATAAAAGGCAGCCAATGTGTTCTGAGCGTCATAAGAGTCGCTTGGCTTAGTACCTTCTACTAACATCCAGCCGGTTGTGCCATTTACATTTTGAGGTGAGAACAAGCGGTCGAAAGGCTGTAAGAGCAATGAACGGTCGAACAAGCCACTCGCGCGTACGTATGAGAACCAGCGTGCTTCAAAATTTCTTGCTTTCTGCTCTATATAGAGCCCTGTTCTCAACTTTGTTATCAAACTCTCATTTTTGCCCAGTTTCAGCTTGCGTTCGTAGTTGACCGCACCCGTAACACCAATTTCATTAAGTTTAGAATAAAAACGCGCATTTTCAAACAGTGCACCGCCAGTGGGCGCTTCAATCACTTCGTAGTTCTCAGTGTTTTCTGCGCGGCGCGTGCGGAAACGACGCAGGTCGGGCTCCTTGCGGTTGGTGTAATTAAAGCCTGCTGTCCAATTTAAATTAGCACGCTCGCTGAGCGTGTGTTTACCGCTCAACTGACCGGAGTAGATGCTGCGCTGTTCGTAGCGATAGGCATAGTTGCGGAAATCTAAACCAATGCCAAAATCACGACCGTCGCGGATAGTAGTTTCAGAAGTTCCCATCTGGTTAAACAGATTGCGAAACTCTATTTTATGGTGCTCGTTAAGGCGCAGTGTCCAGTTATGAAGAATGCCTAAACGAACATTGTTGTTGTAAAAATCGTCTGCATATGTTGCCTCTGGCAAGTCGTTAGTTTGTGTAGCTCCATTAAAAATGAAGCGGTCTTGTTGAATACGTGCGTACTGATGTGTATTGCTGTAGCTAATACCTGTTAAATTACCTATTCGCCAGCCATTTTTGGTTTCAAAAGTGCGCGTTAAGTTAAAGTTCAGGCGCAAGTCGGGTGTAACATTAACAGGTTGTGCCAGCCAAATATTAGGTAACTCGTTGGCAAACGCTACGCGTTGACTTACAGAAGCATTAACGAAAGTGTTGCGGTCGGGAAAATTGGCAGGCAATTGCCGTAAACCTCCATCAAAACCCAGCCAATCGGTATTGCTGCCCTGATAGCGTTTCACACTTTGAAAAGTAGTATTGGCACGAATGCCCGTACTGATGGAAAAAGAAGTTTTATTTTCAGAAGGGTCGTTGCGGGTGTAAATTTTGATAACTCCGCCTGCAAATTCGCCTGCCATGTCGGCAGCACCAGCTTTGGAAATAGTAATGCGATCAATTACACCACTGGGAATCAAATCGAAAGAGAAAGACTTCACATCTACCTCAGAGCTAGGCGTTAAAATGTCGTTCAGCATCACTGTATTGTAGCGGGCGCCTAAGCCTCGCACCACAATAAAGCGGTCATCTACCACCGAAACACCGGCAATGCGCCGAACCACTTGCCCTGCATCGCGGTCTTGTGTGCGCTGAATCTGGTCGCCAGAAATACCCACCATCACATTTTCAGCGAATTTGATTTCATTCACCAATGCCACTACTGTGTTGGTTTGCCTTTCTGCCGTAACGGTTACTTCATTCAAAGCGCGGGAATCTTCTTCAATAAAAGCATTGATGAGGGCTACCTTACCAATTTCTACAACTACATTATCTATTTGCAAAGGTTTATAGGAAACGTAGCTGATTTTCAACTTGTACGTGCCGGAGGCAATTTTAATCGTAAAATTTCCGTCCAAATCGGTAGAGCTACCCGTAGATGTGCCTTCCACTATCACATTAGCTCCAATAATGGCTTCTTTTGTAATAGCATCTTTAACAGTTCCTTTAATGGTACCCAATTGCTGCGCCCAAAGATGCCCTGCCAAAATCAAGAAAAAAGCAAAAAAAAGTAACTTTCTACACACCATACACATTAGTTGACAAGTATAACAAATGTTAAATTTTGACGCTGCAAAGCTATCGGTAGGCTTTTACCTCAGTGTGTAGGCAGTGTTATGTTTGTGTGTAAGAATTGTAGCGGTAGTTTAACACAAGGTTAAACATGACAAATTGTCATAAAAGAGACCTCAAAAAACTGTGTAGAAATCTTTTTAAAGACAAAAAGTCAGTAAAGAAAATTTTGGGGCATCTTTTGTTAGTTTTTGATTAGATTTTTTCAAATTCAAAAAAACAAACAAAGATCAGCAACATGAACTTCAACCAATACACCATCAAAGCGCAAGAGGCTATCCAGAAAGCCTCAGAAATTGCTTCCAGTAAGCAGCAACAAATCATTGAGACAGGGCACTTATTGAAGGCTGTTTTAGTAGCTGATGAAAACATTACGCAATTTTTCTACAAAAAATTAGGCATCAATCGCAAGCTTTTAGAAAATAAACTTGAGGAATACATCAACAGCTATCCTAAATCCACAGGGCAGCAACCATATCTTTCTAACGATGCTGCTGCGGCTCTTCAACGTGCCGAACGGGCACTGGCTACTTTTAAAGATAGCTACGTAGCCATTGAGCATATCCTAATAGGTTTGCTTGGAGGCAAAGACAAAGTAGCTACTCTGATGAAAGATGCCGGTTTTGTGGAAAAAGATTTAGTAGCAGCTATTAAAGAAATGCGGGGCGGTAGCACTGTTTCCGACCAAAATGCAGAAGCAAAATATCAATCATTAGCGCGCTATTCTAAAAACCTCACCGAACTGGCAAGGCAGGGCAAAATTGACCCCGTTATTGGACGCGACGAGGAAATTCGCCGTGTTTTGCAAATCCTGAGCCGTAGAACTAAAAACAATCCTATTCTTTTAGGTGAGCCGGGCGTGGGTAAAACTGCCATTGTAGAAGGCTTGGCGCAGCGCATTGTCAATGGCGATGTACCCGAAAACCTCAAGTCGGTTACCATTGCTTCTTTGGATATGGGCTTGCTGGTAGCAGGTGCCAAGTACAAAGGAGAATTTGAGGAACGGCTCAAATCAGTTATTAAGGAGGTAATAGATAGCGAGGGGCGTATTATTTTGTTTATTGATGAAATCCACACGTTAGTGGGTGCAGGGGCAGGCGGCGAGGGCGCCATGGACGCTGCTAACTTGCTCAAACCTGCTTTGGCACGCGGCGAGCTACATGCCATTGGTGCTACAACACTGAAAGAGTACCAAAAATACATCGAAAAAGACAAAGCCTTAGAGCGTCGTTTTCAGGCTGTTATGGTAGATGAACCCTCGCCCGAAGATGCTATCTCTATTTTGCGCGGCATCAAAGAAAAATATGAGCTGCACCACGGCGTACAAATTAAAGATGACGCTATCATTGCAGCTGTGCAATTGAGCGACCGATACATCTCCGACCGCTTCTTGCCCGACAAAGCCATTGACCTGATGGACGAAGCGGCTGCCCGCTTGCGCATCCAAATTGATTCGTTGCCAGAAGAATTGGATGAGGTGCAGCGCAAGATTATGCAACTAGAAATTGAACGAGAAGCTATTCGCCGAGAAAAAGATACCGAAAAGGAAAAAATTCTTACCGCTGAAATTGCTGAACTGGAAGCCAAGCGCAACTCTATGCGCAGCCGCTGGCAAATGGAAAAAGAGATTATCACTTCCATTCAGCAAGAAAAAGAGCGCATAGAAGCCTATGAAAACGAGCTCAAACAAGCACAACGCGATGGCAACTACGGAAGAGCAGCTGAGTTGAGCTATGGACTCATTCCAGAAGCACAAAGAAAATTAGCTGCACTGCAAAAACAAATGGCAGAACTTTCCAAAGACAAGTCGCTACTGAAAGATGTGGTTACTGCTGAACAAATTGCCGAAGTAGTTGCCAAATGGACGGGCATTCCAGTAAGCAAAATGCTACAAAGCGAGCGGGAGAAGTTGTTGCATTTGGAAGAAGAACTTGGCAAGCGCGTAGCAGGTCAGGAAGAAGCTATCCGTGCTGTAGCTGATGCAGTGCGCCGCAGCCGAGCTGGCTTACAAGACCCTAAACGCCCTATTGGTTCGTTTATTTTCTTAGGTACAACCGGCGTGGGCAAAACTGAACTTGCCAAAGCATTGGCAGAATATCTGTTTAACGACGAGAACGCCATGGTGCGCATAGACATGAGCGAGTACCAAGAACGCCATAGCGTCAGTCGACTCATTGGCGCACCTCCCGGATATGTAGGCTACGACGAGGGCGGACAACTCACCGAAGCTGTACGCCGCAAGCCCTACAGCGTTATCTTACTGGACGAGATAGAAAAGGCGCATCCCGATGTGTTTAATATCTTGCTACAAGTGTTAGACGACGGTCGCCTAACCGACAACAAAGGTCGGGTAGCAAACTTCAAAAATACTATCATCATCATGACCAGCAACTTAGGTTCAGACATCATCCGCGAACGCTTTGAAGACCTCGATGAGTTTAATGCGGAGGAAATTACTGAGCGCACTAAGCAAGAGGTATTCCAGTTGCTCAAAACAAGCATTCGCCCAGAGTTCCTGAACCGAGTAGATGAGGTAATTATGTTCCGTCCGCTTACTCGTCAGCAAATGCGGAAAATTACTGATATTCAGTTCCGTCAAATTCAGCAGCGCCTCAAAGAAAGTGGCATCGAAATAGAAGCTACCCGAGAGGCTTTGGACTTCTTAGCCAATATTGGCTACGACCCACAATTTGGTGCCAGACCTTTGAAACGCGCCATGCAACGCTATCTGCTCAATGAACTGAGCAAGGAAATTTTAGCCGGAAGAGTTTCGAAAGAAAACCCCGTGCTAATTGAACTGGACGGCGACCAACTTCGCTTTGTGAACATCACTGAGGTAGCACTTGAATAACGCAATGCCAACGCAAAACCCGACGGAGCATACCCCGTCGGGTTTTTTGCTTCACGTAAACTTGCCTTGAACTTATTCTTCAAACCCTTGGATGCCATTTTAACTCTTCAACGCCCAGTTCTTGCGCCATTTTGCGAGCAAGTATAAACAGGTAGTCGGAGAGGCGGTTCAAGTAAGGAATAATGAGCGGATGCAAGGGTGTTTGATTGGCAAGAGCAATCACCAAGCGCTCAGCTCGACGGCAAACCGTGCGTGCAATGTGGCAAAACGACACAGCAGTATGCCCACCCGGCAATATAAAATGTCGCAGTGGTGGTAGCGATGCATCCATTTCGTCCATGGCTTTTTCCAGTAGCTCTATATCGGCTTCTCTTAGGTCGGGAATTATCTTTTTTTGCTGTTCAGGTTCGGCAGCTAAGTTAGAGCCAATGGTAAAAAGCCGGTCTTGAATCTCTTTCAATAAGTTTCGCCTGCTCTCATCGGTATTTAAATCGCGAACAAGCCCAATGTAGCTGTTCAGTTCATCTACGGTTCCGTAGGCATCAATGCGTAAGTCGGCTTTTGAGATGCGTGTGCCGCCAATGAGGGAGGTTTGTCCACGGTCTCCTGTTTTGGTGTAAATTTTCATTTTCCTTTTGCTGCCAGAGCCATTTTCATTTCTGTGGGATTAGTAATATCCGTATTAGGCATATCAGACTCAATCAGTCCGTCGCGCAGGCGCACAATCCGATGAGCGTAGCGAGCTATGTCGTCTTCGTGTGTAACCACAATAATGGTGTTTCCTTTCTTGTGTAGTTGGTCGAACAGCTCCATAATTTCATATGAGGTGCGCGTGTCCAAATTACCAGTAGGTTCATCGGCAAGAATAATGCTGGGGTTGTTGACCAATGCACGAGCAATAGCTACGCGCTGGCGCTGCCCGCCTGAAAGTTCGTTGGGTTTGTGTTTAGCTCTGTCGCCTAGCCCTACACTAATAAGAGCTTGCATGGCTCTCTCTTCGCGTTCGGCTTTGCCATAGCCCGCGTATACGAGTGGTAAAGCCACATTTTCTAAGGCAGTGGAGCGCGGCAACAGGTTAAAAGTTTGAAATACAAAGCCAATTTCGCGGTTGCGGATGTCTGCAAGTTCGTTTTCAGTCATGTTGCTCACGTCCTTACCAGCCAAAATATAAGTGCCACCACTGGGCGTATCTAAGCAGCCGATAATGTTCATCAGCGTAGATTTTCCTGACCCAGAAGGACCCATGAAAGCTACGTATTCTCCCCGACAGATGCTAATGGAAATAGATTTGAGTGCATGAATAATCTCGCTGCCCATTACGTAGCGCTTAGATATTTGGTCAGTTCTGATAACTTCTTGCGCCATGCGTATTTTTTTGAATATCTTAGCTGCAAATTAATACAATTCCACGACAGATGAGAGTCGCAATCTTTTTTGGAGGACCTTCGCGAGAGCGTGAAATTTCTTTTGCAGGCGGTAAAACGGTTTTCTACAACTTAGACCGCACGCTTTTCGAGCCGGTTCCCGTTTTTGTGGACAGCTTGGGTAATTTTATTCTTACCAACAAACAAATATTTGATTACCAGTCTATTAGAGATTTTTACCCCCCTGTTTCTATTGTTAGAAAAACCCAAAAAAGCTTGCGGTTTAAAGTATATGTCGAGTCGCTGGGCAAACTTTCCGACAACATGCTCATAGAGCTAACCAATGCCATTGGGCAACCTATTTTGCCACAAGAATTCAAAAAATATTTTGACTTTGCCTTTCTTGCCATGCATGGTGCGCCGGGTGAAGATGGTAGTTTGCAAGGTTTGTTAGAGTGGTATGGCATTCCTTACTCGGCTCCGGGTATTTTTGGCTCGGCGGCAGGCATAGACAAAACGCTGCAAAACGAACTGATTGAACGCATTACCGGAGTAGAAAAACAACAGATGACCATCCGCAAAGCTACTTGGGATGCTGAAAGTCATGAAGATTTGTTTGAACGAGTAAAAGCCATTTTAGGACTTCCTTTTGTAGTGAAAGCACCACACGGCGGCTCTTCCATAGGGGTAGCAATTGTTAAACAAGACGATTTGACAAGTTTTGAAAAAGCCATTGAACAATGTCTATTCCGCCTCACCTTAACTAAAGCTGAGTGGGCAGCTATGGACCAAGTTGCCAAAGAAGCCTATTTGCAACGCATCACCAATGTAGAGCAAAGCATTGGCTTTCCGTTGGTGTTTGAAGCCGACCCTATGATAGACAAGGGCAGTATTGTGTATGCACATCCGCAAGATTTACTGGAAAAATTAGATGACTACTTTTCTTATTCAGATACTTACGCTATTCTAACCTCTGTACACAGCGAATCTTCGGTGCTGATAGAAGCCTTCATTAAAGGCAAAGAGTTTTCTTGTGGGGTTATTCAAGACGAGGAAGACCGCCCGATTGCCTTGCCGCCTACTGGCATTGCACCGGCTATGGAAACTTACGACTTTCATTCTAAGTACCTTAGCGTGGCTACCCGCAAAACCATTCCGGTGGACGTACCTATGGAGCAACTGCGCGAAATTCATCGCCAAGTGAAAGCTGTTGCCGAAGGACTTCGGTTTGGTGTGTGTGCCCGCATTGACGGATTTGTTAAAGCCGATGGCTCGGTTTCGCTGCACGACCCCAACACCATTCCCGGGATGTCGCCTACTTCACTCATCTTCAAGCAAATGGTAGAAATTGGACTTAATCCTACCCAAACGCTTACCTACATCATTCGCGCCTCGCTACAAGACCGCGCCAAAACAGGTAAACATACTTGGCGTATGGAACAAATGCTTGCCGACTTAGACCATCTGATAGACAAAGAGGTAGGGCGTTTGTCAGAAAAGCCACGTGTAGCTATTCTCTTTGGAGGCGTACTGGGAAAACTTGACGAGTCCTTAGCATTGGCACAACGCACTTATTCACAAATTGCCTCGGAAGGTAAATATTTTCCTATTCCTGTTTTGCTATCTGGAAGTCCTGCTGAACATGTCTTGCACCAACTACCCGTTAATTTTCTCTACAAAGAAAGTGTTCAAGCTATCAGAGAAAGTCTTTATGCTGAAAAGCATCCGTTTATTGTAGAATGTATCAGCCAAGCGGAAGCTATTACAGCCAAGTATGCTGGTTATTTTGACCAAACCGTACGGCATCTGTCCTATGAAGACTTAGCGCAGATTGTTAAGCGCGTGTATATTACCATTTTAGATATGCCCACAGAGGATGAATACTCAGTGCAACATTTGCTTAAAGCTGTTAAGTTAGAATGGTTTCAAATAGACTAAAACCAATATAATTTGGCACTATTTTTATAACCTCTTTAATGTGAAGGCATCTTTATAATGCTGCCTTTCGTGTTTAACCTTTTTTATTTTCTTGCGTTGAACAATTAGCGTTGTTAAATAACCTAAAAATTTGTATGAAGATTGAACGAATAGTCCTTTTTACAGGACTGATGTTAATTATATGTGCCGGATATGCACAATTACCTAAAAGAGGCAAACCCAACATAGAGCCTTTTAGAGACGAAATTGCCCGCGCCCGAAAGGGTAATGTTGACGCCATGATTACCGTAGCAGCTGCTTACCAGGGTAATATGCTTACCGAGGATGCCTACAAAGACTACAAAAATGCCTTAAAGTGGTATCAGCGAGCTTTAGCAAGTAGCCCAACTGCTGAGCAACAGTTTGAAATCAAATTTAATTTATTCCGATTATACTTCACAGGTGGCTACGGTATCCAACCCGACTTATCATTAGCGAAGCTCTACCATGCCGAGGCTGTTGCGCTCAATCCACTGCCTATTGTAAGCAGCTATGCGCCCAATCTGCACTTGCAAGAATTTTTCCAACTCTACGAACAAGCGCAGACCGGAGATATACAAGCAGCAATAAAAGCAGCTATGATGAGCTATCAGTATGGCATTCATTACCCTACTGCCATGCACTTACTCAACATGGCAGCTAACCAACCAGATGCAGCTTATTTGGTGAACCGCTATGAAGCTGAGCTGTCCAAATATCGCCAAACGGGTAATGCATCCCTAGACCGCGCACAATTGTTTGACATACTGCATCGCCATGCTCGGCAAGGCAGCATGTTGGCAAAAACTGCATTGCTGTTTGAGGCGCTCACGCCTTCCCAATTTTCAGGGCAACGCCTTAAACCTGAGGAGGCAGCAGCGCTATTAGACAACATAGAGCAACAATGGAAAGCAGCCTATGCAGACGAGATGCAGTTGAAAGCATTGTGTTTGTTGACCAAATATCAAACCGGTAATAACAAAATCTTGACGTTGCGCCGCATAGCAGCTGTTAAAACCAATTTACCTTCCGAAGAGCTGCAATTTGCAAAGCCATTGCTTGAAGAATGGAAAAACTTCGAACGGCAAGCCGCCACTATTGAAGGATTAGCCGAATTGCAACAAAAATATGCACTCAGTGGCTTTACCATAGACCCAAACCAGTGGCGAGCCCATTTTAAAGGAGAAGTCAAAGCACTACTGCATTTGAAAAATGAACTGGAAAAACCAGTTGTGCAGCAATTGGTAGGGCAAGCCAACTGGGAAGCCTATCAAGAACAGCTGCAGAAAAAGGCTGCCGATGTTATAAAAGAAGCTGCAACCCCGCGACTTGTTATCAACTTTCATGAAGAACTAAAACGCAACACATGGCTCAAAACCATCCGACCATCGCTGGAAGATGCAGTAAAGGCAAAGTTTAGCATGCTGGGCATCGACAGTACTAACATGCCATTTTTCTACGCACAGAGCACCATTGAGGATACAAAATTTAGCAATATTCACGAAGCTCGCATGTTTATCAGCAATTTGCTCAACGCACTGCCACAACCGTTTGTGATATTGCGCAATACTTCCAAAACAGAAAAGGCGCGGTTAGAGGAATTAAATCGGAAAATTATTGCCGAACAAGCTCGCCTGAGTAGTTTTGCCAAAGTAAAAATCATTCGAGACTTATTAGGTGAAGCTCCTAGTGTAGAGCAAATCGAGCGTGCCAAACCGATGCTACTCTACGAATCTTGGTTGCAGCCTGAAGGTGAAAAAATGTTTTTTCACTACACCTCCGATAGCCCCAATTGGTTCTCTGGAGATATAAGACGCGGTAATGTATTTTACTACTATAAAGTGACTCGCATTGGCACGAGCAATCGGTTCCGTCTTGAAATTCAAGCAGTTGCTAATGATAAGTCCAACCTGGTATTCAATAGCATTGTGCGAACTAATTTTTCTCCTGATGGCGTATATGAGGTAGATATTTTGGGTTCGCGCATGACCGGCTATGCATGGAATATCAGCGAAAACGATTACCTAACTTGTATTTTTCGACAAAACCAGCAAACCATAGACCTGCAACCATTTGGCTACATTGCTCGTTGTTTAGACCGCAATCATGGCTATCATTACGACTTCCCGCGTCAAAAAGTGAGTTCTCATGATTTTTCAGAGCGCAATGCGGTGCGTTCAGCGGTTCGTGCTTTTATCTTAGAATATCACAATGCCCTAAAACCGCTTTGAGCACCAATTAAACCTGTTTTGCAAAAATTAATCTAATCATTAGTTTCAACATAAAAATTGCTTTTGTATGACAGTTAGATTTTTTCATGCAGTTGCTATTTGTGCAATACTGACCGCCTTTATGGCAGCTTGTAACAAAAACAACGACCAAGTGTTAGATGCTTCTGCCGAAGCTGTTTCTATGCAGAACAACGAGTCAGAAGATGCTGTACAAGATGCGATAGATGCAGCCGAAGATGCTTTTGACGGCATAGATGATGGCTTGCGCAACGGACGCTCAGAGGAAGCAGAGCGCTGTGCTACTATTCGCATCAATGAAAACACGCGCACGATTACCGTTGATTTTGGCAATGGCTGCAACGTTGGTGGCAATCGTACCAGAAAAGGCAAAATGACTATCACCTATCGCGGCGTGCGAAACATCTTAGCAGAGCGAACTATCGTATTGGATAACTATCACAATGGCACCCATACTATTAGTGGCACCATTGTAATTTCTGAACGCACTTTCTCTGGTACTGTATTGAGCTATCAAGTGACAGGTAGCAACCTTACCATTACACGCCCCAATGGCAAACAAATGCAAATTAGTGAGTTCCGCCGCGCTGTACGCTACAACTTCGGTAGTCGTCCGCTCGACCCAACCGATGATGAAATGCAAATTACCGGTACTACAACAGGAACCACCGAAGACGGCAAACCTTTCACCGCCAACATCGTCATACCTGTTATTATGAAAGGTTCTTGCATTCGAGCCAATACTTTCTATCCTGTTAGTGGGCGTTACGAAATCAAAAGTGGTAATCTAACTGTTTTTGCAGACTGGGGCAACGGCGACTGCGACAAGAAAATTACCATTATTGTAGGTAATCTTACTATTGAGCGTACGATGCCGTAGGCTACTAAATTTTGCAGCCAACTTGCTTACATGTACAACCCCGACAGGTTTGCAACACTTGTCGGGGTTATTGTTGGTTGTCAATGCGATTTTTAAAAAAGTGTAAAATAAAAACCTGTATTTTTGGCTAATCCTTGTTTTGTTTTTTCAGTAGTCGTTGCTTAATGCTGAGTTTCCCACTGTGCTATTAATTACGATGCAAGTATTTCTTTTTGCATTTGCAACATTTCCATAACTTTTTCTACCATCGCTTTAGAACCTACTATAAAGGGGCTGCGTTGGTGCAGTTCTGTTGGCTGTATCTCTAAAATACGTCGTTTGCCATCGGTAGCCATACCACCTGCTTGTTCTACTAAAAATGCCAGTGCATTACATTCAAACATCAGCCTGAGTTTGCCATTAGGAGCTTTCTTTGTAGCTGGATACAAGAAAATACCTCCTTTAAGCAAGTTGCGATGTACATCAGCCACCAATGCACCCACATAGCGCGCCGAAAATTTGCTCTGCCGGCAATGTTCAATAAAATCTTGAATACCTTGTGGAAAGTCGTACAGATTGCCTTCATTGTAAGAAAATATTTTGCCGTCGTCCTTTGTACACATATTAGGATGCGACAAAATAAACTCGCCGATAGAAAAATCATAAGTAAATCCATTAACACCTCGTCCGGTGGTATAAACCAGCATATTAGACGAGCCGTAGATAATATACCCAGCGGCTACTTGCTCGGTACCTTTTTGCAACACATCTTCTATGGTAGGCGGGGTGCCTACGGGGCTTTTGCGACGATAAACAGAAAAAATACTTCCCAACGGCATGTTGACATCTATATTAGACGAACCGTCTAAGGGGTCCATGGCTACTACATATTTAGCGTGGTGATTGCCTGTATCAATCATTTGCTCTTCCTCTTCGGAGATGACAGCACAAACCTCGCCACCTCGCGTAAGCGCTCGCACAAACCGCACGTTGGCAACCACATCAAGTTTTTGTTGGTCTTCTCCCGATGAGTTGCGGTCACCTGCCGGACCTTCAATGCCAATTAAACCAGAGCTCATGATAGCTTTGTTGACCACTTTGGCAGCCAAGCCAATATCGCGCAACAGTTGAGAAAGCTCGCCCTTTGCATAGGGAAAGTCCGATTGGCGTTGCGCAATAAACCTATCTAAGGTAATTCCTATGGAGGATACATACTTCTGCACTTCCGCGTTCATATCAAAATAAAGTTTTAATTGTGAGAGTTTGAGTGTGTTGTTCGATTGAATTGATGATGTGAAAATAAAAAAATAATTTAACTAAGCTGTGCGATTTTATTTCTAAAAACTATACCGATATAATAAAAATAGATTTGTGTGTAGCTGGTTGCAACAAACGACGATGTAGTAACAAAAGATAGAGAGATTGTTTAAAAAGATGTTTTTATGTAGTATTTATTTGCGATACAATTTAAAAATTATACACCACGGTTCTTTTTAGGTCTGGGTGAAGGCTGAGCGCAACAGGGCAAGTGTTAGCTGCATTGATGAGCATGGTGCGCTGCTTTTCGGTTAACTGGCTGTTGGGCAGAGAGAAAGTGATTTTAATTTCACTAATGCGGCGCGGATTGGTTGCCATCACTTTTTCTATTTCACAGCTTAGTCCTTGCAGGTCAATGCCTTCGCGATTTGCCAAAATGCCCATAATAGTCATTTTACAACTTGCCAGTGCGGCACAAACCAAGTCGGTAGGAGAGAAGGCTTCACCTTTGCCGTGATTGTCGGTTGGAGCATCGGTAATAATGCGCGTACCTGATTTGATATGAATAGATTCTGTTCGCAAATCGCCAAGGTATGTGTTTTTAAAATGTGCCATCTTTGTATTAATTTGGCTCAAAATTAATCATCAGATTGCCTTGAAAAAATATTTTGCTATTGTTCTGTTCATACTAATTAACGTTTTCCTTTTGCAGGCGCAAGATATTGCTTTGGAAGAAGACCCTCCCTACAATCGGCAAACGAGTTACGGCATTAATTTGAACAGCAATGCAGGACTGATTGGTGGAGGTGTGATTAAACATACCCGAAGCATTAGTAGCAAAATGTACCATTTGTTTTACTTAGACGTAGTGAATGTACGCCATCCCAAAGAGCAACGAGCGCAAAGCCGTCTGAGTGGCGAGTCTTTTGTTCCCGGCAAGCAAAACTATCTGCTACTGGTCAGGCCACACTATGGCAGAGAGCTCATTCTTTTTCGCAGGGCAGCAGAGCAAGGTGTACAAGTAGCTGCATCTTTATCGGCAGGTCCTTCTATTGCTGTAATTGCTCCTTATTTGATTGAGTACCGATTTGGAACTGGCAACATTCGTTTAGAACAGTATGACCCCGCCCGTCATCCTTCTTTCGACCAAGTGATACGCACTTCGCGTTTTGGAGAAAGCCTTTCTCAAAGCAAATTTGGTGTAGGTGGCTCTGTACGTGCTGCTCTTGCTTTTGAATTCGGCAATTTTCGAACCAATGTTACGGGAGTTGAGGCTGGATTCATGGCAGATTTCTTAGCACAAAAAGTCATTATCATGCCACTTGCCGAAAACAAACAGCATTACTTTTCCATATTTGTCAATATTTACTACGGAAGCCGAAATTAGCTGAGATTCAATATGGCAAAAGCCTATTTTTTAGTAGCCCAAAGGCATCTTATCGTATAAAATTAATCTTCCATGTTTGTTTGAGAGTAAAAAACTGAATGCGGAGAAAAGCAAATGTTAACTCCGCATTCAGTTTGAATGAAAGCATGTTACTGTTGCAACAGCCCTGAGCGTTTAAGTAGTGCTTTGGGCGAAGGTTCTGCTCCGCGAAAACGTTTGTAGAGTGTCATGGGATGTTCGCTGCCTCCTTTGGAAAGGATATTTTTTCGGAACGACTCTGCTACTTTTTTGTTGAAAATGCCTTTTTGTTTGAAATAATCGAATGCATCGGCATCCAATACTTCTGCCCATTTATAGCTGTAGTATCCTGCTGAGTAACCTCCAGCAAAAATGTGGCTGAACGAGGTGCTCGTATTAACGCCTTCTACTTCGGGGAAGAGGTTGGTTTTGGCAATAGCAGCTCTTTCAAAAGCATCTACATCGGCAATTTCTTGTGCTTTTCCATGGTAAGCCATATCTAACATGCCAAAACTCAACTGGCGCAGGGTAGCGTAACCTTCCATAAAGTTGGCGCTTGCCACAATCTTCTCAATGTACTCTTGTGGAATAGGCTCGTTGGTTTGGTAGTGGCGAGCAAAAAGGTCTAAGGCTTCTTTTTCATAGCACCAATTTTCCATGATTTGTGAGGGTAGTTCTACAAAGTCCCAGTAAACACTGGTGCCAGATGTGCTTTGATACTTACATTGAGAAAGAATGCCGTGTAGTGCATGACCAAACTCGTGGAAGAGCGTAGTAACTTCATCGAAGGTAAGCAGTGAGGGCTGGGTTTCGGTAGGTTTGGTAAAGTTGCAGACAATAGACACATGCGGGCGTATGTCTTTGCCATTTTTAACGTGTTGGTCTAAGTAGCTGGTCATCCATGCACCGCCGCGCTTGCCTTCGCGCGGGAAGAAGTCGGCATAATAAACAGCTATGAAATTGCCGTTTTTATCGAATACTTCGTAGGCTTTTACTTCTGGGTGATAAACAGGAATTTGTTTGTTTTCCTTAAAAGTGAGCCCAAACAGTTTATTAGCAATGGTGAAGGTTCCTTCTACTACGTTTTCTAACTTAAAATAGGGTTTAAGCAACTCATTGTCGATGCCGTATTTTTCTTTTTTGAGCTTTTCAGCATAAAATGCGTAATCCCAACGCTGCAAGCGGTCTTCTGTAAAGCCATTTTTCTTGGCGTAAGCAAGCAGTTCAGCCATTTGGCGGTCTGCCACAGGCTTGGCATAGCTAAAAATTTCTTCCAAAAAGCTATTTACTTTTTCAGGAGAGCCTGCCATGCGCTCTTCAAGCACAAAATGGGCATGTGAAGGATAGCCCAAAAGTTGCGCGCGCTCGTGGCGCAATTTTACAATTTCTTTGATAATAGCCTGATTGTCATTGGCGTTGCCCTTGAACGCTTTGGACGAAAAGGCTATGAACATTTTTTTGCGCAGTTCCCGATTTTCGCTGTAGGTCATAAAAGGAGTATAACTGGGTTGCTGCAAAGTAAACACCCAGCCTTCCAGATTTCTTTGCTTGGCTGCCAAGCGGGCAGCTTCCCTAACAAAATCGGGCAGCCCTGCCAAGTCTTTTTCATCGGTCAAGTGCAAAATGAATTCATTGGTTTCTTTCAGTACGTTTTCACTAAAAGTGAGCGAAAGTTCGGAAAGACGTTTGCTAATCTCTCGCAGCCTTGCTTTATCCGCTTCGTTGAGGTTAGCACCGTTGCGGGCAAACTGCTTGTAGGTTTTTTCCAGTAAAGTCATGCTTTCAACGTCCAGTTTGAGGTTTTGGCGTTGGTCATAAAGTTTTTTGATGCGCTCAAACAGCTTGGCGTTCAGCAAAATATCGTTGTTGTATTCAGACAGTAAGGGAGAGGCTTCTTTAACAATTTTTTGCAGTTCAGGACTGGTTTCGGCACTGTTGAGGTTAAACATGGCGCTTTGCACGCGATTGAGCATTTCTCCGGACTGGTCAAGCGCGACAATTGTATTTTCAAAAGTAGGTGGTTGAGGATTGTTGGCTATAGCATCAATTTCTTTTCTGCCTCGTGCAAGGGCTTCTTGTAAGGCAGGCATGAAATGCTCTAATTTGATTTTATCAAAAGGCAGTGTTTCATGAGGGGTGTTGAATGCAACAAAAAAAGGATTATCGTTTGTCATAGGCGTGGAAACTGGTTTTTGAGCAGTTAAAATCAGAAATGTTGCTGTGGCAGCAAATAGTCGAGTTACATGCGAATATTTTTTCATAACAAATGGCTTAAATGAAAGGGAGTGTGGGCAAAGATAATGCAAAAAGGACGCCCTTTACGTAGAGCGTCCCTTCATTATGGTTTGCGGCATGAAAACTATTGGCTCACAATAATGCGTGCACCTGCATTCACGCGGTCATTTTTCAGCTTGTTCCATGCCTTTATTTGAGCTACTTTAACATTGTATTTCTTAGCAATACTAAACAGCGTTTCTCCTTTGCTTACTACGTGATAAACCACCGAACCCTGAGGCACTTTTGTTGAAGGATTGGCACGTGCTGTTTCGGCAACAAAACCTTTGTTATTTGCTGTATTAGGTTTGGCAGATTGTGCTTTCATGGCAGCTACTTGCCCACTGGCTGCTTCGTTGATAGCTACAGGAGTACCAGCAGGCAAACTGAATGTGCCCGGTGGAATGTTGTTCCATTTTCTAAATTCACTGAGGCGCACACCAAAGCGATTGGCAAGGTCGTAAATATTATCTCCGGGTACAGTAATGTAAATCCTTGCTTCTTCTTTTGCGGCAGGCGTGGGGTTAGCACTTATAATGGACAAGCCTGCTTCTCCGCGCATGTTACCAGCAACAGGTTCAGTAAGGTTGGAAAGCATCGTTCCAGCACCTTGGATGCCAGTAGTAAGGCTTTCTGTTGGTGGCTGTATCCGAATAATTTGCCCCAGTTGCAGCTTAGTGTTCATGTCCATATTGTTCCATGCCAACAAATCGGTAAATGAAATATTCAGTTTGCGAGAAATGCTCCACAGGGTTTCACCGGCTTGTACCTGATAGGTGCTCGATTTGGTAGTAGCAACGGCAGTATTTTGGTTAGCGGCATCTGTTGTTGGTGGGGCAGTTGCAACAGTGTTTGCACTTGTATGAGCATTGGAGTTGCTCATAGCAGGGTTGGTGTAGGGTTGTGGTGTTACGTTGACGGCGTTGCTATCAGCCGTTGCAGGGTCGGCAATATAAACCTGTGAACCAGCCATTAAAGCTGTTGTGCCGGGTGGGAGGTTATTCCAACGGTAGAAGTCGTTGATGTCGATGCTGTACAGGCGCACCACATCTTCCACCGATTCACCAAATCTGACTTGGTGTAAATTGCTACTTTTAGCGGCGGGAACTCCTTCACGTGGCAGAATATTGACGTTCGTTACGTTTGTGTTGGCAACAGTGTTAACTGTTTGGTTATTGCTGCCTTCCGGATTGCTAACAACAAGTTGCTGGTTAATTGCCAGTGCATCGCTACGCAAATTGTTCCATGCGCGCAGGTTATCAATGGAAACATTGTATTTCTTAGAAATACTGAAAAGTGTCTCTCCTCGTTGTACTTTGTGAATAGTTGGTGTAGCGTTAGTAGTATTGCCTACTACAATGAGTTTATTGCTTTCGCCTGCCAACACTGAATGCTGTGCTTGGGGGTCGTAGAGTTTCAATACATCGCCTACCTTAATTGTATTGGTAGATTGCAAGTTGTTCCACTTGCGCAAATCTGCCAAAGGGATTTTATACTGCAGGGCAATAGAATAGATGTTGTCGCCCGGCTTAACTGTGTGAGTAGGCAGATTATTGGTTGCTGGCAATACGTCAATATCCTGTGTAGGGGGCATAGCCGAGGCTGAGGTATCTGTTTTAATGGTAGGCTGGTCGGTTCCAGCAATAGTGGTACGAGTTGTATCAACCGCAACAGTTGTTGAACTTGCTTCTCCGCGTATTTTCAATTCTGTACCTGCACTAACCGTAAAGCCGGGAATGCCATTCCAACGGCGTAAATCGGTAATCGTAACTTGGTATTTTTGTGCAATATCGTAAAGGGATTCGTTAGGTTGCACAATGTGAATGCCAGTTACAAGCGCATTAGCATTAGGGTCGCTGTCGGGGGTGTTGTCAATTTGTAGCTGGGGTGTGTTTTGTACAATCTCTGTTGGGATAGCGGGTGGCAACTCGCGGTATTCGGGCGAAACGTTCTTAGCCCGACGTTCTTGTAGAAGCAATACGCGCCCCGGTTGCAAAGTTTCATTTTTCTCGATGCGATTGTTTTTCAACAAACTATTCAGTGCAATACCGTAAGTTTGAGCAACCGACCAGAATGTTTCCCCGGGTTGTGCCACGTGTTCTTTAACAGGACCCTTAGCAGGTTTAGCTTTTAGGTATAGCACCTGACCTGCACCTAAAACGGCAGTTGGATGGTTTAAGTCATTTAGTTTGATAAAACGCTTTTTGCTGATGCCTGCTGCGGCTGCCAGTTCATCAATGCTTTGTCCATCGGCGGCAATCATGCCTGGTATGCCGTTGATAGTAGCAAAAGTAAAATCCTTATTGCCAATTCGGCGGTCAATTCGGTTGGTAACTACCGGATACGAGTTATGGGTAGTAGAACCGCGCGAGGCAGTTGCTGCAAATCCTTGATTGGGATTTTCCAGTTTCAGCGCCTTGCTAACAGCTGCTACTCTTTCATGGGGTACGGGCAGGTAAACAGGGAAATTGCGGTTGGAAGGAATGCTGCTGCCCAGTAGCCATGAGTTGTAGTAGCGCACTTGTTCTAATGGCAAGTCAGTTGCGCGGGCAATAGCATCCAATGACTTGCCTTTTGTTTCTTGGTAAACTAATAATTGGATAGTAGCAGGTGGAAGATTTTGTTGGTTGCGAAAAACAAACGTGTATGCCAGCAAATCGATGATAGACTCCGGAGCTCGTTCGCTAATCATGAGTTGGCTCATGCCAATGCGCGAACGGTCTACGAATTCATTGTTTTTGAATGCCTCAGAAAATCCAATATCGTAAGCGGTACAAGTGTAAATCCAATTTTTTAAAGAGTAGTTGTATTGTTGCACGGTGCGGGCAAATGCACGGGTAGCGGCTATAATGCTTTTGCGTTCATCAATAGCATTATCTACTTGCAGTCCCTGTGTTTTGGCAATATCGGCTGTCATGAGCCAAATACCTGTAGCTCCCGGGTATCGAGGGGTAGTATAGTCAACTATGAGTCCGCTGCGTTGCATGGCTACATATTGCAAGTCTTCGGGGCAGCCTTCTTCGCGCAATACTTGTATAATCAATGGTGCGTAAATCTGAGAACGTTCAGAGAGTTCTTTGTACATTGTCCAATTCCCAACAATTTGATTGACCCGCTGCTGAATTCTGTCGCGGGTGCGCGGTTCGATGCTCAGTTCCAAATCGGCAAAGCGCATTTGGGAAGGTACAGTTTGCCCTTCTTGTGCAATTGCCTGAATAGTGTTGAGCAGCACAAGGCAAAGGGAAAAAAATAATTTGTTCATATTCATAACAGTGCAGGAAATTAAATTTCAGGACAATTTTTGTGCAATCATCAGCCCGTCTCGGATGGGCAGCAAGATATTTTTAACGCGGCTGTCTTGTTGTACCATACGGTTAAACGCAGCAATCGTTGCGGTGTCTTTGTCGGTAGCAGCAGGCGGAATCACTTTACCGCTCCATAGCACGTTGTCAATCAAAATGTAGCCGCCAGTTTTTACCTTAGGTAACACCATTTCATAGTAAGTGGCATTCTGTCGTTTGTCGGCATCAATAAACACCATGTCAAAAACTTCATTTAATTGGGGCAATATTTGTGCCGCATCGCCTACGCAAACCTCTATTTTATCGGCAATTCCTGCCTCCGCAAAATAGCGGCGGGCAATTTCCAATGTTTCCTCGTTGTTATCTATGGTGATTAGCTTGCCGTTGGGGGCAAGCCCTTGTGCCAAGCAGATAGCTGAGTAGCCCGTAAATGTGCCAATTTCCAATATATTTGTCGGGCGAACCATTTCAGAAAACAGCGACAACAGCGCCCCTTGCAAATGCCCCGACAACATGCGCGGCAAGGTAGTTTTAAGATGGGTTTCGCGTACAAGCCGTTGCAATACAGGCAGTTCTGCTGTAGTGTGTGCCTCAGCATATTGTTCAGCTGCTCCTTGTTCCCAGCGGCTTTTCATGATTGAACGAAGTTAAAGTTTAGATTTTAATTGGCAAATGTAAAGTAAAGATATACAAGAGTTTACCATTTATACAAGTTTTTCTCATCATTTGTTTTGCTGCCTATGCAAGTAAGTTTTACGCACTTGATGCCCGCCCAGCCTACTCATTTGCTCCTGCCTTTTACAACGGCAGAGTGGGAAATTGCCGCTGCCGCCATTGCCACCCGTTTTGGTTGGGAAGCCCAGTTGCTGCAACAAGAATTTAAAGCTCAGCGAGAAGAAATAGCCAGTTTTCTGTTAGCCGATAATCAGGCAGTCCGGCGCTTATTTTTGATAGGATTGGGCGAGCAGTTCCATGCAGAGGGCTTCCGGAAGGCGATGCGCTTGTTGGTTTATCAGCAGGGCGAAAAACTGCTCCCTCACTTGACCATTGATTGTACACAGTCTGCCACTTGCTTGGCAAATATTGATTTGTTGGCAGAAGCCATACCTGCCATGTTGTTAGGTACTTACCAAATAGGCAAGTACAAAGTTGCACCGTTGGCAGAAAAGTTACTGCCCCAACTAACTGTGGTGGCACCTGAAAACCTGCTCGCACAGGTGCAGCAGGCTTTCGAAGCAGGCAAACACATTGCCGAAGTGCAACTTTCGGTGATGGATTGGGTCAATACGCCCGGCAACCACATGAATGCCCTTGCACTAGCAGAAACAGCATTGGCAAGTGGCAATAAGCATGGCTACCGAGTGCGCATTTTGCACAAAGCCGAGATAGAGCGCGAAGGGTTGGGCGGCTTGCTGGCAGTGAATCAAGGCAGCGAATTGCCTCCCACATTTACTATCATGGAATATCAGCCCACCGATAAACAAATAGTTAAAACAGTCGGATTAGTAGGCAAAGGCATTACTTTCGATACAGGCGGCATTACGCTTAAAGAGGGCACCAACATGGGTTGGATGAAAAGCGACATGGCGGGCGCAGCGGCTGTAATTGGTGCCATGGAAGCTGCGGCGCGTTTGCAACTTCCCGTTCGTCTGATTGGTATTGTGCCGGCTACCGACAATAAGCCCGACGGCAAAGCCATGCAACCAGGCGATATTGTTCGGGCATATAACGGCATGAGTATTGAAATAGAAGATACCGATGCGGAAGGACGTGTTATTTTGGCAGACGGCGTGGCTTACTTAGCGAAAAACTTCTCACCCGATATCATGATTGACATGGCTACCTTAACAGGCGCTTGTATTTTCGCTTTGGGTTATCATGCAGCAGGTTTGTTTACCTCTAACGATGAATTAGCTGCCGCTTTAATAAAGGCAGGGCAGCACTCAGGCGAACGCGTTTGGCGCTTGCCACTGTGGGAAGACTACGAGAGCCAAATTCGCTCCGATATGGCAGATGTGAAGAACTACGGAGGTAGACCAGCAGGAGCTATCACTGCTGCCAAGTTCATTGAAAAATTTACCGACCAGCACCCGGCATGGGCGCACATAGACATTGCCGGAACCGCCTTTGGCGACTCGCCTTTTGCAAAGGGGCGCAGCGCAACTGCTTTTGGCGTGCGATTAATCACCGAATTTCTGAAAGCGCTATGAAAAAACTATTCACCGCCTTGTTACTACTAACGGCAGGAATGTTGGTGGCACTATCTGCTGCACAAGCACAAGAAACCGCCACTGCAGATACCTCATATCAATCGTTTGGCAAAATATATCGCTTTCAATTGGCTAATGCGCCGTTCCCTTCACCGGAACGTGCCAAAGGACATACCTACAACGGACACTTCTATTCTGCCGAAGCGCATTACAGCGACAGTACTGTATTGGTTTTTGTTCCCAACAAGTTCAATGCAGGTCGTGAAGCAGATGTAGTGGTTTACTTTCACGGCTGGTACAACAATCCCGACAGTGCTATTGTGCAGTTTAATCTGATTAATCAGTTTGTGCAGGCAAACAAAAATGCAATTCTGATTATTCCGCAGGGTCCGAAAAACGCACCCGATTCATTCGGCGGCAAACTGGAAAGCCCGGGTATGTTTGCAGCTTTTATCAACGAAGTGTTTCTGAAACTAACGGCAGCAAAAGTGGTGCGGAACAATCCGCGCTTAGGGACGATTGTGCTTGCTGGGCACAGCGGCGCATACCGTGTAATAGCCCACATCCTCATGCACGGCGGCATGGAGATTAAAGAAGTGTATTTATTTGATGGGCTTTATTCGCAATTTGAGAAATTTATTCTGTGGATAGACCGCAACAAAACGGCACGCTTCGTAGCCATTACCTCGCCTGCTGAAGGCGGCACTGAAAAGCAAAGCATGGATGTGATGACAGTAATGAAAGCATGGCGCATTCCGTTTGCTTCCTTCAAAGAGTTGGATGCCTCGCTGACGGAACTTGAAAAAAACCGCGTAGTGTTTATTCAAAGCGTGCTGGGGCACAACGAAGTACTTTCTACAGGTAACGCGCTGTACAAATGTATGGTAACAAGCAGCAACCTGAAAGATATGAACTGAGTGCTGCCCTCATTTGCGTTTGCACAAATGGCTAAGTACCGATATAGTTTAGCTTAAAAAATTGAATAAACATGCAACCCAAACTTCTCCGACTGGTTTTGAGCATATGCTTGGGGCTACCTGTTGGCTACCAAGCGTATGCGCAGGATACCCTGAAAACAAGGGTGCTGACCGACGTACTTGTAACCGATGAACGCCTGCGTTTGGGCACAGTTGCTCCACTGCCCTCGCTGCATGGCAACTTCATTTTGGCAGGAAAGAAAACCGAAGTAATTTCTCTGAATATGACTGCCGCTAACGTAGTGGAGAAAGTCGGCAGACAAGTGTTTGCCAAAATTCCCGGCGCTTTTGTCTATGATATGGACGGTCCGGGCAACCAAATCAACATTGCCACGCGTGGACTTGACCCGCATCGCAGTTGGGAGTACAACGTAAGGCAGAATGGCATTATGACTAACTCCGACATTTACGGCTATCCGGCAAGCCATTACAGCCCTCCGTTGGAATCTATTGAGCGCATAGAAATTGTGCGCGGACTGGGTGCACTGCAATACGGCGCGCAGTTTGGCGGCATGGTCAATTACATCACTCGGCAACCCGACTCCACCCGCACGTTCAGCTATCAAACCGTTAATGCCGTAGGCTCATTTGGCTTGTTGAGCACCTTCCACAGCATTAGCGGGCGCATAGGCAAGTGGTCTTACTACGCTTACGCCCAACGGCGACGCTCCGACGGCTATCGGGACAATGCAGCCTCCGATGCACAGGCACAATTTATTAGCCTGCAATACCAATTTACCCCCCATTTGCGCCTCAAAGCCGAATGGGGGCGCAGCCAATACCTCTATCGCATCCCCGGTCCGTTGACCGACTCACTGTTCCGGCAGAACCCAAGGCAGGCAACCCGTTCGCGCAACTTCTACGAACCTGATATTCACGTGCCTTCGCTGACCTTAGATTGGACAATCAGCCCTCGCACACACCTGAATTGGACGGCTTCGGCGCTTATTGGCGCGCGCAATAGCGTGCAGTTTATTGCTTTTGCCAACGTCCCCGACCGCATTTTGCCTGCTACCTTAAACTATGCTCCCCGCCAAGTAGATATTGACCTGTTCAACAGCTATACCTCCGAGTGGAAGTTGCGGCACGAGTACCGCTTGGCAGGCATTTCTTCTACGCTAATAACAGGCATTCGCTACATCAACAACCACCTGCACCGCCGGCAACAGGGGCAAGGCACCACAGGCTCAGACTACGACCTGAGCGTTTTGCAGCCTTTCCGCCGCAATGTGCATCTGAAAACCAATAATTGGGCATTCTTTGCCGAAAATAAATGGCAGATTAACAGTCGCCTTGAAGTTTCAGGCGGGCTGCGCGCCGAAAATGGCATCAGCCGCATGAGGGGCTCGTTGGCTTACCTGCCCGAAGAGCACATCCCTTTTGACCTTATTCACCGGTTTGTTTTGCTGGGCGGCAGCGCACAGTATCAACTTACCAAAAATGCTCAACTCTACGGCGGCTGGGCACAGGCATACAGACCTGTCATTTTTGCCGACCTTGTGCCTGCTAATGCACTGGAACGCAACGATGAACGCCTGAAAAATGCTTTCGGGCACAACGCCGAAATAGGTTTTAGAGGTGCCACGGAACGCCTGAATTGGGATATTACCTTGTTTCAACTGCTGTATCGCAACCGCATCGGCAGCCTGCAAATGACTGATGCCAACGGTCTGCCCTACATCTGGAAAACCAATATCGGCGACAGCCGCAACAATGGTTTGGAAGCTTATGTGGAATATCTGTTTGTCAAAAATCGGCGCTTGCAGCTTGCAGCCTTTACTGCCACAGCACTGATGGATGCCATTTATACCAGTGGGCAATTGCGGCGTCAAAACCGCAACGAAGAAATAAGCGGCAACCGATTGGAAGGTGTTCCGGCTGTTACTTCTCGCAATGGAATTAATTTCCAAGTCGGTAAGTGGCACGGTTTTTTACAGTACAGTTATGTATCAGAAAGCTATTCCGACCCGTTTAATACGCGTGAACCGGTAGCTACCGGCGCGGCAGGCGTTGTGCCGGCGTATCAGTTGGTAGATGTAGGTGTGAGTTTTCGGGCTTCCGAAAAAATACACATTCGTTTGAATATCAATAACTTGACGAATGAACAGTATTTTACCAAACGCCCTGTCATCTATCCCGGTGCGGGCGTATGGAACTCCGACGGGCGCAGTTGGATAGCTACCGTAACGATGAATCTCTAACTTTGAGACGCTATGAACAGAATGATAGGGCGTGTGATTGCTTTTGCCGCTTGGATGAGCAATCCGCTGTTAGTTGCCGCACAGGCTTTGTCTTTTTCTTTGGTGAAAAACAATGCCTCGCAAGGATTGCAGCCTGTCAGAGGCAACTATGTTACCGAAGCTGATACGCTCCGCTTTACGGGAGGCAGCGGTGAGGTATTTGTGTACCGCATCAAAGCCAATTTTCAGGCAGCGCTGCCGCCTATGCAAGTCAATTTACCGCCCGGGCAGCCCGAACTTGCTCCCGATTCGCTGTTCAGCATCCTTCCCCAAACCGATTTTCGCTTGCCTGTAGGCTTGTATTTTGCCCAAAGCGATACTACCACCGTGCAGGGAACCGGTTTTTTAGTTACCGACCGCGCTTATCCCAAATTGCGGAAAATAGATGATGTGCTGGCTGCACTGGTTTATCTTTCTACTAACGAGGAGATAGCGGAGATTAAAAGCAGCCGCGATAAGAAAGCCGCCTTAGACAACTATTGGTTGCGTTTAGGCGGCAATGAAGAAAATGCCCGACGGATGATTCGCATTTTTTACCAGCGGGTAGAACATGCCAACCGCCATTTTACTACCTACAAAGAAGGCTGGAAAACCGATATGGGCATGATTTACATCATATTCGGAGAACCTACCAGCTTGAATCGCACCGCCAACGGCGAGGAGTGGGAGTACCGCATGGCAGGTAAAAGTACTATCCGTTTTACCTTTCAGCCCAAAGCCAATCAGTTTACCGGCACGCATTACGAGTTGGTGCGCCATGCCCGCTACCGAGACGTATGGTATGAGTACGTGGACAGATGGCGGCATGGGCTGGTTGCCAACTAACACCAAATAGTGCTTGAAGATTGGAAAAATTTTTTTTATGCTGCCGTTGCATGTTGCCGTTGTACGTCGCCGTTGCACGTCGCTGTTGTTGGTGTCTTACGAAAAACTGTTTTTTTGCTTGTAAAAACATACAACAGCACAGTCGCTCATATTAGTTGCGCCATTTACCGAATTGACCTCGTTCAAGTTGCTTGCAAAAAAGGGAGATTTTTGAGACCTTTTGCCAATGAACGAAGATTTTCTCAGCTACTTGTGGCAGTTTCAATATTTTGACAAAAGGAATCTGCAAACAGAAAGTGGTGAGCCGTTGAGCATCATCAAACCCGGTACGCGCAACCCCAATGCCGGTGCTGACTTTACCGATGCAGCCTTACAAATCGGCACACTGCAATGGTTCGGGCAGATAGAAGTACACGTTCGCACTACCGATTGGCTGCGACACAGGCATCAGCTCAATGCAGCCTACGACGGAGTAATTCTACACGTTGTCTGGGAAAACGATGCGCTTGAAGAACCCTTGCGGCGGTCAGATGGTTCCATTATTCCTGTGCTGGCATTAAAACAACGCACCCATCCTTTGATGTGGGAACGCTATGCACTGATGTTGGCACAACCACCGCAGGAAATCGCCTGTGCTTCTCAACTGTATAACGTGCCTCCCCTCACTATTATTTCCACGGCAGACCGAATGTTGGTGCGTCGCTTGCATCGCAAGTCGGCGGAGGTGTTGGAGTGGTTGCAGCGATACAACGGCGACTGGCAACAGGTGGCTTATATGCTGTTGATGCGCAACATGGGGTTCAAAATTAATACCGAGCCTATGTTAGCATTGTCGCTTTCGCTTCCTTACGCTGTTTTGCGCAAGAACCTACATGAGCCTTTGCTGGCAGAGGCATTGCTGCTGGGTGTGGCAGGATGGTTAGCCGATGATTATTCCGATGCTTATCTGCAGCAGTTACAAGCCGAATTTCGCTATTTGGCACACAAGTACAACCTAACCAACAAACAGATGCCAAAACAAGTATGGAAAACTGCTAAGATGCGCCCTGCCAATTTTCCCGTGCGCAGGTTAGCACAGGTAGCAGCCATTCTTTGTCACTTGCCCAATTTGTTTACTGTTCTGATTGAAACAACAAGCATACAGCCTTTGGTGGATGCCGTTAGTGTGCCGCCCAGCGACTATTGGCAACACCATTACCTCCCCGAAAAGCCATCGGAGCGACGCTTAGGCGGTTTGGGAAGAGAAAGTGCCCTTACCTTGCTCATCAACACGGTATTCCCTCTGTTGGCAGCCTATGCACAACGCGAAGGAGGGGAAGATTGTATGGAACGAGCCGTGCAACTGATGGCACAACTGCCGCCCGAAGACAATGCTGTTACCCGTCGCTGGCAGCCTTTACCGCTGCGGCTGCAAACTGCCGCCGACACACAGGCTGCCATAGAACTATACAATGAATTTTGCTGCCCCCGCCGATGCTTGCAATGTGGCATCGGTACTTATTTGGTGCGTGGGGGAGTTAAGTAACGTTCCGCAGATTTTGCAAAGCACGCAAAACAGTATTAAAAGAGGGTAGCAACAAAAGTTAATCCTGCCTGATAAACAGCAAATGCTGCACGCTGCCGTTGCACGCTGCCGTTGCACGTCGCCGTTGCACGCTGCCGTTGCACGTCGCTGTCGTTCCTGTATCACAAACAACCACTACGAAGTCCGTAATGTCATGTGCATAAGCCACCCAAAACCCGAAGCTCGTCGAGTTTTAGTAATATTACTGCCGATTTTAATGGCTCAAAACCGAGTTTGCTGTGCTGGTTTTAAATCGCGAAACGAAGAGCTGACCAATTTTGCCAGTCCTTTACTTTTTTCAGCAAACACCACTACTCCACGACTTTTCTCAGAAGGAAAAACAACATTGCTCATGGTGTAGCGACCATCTTGGGCGAATACCTCTACGGTATTGCGGTCAAACAAAACCCTCAGTTTCAGATTGCCGCCCTGTGTATCAATGGCAACGCTGTCTAAGGTAGTGAATTGAGGGCTAAATGATACATTGCCAGATTTGCTGCGGTCTAAGTAAAGCATTTTGCGGGCAGCGTCGTAGCGAATGGTAGTTTCCTCAGTAGCACTTTTAAAAATTTTAAACCCAAAAACAGCATCATTAGCAAACTCAAATGTCGCTTCAAGGTCGTATAGGTCGCCACCTTTTTCTTGGTTGCCCACTACAAACTCGCCAACGCGTTGCAACTCAACATTTAGATGCCGCGTAGCAGATTTAGCAAGGTGATTGACAGTTTCGATAGGCTGTTGCAGCAAACGGTAGCCATCGGGTTCTTTGCGCAAGTACAGCATACGCGGAATTGCCATGCCGTTGCGCCAAGGATGAGTTGGTACTTGGTTGGCATAAGCCCAATTACTGAGCCAGCCTAGCAACACACGGCGCTCGTTAGGAATGTGATTAAACGTAACAGCGGCAAAATAATCGCGTCCATAGTCCAAATAAAGCGGCTTGTCGGCAGGGTTGTCATTTTTAAAGCGCTTGCCATCAAAGTCGCCTACGAAATATTGCATGCCTTGAAAACCCGGGTAGGGTCCTTCGGCAGAGATGAGCAGTATCCATTTTTGCTTGCCGGGTTCATTTTCTACTGGCAAGGAGAACAAATCAGGACATTCCCAAGGAATAGCGGTATTGCCCTCTGGTCCGAATTCGCTTAGCAGCTCCCAGTTTTTGAGATTAGTGGAGCCGTAAAATTGTGTTTTGTGTTCATTGGGAAGGTTCACAGCCATAATCCATTTTTGGCTTTCTGCATGCCAGAAAACTTTGGGGTCGCGGAAGTCCTTTTTGCCCAAGTCTATAATTGGATTTTGGTCATATTTTTTCCAAGTTCGCCCCTTGTCGGTACTGTATGCCAAGTGTTGGGTTTGCAGATATACATCTGGATTGTTGGGGTTCAAAATGCGGTGAGCCGTGTAGAATGCTACAAAAGCATTTTCACCAAAGCCAGCTGTGTTGTTTTTATCTACAACTGCACTACCCGAAAATATCATGGCAGTGTCTTCGGCAATAGCAATGGGCAGCTCTTCCCAATGCAGCAGGTCGTTGCTAACGGCATGTCCCCAGTGCATATGCCCCCATACTTTGTCGTAAGGATTGTGTTGGAAAAAAAGATGAAACTCGCCATCGTGATACAACAGTCCATTGGGGTCGTTTGTCCAAAATTTTTGCGGCGTAAAATGAAACTGAGGACGTAGATGTGCCGTGGTGCTATCTGCACTGTTAGCATGCTCGGCTAACTTGTTTTGCGTAGTGGGGCTGCAAGCCAACAGAAACAAACAGGCTAACATACCCCACCCCAAATAGGTTATTGTTTTCATTGTAAAACGATTGGGTTAGTTTGGGTGCGCAAAAGTACCCATTGACCTACTTTTTTTCCTTGTGCATTGCTTATTTTGAGCGTGTGCCGATAGTGAATTCCTCCGTACAGCCGACTGATGGAACACTCTTCGGCAGCCTGCCTAAACGAGCGAAAACTCCTAACAGGACGTCCGTAAGGCACCTCAGTGCTATCATGGTAGGCAAAGTTATCTCCATACAGGGTAGTCATTACCTCGGCGGCAGCAGCAGAAATCACACTGTGTCCACTGGTATACTCCGGAAACGGAGGGGTTTGTAGGAAAGGCTCCCATCGCTCATCAATATAGCGATTGATAACAGTAATGGGGCGTACCATTTTACTGTCGAACTTCTCTTCCCAGCAAGAAATAAAGCCGTCAAACAACGCAATGCTCACCAAAGCGAACGTTTTGGCTGTTGTGGGTGCGTCGGCATGAGTATTGCGGGCGATTTGTGATGCTATCATCATCCAGTGTCCGCCCGGTGTCATTTTTTTAGAATTAAAAACAACATGCCCTTTGTGATGCGATACAAAAGGGTTGTCGTCCCAGAAAAATGCAATTTCTTTTTGTTCTTCGGTTAGGTTTTTGTTAACCTCGAACACGTCTTGCACTTCTTTAAAGTAAGCACTGTTCTTCTGTTTATTGTATGGAATGGGGCGGGGAGGCTTGTACTGAGAGGCTGAGTCTAACGCCAAAGTAGCAATGGTGTACCAGTATGGCTCTAAAGCATCTGCATAGTCGGGTGGGGTAGGATTCCAGACCTCTTCGCGTGGTGTAACATTGTATTTGGGGTACCCACGCGATTCTTTGTAGTTATCTTTGGCGGCTCTCGACAGAATAGCCTGTCCTATTGCTTCGCCAAAATCAAGTGCTTGCGTAAGGGTTTCCTCTGGCAAGCCACTTTGGGCAACGGCTTCTGTCATTTCTTTTTCACAACGGTTGAGTGAGTCGTGTGAAAAAGTAACCTTTCGCGCCACGGTGAGCATAGCTTTTAAACCTGCCAGTGCAGCTGCACGGCTGATATTGGTTGCCGGAACGGGCATGGCATCAAAACCTCGCAAGCGAGCTGTCAGCGAAGGGTATTTGGCTGTATCTGCCCAACGAGTAGCTTCATAGGCAGCCAAAGCAGTATAAGCATAAATGCGACTTGCAACAGGCGGCGAGAAAATATCATAAATCACCACGTCGGTTACTTCTTGCAGCCCTTTGTGCAGTAAATACGCCGCATTAGCATCTACAGGCCGAATATAGCGTTTGCCAGTTTGTCGGTTTTCTTTTGAAGAACTGTTGCATGTGCAGGTGATTAATGATAAGCCTGCCACACCAACGTATTGGACAAAGCGAAGAAATAATCTCATTGGGTAGAGTTTTTGGCTATTTCCACAAATTGTTCATGAATATACTTGTTATCAGCACTTTTTACAAACAAACATTAAACTCGGCTGCTTGAAACAGACCAGAACCGAAGAGTAGTAACAGCCATGCTTGTTCTGCTTTTCGTTGTGTGGCTCGTCTAATATCAATCAAGCCTAATTCAGACCGGTTGTACAATTCAGCATGCTTGAAAAAATACAATTTCTATGTTGCCGTTGCACGTGTTTTTACTGGCAACCCCTTATGCATAG
Source organism: Bernardetiaceae bacterium (assembly GCA_025056255.1). GTDB lineage: Bacteria > Bacteroidota > Bacteroidia > Cytophagales > Thermoflexibacteraceae > Rhodoflexus. The sequence goes on along the minus strand of JANWVT010000003.1, from coordinate 84,691 downwards.
TAGCAATTCCTTTTTCGGAAAAAGCAAAATAATAGTGTGTTTTTCCGATTGGCACCTCCCGTTGTTGTTCGTTGCTTAGCAAGCAATGGTTTGTTGTTTTTGTGTTTGCTGAATAACTAACTAAACTACCAAGCTATTGCTAAACAACTTGCGTTAGCTTTTCAAGTGTAGAGGCATTTTATTTAATGTAGCGAAAATCGGCGCCAGCAGGCAGTTGTACTAAAAAACTATATATGAGGCGAATGATGTTTTCTATGTCTTCGCGATGAACCATTTCTACGGTAGTGTGCATATACTTCAATGGTAGCGAAATGAGTGCCGAAGCAGTGCCTATACCAGCATAGGCAAAAGCATCGGTATCGGTGCCGGTAGTGCGCGAAACAGCTGCTCTTTGGAAAGGGATGTTTTCCTTCTGAGCTACCTCAATAAGGTTTTTGAGCAAATTATTTTGCACTGCCGGTCCGTAGGTCAGTACAGGACCCTTCCCACAGGTTTGCTCTCCACTTTTGATTTTGTCGTAAAGAGGCGATTTGGTATCATGACACACATCGGTACAAATCGCTACATCTGCCTGCAAACGACGGGCAATCATTGTAGCGCCATACAAGCCTACTTCTTCTTGCACACTATTTACTGCATACAAAGTATAGGGTAGCTGAATACCATTTTCATATAAGCGGCGGGTTACTTCGGCAATCATAAAGCCACCAATTCGGTTGTCGAGTGCGCGCCCTACAAAATATTTGCTGTTTAGCTCAGCAAGCTCATCTTCATAGGTAACCACACAACCTACGTGAATACCGAGTGACTCCACTTCTTCACGCGAGTCGCAACCGCAATCTATCACAATATTTTTTTGCGAGGGTTTGGGGTCATCTTTTTCATCGCGTACATGGATAGCAGGCCAGCCAAACACTCCTTTAACAATTCCCTTTTCAGTATGGATATTTACCCGCATAGAGGGAGCAATAGCATAGTCTGACCCGCCATTTCTGATAACGTAGATATATCCCTCAGGAGAAATATAGTTGACAAACCAAGAGATTTCATCGGCATGAGCTTCAATAACCACCTTGTAGCTTTGGTTGGGGTTGACTACCGCCACAGCAGTACCATATGTGTCGGTAAAATAACTGTGGATGTAGGGTTGGAGGTATTCCAACCAAATTTGTTGCCCAGAGGCTTCAAAACCTACTGGTGAAGTATTGTTCAGGTAGCGGTACAGAAATGCTTTACTTTGTGCGTCCATACGATTACAGATTAGCTAAATTGTTGAATAAATGCTAAGTAGCGATTCATAGCTCGCTCAAAAGTTTCTTGGTAAGCTGGTTGTACGGCTATAAAATTACCCCAGCCTTGTGCGTTGTGCAAACGCACGGGGTACAGGCGAATGCTCTCCCACTCGTGTTGAGTGCCGTACTGCACAATAGGCTTCCATTCCGAAAGATATACTACGTAGCCTTTTTCTAAAAGGAAGTTTCCCAGTGTAGTGTACGTATAACCGTTGGGAACAGTTTTGTAGTCTTCAAATTCACACAAAATCACTAACGGCTGGTAGATTTCGAAGGGGAATCCTTTGAGGGCGAACAAATCGTGCCCTTCTATGTCAATTTTGAGAAAATCTACCCGTTCTATTTTCTCTTGCTGTAATATGGTGCGCAAGGTAATGGTTTTCACCTGAGTTGCAGGTAGATGAGAAGGATGAAATGCCGAAAGCGAAGAAATGCCAGAAGACACGCGGCTGGTATAAAAATTGACAATTTCGTGGTCTTTGTCGCTAACGGCAAAAGGAAACAGCCGCAAGCCTTTGATAGAGGGAATTTTAGCGCGATTGTTAGGGTCTGGCTCGAAGCCAAGCACTTGCCAACCTGCTGCTGCATATTCAGAGCAAGACTCTCCAAAGTGTACCCCAACATCTATCATGACGCATTTGTAAGCTGGTTTTACAAAATCGAAGAAAAAATCGGCAATTATTTCAGATTCAGAAAAGTGTGGCTTTAACTTTCGGCGCAGCTTGTAAAAGAGTTTTTTAGTGCTGCGCCTGCCCAGTATTTTGAAAATTAGTTGCTTGGGTTTCATTTGCCCCCTATTATGCTTTATTTGATTCCTAAAAAGCCGAACAGCAATTCTATGGCTCGCATGCTTGCCCGATATACGGCTTCTACAGTATTGGAGCCATTATGCGTACCAAAAATGCACTGCTCGAAATGACGCAGCGGTGAATCCATCGGCAAGGGCTCTTTTTCAAACACATCCAGTGCAGCAGCAGCTACTTTTCCTGTTTTGAGTGCTTCAACTAAGGCTTTCTCATCTATTACCTGCCCCCGCGATACGTTGATAATCCGAATGCCATTTTTTGCCATACTCATTGTGCCAGCATTGACCAAATGGCGAGTTTCTGGGGTGAGTGCACAGGTAATCACCAAAAAATCGGCATATGAAAGTCCATTAGGAAAGGTTTGAAATTCTACACCTTTGACTTTGTCGCGAAAACGAGTGTAGGGGTCATAGGCTATCAGTTGCATATCGAAAGCACTAAGCCTTTTGGCAACGTGCATGCCTATATCGCCATAGCCCAAAATGGCTACGGTTTTGCCTTGCAGGCTCATGCCCGGCGGTTTGAGCCATTTGCCTTCCAATACGCCTTTGTGAATAAGAAAGGTGTGGCGCGCCAATGCTAACAAATAGGAAACTGCTAAGTCTGCCACTTCGTTGCCAAACATATATGGCGTGTTGGAAACTGGGATACCCAACCGCTCGCATGCCTGAAAGTCTACGTTGTCTACTCCAATTCCCCACTTGACACAAGCCTTTAACTTACCTGCTTTGCCAGCTGTTAGTACTTTTTCAGTAGCAGGGTCGTCGCCAATAATCCAACCGTCAAATTCAGGCAGCATTTCAATTAATTGCTGCTCGGTAAGGGTTTGCACAAAGTTGGGGATGACTAGCTCAACACCTGCTGCTTCAAACAAATGCCTGAACTCATGGATTTGTCCAATCATAGGTGGACAACTAAGCAGTACTTTCATGGAATTGGATAATTGTTTGACAAAAGTATAACGCAGCCACCAATTTTTTTCTATTGGCAATTATTCCAACATGAGCAGATGCTCGTTGTTGCGAGCAACTAACCAGCGTTGTTTGTTGCCTATGGTAATAGGTTTAATGTCGCGCACTTCGCCCTCGGTAAGCCATCCTGACTGGTGGGGCAGCAAGGTTTGCCACTCTCCATTTCCTTGATTGAGTAGTAGCAAGCCACAAAAAGCATCATAGCGCCCCTGATATGTGCTTACGCCGTACAAGTTACCGCCAATGAGCACATCGGGGCGACTGTCGCGGTTCACATCGGTGACATGAAACACAAAAATTTTACTCATTTGTGCTTCAATGGGTAGCGGCAACGGTGTAAAATTGCCCTTGCCATCGTTGCGCAACCAAACAGAAGCAAAAGTATTGACTGATTTGCGTACGGCATCTTGCATGAGCTTGTCTTCTATCACTTCACTCAGCGGTTTACCTGCATAGAGGTGGTAGGCGGTAAATTTTTTATTGATGATAGAGGGAATTTGTTTGCCCAGTTCGTCTTTAAAAGCAACTGGATACATTTTTTCACCGCGATTATAGGCTAATATTTGCTCTTCTTTGCCGTTTTTGTCGAAGTCTTTGACAAAAATTTGCAGTAAAGGATTGGCATCTTTAATTAGTTTGGTGTTGAGCCCTAAGTTACCAGCAAGCAGGTCTGTGTCGCCGTCACCGTCTAAGTCGGCTGCGGCTACTGTTTGCCACAGTCCGCTGAGGTTTTGCAAGCCGTTTCCCGAGGTTAGGGTAAGTTTGCCTTGTTGGTTGAGAAATAGGGTAGGCGCCATCCAGTCGCCAACAACTATCAGGTCGAGTTGTTGGTCGCCATTAAGGTCTGCCCAACGCGCATCTGTAACCATACCAACATCTGCCAGACCGTTTATAGTGTTTGCTATGTCTTTAAAATTACCTTTGCCATCGTTTTGCAACAAGTAGGAACGTGGCGTGCGTCCGTAGGCGTAGGCTACTACACGCCCGCCCACAAATAGGTCTAAGTCGCCGTCTTGGTCAAAATCGGCAGGGCGCACGCAGCTCTTGTTGTCGGGCATAGGAGGAAGCGCTTGGCGGTCTCGGCGAAAGTTACCCTTGCCATCGTTGCGATACAAACGGTCATATTGTTCTTCCATTTGTCCAAAGAATTCATTGCCTCCACTGACCACATAAAGGTCTAAATCGCCGTCGCCATCAGCATCGAAAAATGCAGCATCTACATCTTCATAAATCGAGTCAGCTTCAACATCGGGCATTGGTAAAGGGGCGAATCCTTTACGGGTCTGCAGGTATAACGCCCCACTCTGATATTTAGCACCACAAAGGTACATATCTGCTAAGCCGTCACCATTGATGTCGCCTACGGCTATTTTAGGTCCTTCTGTGGATACCTTGAAAGGGATGAGTGGTTCGCGGTTGAAATCGAAGAAGGTATTTTCGCGATGCTGCCAACTAACAGGAGGAGCCAGCTGAGAAAATAAGGGTTTGGGAGGCGGGGCAAACAAAGGTAGCAACGTTGCTGCTTCTTGTTTGGAGGCATTGGCAATGTTAAGGGTAATCAGTTGGTTAACAGGGATTTGTGTTTTTACTTCACGACGTAAGTCAGGCCAAATGACCACTAACGAATCAACAACGGTGGCTTCTCCTAGTCCGAAGTGTAATATAGGTGCAACTGCTGAAAGGAAGCCGCGTGTAAGCGTAAGTTGTTGCATTTGCACCTTATCGCCTGTTTTGACAAATACTTTGGCGCCAATACCCATGCGATTCAGAGAATCGCCGCGGAAAGTAATGCTTATCTGATTGTTTTTGTTTATTTTTTCAGCATTATTGCGATAGATGCCAGCTTTTTGATTAATCCGATTGGTAACTAAGTCTAAGTCGCCGTCGTTGTCCAAATCTGCATAAACTGCTCCGTTACTAAAATCGGGTTCGTGCAACCCCCAAACCAGTGAGTAATCACTAAACCGATAGCCCTGCTCGCCTTTAAACAAGTAGTTGTGTACTTTCCCTTGGGGCATGAGTTCTATGGAGCGGCGGTCAATTTCTTTGGGGTTGCCAATAGCAGCCCGTAGCGAGTCGTTTGCCAAAAACTTGATGTAATCCAAATTATTAGGACGATGCGGAATTCCGTTAGTAATGAAAATATCTTTCTGTCCGTCGTTGTCGTAGTCGGCAATCAGTGCGCTCCAGCTCCAATCAGTAGCAGCCACCCCTGCCAAAGAGGCAATATCAGCAAATTTTTTTCCTCCTAAGTTAAGTTGTAAGCAGTTACGACTAAACTGGTAGGTAAACCCGTACGCCAACTTAAATTGGTAAATATCGAAAGGGTCTTCACCAACAGATGATTTTTCTACTGTTTCATCTTCGGGGTACATGTCCAGTGTAAGCAGGTCTAAGTAGCCATCATTGTTGAGGTCGGCTGCATCGCATCCCATTGTAAAACGGCTGATATGTCCAAAAGTGTTTTTCAAACTTTCGGTAAAAGTGCCGTTGCGGTTGTTGATGTAGTAGTAGTCATCTTCATGGAAATCGTTACCAATGTAAAGGTCATCCCAGCCGTCGTTATTCAGGTCGGCTACTACAATACCCAATCCGTATCCCATGGCTGCACCAAAAATACCTGCTTGTTCAGATACGTTGGTAAAAACTTTGGCAGGTTTTTTCCCTTTTAGCTCTTTGGCGGGAATGGTTTCATTGCGAAACAGATAGTCGCCCGACTCGTTGTTGCGCAAATTACGAGCCGTTACGCGGTCGTAGGAGCGAGAGGTATGAACAGCGTGGTTAAGCAAATAGCAATCTAAGTCGCCATCTTTGTCGTAGTCGAAGAAGGCGGCTTGAGTAGAAAATCCCGTGAAATCTAAACCGTATTCAGCAGCTTTTTCGGTAAATGTAAGGTTGCCATTGTTGATATATAGCTCATTGGCGCCTTCCAGTCCTTTGTAGTTGCCTACGGCACAAACATATATATCCGGATAGCCGTCAGCATTTACATCGGCAATGGTTACGCCGGTTTTCCAGTCTGCATAACCGCCTACGCCAGCTTTTTCGGTGATGTCTTCAAATTGGAAGTTGCCTTTGTTGAGGTATAGGCGGTTTTTTACTTGGTTACCAGTGAAAAAAAGGTCAATTTTTCCGTCTAAGTTAAAGTCGGCAGCAGCAACTCCTCCACCATTGTAGTAATAAAGATAATCCAAAATGTTGATTCTTTCTGTATCAGTGAGCTGGTTAGCAAAATCAACCCCTGTGTGCGAAGCGTCTAATGCTGTAAATAACGGATTGCCCAATTGGGACTGGTGCTCTTGACGACAAGCTACCAATATACATAAACTCAACAACGTACTGTAAAGGGTTGCTTTCATGTGTGTTGTGTCTTCATTTGTAGGGCACAAATAAAACGAATCGAACTGTATTTTACCAAAGCACTTTCTTACTTTACAACTTGCGTATTTTGCGAAAAAACTCTTGCTGGTAGGTTCGGCTAATAGGTATTTCTTTGCCCTTGATGGTAATTTCGTTGTCTTGTATGCTTTCTATGCGGCTAATGTTTACTATATAGGAGCGATGTACGCGGGCAAAACGGTCTTCGGGTAATTTTTCCTCTATGGCGCGAAGGGTGCTGTCCACAACATATTGCCTTTGTTCGGTATGAATCAATACGTAGTCGGAAAGTCCCTCGATAAACCAAATGTCCGATGCTGAAAGACGCAACATTTTATTGTTGACTTTTATAAAAAAATCATCGGTTTCTGGGGGGAGTTCTGAGGTTTTGTTGCGCAATCGCTCTGCAATTTTGGCAGCAGATTTGGTAAAACGCCCAAAGTCGATTGGCTTGACTAAATAGTCTGCTGCATCTAATTCAAAAGCTGTTAGGGCAAAGTCGGTATGTGAGGTAGTAAAAATAGTAACAGGAGGTTGTGGCAGAGCTTTTACTAATTCAATGCCAGACAGCCCGGGCATGTTGATATCTACATACAATACATCTACGGGTGATTGCAGTAAATAGGCAAGTGCCTCTGTTCCTGAGGAAAAAATGGCAACACAGTCTAAAAAGTTGGTTAAGCCTATGAAATGCTCTAAAATCTTACGTGACTGTTCATCATCATCTATTACTACGCATTTGAGCATGAGCAGATGAAAGCAATAGTTTTGGTCATTTTCATTTGATAAGGACTGCAAAAATAACTACAAAAAAACAGCCAAAAAAAGAAGGTACAGCCAAAAGCTCTACCTTCTAACAAACTACATAATTAGGATTAATGTTATATCGAAGCGCCGAAGCGGTATCTTTCGCATATAAAACATCCCCGTTCATAGTCGGGGATGGAGGTTAGGCTGTAAGTTTGATTTTAATAGGTTTGTGTTCATTATCAAGACCCTTTTTACTCGTAAAAGGTTGCAAGCAAATTTTTATTTTTTCCATAGCTGCTTCTTCCAATAGTAGGTCATCATTTGCAAAACAACAGCGGGTGCAGCATTTCTACCCTAAACCTGTGTATTGGCATAAGTCTTAACATTGTTTTCTAACCAGCGGTTTGGTATTTTTTGTATTCCTACGAACAATGGCACGTGCAACCCAATAGAAAAGTGCGCCAAGTGCGCTTAGTACTTTTTCAATCATTGTTTTTCTGTCCTCTGCTGGGTTTATTATGTAGGTTTGGTGAGTATTGCATTTTTCTAATTGCAAGCAAGGCAGAGGAACGGTCAGATCGCTTTGAGAAATATCTGCGGGCATTGCTCTGCGGGCAAAGCCTACATGTGCGCTCAACAATAAAAACAGTACTATCAGCAGCCATTTCATATGCAATAAAGTTTAAGTTTTGCTGCTTATAGATGCACATAGGCAAGCAAAGGTTGCAATGGAAAGGACAGATTTTAATTCATTTACAGCACACGTACGAAAATTTTCGTAGAAAAATTTGGATTACGAAAAACTTCGTATATCTTCGCAATACGAAACCATTCGTACTTTATCGTCAAGTTAATTTGTATAAAAATTTAACCAAACAGCCATGAATCCAGAACATGTAAAGCCCACTGAGGCAGAGTTAGAAATTTTGCAAATTTTATGGGCAAGAGGAGCTTGTACAGTGCGAGAGGTTAATGAGCAGCTCAATCTAAAGCGAGAAACGGGCTATACCACCACGCTAAAAATGATGCAGATTATGACCGAGAAGGGGCTGCTTACTCGCGACGAGAGCCAGCGCACACACGTTTACAGGGCTGCTGTGCAAGAGCGCGACATGCAAAAGCGCTTGTTAGACAAGTTTTTAGACAGCGTGTTCAAAGGTTCGGCTGCTAGCCTTGTGATGCAAGCACTGGGCAACAGCCAGACCTCGGCTGAGGAGTTGCGCGAAATTCGCAAACTGATTGACGAAATGGAGAAAGGAGGTGCCAAATGATACTTTTTGAGCAAGTGGTTCAACAGCGCACTCTTACCGATGCTTTTGGTTGGGCAATCATCCACTCTTTGTGGCAAATTATGCTGCTTGCTTTGCTTTGTGGCATCTGTTTGGGCATTTTGCACAACCAGCCCGCACGGGTGCGGTACTACACAGCACTGGCATTTATGGCGGCTGCTTTTGTTAGTTTTATTGCTACTTTCATTTACTTGTACGAACCTGCTCCGTCTGTTGCAGTTTGGGTAAATACCAAACCGCTGTTTGCTAAACTTTGGGTTGCTCCGCCATCAGCGTCTACAACGTGGGCAGACTGCCAAACCTTAGCCGACTACTACTTTTTTGTGATGCAATGGATAGGTAAGCAATTGCCTGTTATAGTTGCTTTTTGGTGCATAGGTGCTGTTATTTTCTCTGCACGAGTAGGGCTTGGGCTGTGGCAAACACACCAGTTGCGCACTATTGGTACTCGCCCAGTTGCCACCGAATGGTTGAGCATAGTGCAGCAAATGGCAGCGCGCATGGGGCTTGCTAAGCAAGTTCAGTTAGTAGAGTCGGCGATGGTGTCCACACCTCTGGTAATTGGCTGGCTCCAACCCGTCATTTTGCTACCTGTTGGGTTGCTTACTGCTTTGCCACCACAGCAATTGGAGGCGGTTTTAGCACATGAATTGGCACATATTCGTCGCCACGATTTCTTGGTACATATTTGCCAGTCCATAGTAGAGGCGGTATTGTTCTATCATCCAGCCATTTGGTGGATGTCTACGCAAATTAATCAGGAGCGCGAGAATTGTTGCGATGATATTGCGATTACTATTACAGGTGATACTATGCTGTATGTGAAAGCATTGGCAAACCTTGCCGACTTAATTACCAAACCTGTAACAGCTGTACATGCATTGGCAGCTACAGGAAAAACCAAAGGCAAGTTGTTGCCGCGCATTGTGCGCCTTTTGCAGCCTCATCGGGTTAATCAATGGGCTTTGCAGACTTTTCCCGTTCGTTTTGGAGTAGCGCTAACACTTTTCTGCCTGCTTACATTAGTGAGCGTACGCACCGAAGCCTTGCAATCTGTTGCCCAAGAAGTGCAAACCAAAACCCACCAGTTAATACATCAGGCAGAAAATAAATTGAGCCAAATTTTAAATCTACCTCTTCCCGACACTACCCGAAAAGAACGACAGAAAGTTACCGTAGTGAAAAAAGATGGCAACCGACGCGATACTATTGTGCTAGAAGGCGACGAGATCTCAATAAATTTGAATAGCCCTATTGCTATTAAAAGTTTTATCATTCGAGATTCTCTTTTTTATCGCTTGCCTTCTAAGGACAATGTGGACAGCCTGATGCGCCGCCTTTATGCTCTTTCAGATAGTTTCCGCAACAAAAAAGGGACAAGACAACTCCAACGGGACAATAAATGGATATACATCGGTGTTGACAGTTTGATGTATAAGAACAAAGATACATTGATGCTTTTCCAATTAGAGGCAGAAAAAGAAAGCAAGGCTAAGCAGGAGCTATTGGAAAAAGCGTTGGAGGAGCTTCGCAAAAATGAAAAGTTGAGCAAAAAACAACGCAAAGAGGCTGAGGAAGCCATGAAGAAAGCATTGGAAGAGATTCAGATGCAACACAAACGAACAAGTAGGGTTGATATTAGCGTACCACACGTCCGCATGGTAGACGAGTTTATCAAGATAGACAGCTTACTCAAAGTCCGCCAGAAAAAAGCAATAGACGTTCAAATACAAGTAGATAGCATTACTAAGTATGTACATCGCCAACTGGGAGCGTTTAAAAATCTCTCTATCACCATACCGGGCGGTACTGTATGGCACTTAGAAGATGCAAATGCTGATTATTTTATCAACGGCAAACCCGCCAGTAAAGAAGAAATTAATAACCTGATGCCTTCAAAAATTCAGTCGATAAGTATCGAGACGCAGCAGGGTAAGCGCAGCATTATCCGTATTACAACCCGGTAACACATCTTAGTTCTTTGGCAGCCTGAAATACAGCAAATTTTAGGCTGCCGAATTTATTTTGTTTTAGCTTCATCACCTCTGGCTAGATTAATTGCCTATATTGGTAGGCAAGAAAATAGCAAGCCTATGTTTACTATTGGTTATGACGTGGGAAGCTCTTCCATTAAAGCTGTTCTTTTCGATGTGTTAGCAGGCATTCCAGTGGCATCGGTTACTGTTCCCGATACCGAAATGCCGATAGATGCTCCTCAGCCCGGGTGGGCGGAGCAGTCGCCGTTAATGTGGTGGGAATACGTACAGCAAGCTACCCGAAAGTTGCTCGCACAAGCTCCACAAGTACCACCGCAAGCTATTCGCGGCATCGGAATTGCCTATCAGATGCATGGCTTGGTACTGACTGATGAAAATGCTTATCCCTTGCGTTCTGCTATTATTTGGTGCGACAGCCGCGCCGTTGCCATTGGTGAGCGCGCATTTGCAGCACTTGGAACGCAAGCTTGCCTGCAGCGCTTGCTCAATTCGCCCGGTAACTTTACTGCCTCTAAATTGCGCTGGGTGATTGAACACGAGCCTTCTATTTACGAACGTGCTTACCGAATGATGCTCCCCGGCGACTTCATTGCTTTCCGCATGACGGGTAAAGCCACTACTACCGCCTCTGGACTCTCCGAGGGGGCATTGTGGGATTTCCAAAACAATGAGCCCTCCGAACAACTGATAACATACTACCACATTCGCCGCGAACTTATCCCAGAACTTGTTCCTACCCTCGGTTGGCAAGGTGCACTTACTGCTGAGGCAGCTAACCTGTTGGGACTTGCTCCCAATACGCCTGTTACTTATCGCGCTGGCGACCAACCCAACAATGCTTTTGCGCTGCGCGTGCTTAATCCGGGAGAAATAGCTGCCACCGCCGGTACGTCGGGGGTAGTGTATGGCGTAAGCGAAACAGCCACTCCCGACCCTCAAATGCGCTTCAATACATTTCTACATGTTAATCATCAGCCTGCGCAACCCCGCTTGGGGGCATTGCTATGTGTGAATGGAACAGGTAGCCTAAATGCATGGTTGCGCCGCAACTTATGTCCCGAGTTGAGCTATACAGCCATGAATGAGCTTGCTGCTTCCGTTCCAGTAGGCGCACAAGGGGTGCGCATTTATCCTTTTGGCAATGGAGCAGAGCGCATGCTGGGCAATTGCAATGTGGGTGCTCGCATAAAGGGCTTGCAATTTAGCACTCACACCCGCGCTCATGTATTGCGCGCAGCACAAGAGGGTATTGTATTTGCGCTGTGGTATGGCATGAAGGCAATGCAGCAAGCCGGTATTCAGTTGGCAACTATTCGCGCTGGTCATGCCAACATGTTCCTTAGTCCGCTGTTTGGGCAAACCCTTGCTGACCTAAGCGGTGCTACTATTGAGCTCTACAACACCGATGGCGCACAAGGAGCAGCACGCGGAGCTGCCATTGGTGCCGGGCTGGTCAGTTTAGAGGAGGCATTTAGCCAGTTGCAGTGTATTTGTCGTATTGTCCCTAATACAGAGCGGCAATCCCAACTACAACAGATTTATGCCGAATGGGAAGAAGTCATTTGGGAAAATTAGCTTGGCTTCCGTTTTCTTGAACTGGTCGCTAACTTACCAAATGTAGCATAAGCAAACCTAAGTTTTGCCAACAGCCAAGTAGCTTGCACAAATTAGTTGTGTATGCAGATACACGCAACAGTGCAGCAACTTTCTGTACCTTTAAGGTGTGTTTACCGCAGATATGCGCAACGGCGACGTGCAACGGCGACGTGCAACGGCGACGCGCAACGGCAGCGTACAACTATGCCGTGTGTGTCTTCACCCAAAAGAAGTGGTTACCTGCCGAGACATGAACAACAGCGGCGAATTTTTCAAAAATCTAATCGTATAACAGGTGTGCGTTTGTCTAACTGGAAAACTCTTGTGAGCTGTTGAGAAAGGTTTGTACATCACTGGCATCTGAGAGCAGCCATTGTTTAGCTTCTTCTACGGAGGAGAAAAAACCAATGGCTATTGGAATATCTGGCGGTATTTCATCGGCTGTTTGTTCATTGGAAAGTCCGGCAATGAGGTCTTGGGGCTGAACCAGAGCAAACTTTTTCATTCCAGCGGCAATGCAAGCCGAGAGCATGGTTTCAGCCACCCATTTTTGGATTTCAGCGCTGAACACGTAGTTTCTTTGGGTATCGTCTCCTAAGTAATACAGTGGGCGATATCGTCGGATAGCATTAGCAACCCAACCAATTATTTCTTTTACTTCCTCGTTGCTCACGTGGCGCGTTATCATGTCCGTGACAACGAGCATTCGATGTGCCTCATCAAAAGCAATTTTGTAGTCGGGTTTTTCGATGACGGTTAGCATGAGTATAATTTTACACTGTAATATGTTGCATCACAGCCAAGGTTTGTTCTAAGTGGCGTTTTAGCTCCTCAGAAGGAATAACGTTGGGCAAGCGCAAATAGGGCTTACAAATACCTAAACAACTCAGTACATATTTCACACCTGCCGGATTGCCTTCTTTATAGAGCAAGCCATTCAAATCGGCAAATTGGTACATTACCTGCGCAGCACGAGCAAAGTCACCTTGTAGGGCAAAGCGAGTCATTTGGGCAAATAAAACTGGGAAAACGTTAGCGAGTACTGAAATTACCCCTTTTCCACCAATGGCAATAAGCGGAACAGTGAGCATATCATCCCCAGAGATGAGCAGAAAGTCGGCAGGTGCATTTTTTGCAATGTAAGTATATTGTTCAAAATTGGCGGAGGCATCTTTAGTGCCAATGATGTTGGGGTGTGCAGCCAACTGTACCGTAGTGGTTGCCGAAATGTTCGATCCTGTTCGTCCGGGAACATTATAGAGCAATACCGGCACAGGGCAGGCATCGGCAATAGCTACATAGTGTTGGTAGATACCTCGTTGAGAGGGCTTGTTGTAATAAGGCGACACAGAGAGAATAGCTGCCACCCCGCTAAGGTCGGTATCTTGAATTTGAGCGAGTATTTCCTCAGTGTGATTACCACCTAACCCCCAAACAATGGGCAAGTTTTTAGGATTGTTTTTTTTGACAAATGCTAACAGTTCTTTTCGTTCTTGTTTAGACAACACAGGCGATTCGCCTGTAGTGCCATTGACTACCCAGTAGTCTACACCTTCGGCAGTGAAGGCAAGCAGCTGCAAGAGCGCGTCCCAGTCAATCTGCCCATTTTCAAGAAAAGGTGTTACAAGAGCTACGCCTGTACCTTGCAACAAAGAAACTGTTGTACTGTTAGCCATAGTATCAGTTTTGACAAATCGTTTTGGTATATTGAAGAGCTAATGCTACCATTTGTTCTTGCTTAGCATTAGGTTCGGGAATTAGCATCAGCTCATAAAAATTTTCTCTTCCTTGTTGATAAATGCCAACGCGGCATTTGGCTTGGCTGCCAGCGAGTATTAGGTCAATAACTTCATTGGCAGTTTCTTGAAAACAGAACAAAAAATCAAACTTTTTGCCCATGAATTTATGAACTTTTTCTGAACGAACATTACCCAGCCAATCGATGTCGCTACTAGTAAAAGCCTCGTAAGGGAACTGAAAAGCAGCTTGTCGCTCTCCTTCAAAATAGGTGAAGGGAACCACACTTTTTCCTTCTTTTTCCAATTGCCGGATCAGATTGGCTAATGGCTTTTCCATATCTTGGTTGTTGGCATCGAACAAAATGCCTATTTGTTTAGCTTCCGCGAAGCGAGGCGCATAGCGCTGGTTGTTGTTATTGTGAAGCAGTTTTTGCAATTGCTTACGCACAAAAAAGCGTTTTATAAAATTCATCTTTGTTCACATCTCATCATGCACAACTGAAAGAAAATAAAATTGGGGTAAATGAATTTAGAAGCCGATTTTAACGTTAAGCTGCTTATAAAAGTCTGGCTCATGCTGATTGTATAAATCACTAAGAGTCATGGGTGTGGTAATGATTCGTTGGTAGCCAAGTTCGTCAGAAAGGCGTTGAGCTTTTTCAACAGTAAGCTCTTTGAACTCATACTTAGCAATTAGCCTGCCCTTTCGCAGTAGGGCGTCGTCTATGCGCTGAATGGGCATGTTGAAGGTGCAGATAATTTGGATGTTGAGACAATCGGAGAGCAAGCCATCGGAAAGATTGAGCAGGGTAGAAACAGCTGAACTTGCGGTTTGTCCCCTGTCTGTAATGATGTTTTCAGCATCTTCAATAATGAGTATCGAGTTAGGATGGCTAATCAAAATATTGATGAAATCTGGATTGGCTAAGTTTGCCGCAATGTTAGGCGGCACAAACATCATGTTTTTTTTCAGCAATCCGACCAAATAGCGCAAGTAAGTAGTTTTACCAGTGCCGGGAACGCCATGCAACAGTACAATACCTTTGTCGTTGCGGCGGTTGAGTCTTTTGAGAATCTGCCGATGAACTGGTAAAAAATCGTCGTTGTAGTTTTTGCTCAAGTCTAAACGAGTGCGCTTAATGTCTACACTGTGTAGTTCGAGCCCCATGTTAGTAACCGTAATGAGGTTGATTTCATGTGCATGCCGTTGGCGTTCTTTCATGCGGAAAGGCAATAGTTGCTCGCTTATTTCTGTGTAGCAACTTGCCTCTGGGTGGTGGTGCATGATACGGCAGTTAGCCCCTTCGTTGAAAGAAACTATGGTGTCGTCGTTCAATACGAAAAAGATTTCTGCATACTCAAATTTTTTTTTGCGCCAGCGATACTCTTTTTTGAAATAACAATTCACAATGCGTGTTGCAAACTGTTTTTTGAAAAACTCAATGGCTTTGGCGATATCTAAGCCATTGATGGCGTACAGATTGGGAAACTTGCCGAATAATTTGAAATAAAGGCGGTAGTCGTGCAAATATATCTCGTTCATAACCGCCATGCCGTTAGCAGCATGAAGTGCGATGCGCTCCTTTTCCTCACGATTTTCGTAAGGTAACCCCCAGTAAAAAGATTGTAGAAACGAGTCGCTGTCTGATGAGTGATGCATAATGTTTAGTTTCAATACACAAAGTTAATAAATGAAGCACTACGGTAGGCTTTGCCTTTCCATTTTTGTGAGCAGTGTGTAACTTGCAGCGTTTTTTCCAAACCCTTCATCTATTGAGTTTATGAAAGTAACCGTTGTAGGAGCGGGCAATGTAGGAGCTACTTGCGCCGACGTTTTGGCATATAAAGAAATTGCCAATGAGATTGTACTAGTAGATATTAAAGACGGTATTGCACAAGGCAAAGCACTAGACATTTGGCAAAAAGCCCCCATTGACTTGTACGATAGCCGTACGGTGGGCGTTACTAATGACTACAGCCGCACAGCCAATTCTGACGTAGTGGTAATTACCTCTGGCTTGCCGCGCAAACCCGGTATGAGCCGCGACGACCTTATTTCTGTAAATGCCGATATTGTTACTTCGGTTACCGAAAATGTAATCAAATATTCCCCACAAGCTACTATCATTGTTGTTTCCAATCCCTTAGATGTGATGACTTATGCGGCACACATCACTTCGCAACTGCCACGCACACGCGTAATGGGGATGGCTGGCATTTTAGACACGGCTCGCTATCGGGCGTTTCTGGCAGAAGCGCTGAATGTATCTCCCAAAGATATTCAAGCCATGATTTTGGGCGGACACGGCGATACGATGGTGCCATTGCCGCGCTACACTACTGTTAGTGGTATTCCTGTAACGGAGCTAATTGACAATGAACGCTTACATGCTATTGTAGAACGAACCAAAGTAGGCGGTGGTGAATTGGTGAAACTAATGGGTACCTCTGCTTGGTATGCACCCGGCTCGGCTGCTGCACAAATGGTAGAAGCAATTGTGCGCGACCAGAAACGCATCTTGCCTGTTTGTGTGAAGTTAGAGGGCGAGTATGGCATCCACGACTGCTACTTAGGTGTGCCTTGTTTACTGGGGAGAAATGGCATTGAGCGAATCATTGAATTACAGCTCAACGACCAAGAAAAGCAACTGTTGGAAATCTCGCGCGGACACGTAAAAGAAGTGATGAACGCTTTTGATAAACTTCGCGCCGAGAAAAAAAATAATTAAGCCATTTGAAAGTATTCTTTCTTTGCTCGTAATGAGCCCGACAGATATGTAGCATCTGTCGGGTTTTTTGTATTGAAGCAAGAGCAACTTATTGGCTATACTGTTTTGTTGAACAAAGGTTGTTGTTAACGTCGTACATCGGTAATCAGTTTACCGCTTTCATCCCATTCTCGGCTTACGTAAGGCTGAGAGCTATCGTCATGAGGGCGACGCGGATAGATAGTTTCACGCTTGCGTGGATTTTTATCGCGGTCGTAGTATTCTGTCCACTTACCTATTTTGCAGCCTTCTGCATACTGTCCGCGCATAGCTACTCTGCCGCTGGGGAAGTAGGCAATGTAAGTACCGTGTCGCAAGCCATGTTGCAAGGGTACAATTTCTTTCAATTTTTCTCTGCCTCGCTCATCTTTATCGTAAATAAATTCGGCATCCCGCGCTATGCCCTTATGGTAGTAAAATTTTTCTTGTAGAACAAAATTTTTATCAAATTTTTCCCAACGACCGTGTTTAGCGCCCAAGTAGAAACTGCCTTGCTCATACACTTGGTCGCCTTTGGTTTTGATATAAGGTCCGTGGAGCAGCAAAAAGTTTTCTTTGTCGAAAGTGCTCATGCCTACCTCCATGGGGTTGCGCATGGTGATTTTGCCAGTGAGTTTGTTGTAATAATATAGCTCGTCTATGTTGGCAGGTGGGTTTTGAAAATCTTTAACATAGTGAAATTTTTCTACAAATCCACTGGCATGTCGAATAAACATGCGCCACACCTTGATTCCTTCAAATGTGCCTTTTTCTACTTTTATCTTAGGTGTTTCAAGTAGGCTTTGGCTGCTACTCTTTTTACTACTGCTTATCTCGTTGAAAAGTGCTATCAAATTACCCAGAGTGCTTCCGTTGCTTTTGGTTTTTAGGTCTATGGTAGGCACCATGTCGGTTTCTACTATTTTGTCCAGCGTGCGTTTTTCTGGCTGTTGGGGTTTGTCTGTTGCCAGTAGCTCTTTGGTAGGCTTAGGAGAGGGAGGAGGAGAGTTGTCCGTTTGGCTGTCTACAAGTGTTACTTTCTGAGGTTTTTCTGGTTTACTGGCAAGTTGTTGTTCTTGCTCTACAATCTCCTTAGCTGCTTTGCGTGCACGGGCTGCTTCTGCTTTGTGCTTTCTGGCTAAGGATTGCTGTTCTTGCTTAGCTTTTTTGGCAGCCTCGCGAGCTGCTTGCTGAGCAGCTTTTTGTTTAGCTTCCTCTTTGCGTTTGAGCTGCTCGGCTCGGTATTGTGCAGCGCGCTTGGCACTGCTTTTGTCGCGCTGGGCAGAGGCAACAAGCGGAGCAGTGCAAATAAGCAGCACCGCCCCGCTAATTTTCAATATTTGGGAAAAACTCATGTGGCAACTACTTGTGTTGAGGCACAAATGTTCAAAAATTATTCCAAAAACTTACATCAATGGTCGCCATCTTTTTCAATGGTATCCTCTTCGTCGGGAGTGCCTTCTTCCAGTGGACCTTGTTGCAGATACACTTGGCGGAAAGTGTTTACGAAGTTGAGCCGTTCAGCTTTCTCTGCCAGTTTGAACTTGTCTTTAGATTTGGGGTCTGCTATTTTCTTATTGAGCTCCTCGTCGGAGGTGAGCATTTTGATGTCGTTTCCTTGGTAGCTGAAATAATACCACCTGCCTTTGCTAACTTGCAAGTATATATTGCAAATTTGCTTGCCGGCCAGCGGGATTTCGATGTAGCCGTCAATCAGCAGATTGATGTTGTCTTTATAGATGTTAGACAGGTGAATTTTGCCTTTACTGTAGAAAGCACGTTGCTCTTCCGACCAGTTTAAATTGATATTGTGCAATACCAATGGTAAGGGTAATACATCAGAAATTTCAGCTCTGCCACGTGTTATGCGCCGTTGGAAGTCTTCCAAGTCGGAGCGGGAAATCAGGTTGGCTAATTTGTAGAGCAGTTCGTCGTCGTTTTTAATAGCTGTTTCGTCTAAGTCAACCTGTTTTTTAATGTGTTTGGCAATATCTTTAAAAATTTCTCCTTTGCCTTCTTCCAATTTAATTGCCATGAGGGTTTGCATGGAGTAGATATCTTGATCATATTTGGCAACTCCTTTGGCGGCGGCGAGTATATTGAATCTTGCATCTCCTTTAACAAGGTCTATCTTGCCCTCAAATTCGGCAACGCCTCTGGACTTACTAAATGCAAAGCGATTGCCTACGTAATGGTCTTTCCTTCCCTTGGTTTCGGTAATGCGCATATCGCCCTCTTGCCGTTCAATACCGTTTTGTGTACCGAAAATGGGTCGGTCGTTTCTGTTTTGCAATACAGAGCGGTAAATAGTGTAAATATTTTTGCTTTTTTCATTTAAAAAGATACCTGAACCAACTTGTTGGTTTTGTACCTCTTCAATGGTTGCCACTGTAATTTCGGTAACACCTTTGGCGGGGAACCAGATGTCGTTGTCTAAGTCTATGTAGCGATATTCGCCGTTGAATAGCAAGCTAACACTATCGCCACGCATGATGACCTCTCCGCGGAAGATAGTTCCCGCCTTCCATATCAGATTTTGTTCCTCGCTAATTTTAGTTTTGGTAACAGTAAGGATTGCCTCGCGATTGCTGTTGCGTTGGTACAAAGAGGGAACAAATTGCATGGGTATTTCAAACTCTTTGCCTTCATCGTTTTTATAGTGATAAGTAGCTGAACCGCTATACTCATGTTTGGAAAAGACAGATATATTGCCTTTGTCGAGATTGTGATAGCGGTTTTCTGCTTGCACCACTATTTGGCAGTTGGTCAAGTCTTGTATATTTCCTTCGGGCAATACTACCACTTTGCCGCCGTCGGGAATAATGTGTGCATCCACAGAAAATATGTACGGCACGCCTTCCACATTGAGAAAATAGGTGTTCAGGTCGTAGCGTGCAGACTGACCTTTGAAGGAAAGTCCTTTTCGTTTAGGGTCTGTGGAACTAAATACAGAGTTTTCGATGGAGCTTTCCTCTGGAATGCTAAAAATAATTTGTTTAGAGTCGAAATTCCACAAAGCTCTACCCAACGAGGTTTTGTACTTGGTGTAGGGGAAGCGGAAGCTTTGCTCGCCAGCCACTTCGGTTTCTATGATTGCCTTGCGTTCTTCTCCTAAATCATAGTCTATGCGTACATTAGTGGCTAGCATAGCAGGATTTTCAGCATTTCCGTTTACTTTAATTTTGAAATACTCAGCTTGGCGAGCAGTGTAGCCTGTCATGTGGAAGGCAAAAGTTGCCGATTTGGCAATGGCGCCTTTGTTGTCTATGATTCCGTCGCCTGCCAGTACCTTAGGCGTAAGGGTAAGCGTACCTTTGAAGGTAGACTGCTGGTCGGCAGTAGATTCGCCATACATTTTAAATGGTTGGTTAACAGTATCGGAAGTGGTGAGCATCATGCTGTCTTGTCGGGCGAGCCATTTTAGCTGGAAATCAGTCATTTCAACAGCAGGATAGCTTGTGCCTAAGTGTTCACCCGCTATGATGAGCCCTTGGTTGTGTTGTTTGGGTCTTCCTCTGGCTGCTACGCTCATGGTAGTGACCGAGTCAGGATAATACATAAAATCTCCCGAGTTGAGCTGTGCAGAGAGGTAGCGGATGTTACCGTTGCCACGTATACCGCCATTGTTGAGTATAATTTCTCCCTCAAAATAGCCGGTAGTGGGTTTGGCAGTACCTACCGAGTCGGTGTAGAGCGGGTAGCCTTTGGGAAATTTATCTAAGTTTTTGGAAGTTTTGTGTACAAACCCGAAAGAACCGTCTTTCTGTTGTGTGATGACCTCCTCAAAATCGGGGAAGATGCCGTTGGTTCGAAAGGTGCCCCCAAATCGTTCGGCTCCTGGTGCACGGTTGCTACCAAGCAGGTTAAATGCATCCATGTCAAACCTTACGCGGTCTTTGTAGGACTGGCTACCTTCTATTTGTGCGCCCTCAAAGGCAATGAAAGCTCCTGCTCCTGCTCTAAAATCGGGGTAGCGGTTGGCGGTAGTATCGTTAGCATATCTACGCAATCGCCCAGAGCGATTTTTAGGATTGGCAACGTACAAAATGCCGCTTGCTGCTTGAATCTTATTTTGCATCATCAGGGGTTTGCCCGATTTGGGATCCATGATAATTCTGCCTAACGAGTCGCGCTGGGCAATCACAATAGAATCAACTTTGGGCATGTTAACCAAACAGCCCTCGTAGTTGAAGCGAAAGTCTGAGCCGTAGTATTGGTCTTTGATGCGTTGCTTTTTCAAGACCTCTATCATGCCGCTAATGATAATTTCGCGGTTTTTACCTACTTTGACTGTTCCGCCAGCGGGTTTTACCCACACCCCCTCTTTGGCAGACGTGTTTAGTTGTCGGGGAAGGTTAGGGTCGTACTGGTCGGGTTCTTCGGGGCGCCAAAGAGCAAATTCCGACACGCCGGCAATAGTTAACTCATTGTTGGTTAGGTTGATGATGATGTTTTTGCCAAAGTCGGTAATAGACCTAAGCTCTATGTTGTCGTGGTCAACCAGTCCAAGGGCGGCATTGCCGTAGAGAATAGCTTTTCGTTTTAGTTCTATCCAGTCGGTGCTGTCATCGTAGGAAAGGAATCCCATCTTATCCATGTTGCGCATAGCAAGGCGCACGTTTCGTGTGTTCAGTTTGGTAGCCTCAGCAAGTTCTTGTGCAGTAAAGCCATTTGTTCTCACGCGCTTAGCGTGAGCCACTGCTATGGCAATTGGGTTGAAGCTACTGAGCATTTTGACTTCTCGGGAGTAAGACTCCTCAGAGAAGTAATCTACGGAGCGTATGAAAAGGGGTACGCGGTTTTCGAAGGTATTGATACTGTCTCCCCCAGTGTTTCTGTTCAAGATATTTTTATTGGAAACAGTCAGGTCTAATATCATGCTGTCTTGTGTAACATCCCATCGCAGCCGGTCGGCATACATTTCTAGTTGGTGGTAAGTATCTATAAAGGGGGCTAGGTCGTATTCTTTGCGTTCTTTTACAGCTGTAAGTTTGCCGGCACCATGGTTGTAGTAGAGTCGCGAGCCGATGTGAGTAATAGAGTCTTTACCCTGGTTGATGTAGATAACAATTTCAGCAGCCGGGTTTGAAATAGTGCTGTCGGTAAAGCTAAAGTTGCGTCGCGAGGCTGCCCTAAACTTCACCGTGCCATTTTTTTTGATAAACACCTGAGAGGGGCGATTGCTGTAATTGGCACTCGAAAAATTGCGACCAATCAGGCTAAATCCGCCGATGTATTCTACATCTTTGGCAATTCCTTTGACAGGAATGTTAGCATAGTAGGATTTAAATCGGGGGTAGGTAGCTTTTTCGCGATTTGCTACGCGTTGGCTGTTGTATTCAAAAACGCCCAGTACTACTGAGTCGGTTTTGGCAGGGTAGCGCAAGCGCGCATGTTCGGCAGTGAGCGTAGGTCGGCGAACATCGAAGTGGTACTCGTCGAATGTGCAAGTGATTGCATCAGCGGGCATTCCGGTGCGTGTCCAGTCGGTAGAACCATTTTTGCCGATGAATCGGGTTTGCATAATGAAAAAATTGCCCGATGTGCCTTTTACTACCAGTGTGTCGGCAGAGGTGCGAATGGTGAGGTCGGTAGGTTCTATGCGAATAAAAGCACCTCCTAAAACGGGCATTTGAGGTTTCTCAAAAATGGGCTCTGGTCTGCCCGGACGCGTTTTTTGGGGTACTTCTTTGGGAGCAGTTTCAAATTCGGTATTACTCCAACCACTTTCCTCCCAGTTGCTTTCGTCCCATGGGTCGGTGGGCGGTTGTGTCTGAGGAGGCTCTGCAGCGGGCAGCTCTTCGGGTTTCCACTCTTCGGATTGGGGTGCAGCGTCGGTTTTGTCGCCAGTTGTAGCGTATTCAAAACTAAATTTGGCACTGGTAGGTACGCTTACTACAGAAGCAGCCGATTTGTACAGCACGGCTTCTGATAAGAACTGCCTAATGGTAACCAACAGGCGCATCAGAGCCTCCGAAGAGTATTTTCGCTCCTCAGCAGTAGTTTCTATAATAGCCAGCATGGCAGCTATCTGCTCAGCAGGAAGGCGGCGGTCTTTTACAGCATGTATTACGCAAATCAGCAGATTTTCTATATGAGTAAGAAAGTTGGGATTTTTCGCTTGTATATTGCGGGCGATGTTGAAAATCTTTGTTTTTTCTGCTGCTCTCAATTGCCCCTCCCAAATGGGCTGGAAGTTTGCTAAGGTATTTTTTGCCGTCGGGCTAGTCGAGCGTTGGTACAAAACTTCCAAATTGCCTATAAAGCTGCCCTCTTCTTTCAGCGGAAGAGACTGGGCGAGTACCCATGAAGTATGCAATACCCACCAAAAGGCAACTAACCAGCGATAAAATCCAAGTTTTTTCATAAAATAAGCCAAAATCTACTCAAAAATAACGCACTATTGTTTTTTGAATTGCAAAGCTGCCCAGTTGTTTTTTTCACTTTGTCGCTCCATAGTAAGCCCTTGCTGACGGCAGGCTTCTTGCAATACGGCAATATCACTTACGTAAAAACCGCTTAGCAACAGTTTGCCCTTTGGAGCAAGCAATTGCGCATAGGTAGGCAATTCAGCCAGTAGCACGGCTAAATTAATATTAGCAAAAATCAGGTCATAAAAACCGGGAGCCCTGCCACATTCGGCGGCAGTTCCTACGTAGGTACGCATTAGTACGCCATTGAGTTGGGCGTTTTCGGCAGCGCTTTCAACCGACCAGTCTTCTATGTCACAGCCATCGGCGAGGGCTGCTCCTTTTTTGAGGGCTAAAATTGCCAAGATGCCAGTGCCACATCCAAAATCGGCAACGCGTTTGCCTTGGCAATCCAAATCCAGAATGAGGGCGAGCATTTGAGAGGTAGTTTCGTGATGTCCCGTACCAAATGACATTTGGGGAGTGATGACTAAGTCGTACAGATAGGGTTTGCCTAAGCGGTTAGTCATTGGCTCGTGAAAAGCCGCCCGAACAATACAATAATCGTTTACTATTACGGGCGGATAATGGGTTTCCCACAGAGTATTCCAGTTTTGTTGCGCTTCATGTCGCACTACCATTTGGATGCCAGCACTGCCACCGCCATAGCGGCTGATGATTTCCTCTGTAGCTGCACAGTCGAAAGAATCAGATTCAATAGCCGTTTCAAATGCTCCATTCTCTAAATCCAAAAAAATATTGAAGCCCAGTAGCGAAAGCTCTGCCTTGAGTATATCAGATAGGTCCTCAGGCGCACCAATGGTAAGTACAGTGTAGGCTTTTGGCATCGTTAATTGCGTTTGTTTATACAAACCTACTTCATTTTTTATGGAAAAAGTTAGTCGGCACACTTGGCAATCATAAAAGAACCACACAACAACATAGAAGTGAGCTACTCATAAGCCCAGTAAGTTTTTAGGACCCTGTAGTATTGCTTCAAACCAATTCCGATTTAACTTGCCCAAGTGCTTGGGCAACTAAACAACTTAGAACATTTGCTACCAGTGCCATGTGCCCAATGTAAAGCCTTGTTGTTTGTATACTGCAAACGATTTGCTGAAACCCATCAATATGTATTCAGCAATTTTAATTTGGAAGGGCAGTTATGGATGCTCTGCATGTTGTTATAACATACATTGGGCTTGCATAGTTATTTCAGTAACTGGGTGCATTTTTTCATTTGCTCAATTTGTTTAAAAAATTTGCCGTTGGTCTTGCTTATATTTGCATGGACATTGGTTTTTATGTACGGCTTTGTTACTGACTGAAAAACTGGTGTGGCACTTACTTAATCATCAGCATTAGGCTGCCTTACTCAAATCTGTTCTTTTATGCTTGTTGTGCAACAAACCATATTGAGCGATGACATTGCTGAAAAGTTTTTTGTTTGTCATCTTGAAAAATGCAAAGGAGCCTGTTGTGTAGAGGGCGATAGCGGTGCCCCCTTGTTGGCAGATGAATTGCCTATATTGGAACAAATTTTTGAAAGCATCAAACCTTTTTTGACCCCGCAAGGTATTGCAACCATTGAAAAACAAGGAGCATATGTGATAGACCAAGAAGGCGACTATACCACTCCACTACAGCCCAATGGTATATGTGCTTATGCTGTTTCCAATGAAAAAGGTATTCTCAAGTGTGGTATCGAGCAGGCTTATTTAGCTGGTACAACTACTTTTCGCAAACCACTTTCCTGCCATTTGTACCCCATTCGCGTGAGTAAGTATGGCGACTACGATGCGCTGAACTATCATCGTTGGCATATTTGCAGCAGTGCTTGCGCTCTGGGGAGCCAACTGGGCGTACCACTGTATGTTTTTCTAAAAGATGCCCTTGTTCGTGCCTATGGCGAAGAGTGGTATACAGCCTTGGAACAAGCCATTGAAGAGCGAATAAAAAATAACAACACCGAAACTAATTAACCCCTCGGGTGGCACAACTTGTAGTATCAGCAAGCTGATTTTCTGCTACTGTCCATTCCAAAGTTGCTAAAACAGGCGGTATGATGCCTTCGTGGATGATGCGCCGTGCCCCAACTAATTTACGTCCGTAGTATGACTGCCAATTGACATTGCTTACCTGTTCTATGGTAATGCCACGTCGGGCGGCATGAATCATGGTCAGTTCTTCATCTGCTTCTGAAATAACCAGTGCAGCATGGTTAATGCGATAGCGTCCTTTTCGGTCTTTGTTTCCAAAGAAAATCAAATCACCTTTACGTGCCTGTGCAATATCTATGGGCGTACCAAAAGTGGCTTGTGCAGCAGAAGAAGGAGGAAGGTAATAACCAAAATGCCGCATAACAAAAGACGTGAAACCCGAGCAATCAAATGCTTTGGGTCCTTTGCCTGCATGGCGGTAGGGTTTGCCGATATGTTGCTTGGCAAACAGAATGATGCTGTCGCGGAGTAATTCACAAGGCTCGGGCTGCCAAAGAGTAGGTGGGTTGAAAACAGGTGTTGGACAGGCGGTAACAGGAGGAAGGGTAAAGGTCCA
Organism: Bernardetiaceae bacterium; assembly: GCA_025056255.1. Taxonomy (GTDB): domain Bacteria; phylum Bacteroidota; class Bacteroidia; order Cytophagales; family Thermoflexibacteraceae; genus Rhodoflexus. The sequence goes on along the minus strand of JANWVT010000003.1, from coordinate 59,160 downwards.
ACGAGGAGGTAGAGTGGGTAGACTTAAAACATTTACAGTATTGGTTGTTTCTTGAACAGGTTGGCTATTCACGAACGCTGAAGTTGGATGAAGCAGCTTACAACTCGCCGACAGTAAAAGAAGCAAACACGCTCCTTTCCAAAAACATCGTCGTAAAAATACCATATCCTAATTATGTAGTTTGTTTGGAATAGCTTTGCGCTATTTCCACGCGACAAAAATAACATAGTTTTTCAAAAAACCTAATTTTCAAACTGTATGAATCTGGAAAAACAGTATTATTTCAAGATAAAATTAGACAAAAGATGGTCAGACCTTGATGAAGCACGCATGGTGAACAACGCCACTGTGATGACTTACTTTGAGGAAACACGCATTCGCTTTCTCAACGAAGTGTTGCACTGGAACTGGGAACAAGATGGGCTAGTAGTTGCCAATGCCAATATTAACTATCGGCTGCCCATTGGTTATCAAGCAGAACTGTACAGTTTTTTACAATGTACCCACATTGGCAATAAAAGCCTCACGTTCAGCGGCATTCTTGCTGAACCTGAGGGGAGTGCGTGGCGGATTATGGCAGATGCTACCTTCGTGCTTGTTGGGTTCGATTTTAGAAACAAAACCTCTGCCCCTATTGCAGCTATCTATAAAGAACGCTTGCAGCAGACCATGAATCCTTAAACAGAATATTCTATCAATACGTCTAATGATACATACTGCAAGGTTTTTTCATGCGTGGCTTCTAAAATGATGGGAGGTGCCACGCCTGCTCGGTATGCTTCTACCCAACGCAAGGCACACAAACACCACCTGTCGCCCGGTTTTAAGCCGGGAAAGCGATATTCTGGGCGAGGGGTTATGAGGTCGTTGCCGCGCCTGCGTGAAAATTGTAAAAACTCTTCGGTTACAATAGCGCAAACAGTATGCGCTCCTAAATCCTCTTCGCCGGTGTGGCAGCATCCATCGCGATAGTAGCCAGTAAGTGGTTCGAAACTACAAGGAATGAGCTCCTTGCCTAAAACATTTTTAGCCATTCGCGCAGTTGGTTTGGTATGCTTCTTCTACAATAGCTCGTGCAAGTTGTTTAGCTTTATCCAATCCTTTAACTTTGGGAGTATAAAGGGTGTTGGCTTTCAGATATTTTTGTAAATCTTCTTTATCATACATCAAATCAAGTGTAATATTGCCAATGTCATGTGCCGATTCCAGCACAATTTCCGATAGCAGCCCGTTAGCCACACAAGTGGGAAAGTAATAAGCATGCAACCAATCTAAAAACTCTACAGTAGCACCTTCCAAATGCACATGGTCAGAAATCATGACCTTAATGCCTGCTTCTTTGAAATAATCTAACGAAAATTGGCAAGCATCTACCGCATCTTGGTTCTCCAAAGTTAAAAAACCTTTCCAATAGGCAAAAACTGTGTGCGGAATCTCGTCGCTAATGTCGTAAATTTCAGCAAAAAAGTTTTCGAAAACTTTTTTCATAAGCAAAAATAGGTTGATATGTAATAAAAAGATGTTGCGTTAAAGGAAAATTTGGTTTAAGTAAATTTTTTTGTTTGTTAATTTCGCGTGTTGGGTGATTTTATTTTCTTTTCTGCAATTAAAAATAATGGTCTGGCTTGCTGCATAGTTGAGCGTGTTTGGTTTAAGTATGGCAAACCTTTTTCAAGGTATGCTATGCCTTAGAAAAGTTTTTGAGCCATACAAAGGCTTGTTCTTTATTCGAAAACATGCGCGTAACAATTTGATTTCCGTACTCTTCGCTCATCACTTGTTCTACTCCCAGTTCAGTAATCAAGTCATTGGGATTAATCACAAATGCTTCTGCTATTACGCCGGCTGCTACTTCAAAACGGTTGATGTGTTCATCAATCCACGCTTGTAGCGAGTTGTCGAGTACAATTTGAAACGCTCGCATGTCCCAAATATTTTTGGTAGGCTTCCACTGGTGAAGTACTTTTAGAAAGTGCTCTAAGTCTTTCTTAAAAAGCTCTGTTTCCTCGAAATAGTGAAGCAGCGAAATTTCAAACATTTTTTCCTCTGGGTAAAAGAAAATTTTCATTCTGTTCGATTCCCAGACAATTTGCCTGTTGTACATAGGTTGATTAGTTTGTGTTGCTTTCATGTTATGTTTTATTTAGTTAAAGTTAATGTGCTTCTAACCAATTCTTACCGATACCTACTTCTACTTCCAGTGGCACTTCTAGTGTAAAAGCAGACTCCATAAGTTGTTTCACATGTGTTTTCATTATTTCCACTTCTGTGTAATGCACGTCGAAAACTAGTTCGTCGTGCACTTGCAGTATCATTTTTGAGCGTAAGTTACTTTTTTTCATCCAATTGTGAATTTTAATCATAGCAATTTTGATAATATCGGCAGCGCTGCCTTGAATAGGAGCATTGATGGCATTTCGTTCGGCAAAGCTGCGTTGTGTAAAGTTGCGGCTGTTGATATCGCGCAGGTAGCGGCGGCGTTTGAGAACGGTTTCCACATACTCGCGTTGGTGTGCAAGTTGCACAATGTGCTCCATATATCTTTTTACTGCGGGGAATTCGGTAAAGTAGGCGTTAATTAGTTCGGTTGCTTCTTTTCGTGGGATGTTGAGTCTTTGTGCTAAACCAAATGCAGAAATGCCATAGATGATGCCAAAATTAGCCGTTTTAGCACGGCGACGCATCTCACTGTCTACTTTTTCTATTGGTACTTTAAAAATTTTGGCAGCTGTGGCGGCATGAATGTCGCGTTTTTGTCTGAAGGCTTCTATCATGGACTCGTCTTTGCTGAACGATGCCATGATGCGCAGCTCAATTTGCGAGTAGTCGGCAGACATGAGCACGTATTCTGGGCTGCGCGGCACGAAGGCACGGCGAATTTCACGACCTTTTTCGGTGCGAATAGGAATATTTTGCAAGTTAGGATTATTACTGCTCAACCTGCCTGTGGCGGCTACGGCTTGGTTGTAGGTGGTATGTATCAGACCGTCCCGAGGGCTGAGTAGTTGTGGCAGTGCATCTACGTAGGTAGATTTGAGTTTTTGCAACTGCCTAAAGTCTAAAATATGTTGTGCAATAGGATGTTCGGCAGCTAACTGCACCAAAATTTCTTCGCCTGTGGCGTACTGTCCGGTGGCAGTTTTTTTGGGTTTTTCGACCAGTTTGAGCTTTTCAAACAAAATTTGCCCCAGTTGCTTAGGCGAACCAATGTTGAATACTTCGCCCGCGTCGGCATAAACCCGCTGTTCGGCAGCGCGAATGTCGATTTCTAGCTCCTGAGAATAAGCAGCTAAAGCTTGGGTATCTATGCGCACACCTGCCTGCTCCATATCTGCCAACACTTGCACCAATGGCATTTCTACCTCGCGAAAAAGCATTTCCAAGTTATCTTTTTTGAGTAGGGGTGCAAATTTTTCTTTTAGTTGGAAAGTAATATCGGCGTCTTCGGCAGCGTACTCTGCCAAATCGGCAAGAGGTACTTGGCGAATAGTCAACTTGCCGCGCATGGTCAGCTCGTCGTAGCTAATGGGTTGGTAGTTTAAGTAATTTTCTGCCATGATGTCCATGCCATGCCTGCCTTCGGGTTCAATGAGGTAGTGTGCCAGCATGGTATCGAACAGTTCGCCTTTTACTTGGATGCCATAATTTGCTAGCACAATGATATCGTATTTCAAATTTTGCCCAATTTTGCCAATTTTTTCATCGGCTAAAATCGTTTCAAACTCTTGTAGAATAGCTGTGGCTACTTCTCGACTTTCAGGGAGTGGCACATAGAAGGCTTCTCCTTTGCGATAGCAAAACGACAGCCCAACTATTTCTGCTTCATAGGCATTTTCGGAGGTAGTTTCTGTATCGAAGCAAAACATTGGTTGCAGTGCCAAAAAGCGAATTAGTTGCTGGCGGAGGGCGGGCGTATCTACTATGTGGTAGTCAGCTGCGGTTGTTCGAATCGATTGTTTTTCTTGGGAAGTTGGAAGTGTGGTTGTCAGTTCTTTGGAGGAAGCCTGCTCAAATAACGAAATGGGTGCTGTTGCAGCAGCTATCTGCGGGTGAGTATTGTTTTCATGAGCTGCTTGGTCTCCGAAAATGCGCTTTTTAATAGTTCTAAACTCTAATTCATCTAATAGTTGACGCAACTGCTCGCTTTTTTCAATGTGCAGTTGCAGTTGTTCTTCTGAAAATGGCAAAGGCACTTGTGTATTAATGGTTGCCAATTGTTTCGACATGCGTCCTTGTTCTGCATATTGCAGAATATTTTCTCTTTGTTTGCCTTTTAATTTGTCAGCATTTGCCAATAGGTTTTCTATGGTATCAAACTCAGCAATGAGTTTGGCAGCTGTTTTTTCACCAATACCGGGTATACCGGGAATGTTATCCACTGAATCGCCCATGAGTCCCAGTATATCAGTTACTTGTTCCACGCGCTTGATGCCCCACTTCTCGCATACTTCCTTCGGACCTAAAATTTCCACGGCATTCCCCATAAAAGCAGGTTTGTAGAGAAAAATATTTTCCTCTACCAGTTGTCCATAGTCTTTGTCTGGGGTCATCATGTAAACTTGGAAACCATTCTGGGCTGCTTTTTTAGCAAAAGTGCCAATAATATCATCGGCTTCGTAGCCGTCTAACTCTAAAACAGGAATGCCCATTGCTCGGCATAGTTGCTTGACCAGAGGAATAGCTACGGTAATATCTTCGGGCTGTTCTTGTCGCTGTGCTTTGTAAGTTTGAAAAACCTCATGTCGAAATGTAGGTGCAGCAGTATCGAAAGCAACTCCTAAGTGAGTAGGTCTTTCTTTTTGAATTACTTCCAGTAATGTGTTAGTAAACCCAAAGACGGCACTTGTGTTAAGTCCTTTTGAAGTAATGCGAGGGTTTTTGCTTAGTGCAAAGTGGGCGCGGTAAATCAGCGCCATGGCATCTAACAGAAACAGCTTTTTCATAGGGCAAAGTAAAGTAAATTGCACTTGTTTCACCTTATTTTGAAAGGCTATTAGTTAGCGCTGCCAATTAGAGCAAGATAAGCCAACAAGCATTTCGAGCGTTTGTGCAAAAGCGGCAAGGTTTTAATTTCATTTGTCAACCGTTGCTTTACAAGCTCTATTGCCGTTGTTGGCATTTGACAGACGACTATGTTGCGCATCTCCTCAAATGCAATGGCGTAGAAAAGTCGTTTTCAAACCCATGCAATATGCTGCCAATCCCTTATGCAACAGTATAGTGAAAATGGAAGCCTAAGCGAGTGCTTGTTTTGGTGGGGGATTATTTAAATGCATAGTGGGTATGGCTTACGAAGGGGGCGTGTTGTCTTTGCATGAAAAGTTACATACAAAAAAGCTGCTTGCACGTATATTTGCAACATCACTATAATACTTAGCCAATTAAACGACCATGTCTTTTGGAATTTTTCAGGCACCTTTTCCTACCAACGAACCGGTTAAAAGCTATGCACCGGGTTCTGCCGAGCGGCAAGCGCTCAAAGCGGCTATTGCCGACATGCGCAGCCGCACCGTGGACATACCCATGTATATTGGCGGGGAAAAAATTTACACCGAACAGAAGCAGCGCCTTGCTCCTCCGCACGACCATCGTCATACTTTGGGCTATTTTTCAGTAGGCGACAGCGGACACGTAGAACAAGCTATCAATGCGGCTTTGGCTGCTAAGCATATGTGGGCTGCTATGCCTTGGGAGCATCGCGCTTCGGTTTTTTTGAAAGCTGCTGAACTAATTGCCGGACCCTATCGCGCTCAACTCAATGCGGCTACTATGCTGGGGCAGTCTAAAAATGTGTTCCAAGCCGAAATAGACGCTGCTTGCGAAATTGTTGACTTTCTGCGCTTTAACGTCTATTTCATGCAAGAAATTTACCGCCAGCAAGTAGCAAGTGCGCCGGGCATTTGGAACAGGCTCGAACACCGCCCCTTAGAGGGTTTTATTTTTGCTATTACGCCTTTTAACTTCACTGCCATTGCGGGCAATTTGCCTACTGCCCCAGCCATGATGGGAAATACTGTTGTGTGGAAACCCGCCTTTACCCAAATTTATTCGGCTCATGTACTCATGGAGGTATTCAGAGAGGCAGGACTTCCCGATGGAGTAATTAACCTAATTTATGTGGACGGACCAGTAGCAGGTGAGGTGGTATTTCAGCATCCAGATTTTGCAGGCTTGCATTTTACAGGCAGCACGGCTGTATTCCAGCAACTTTGGCAAACTATTAGCAACAATCTCCCACTTTACAAAAGCTATCCACGGATAGTTGGCGAAACAGGAGGCAAAGACTTTGTTGTAGCACACTCCTCTGCCGACCCCAAAGCATTGGCAACAGCTCTTATACGCGGTGCATTTGAGTACCAAGGACAGAAATGTTCGGCTGCCTCTCGCGCCTACATACCTGCTAACCTGTGGGAGGAAGTGAAGCGCTACCTGATTGCAGATTTGGAAAGTATGCGCATGGGCGGACCAGAAGACTTTCGCAACTTTATCAATGCCGTAATTGACGAGAAAGCATTCGATAAAATTGCAAGCTATATCGACCAAGCCAAAAAAGATGCAGGAGTAGAGCTTATCTGGGGTGGCAACTATGACAAATCTGTTGGATACTTCATTCAGCCAACCATCCTCCAAGTACAAGACAGCCAGTATCGCACCATGGTAGAAGAAATCTTTGGTCCGGTGCTGAGTGTGTACGTTTATCAGCCTGAACTTTTTGAACAAGTATTGGAACTAACCGACCAAACTTCTCCATACGGACTAACAGGCAGTATTTTCGCTCGCGACCGCTATGCTATTGAACTGGCATCGCGCAAGTTGCAATATGCGGCAGGCAATTTCTACATCAACGACAAACCTACCGGAGCAGTAGTAGGGCAACAGCCTTTTGGTGGGGCTCGTGCCTCAGGTACCAACGACAAAGCGGGGGCTATGTATAATCTATTGCGCTGGGTTTCTACGCGTACTATCAAAGAAACCTTTGTACCCCCAACCGACTACCGCTATCCGTTTATGGCAGAAGAGTAATCAGACGCCGGTTTTCAGGGCTTGCCGAATAAGCTCTTCTAAGGAAAGGTCGCTGCCGTGTTTTTTCAATACAGCAGCGATGCTTTTTTCGGCAGCTGGTTTAGGAACCCCCATGATGGTAAGTGCAGCAACAGCTTCTGCATGTAGTTGTGAATGGATTGCAGTGGCGAAGGTTGTTTTTTCTGCCATGGCTATGGCTTCTTCTTTGCGGACTTTGTCTTTCAGTTCCAAAATGAGCCGTTGGGCAGTTTTAGAACCAATCCCTTTGATGTTCTGCAAGGTGCGCAAGTCTTCTCGTGCAATGGCTTCGCGTATTTCCTGAGCGCTAAGGGAGGAAAGTATGTTCAGGGCTATTCCCGCCCCTACACCAGAAACACTGATGAGCAGTAAAAACAGCGACTTTTCATCTTCGCTAGCAAAGCCATATAGCGTTTGGGAAAGGTCGTTGCTATTGATGTGCATGTAGGTAAACAGTCGGCACGTTTCCCCCTCTTGCAGTTGTGAGTAAGTTTGCAGCGAAATGCGTAGCTCATAGCCAATGCCGTGATTATCTACAACGACAACCGCCGGAGCGCGATGAACTATTTTTCCGGTGATGTAAGCGTACATGCTCCAGTAGTGCTATTGCTTAGTGGATAGTTTGCCCAATGAATAACCAGATATTTGTCAGTCCTCGGGGTAGGGAATAAATACGAAATGGGTGAAGTCGTAATCAATTACAAACAGGCAAGCAAACTCTTCAGGGTCTTTATAAGCCGCTGCAAAATCTGATTCCAGTTCAATATCTACCAGTCCGCGTTCAACAAACTCTTGCAAAAAAGAGGCGTAGTAATTCCACTCATTCTCCATTTGTCCTCGCGGAATTAGTAAAGCCCCAATAACTTGTTCTACTTTACAAACCGGGAAAATAGGATAGTCGGAAATGCCGCGCTTTTTGATTTGATAAGCAGTTTCGCGAAGCATATCGGCTACCTTCACAAAGTCTTGGCTGATAGTACCTAAGTATTTTCCACTGAGTTCGGGGTCGTTGGCGTACATGCGCAAAAAGTTTCAGGCGGCAAATTTAGGGCTTTTTGACAAGTTGAAAATCAGTTCCTCGAATGGCAATGCTGCCATCTGGATTGGTAACAAGCACTGCATCGCCCATAAGCCGATGACCTAAGTAAATAGTATTGTCAGTAAACTCTACTTCACCAAAGCCTTGTATAGCTTGTTTTCGTTGGACTAACTCGCCCCGAAACTGAAACAAAAACCTCTGATTAACAGCTTTTTGAATATCGTAGATTTCTACAGTGATTGGTTCTTCTGTTTTGCGGTAAGTAACAGTGCCTTGGTATTTTCCAGCTATATTAGCTTTCACAAGTTTACTGTCTGAGGCTACAGTGGTAGTTTGCAAGTAGTTAGTGAGAGTGCCATTTGCCGCTCGTTGATGCTGATGCCAAAAAAAGGCTCCGATACCTGCTGCTACCAAAAGGAAAACCAATAACAAAAGCGGTAATATTTTTTTGTTTATCAGCATGTTTGCTGCCGATTTGCTTTTGCTGTCTTCCAAATAGTATAAAGAAACGCGTTCTGGACTACTCGGAGTAGGATGAGGCGTTTGTTTATCAGACATATGAGATTCGCAATTAAGGTCTGCCAATAAATGAAGCGGTTTATCGTATATTGCTGATTCATGCGCAGGTGATTCTTCTAAATTGGGTTCATGTATTTGCAATTTCTCCTCTTTGAGAGGGGCTAAATCAGGGTGCTCATTTGGCTGCTGTATATGTTTTTTTTCAGCTGTCAACTCTTCTTGGGCAATGCCAATGAGGCACTGCAGGTCTGCCTCAGAAAGCCCTAGGTCATAGGCAGCTTGCCGGAGCGAGGCGAAAAGCTCTTTGTTGAGTATGTCGCCTTCAACACTGGCCATCAGGTAGTTTTTAATTTGTTTCTTTAAATCGCTCATGGTCATAGCCAATGGAGTTTTACAGCCCTATCTTTTTCCAATTAAAAAGACTGCCGGGGTCTACTTTTCGGTCAGGAGCATATTCATGATGTCCAACAATATGTTGCCTGTTTTGTTTAACTTGTGGATGCCGTTTACAAATGTCAGCAATTAGTTGTTGCAGACTGACGTATTGAGCCTCGGTAAAACCAATATCGGAGGGAGCAATTCGCTGATAGTCAGCAGCAGACATAAAATGTGCCATTTCTTCTTGCGTACCTATGCCCATTAATTCTATGCCAATAGAGCAGCGGTTAAAGCTGTTTTCTAAGTAAGGGGGGAACGGCAGCTTGCCCTTACCGGCATGGTAGGCAATGCGACTTTCATCTACTAATTGATACACAGTGCCATCTCGTCCGATAAGATAATGAGCCGAAACGCCATATTTTTCAAACACTTGACAGATGCCATTTAAATCATAGGGATTTTCCGGTTGCTGAGTGCAAATACTACAAAAATGAATCATCAAATGGGTGACAGGTTGCTCCTTTTCACGTGGACGAGAGCATTTTTCGGGAAGCGGACGCTGAATAATTGTCAGTTGGCTGTAAGCTTCCGAGGCACAAAGTAGTATGATCAACAAAGCAGTTGCTTTTAGCAAGAGTTGATTAATTTTGAGCATTCTACGTTTTTTATGTCGCATTACATTTTGAAGGTGCATAATTTAAGCAAAACTTACCACAGCAACCAAAAAGCCTTAACAGTTTTACACGAAATTAGCTTTGGTATTGCTCCCGGCGACACGTTGAGCATTGTAGGTCCTTCGGGAAGTGGTAAAACTACGCTATTAGGGCTTTGTGCAGGTTTAGATGTGCCCACCACCGGAGAGGTGATACTCAACGGGCATTTATTGCAAGCCATGAGCGAAGATGCACGTGCTCGCCTGCGCAATCGCGAAGTAGGTTTTATATTTCAAAATTTTCAACTGCTGCCTACGCTTACTGCCTTAGAGAATGTGATGGTGCCGATGGAGCTGAAAGGTATGCAACGCATTAAACAACGCGCCATGGAGCTGTTGGATAGAGTAGGGCTGGCAGACCGTTATCACCATTATCCGGCACAACTTTCAGGCGGCGAACAGCAGCGTGTTGCTATTGCAAGAGCATTTGCCAACGAACCCCAAATTCTATTTGCTGATGAGCCCACAGGCAACTTGGATGAAGAAACAGGCAAGAAAGTACAAGAACTGCTCTTTGAATTGAACCAACAAACTGGCACTACTTTGGTGCTAGTTACTCACAACCTTGAACTAGCACAGCGTACCCGACACATCATTCAACTCAAAAGAGGAGCAGCTATCAATCTACCACTTTAATTTCTACCCGTCGGTTTAGTTGGCGACTTTGGGGCGATTGATTAGGAACAGCTGGGCGAGTCTCCCCGTATGACAGCACCGTAATTGCCTCCTCGCTTACGCCAGTAGTTTTCATCATAATCGCTTTGATGCGCTCGGCGCGCCTTCTTGCCAGTTTTTCGTTGTAAGCATCGTCGCCAAAACTGTCTGTATGCCCTTCAATAACGATTTTGTAACCATGCTGCACGTAACTGGCTGCATGGCGAATAGTTTCCATGTCTTCTTGTGTCAGTTCGTCTTCGTCAAAGACAAAGTAGAGCGGACGCAAAATAGGTTTAGGTGGTTTGTGAGCATGAACAGTGGTAGGTGCTGCAGCTTCCGATACGGCATTCGTTTGAACAGGTGGTTCATAGGTAAGGTCTGGGGGGAGTTGGTAGGAATATGCTACTGCTTCTGTGGTTTTGCCCGATGAAATGCGTACATCGGGTTTAAGGTCTGGGCAGGGCAAAGATGAACCTCCTGCCGGACGAGTAGCGCCGGGTTTGAATAAACGTCCTGATTTTTTGACAGGGTCGTCTGATAGCGAAAACATACTCAATGAGCGTGCGTTGCGCGAGGTAGTAAAACTTGATACTGCTTTGTTCTGCTTGCGTCGTTTCTTGCTTTTTTGTGCTTCTGCATTAAATGCAAATAATATGGTGGCTGCTAACAGGCATAGCAGGAAAGTCAGTCGAAAGTAAAGTTGGTTCATATACATATCTCCTTATCCGTTTATTGGTTTGCTACTAATGAAATTTACGAAATTTTGTAGGTAGTGGCTAACTTTACCTTACCAAAAAAAGTTAATTTTAGCGCATCATTTCTAAACCAATTACATGAATTACTACCAGCTAACCTCAGAGCAACTATTAAAAATCAATACATTAGGCGAGCTAAAAGCAGTAGGTTATACCAGTCGCTCGGTAAAACAAGAACTAAGAGACAACCTCATTCGGCGACTACGCAACAAAGAACCTGTTTTTTCAGGTATTCATGGCTATGAGCATACGGTTTTGCCCGAAATAGAGCGTGCTATTCTTTCTATGCACAATATCAACCTGTTGGGCTTGCGCGGTCAAGCTAAAACGCGCATTGCAAGGCTGATGGTTAATTTACTGGATGAATACATTCCAATTATAAAAGGAAGTGAACTAAACGACGACCCGCTCCAACCCCTTTCTCGCTTTGGAAAAGACGAAGTAGCAGCTCATGGCGATCATACTCCTATTGCTTGGTTACATCGCTCAGAGCGATATACTGAAAAACTGGCAACTCCCGATGTGTCGGTGGCAGACCTCATTGGCGATACAGACCCTATTAAAGCGGCTACACTCAAACTTCCTTATTCTGATGAGCGCGTTATTCACTTCGGATTGATTCCTCGCTCGCATCGCGGCATCTTTGTCATCAACGAACTGCCCGATTTGCAGCCGCGCATTCAGGTAGCGCTATTCAATATTTTGCAGGAAGGCGACATACAAATTCGCGGCTTTAAACTGCGGTTGCCGTTAGATATTCAGTTTGTCTTCACGGCTAACCCTGAGGATTATACCAATCGCGGCAGCATTGTAACCCCTCTAAAAGACCGGATCGACAGCCAAATCATTACTCATTACCCAAAAGATATTGCCACTGGACGAAAAATCACCCAGCAAGAAGCCTATATTAAGCCTGAACAGCAGAGGGTTGAAGTGTTCGAGCTTGCCAAAGACATGATTGAGCAGGTAGCCATAGAAGCTCGCAAGAGTGAATATGTGGATATTAAAAGTGGCGTTTCGGCGCGTTTAACCATTTCTGCCTACGAAAATCTGGTCAGTGCAGCTGAGCGACGTGCACTTATTAATGGCGAGTCGCAAACTAGCGTTCGGGTAAGCGATTTTTGGGCTATCATTCCTTCTATTTCGGGCAAGGTAGAACTTGTGTATGAGGGCGAGCAAGAAGGAGCTGCTTTTGTGGCACAAGCACTAGTAGGAAAAACTATTCGTACCTTTTTTAAGCAGTTGTTTCCCGACCCCGAGAAAGAGAAGAAAAAAAACAATGGTGCTTACAAAGCCATTCAGGAATGGTTTGGCAACGGCGCGCAGTTAGACCTGCTCAACGATGCCGCCGACCGAGATTACCGCGCTGCCTTAGATAAAGTACCGGGTTTGCGAGAGCTTGTGAAAGAGAAAATGCCAAAACTCTCCCCCACAGAACAGTATTTTATGATGGAATTTGCCCTACACGGATTGGCAGAATACTCAGTGGTAAGTCGCAAAAATTTGGAGAGCAGCATCCAATTCAAAGACATCCTCAGCGGTATGTTTAACATGGATGCAGATGACGATGATGAATAAACCTCTTTCTCGACGCTTGTTTTTGGGCTGCAGTGCCGTTGTACTGGCAGCCCTTATTTATTACCTGCTCAACAAGCTTTGGTATGCCGCAGTACCGCGCACAATTCCCCGATGGTTTGACGACAGCCGCGACTGGCAACAAATGGACAAAGCGGGACATGCTTACGCCACCTATCACATGAGCCGGATAACCTATTTGGCTCTGCTCTGGGCAGGAGTACCCCCTGAAAAAGCTCGGCACTATGCCGCCCTGCTAGGCTTTGGGGCAATCTCTCCCATAGAACTATTAGACAGCTTCGCCGCTACCCACGGAGCAAGTGCTTACGATTTAATAGCTAATGGAGTGGGTGCAACATTGTTTGCTACCCAAGAACAATGGTGGGGCAAACAAATCATGCAGCCTAAATTTTGGTTCTCGCCCAGTCCATATGCGGCATTGCGACCCGACAAACTCGGTAGCAACTTTGCCGAACAACTCATTAAAGATTACAATGGACAAAGCTATTGGCTGTCTTTTCCTGTTCCACTGCTACCTGCCAATTATGAATGGTTGCGGATTGCCGTTGGCATGGGCGCTACCGGTATGGTTTATGGCAACCCGCAACAAAACAAACAAGCTGGCTGGAAAGCGCAACGGCACTTTTGGGGAGGCATAGACCTGCACCTACCCGAACGCTTCCGAAAAAACAAATGGGCAAGGTTAATTGGCCTAGTGGCAGACCTAATACGCCTGCCACTGCCTAAGATCAGTTTGGTAAGATGACCATATTTCAATACCTCAGCCCTAGTTTATTGTAAATAAAACTCAGTAGCCAAGCCGGACCAATCATTAAAAATTGTATGTCTTTAAAAAAGGAGGGCTTTTTGCCTTCTACTTTGTGCCCCCAAAATTGTCCTATCCAAGCCACTACAAAAATAATGAGGGAAATCATCCACAAAGGTGCTAGCTGAGCTGCTTCTAAGGCACGTACTCCCATTACTACTAAAACAGACACTATTAGCATCCCTACAAACATGCCAAAGGAAAGGCGCAGATAAAAAAGCAGCCCCAGTAGTAGAAAAACAGTAGCAAAATTGACGTAGGGTGCAATTGCTTGAGGAAATAAGCGGCTCAAAAATTCACTGGGGATGCTCCAAAGCAAACCAATCACACTAAAAAAGATGGAGGGTACGCAAATCCAGTGCATCATTTTGTTAAAACTGTTTTGATGACTTTCGCCATACTCATCAAACCATTGTTGCATCGTTTTCATATTTACTTACATTTAAAATAGTCTGGCTAATTTAACTATTTTTGCTTATACTGAAATCTGCATATGCCATTTACCAATCGTTTAGCACAATCAAGCAGTCCGTACTTGTTACAACACGCTCACAATCCAGTGGACTGGTATCCTTGGGGAGAGGAAGCCCTTGACAGAGCTCGCCGCGAAGACAAACCTATTATTCTGAGTATTGGCTACTCAGCTTGCCACTGGTGCCATGTGATGGAGCGAGAGTGTTTTGAAAATGAGGCAATTGCCGAACTGATGAATCGATATTACGTGTGTATCAAGGTTGACCGAGAAGAACGCCCCGATATTGACCAGATCTATATGGATGCCCTGCATGCCATGGGGCTGAATGGCGGCTGGCCTCTCAATGTCTTCCTCACCCCCGATGCTAAACCTTTCTACGGCGGTACCTACTTCCCACCTCGCACTTGGAAAAATTTATTGCGCCAAGTTGCCAACGCTTTTGCCAACTCTCGCGAAAAAATCAACGAGTCTGCTGAGCAATTTAACCGAGTGCTCAATCGCCGCGAAGAAAAATACTACGGGCTGGCAACTATTGCTCAAACAACTGCCTCCACATACACCGTTGCACAAGCCGATGGCATGTTTGAACACCTCAGCAAACAATTTGACCTGCAAGATGGCGGCATGAATCGCGCACCTAAATTTCCCATGCCAAGCATTTACTTGTTTTTGTTGCGCTACTGGCACATTAGCCAAAATCAGGCTGCTTTGCAACACGTGCACCTTACTTTGCAAAAAATGGCACGCGGTGGTATCTACGACCAAATTGGCGGTGGTTTTGCTCGCTATTCGGTAGATGAAAAATGGTTAGTGCCTCACTTCGAAAAAATGCTGTATGACAATGCACAGCTCATTAGCCTATATGCAGAGGCATACACTGCCACTCGGCTGCCGCTCTACAAACAAGTAGTCGCAGAAACTATTGACTTTGTGCAGCGAGAACTGCTCTCGCCAGAAGGGGGCTTCTATGCTGCCTTAGATGCCGACAGCGAAGGTATGGAAGGACGTTTCTACATTTGGACAGACCGGGAAATTGAACAGGCGTTCCAGTTGGCGGGGCTTTCCTTGCAAGAAGCAGCCCTTTGCCAAGAATACTACGGCTGCTACCCCGAAGGCAATTGGGAACACAACTACAATATTTTACATTGCCCCATTGAAGACGAAAAATTTTGCCATACGCATCACCTTAGCTCAGAAGAACTCCAAGCAAAAATGCAACAATGGAAAAAAGTGCTGTTAGCTGCTCGCGCCTTGCGTGTGCGTCCCGGACTGGACGATAAAATACTTGCCGGATGGAATGGTTTGATGGTCAAAGGATTATCCGATGCCTATGCTGCCACAACCAACCGATACTACTTGCAGCAAGCCACCCAAACAGCACTTTTTCTACACGAAAAAATGACCGCCGGAGAGCAACTGTACCGTAGTTACAAGAATGGAAAAGCTGACATTCCGGCTTATTTGGAAGATTACGCTGCCGTTATTCAAGGTTATTTAGCTCTCTACCAAGTAGGAGGCGAGGAGCGATGGTTGTATTGTGCTGCACAGCTAACTCGCCATGTGTTGCAAAACTTTGCCGATGAACAAGGAGAACTGCTCTTTTTTGTAGATAAGCAGCACGCTACTCAACTCATTGCTCGCAAAAAAGAACTTTTTGATAACGTGATTCCGGCGTCTAACTCTATTATGGCGCAAAACTTGTTTATCCTTTCGCTGCTGCTACCCCAAGAGCAAATGTGGGCAGAAAAAGCAGAGAAAATGCTTTTGGCAGTGATGCCGCTGCTGCAAAAAGACATCCGTTTTATGGCAAACTGGGCAACCCTATTTTTGCAATATGTTACGCCACCCATAGAAATAGCCATTACTGGCAAGCAAGCAGAAGCATTTGCCTTGGCTATTCATGCCAATGCCTACTTCCCACATAAAGTAGTTGCTTTTTCCGACAAAGAAAGTCTGTTACCACTTTTAGAAAACCGTTATTTTGCTGGTCAAACTAAAATCTTTGTTTGTCGGAATAAAACTTGTCGAGCACCAGTAGATAGCGTAGAAGCTGCTTTCGAGCAGATACAAAGTGCTTAAAAAAAGACTATACAAAAATTTTCGAGCAAAAAACAAGAAAGAAAAAAACCAAAGCTGGTATTTTTGTGTTACTGATTTGAAGTTTGTTTGTTAGTTTAGTTTATTAAAGTGGAATGGAACTCCTGAGCTTCGGGAGTTTCATTTTTTATTCATTTGCAATAGTAACAGAAGAAAAACTATGTGGCACGCAATTACTCCGCTGCATTATGCTATTCTCTCTGCCATTATTTTTTGCATTGGCATCATGGTGGCTATCACCAAACGTAACATTATTGGCGTGTTAATGGGGCTTGAACTAATGCTGAATGCTGCTAACATCAATTTGATAACAACTTGGCAACATGCTCCTAAAACTATTGAAGGGCAAGTATTTGCCTTGTTTGTAATAGCCATAGCTGCGGCAGAGTCAGCTCTTGCTCTTGCAATTGCCTATCAAGTATTCCGACGCTTTGGCACTGTTTCATTGGACAGTATTGCCAATATGAAAGGTTGAGAGAGTTGTACAGATGCCATTCGTGAGAACACGAAGGCAGAGAAAAGGCACGCAACAATAGCAATGAGCCACGGCAGCGTACAGCATGTTCAAGTGCTTACTGAGTTGGCTCAAATTGTACGTTTTTGACTGAATTACCTACCCAAAACCGTCGGCTGCTTTGCGAAAGGAATGAAGCCCCCCTGTAAAGCTCATGACGGCGCTTTTTGCCATTGGCAAGAGTAACAAGGGCAGCTTTGGCATTCGGGGGAAACCATACTCCACGACGCGGGATGCGGCAATGAAAACTTAGCAATGTATTCCGATTGCGGCTAACTACATAGAGAGGTTGTCCGTTGGCACCGGTGAGTTGCACCAATGCTTTGGCATCTTCTGGCACAAACCAACCGCTCTGATTAAGCGAAATGGCATGAAAATTACCTTTGCCGTCGCCTTGTAGCAGCAAGCCCCAAAGAGCATCCTGCCTGCCAGTCATTACTTCGGTGCCATAGTCGTTGCCCACCAGCAGGATATCCATGTTTCCGTCGTCGTTTACATCATCGGGTAGGATAGCAAAAACAGGGCTGTACTGAGCTTCCAGTGGCAGTGCCCGCACTTCAAACTTTTTATTGCCTTTGTTTTCTATGTAAGCCGATGCCAAGAAATTGGCAGTGTATACGGTTGCCATTTTTAAAGTATCGGCACCAAGGGCTTCTTTCATGCCGGCAGCAGCAAATGACTTGTAGCTTGTAAACCGAGCTTTGATGGCAATCATCTGCTTGATCATGTCGTCTCTGCCGAAAAATGGGAACTCGCGAAGCTGACCAGCATCATCGGGGAAGTAAGCAGTAGGGATGGCATCGTAGCTGCCATTTTTATCGAAGTCGGCTGCATAGAGCCGTACGGGGCGTTCTGGGGTAGGGCGGAACAAGTTGTTCCATCCAAAATTGCCTGCTATGTAGTCTATGTCGCCGTCATTGTCAAAGTCTGCAGCGGCAAGGCTGTTCCACCAGCCTACGTAGGTATCTAATCCTTGTTTTTGTTGGCGGGTTAGTTTGCCTTGCATGTTTTCAAACAACATCAGAGGCATCCATTCTCCAGCTAAAAGTAGGTCGGGGTCGCCGTCGTTATCGTAATCGGTCCAAAGTGCATCGCAAATCATTCCAATGTTAAGTAGCTCAGGGGCAAGTTGGGCTGTAACATCGGTAAAGCGAATGGCAGCACCCTTGGGCGTATCATTGCGCAGCAAAAAGCTGCTAACTGGTTTAGGATAAAACTGGGGAAAAACGCGCCCGCCCACGAACAAATCGAGGTCGCCGTCGCCGTCGAAGTCGGCTGCTTTTACACAAGACTTACTGACCAATAGTTCAGGGATTGCTTGTGCTTGCAAAACAAACTTGCCATTGTCGTTGCGATAGAATCGGTCGCGGTAAGCACCTGTGCCATGTGGCTGCTCCACGCTGCCACTTGCAATGTAGAGGTCTTCATCTCCGTCGCCGTCGGCATCAAAAAACAGCACGCCCATGTCTTCATAAATTTTTTGGCTGCTGTCAACGTCGGCAATGAGGTCTTGCATTTCAAATGTGCCATTGTTTTTTTGTACAAAGAAGCGTCCTTTTCGCTGGTTGCTACCACCGATAAACAAATCTTCCAGCCCGTCGCCATTGACATCGGCAACTGCCAGTGCCGGACCGTACTGAGAGAGTTTGTGGGGTAGCAGTTTTTGCAAGTTAAAATCGACGTAGTCCAGTTCATCGTGCCGATACGAAATGGCGTCGAGAGCTTCAAACAAGGGTGGTTGGTTAGTGGTAACAGCAGGAGTATTGGCAACTTTGGCACGGCTATAATCGGCAATGATTACCTGATTGACCGGCACATTTTTTAATATTTCTGTTTTGCCATCTGGCCAAATGATGCGCATTTCATCTACCACTTTTGTAGCGCCCAAGCCGAAATGTGCAACGTTTTCCATTGTAGAAAGATAGCCGCGATATGGGCTGTGCTCGTGCAGTTGTTTTTCGCCTTTGCCATAGTGCAATTCTACAATTGTACCGATCCCCATCGGATTTTGGCTTGTTCCCTTAAATTTGATACGCAGGTAGTTGCGGTCGGGGCGTTGTTGCTCGGTTAAGTTGTTGCGATATACGTGCGCCGAGTCGTCAATATTATTGACAACATAATCCAAGTCGCCATCGTTATCCAGATCAGCATAGGCTGCACCGTTGGAAAAACTGGGCTGTTCAATGCCCCATTGGTCAGTTACTTTTTCAAAAATTCCGTTTCCTTTGTTTCGGAAGGCGTAGTTTTTTAACTTGATGCGTGGGATTTCGTCTAACAAAATGTATTTGGGGGCGAACATTGCCATAGCTGCCCGATAAGAGGCAAAGTCGCGGTCGGTGATGTCTTTTGGGAAACCGTTGGTAACAATCAGGTCTCGCAGTCCATCGCCGTCAAAATCGGCTACCAGCGGTGCCCAACTCCAATCGGTTTCAGCAATACCTGCCAGCATGGCAATATCGGAGAAAACAGGTAGCGTGCTGCCCGGCTTGTTGCCACAGTTAAGTTGCAGCGTATTGCGCACAAACTGGTACTGATAGCCAAACAGGTCGTTGTTGATGTAATGAAAGTAATTAGCGGGTGCGAGCATTTGTTTCTTGCGTCGGTTGTCTTCGGGCAGCATATCTAAGGCAATAATGTCTGCCAGCCCGTCGTTGTTGATGTCGGCTACATCGTTGCCCATTGCCGAGTAGCAGGTGTGCATAAACATTTCGGGGGCATGGTCGGTAAAGGTGCCGTCGCGATTGTTGATGTAGAATACATCGTTGGTGAGGTAGTCGTTGGTAACGTAGATGTCTTTCCACCCATCGCGATTGATGTCGCAAATGTTAACCCCCAGTCCAAAGCCCTCTAACCTAATGCCTGCTTGTTTAGAAACATTGGTGAATCGTGCATGACCGCGTGCGCTGTCGTAATCGTTGCGGTAGAGCCGGTCGGTCGTAACAGCGCTGCCGTCCGTAATTTTTTTGCGGTATTTGTTAGGGTAGGTGGTCTGCGACATTTCGTTTACAAGCACATATAGGTCTAAATCCCCGTCGTTGTCATAATCGAAAAAAACAGCGTTGGTAGTGTGGGTGGTGTCAGCAATGCCATATTCGGCAGCCATTTCTTTGAAAACAGGCACGCCATTTTTTACGCCTTGGTTCACAAATAGTTGGTTGGCTCTCTTTTCAGCTTGGGGATGTGCCGTAGCACATACATATAAATCCGGTAATCCGTCGGTGTTGATATCCACTACTGCCACGCCCGAAGACCAGCGGTCGGCAGCTGCTACGCCCGCTTGCTCGGTAACATCTTCAAACTGCCAATTCCCTTTGTTTAAGTACAGCTGATTGGCAACCATATTGCCTGTGAAATAGACATCTTGCAAGCCATCGTTGTTAAAATCGGCAATGGCAACGCCGCCTCCGTTGTAGATATATTCAAAGTCCAAAATGTTCATGGTATCGGTTTCGGTAATCCGATTGGAAAAGCGGATACCTGAGTCTTTGGCAGGAATAGCAGTAAACTGTTTGTCGTAGCGGTTGCAAGCCGTTAGCGCCAGTGCAATAAGCAATGCAGATAATGAATGGTTAAACATATCAGCACGAGTATTTGAGAGCATTTGTGAATAGGATAAAATAACAAATTTTCAATAAAGCGAGAAAGGCTTGTTGCAAGTAACTATTTGGCAAGACTGAAAATTCGCCAAAAAGAACGTAATTCACGCCGAAACAAACACGTATGGAAAAATGAAAAACGTGCATTACTACTTTGTATTGCTGTTGCTGCTCATGAGCAGCAACGTAGGTGTTTGGGCACAGCGCTCCAATGGCACCATGGCATTGGCAACAACAGGCGTTAGCTATTCACTACCCGACAAGTTCGTTTACTGGCGCAGTATTGGTCCTTTCAGAGGCGGGCGGTCTTGTGCTGTAACAGGTGTAGACGGTCAGCCTAACTTGTTCTACATGGGGGCTACGGGGGGCGGCGTTTGGAAAACTACCGACGGTGGCAACACTTGGACAAACATCTCCGACGGTTTTTTTGGCGGCTCTATCGGTGCAATTGCTGTGGCAGCATCTGACCCCAACGTGATTTACGTAGGCGGCGGTGAGAAAACCGTGCGCGGCAATGTTTCGCATGGCTACGGCGTGTGGAAAAGCACCGATGCAGGTAAAACATGGCAATTTATTGGTTTGGCAGACAGCCGCCACATTGGGCGCATTCGCGTACATCCGAAAAATCCTGACTTGGTTTATGTGGCGGTGATGGGGCATTTATTTGGACCGAGCCAAGAGCGAGGCGTATATCGCAGCAAAGATGGTGGCAAAACTTGGGAGCGTATCCTGTTTGCCAACAATCAGGCTGGTGCAGTAGATTTAATTTTAGACCCCAACAATCCGCGCATTATGTATGCCAGTACTTGGCGCGTTATCCGCACCCCGTATAGCTTGGAAAGTGGAGGAGAGGGCTCTGCTCTGTGGAAAAGCACCGACGGCGGCGACACTTGGAAAAACATCTCTGGCAACAAAGGACTACCCAAGGGAACGCTTGGCATTATTGGAGTTACGGTTTCTCCCAAAAATTCTAACCGCGTGTGGGCTATCATAGAAGCACAAGAGGGAGGCGTATTTCGCTCCGACGACGGCGGTGAAACTTGGATAAAAACCAACGACGACCGCGCCTTGCGTCAGCGAGCATGGTACTACACGCGCATCTACGCCGATACACAGAACGAAGACATGGTATATGTGCTCAATGTAAGCTATCACCGTAGCAAAGACGGAGGACGCACTTTCCAAGCTTTCAATGCTCCACATGGCGACCACCACGACCTGTGGATTTCGCCAAGTAATAACCAAAGCATGATTATTGCCGACGACGGTGGCGCACAGGTAACCCAAGATGGTGGCATAAATTGGACTACCTACCACAACCAACCTACGGCACAATTTTACCGCGTTACTACCGACAACCACTTTCCCTATCGCATCTATGGCGCCCAGCAAGATAATACTACGCTCCGCATTGCGCACCGCAGTTTTGGCAACAGCGGCATCACCGAAAAAGACTGGGAAGAAACCGCCGGGGGCGAAAGTGGACATATTGCCGTTCACCCGCAAAACAGCGACATTGTGTTTGGCGGCTCCTATGGCGGATTTTTGGAACGGATAGACCACAGCACGGGTGAGTCGCGCATTGTAACCGTCTATCCTGAGAATCCTATGGGCAGCGGAGCCGAGGGTATGAAATATCGCTTTCAGTGGAATTTCCCTATTTTCTACTCCCCACACGAACCCAACACGCTCTATGCAGCCGGTAATCATCTGTTTAAAACAACCAACGACGGACAAAGTTGGGAAATGATTAGCCCCGACCTAACGCGCAACGTGGCTGAAAAAATGAAACCTTCTGGCGGACCTATTACCAAAGACAATACCGGTGTGGAATACTACTGCACCATATTTGCCGCTTGTGAATCGCCTTATGAAAAAGGGCTGCTTTGGGCAGGCAGCGACGACGGACTAATTCACATCAGCCGCGACGGAGGTAAAAACTGGGAAAATGTAACTCCGCCTACCTCCATCATGCCCGAATGGACGATGATTAACAGCATCGAGCCGCATCCTTTCGTAAAAGGGGGCGCCTATGTGGCAGGTACGCGCTACAAAATGGACGACTTCCAACCTTATCTGTTTGTAACAACCGACTACGGCAAAACATGGCGCAAAATCACTAATGGGATTCCCAAAGACCACTTTACCCGTGTGTTGCGTGCCGACCCAGTACGCAAGGGGCTGCTCTTTGCCGGAACCGAAAGCGGTATGTACGTGTCGTTCGACGACGGTGCTAATTGGCAAAGCCTACAATTTAACTTGCCTATTGTGCCCATTACCGACCTAACTATTAAAGATGGCGACCTCATTGCTGCCACACAAGGGCGCAGCTTCTGGATGATAGATGACCTAACCCCTCTGCGCCAATGGCAACCCGAAATGGCGCGAAAACCGTTTGCACTTTTCCCACCACGCCCTGCCTACCGCGTAAGTGGAGGCAATGCCAGCAGGAACCCTAAACTGCACGGCGAAAACCTCAACAGTGGGGTGATGGTGCAGTTCTTTTTGCAAAATGTACCCGATTCAGCAAATATGGTAACGTTGGAGTTTTTAGACCCCAACCAACAGCTCATTAAGCGCTATACAAGCAACGCAAAAGACCGCCGCGAACTATTGGAAGTGCAGCCGGGCGGCAACCGTTTTTTTTGGAACATGCGATATCCCGATGCGGAAGGTTTTGAAGGGCTAATTTTGTGGGGAGGCGGTTTGCAAGGTCCTATGGCTGTACCGGGCAATTACTTTGTTAAGTTAAAAGTAGGCAAAGACTCTGCCGTACAGGCTTTTGAAATCCGACAAGACCCTCGCTCAAAAGCCACACAGGAAGACTTGCAAGCCCAGTTTGACTTCCTAATGCAGGTGCGCGACAAACTAACCGAAACTCACCGCGCTATTAAAAACATCCGCGCTATGCGTGAGCAACTCAATGCCTACGCTAAGCGATTAGATAAAACCCAAGATAAAGAACTACTGGAACACATAGACCGCACCCAAAAGCAAATGACGGCAGTAGAAGAAGCGCTCTATCAGACCAAAAACCGCAGCAACCAAGACCCACTAAACTTTCCTATTCGCCTAAACAACAAACTTAGCGATTTAGTAGGCGTAGTTGGCACTGGCAATTTCCGACCCACTGACCAAGCCATTGCTGTTAAAAATGACATTACTGCCAAAATAGATGCCGAATTGGCAAAGCTAAAAGACATTTTGAGCAATGAGTTGCCTAAACTCAACCAGGCTATTAGGGCTAAAAACTTAGATGCAATACCTTTGCCACAATAGGTACTTTTGAGACGGCGGAGAGGGTATTACCTTCCCCTCCGCCTTTTCGAGTTATCCATTGGCTACAAGTTGCATTACTGAGTGGCGAAAATCTTGATGCGCTAACTCTGCCCAGCGAATGAAGCTGTTGTCTTCCAAACTGCCTAACACTTTGTTCATTTCTTGCTCGTTAGCATACACTGCCCGCCTGTAAGGATTAGCATAGTCTTTTTGGCGACTTTCTTTAATACCTCTGGTTATTTTTTCATCGGTACACAAGCCTTTTTGCAACAGTTCCTTTAATTTTTCCAATGTGTTAGGCATCTGTGCAAATACGCGAAAATAAGCAGCAACAGCATGTTGTAATTTGTCTGCTGAATAGCGCACTGCTTGTTGGCGATAAAACTCATGCACCTCCGACCAGCGTTGTATTGCTCCGCTGCGGATGTCGGCTAATAAATGTTGCAAGGCATCGCGTCGAATCAGTTGCCCGCCCACATTGTCCCATTCTGAAAGAAAGGTGTTGTGGGGCAATTGGGCAATTAGCTCAGTCAGCGAGTTAATAGCATGAGTTTTGGCAAATTCGACAATTTGTTTGGCTAAATAAAAAGCAATCAGCTCTCTGTAAAGCATATATGCTTGTAGAGCTTTCAAAATAACAACAGGACGCTTGCTGTTTTCAAATCCTTCTGCTAAAACGGTAATTTTTTGTACTTGTTCTGGTACCTCTATTAGTAGCCGATGCCCGAGCGATATGAGGTCTGTTTCAGAACTGCTGTTGCCTGCACAATTCAGATAGCTTTTGGCAACCGCTTGGGCAATAATATCCAAGCCTTGCACCATTTCGCTAATGGTGTCAGGTGCCAAATAATCATATTCCAAATATTGCACTTTTTCGATGCGTTTGTCGCGCTCAATATACTTGCGTGCATTGCGTGCCAGCGCATAAAGATTGTGAAAAAACCAATAGCCGGGCATCACCAGCAAGCGATTTTGCTCTAAATCGTTGCTGACTAAGCAAAATGGCAATGGAATATTCAGTTCATACTGAAAATCACTTTTGGCTAATATAGTAAAAGAAGCAAAAACCGAGTTGTGCTTAATGCTGACGCATAGCCCAGGCCAAAAACCGCGTCCGGCAATCATTTCACCATCGGCACCTCGGCTGTTGTGGTTGCTGCCAATGGTGGCGCCTGCCGCCATGTTGGTTTGTCCTTTCAACAATGCTGCACAGAGGAAAGAGTTGTTGTGATGCTGTTCGTGAGCTGGAAAAATGAGAGAGTTAAGTACTTCGCAACAAGAAATGATGGCGTTGTTGCCCAAATATGAGTTGATGAGCCGTGCGCCATATTTGAGCTGAGAATGCGAAGCCATTACGAAGCGAACAGCTTTGACTCCATAAAATATGCGGCACCCCTCACCAATAATACCATTCACTAATTCACAGCCCTCCCCAATTTGTGAAGGGGCAGCCTCAGAGGAATTGATAGTTAAATTTTTTAACTTATTAGCGCCTTTGATGTACACATCGGAGCCCATGGTTACATCTTTGATAATTTTTGTGTTTTTAATAATGCAGCGATTGCCTACTCGTCCGTAGAAGCCACGCTTAGGGGAAAAGTCGCGCAAGGTCATTTGGCGGAAACTTTCCATGAGCACCTCGTCGTGACGGTTGCGTGTCCACATCCAAGCATCACCGGGCAGCATCCCATTGAAGGGTAACACTTTCCGTCCTCCATTTTCATTGCACAACTCCAACCAAATGCGCACACTCTCTTCTTCTCCCTCTTTGAGTATGCCATTGCCAAACTTGGCATAGTTAGTAGTTGCCATTTCGTTGATATTTGCCAAAATTACCTCATCGCCAATTAGGTAATGCGACAGGTAATTGACATTGTCAATCACGGCATTGTCGCCAATATCGCAACTGATAATGGTGCTGTTGTACAACCCCACCCGCATGCGCAAATTGTGATATTCCAAGTAATAGGGTTCTAACTTTCCGATGCGGATAAGTCCAAAAAATTGACAGTTCTTTACCAGTCGTGCATCGAAGGCATCACTCACCCAAATCTGATTCCAGTCGTCGCTTGTATTGTTGTTGCGCACCAAAGCCTCAATTTCATAGGCGGTTAAGTGCCGATAGTTTCCGTTGGGGTTCTGTTCAAAGCGCAGGTAGTACTCGTTTTTTTCAGGAGGCAAATACTCCTTAGGAATGAACTGATAGCCCAAATGTTGAATGGGATGCCGAGTAATGTTATTCATTTATCAAAGAAAATATTGTGCCTTGTCAAGAGAAATATCCGCAAAATTATGCTTAATTTTTCGCCAGAGATTTGTTGTCGCCGGCAATGCGGGGTAAAAAAATTATTTGTGATAACAAGCAATTATTGCCATAATTAATTAAATTGCGGTCATAAAATCACAAAAAATCATTAACTATTTATTTTTCAGCCATATGGAGCAAATCACAACATCGCATCACAAAAGCGTAAATGGAGCCAACGGTCAAGCCAAATGCCCGTTTACCAATGGCATGTTGAAAACAGGTGCGGGTGGTGGCACTACTAACCGCGACTGGTGGCCTAATCAGTTGAAACTTCATATTCTTCGCCAGCACTCGTCGTTGTCTAATCCGATGGGTGAGGAGTTTGACTATGCCAAAGAGTTTCAAAGCTTAGACTTGGCAGCTGTTAAGAAAGACATCTACGAACTAATGACCACTTCACAAGATTGGTGGCCTGCTGACTATGGACACTACGGACCGCTGTTTATCCGCATGGCTTGGCATAGTGCAGGTACGTATCGGATTTACGACGGACGTGGAGGAGCTGGCTCTGGCGCGCAGCGTTTTGCACCTTTGAACAGTTGGCCCGACAATGTTAACTTGGACAAAGCACGTCTGTTGCTGTGGCCTATTAAGCAAAAATACGGTCGGAAAATCTCTTGGGCAGACCTGATGATTTTGGCAGGCAACTGTGCATTGGAGTCTATGGGCTTTAAAACTTTTGGCTTTGCCGGTGGTAGACAAGACGTTTGGGAGCCCGAAGAAGATATCTACTGGGGCTCTGAAACCGAATGGCTTGGCGACAAACGCTATACCGGCGACCGCGAACTGGAAAATCCCTTAGCAGCCGTGCAAATGGGTCTCATCTACGTGAACCCAGAAGGACCGAATGGAAAGCCCGACCCAATAGCAGCCGCCCGCGACATCCGCGAAACCTTCGGACGCATGGCAATGAACGATGAGGAGACGGTTGCCCTTATTGCAGGTGGACATACCTTTGGCAAAGCACACGGCGCCGCCGACCCAAGCAAATACGTAGGAAGAGAACCTGCTGCTGCACCAATTGAACAACAAGGTTTAGGCTGGAAAAATAGCTTCGGCACAGGTAATGCCCAGTACACTATCACCAGTGGATTGGAAGGCGCATGGACTACCACTCCCACCCAATGGAGCAACAATTACTTTGAAAACCTGTTCGGTTACGAGTGGGAATTGACCAAGAGCCCAGCTGGTGCTTGGCAGTGGAAACCCAAAGGCGATGCTGGTGCAGGAACCGTGCCCGATGCTCACGACCCCAACGTTCGCCATGCGCCCATGATGCTTACTACCGACTTGGCACTGCGGTTTGACCCCGTGTATGAAAAGATAGCTCGGCGTTTCTATGAAAACCCCGACGAATTTGCCGATGCTTTTGCTCGTGCATGGTTCAAACTCACTCACCGCGACATGGGTCCTCGTGCGCGCTATCTGGGTCCAGAAGTGCCTGCCGAAGAGCTTATCTGGCAAGACCCTATCCCGCCAGTAACGCATCCACTCATCGACGAGCAAGATATTGCTTCGCTCAAAGCTCAAATTCTTGCCTCTGGGCTCTCTATATCGCAGTTAGTATCTACTGCATGGGCATCTGCTTCTACATTTAGAGGCTCAGACAAACGCGGAGGCGCTAATGGTGCACGCATTCGCTTAGCACCGCAGAAATACTGGGAAGTGAACAACCCCACACAGCTTGCCAACGTACTCCAAACTTTGGAAGCTATCCAGCAAGCATTCAACGCTGCTAACACTGCTAAAAAAGTATCTCTGGCAGACCTGATTGTGTTAGGTGGCTGTGCCGCTATTGAAAAAGCTGCCCAAGCAGCCGGATATAATATCACCGTGCCGTTTACTCCCGGACGCACCGATGCTTCCCAAGAGCAAACCGATGTAGAATCTTTTGCCGTTTTAGAGCCTGTTGCCGACGGCTTCCGCAACTACAAAAAACAGAAAACAGGCTACTTGGCAACTGCCGAAGAACTGTTGGTAGACAAGGCACAACTCCTTACCCTTACTGCCCCAGAAATGACAGTGTTGGTAGGTGGCATGCGTGTACTGAATACCAATTACGACGGCTCTAAGCATGGCGTATTCACGCATCGTCCCGAGACACTTACTAACGACTTCTTCGTGAACCTGTTAGACTTAGGTACCACTTGGAAGGCTACCTCCGAAGCACAAGAAACTTTTGAGGGTTATGACCGCAAAACCGGTGCTTTAAAATGGACAGCTACTCGCGTAGACTTGATTTTTGGGGCTAACAGCGAACTGCGTGCGATTGCCGAAGTGTATGGCAGTGCCGATGGAGAAGCCAAGTTTGTCCAAGATTTCGTAGCAGCTTGGAACAAAGTAATGAACCTCGACCGCTTCGATTTGCACAGATAAGTCTCTGAGCATCGAATTAATAGCTGCTAAAAAATGCAAACCCCGATCTGTCTGATTAAATGGGTCGGGGTTTTTTTGTTGTCATTGTTAGGCGGCTGAGCAAATTATCTGAGTTTGCGTTGTGCTTTCATGAAGGAAGTGCGCTTGCCATACAACATGAGTTTCTCTAATGTACAATTGTACGGCTTGCTTTTTCCAGAACTAAGAAGATAGAGAATGCTTTGCAAACCCTTCAAAAAGCCAAAAGCCACCTTGAAGGCGGCTTTTGGAAGTGTTTTCGGCAGGACTCGAACCTGCAACCTTCTGATCCGTAGTCAGATGCTCTATCCAATTAAGCTACGAAAACGCTTTTGATGCCACAAAGCTATGCGTTGCATAGAAATTTGCAAGATATGATACCACAAAAAAATTACTTGTTCTTACTAACTAGTTGAAAACTAAAGCAATTATTTTTGCATCCGCCTGCGGCGCTGTCATTTTGGCAGATTGCAGCAATATGGCAAGTGAATTGAGAGCGTAAATGATGTTAGAAAATCTAATTTTTTGTCATGGAAGAGCACATTAACGAACATAGCCAACAAATACAAAACGAAAACAACGAGTTTGCATCAGTTACCTCTCCCGCTGAGGAGCATCATGAGGGTATTCCGGAGCACATACCTGAACCGGAACCAATAGAGCAGTTGCGCAATGAATTGAATGAAGCCAAAGATAAATATTTGCGATTGTACGCCGATTTTGAAAACTATCGCAAACGCGTAGCAAAAGAAAAGATAGATTTTTTAACAACTGCCAATGAAGAGCTCATCTTAAAACTGTTGCCCATTTTAGATGATTTTGAGCGTGCTCAAAAGTCGTTGGCAACCGATGAGCAAGCTGTTGAAACAGCACGTCAAGGCTTTGAACTAATTTACAGCAAGTTTCTTAAAGTGTTAGAAAACAAAGGATTGAAAGCCATGAATGCCAAAGGCGCAATATTTAATCCAGACTTGCACGAAGCCATCACCCAGTTTCCGGCTCCTTCTGAGGATATGAAGGGAAAAGTGATTGATGAAGTAGAGAAAGGTTATCTGCTTGGTGAAAAAGTTATCCGTTGTGCAAAGGTTGTAGTGGGTACCTAAAATTGGAAGCGATGGCAGCAAAAAGAGATTACTACGATATTTTGGGAGTAAGCAGAAACGCCTCAGCCGAAGAAATAAAAAAAGCCTACCGCCGAACGGCTATCAAATATCATCCCGATAAAAATCCGGGAGATAAGGAAGCTGAGGAAAAATTTAAAGAAGCAGCCGAAGCATACGAAGTACTGAGCGACCCTGAGAAAAGAGCTCGGTACGACCGCTTTGGACATCAGGGCGTGAACGGGGGCTTCAGTGGCGGCGGATTTAATGTAGAGGACATATTCTCTCAATTTGGCGATATACTTAACAACAGTCCTTTTGAAGACTTCTTTGGAAGAAGTTCAGGCAGAAGAACTACACGCCGCAAAGGGACTAACTTGCGCATTAAGCTCAAGCTGACGCTCCAAGAAATAGCCAATGGCACAGAGAAAAAAGTTAAGGTTAGGCGACAAGTAGCCTGTAAAAGTTGTAATGGAACAGGTGCTAAAAACGCTAACTCCTTTGTGAATTGTACTACTTGCAACGGTAGTGGGCAGGTTCGGCAAGTGGTGCATACCATGTTAGGGCAAATGATTTCTACCAGCACATGCCCTGCTTGTAACGGCGAGGGCAAGATTATTAGTGAAAGATGCAGTAGTTGCGGCGGCGACGGCACAGTCTCAGAAGAAGAAGTAATCTCTATCAAAATACCAGCAGGAGTAGAAGACGGCATGCAATTGCAAATGAGCGGTAAGGGAAATTTCCCACCCCGCGGCGGTGTTCCCGGCGACTTATTAGTGGTTGTAGAAGAAGAGGAAGACCCCGTCTTGAAGCGCGAGGGCATCAACATACACTACGACCTACACGTGAGCTTTGTAGATGCTGCATTAGGAACCTCAGTAGAAGTTCCTACCATAGACGGCAAAGCCAAAATTGATATTGCCCCCGGCACACAAAGCGGCAAAATATTGCGATTGCGTGGAAAAGGCATCAAAGAATTAAATGGCTATACCACAGGCGACCAATTGGTACACATCAACATTTGGACGCCTAAAAATCTCACGCGAGAAGAACGGGCTTTGCTCGAAAAGTTGCGTGACTCGCCTAATTTTAAGCCCAACCCCGACAAGGCAGAGAAAAGCTTTTTCGAGCGAATGAAAGAATATTTCCAGTAAACCTTAAACCTCAAAAATATACTTGCTTACCTACGCGCTATTGTCGTTGGCAAGAAAGTGGCGAAAACTTGTTTCGCTTGTTGTTATTTATGCCCTGACAGTAGCGCTTTTTGCATCAGCTGTATTTTTTGCAGATGCCATTCGCAAACAAGCTAAGCACGTACTTGCCGACTTGCCAGAACTTTGGGTACAACAACTTGCTGGTGGAAGGCTGGTCCCTCTCAAAAACAACTTGTTAGATTCGCTTCGGAGCATTAAAGGCATCAAAAGCCTACACGGGCGCATTTGGGGCTACTGGTTTGACAGCGCTACGGGAGCAGTTTTTACCATTGTAGCAGCCGACAGTACACTGGGTGGGTTGCCGCAGACAAGCGCTATCCGGTCGGTAGTGTTAGATACAGGTAAAATCTTGATAGGCAGCGGATTAGCCCAAGTTCGCCATATTTCCACAGGCGACTTTCTCTCCATTACAGACTTAGGAACTGGTACTTTTCAGTTCCAAATTGCAGACCAGCTACCAGTAGAAACCTCCTTGCTCTCCCGTGATTTAATTGTAATGCACCCTCGCGATGCGCGGCAGGTGTTGCAGTATGCCGCCAATGAAATTACTGATTTGGCAGTACGTGTACACAATCCTGAGGAAATAGCCAATATTGGCAAGAAAATCAGCCGACTCTTTCCTAACTTACGCGTAGTAGCTAAAAGCCAACTAATTGCTACTTATGAAGCACTTTTCGGCTGGCGAGGTAGTTTAATTATGTACGGTGGTTTGTTTGCGCTACTTGCCTTCTTAGTATTGGCTTGGGAAAGAGCTTCGGGATATAGCCGCGAAGACCGATTGGAGTTGGGTGTTTTGAAGGCTTGCGGCTGGCAAGTGGAAGAAGTGTTACAGCTGAAAATCATAGAAGGATGGCTCATTTCTTTCATTGCCACAGCTTTGGGTATTATCTTGGCATGGCTGCATGTTTTTTTCGCCGATTCTTATTTTATTAAGCCACTTATGGCAGGATGGTCAGTTTTGTATCCTTCTTTTTATCTAACTCCATACGTGCAGTTTAGCAGCTTGTTGTTTATTGCTATTTTGTCCATAGTGCCTTACATAATAGCCACTTTGGTGCCTGCATGGAAAAGTGCTATTACCGACCCTGCCGAAATTGTGCAAGGCTAACCTAATTTTACTTTTTGCTTGCACTTGCATTTACGTGAAACTTTGCTTTTTTTGCCTTCCATTTAAAGGTTGAAAATGAAAGTTCGCTCACTTTTTCGGCGGAAAAAAATACAAGACATTCTTGCTGAACAAGCAGATATAGCACACGGAGAGTTGCATAAAAACCTGAGCCTGTTAGACTTAACAGCATTTGGCATTGCTGCTATTGTGGGGGCAGGTATTTTCAGTACTATTGGCAACGCAAGTGCTTCTGGCGGTCCGGCGGTAGTGTTTTTATTTATTTTTACTGCTATTGCATGTGGCTTTTCTGCCATGTGCTATGCCGAGTTTGCTAGTTCAGTTCCCGTTTCAGGTAGTGCCTACACTTATGCTTACACCTCGTTTGGTGAGTTAGTAGCATGGATTATTGGTTGGAACTTGTTAATGGAATATGCTATTGGCAATATTGCCGTGGCTATTTCTTGGAGCGACTACTTCACAGGGTTGATGGCTGGCTTCGGGTGGGAAATTCCGCATTATTTTTCAATGGACTACCTAACGGCTGCACGCACCCATACTGAAATCAGCCAAGCCATAGCAGCAGGTAAAACACTCAACGATTTTCCACAAGCTTCGCGCGAAGCATACTTGGCTTGGCAGCAAGCGCCTAGTATTGGCGGATTTCGCATTATAGCCGATATTCCCGCATTAGCCATTGTTTGCCTGATTACCTATTTGGTGTACATTGGCATGCGAGAAACAAAGCGCACGGCTAACTTAATGGTGCTATTTAAGTTGGCAGTGATTTTGGCAGTGATTGCCGTAGGCGCTTTTTATGTGCAAACTGACAACTGGTCGCCATTTGCTCCCAATGGTATTGGTGGTGTGCTCAAAGGTGTTTCAGCTGTTTTTTTTGCTTACATAGGTTTTGATGCTATTTCTACCACAGCGGAAGAGTGTAAAAACCCACAAAAGGACTTGCCGCGCTCTATGTTTCTCTCTTTGCTCATTTGCACTATTTTGTATGTGTTGATTGCTCTTATTCTAACAGGCGTTGTGCCCTATCAAGAACTTGCCGTAGGCGACCCTCTTGCACATATTTTCAGCATGATTGGGCTAAATTTTATGTCGGGGTTGGTAGCTTTGAGCGCTATTATTGCTATTGCAGGTGTGCTGTTGGTATTCCAAATGGGTCAGCCGCGCATTTGGATGGTGATGAGTCGTGATGGACTGATGCCCCCAAAATTTGCCAAAATTCATCCCAAATACAAAACGCCTTCATTTTCTACTGTTGTAACTGGCTTAGTAGTAGCTATTCCAGCGTTATTTATGAACCTTACCGAGGTAACAGACCTAACAAGCATCGGTACGCTGTTTGCCTTCGTAATTGTTTGTGGTGGAGTGCTTTACATGGAACAACACGGCTTAAACAAAAATGCTCGATTTAAAATTCCTTACATCAGCAGCCGCTGGATTGTGCCGAGTCTGCTCGTAGGCATAGCTGTATTGCTATATGTAAATACACCCGAAAGCGTACACAATTTTCTCACTTACGGCTCTTGGGAATCATTTAAACAAAAAATACCCATGTGGGGATTTATTTTAGTGTGTATTGCTGCTTCCATTTACAGCATTGCGTTAAAACCTTCATTGATTCCGATGTTGGGGCTGCTTTGTAACCTCTATTTGATGACAGAACTCGGACTTACGAATTGGACGCGCTTCTTAATATGGACTTTTGCCGGTATGCTGATTTACTTCGGATATAGCTATCGCCATAGCAAGTTGGCAAAGCAAGCTAAATAGACATTTGTGCAAAGTAACATTTTCAAAATCAGCGTGCATCTATCCACAAGCCAATTAGGGAGACAGGATGGAGCATGTACAGGGTAATGTTTAAACAAGGTCAGAGTGAATATGGTTGCTATTATTGCTGCGCTAGGCACAAGCACATTTTTTACCCAATTGGAGTAGTTTAGCAGTCGTTTGCGTTTCTAATAAAGCTACACAATTAAGTAGTTAAAAAATCAATTCCTACGCCGCCGTTGCATGTGCCATTATTCGTGTTTTCAATCCACCAGCAAGTAATTTTTTTTGGCAAGTACAAAGTGCTGGCTAACTATCAAGCTCATCTTAACTCGCATACGCCATCAATCTTGTGAATAGCGAAGCCCAATTTGCCCCCGAATGGCATCTAATACATGGGCAATTTGCAAGCTGACAGCATGCGGCATCAAAGGCTCTTCCAATTTTCCTGTGCGTATAGCCTGAGCAGCAGCGTTAGTTTCCAGCCATAAACCATTACCTCGTTTTTCGGGCGTAAAAGTGAGGGGCGGTTTGCCTGTTAGCTGTAGTGTTACAGCCCCCCAACTATGCCAAGGTTTAGCCATGTGAATATTGCCATTTTCGCCAATAACGACAGCCTCCGATGCTGTATCTTGCAAAATAGTACACGTAAGCAATGCTTTTGCACCTTGTTGAGGATAGTCAAAGTCAATTTGGCAAGCAGCATCTATTCCTGAGCTAAGCAAAGTGGCAGTTGCACTAATGTTTTCGGGTATGCCCAACACTTGCAAGGCTAAGAAAACGGGATAGATACCGATATCTAACAAAGCGCCTCCGCCTTTGGCTTTATTCATAAGACGATGCTCTTGGGAAACGCGGGCTGCAAAACCAAAATCGGCGCGCAATTGCTTAATAATACCAATTTGCGGTAACCACTCCAGCATGACTTGATAAGAAGGCATGTAACGTGTCCACAGAGCTTCCATTAAAAACAGTCTCTTCTCAGCAGCCAATTGTTGCATAGCAACTACTTCTTTGGCATTGATACCCATGGGTTTTTCGCAAAGCACGTGTTTTCCTTGCTGCAATGCTAGCAAAGTCAAAGGGTAGTGGTCGGTATGGGGAGTGGCTATGTAAACTATATCTACTTCTGGGCAACAAGCGAGCGCTTCAAATTGGTCGAACCAATACTTTGCACCGTATTGTTTGGCAAACTGTTGTGCATTTTCACGTGTGCGCGATGCTACTGCGACTAACTGATTATCGGTTGTTAAACTTAAATCTTCGGCAAAACGGCGTGCAATTTTGCCCAAGCCCATAATACCCCAGCGAACTGTTTGCATAGCTGTTAGTGCTGAACAACGAAAAACTTATGGGTACACTCCCGACGCTGCGATTTTAAATGCAGTAAATAAGCGCCTTTTACCGTCAAAGATAAAGGAATAAAGTGTTCTCCCTTCTCCAGCTGTAAGGTTTCATGGTTAAGAGTTTTGCCTAATAAATCCGTCAGTGTTAACTGTAAGCGCAAAACATTTTGATAAACAGTTATCTTCACTCCTCCTTTATCAAGCGCAGATTGCCATTCTGTTGTGGGTTGCCGAGTAATAGCAACTATTTTAGAGTAGCTACTTGTGCCGCTGAAATCATTTTGACGAATGCGATAATACACAATAGAAGAGGGAGAAAAACAGTCGGTATAAACATAAGTTTGAAGTTCGTTGCTATAGCCGGCAGCTGGTAGCTTGCCTATGTTTTCGAAATAAAAGCCGTCAGTACTGCGCAAAACATCAAAATGGCTATTTTCAAACTCTGAGGCAGTGCTCCACTGTAACAATGCGCAATCATTATCTTGCCACTCAGCGCTAAAACTAACCCAAGTTACAGGTAAAATACTGTTGCAGAGTGCGTCGCTATTGCAATTAGAGGCTATGGTTGCTGCGCCAAAACCATTATTGCTGCTGGCTGCTCCGCCGGTAGAAGGTGCCATTCCTGTTGGGGTGCATACAGTAAGCCCAGTAGAGTTAGTTAAAACTTGATTAAATTGATTAGCCGCTGTGCCTCTGATGCGAAAACAGGCAGCTTCTTGCGGTGCTTGCACACTATTGGCAAGATTGTTTGCATTCACCCGTTGTACGCTAATAGCGGTGTTGGCTGCCATACAGATACTTTGTCCGCTATCTCCGCCGTTAATAGTCAGCTCCTCAGTACTTACCCCGCCATAGTTAACCAGTCTGCCACCTGTGTTAATAGTTAAATTGCCCATATTGAAACGAGCAGCGTTGGTAGCATTAAAAATGCGTGAAGGATTGCCTTGCAAAGTGATGTGGCGAGTGGTATTGATAATTCCGTAGTTGATGATGCGAGTATTTTGATTCAAAGTAAGGTTTTGGTTAATGTTCAAAGTTGCACCGGAGTTTACTACAACTGTTACGTTTTGATTGAAGGACGAAACATTCAAATTGACTGTACCGCCGCTCTCGATAATAATGGTTGCATTTTCAAAGTTGGCGTTCAAGTTTAGCGTGCCGCCGCTTCTTACTACAAAATGGTTGCGTTGTTGTAGTTGCTTCTGGAAGTAGTGAGTGTTCCACCGTTCTGTACTACAATAACGGCGTTA
This sequence comes from Bernardetiaceae bacterium, assembly GCA_025056255.1. Lineage (GTDB taxonomy): Bacteria > Bacteroidota > Bacteroidia > Cytophagales > Thermoflexibacteraceae > Rhodoflexus. The sequence continues at coordinate 23,192 of JANWVT010000003.1, read as the reverse complement.
TTGCCCAAGTTACCTCCGTTAGGTAACGTAGAGGTGCCATTAATATGTAACCGGCTATTTCCATTCATGATAAGGTTATTTAGTACATTTGCATTATTGCAAAAAACAGCCGTGCCACCATTATTAATGGTTAATTGGTTGATGTTTGTACTATTTAAAAAACCAAGATTGCCATTATTAACATTTTGATTGTCAACTATGGAGTTAGCTTGGCAAGCAATGGGTGCAATGTTCGATGGAGTAGGCACAGAAGGAACAGCTTCACATTGAGCCTTGGCGAAATTAGAAGACAAGGCGAAGATATGTAATAGCAAGAGTATAGGAAGGTACTGGTATTTGCTTTTCACGACAGTTTTTTTATCAGTAAAAAAAAAGTGTTCACAAAAATTATTCCTTTCCATGATATTACATACTCCTAAGTTTGGTATAGATACTGCTCAACCCATAGATATTTCTTTGCCTGTGCAACTAAATGGATATAATCCGAACTGTTACTATGCAGAACAACCAACAGCTCAGGTCATTACCTTTGGAGATAGCTTTGTAGGAAGCGTAGCAGCGGGAGGTAGTTGTAACTATCAACGCCTACACATTACCCCACATGGAAACGGCACACACACAGAATGTTACGGACATATTACCGCCGAACCTGTAACCATTCATGAGTGCTTGCGGCAGTTTTTATTTACCGCACGTCTGATAAGTTTACAACCACAGCCAACTCCCAACGGCGACCTTTGTATTTTTCCAGAGCAGTTAGAAGAAGCGATGAGTCAAAACACTCCGGAAGCATTGATAGTCAGGACATTGCCAAATACAGAAGACAAAAAAACGCGCCACTACTCTGGCACCAATCCGCCTTATTTTCATCCAGACTGTGGGCTATTATTAGCCGCTAAGGGTGTGCAGCACTTGCTCTGCGATTTGCCTTCGGTAGATAAGGAGCAGGATGGAGGCAAATTGCTCATGCACCGCAATTTTTGGCAATACCCACAAGCAACACGTCGGCATTGCACCATCACCGAGCTGATTTATGTACCTAATCATATTCCCGACGGAGCATATGTACTCCAGCTCAATATTATTAGCTTAATGATGGATGCTTCGCCGAGTAAGCCAATATTATATGCGTTGATACCGCAGCTGTAAACAAATGGTAATTTTTTCTCCATTTACGTGTTAAAATTGAGTGTTAGAAAAATTAATTTACACGCACTGTTGAATGGGTCAATGTATCGGTTGATGCTATGCGCATCTAATTTGCTCTGCAAACTCTGCTGTTATTTCATTTTTCTAATTGTAGAGACAAAACAACATACGGCTTAATAAGAAGGCTTGCTATTAAACCAGTGGCATAACAGCAAGCCTTTGATTTGAAAAGTGCAGATTTGTGGAGTTAGTCTTACATCGTTTGCTTTAAGTTATATTGTAACGCTTTCACCCACTTTTGGAAGGAGTAATTCCTTACCTTTACTGGCAAAATAGGCTTGTGCTTTTTCAGTGTCAATGGTGATAGGCGGGAAGGTATTGTAGTGAATGCCTAAAACCTTGTTGCATTGTACAAAATCGGCAGCAAGGGCAGCGTCTTCGTAGCCCATAGTGAAGTTGTCGCCAATTGGCAAAATAGCTACGTCTAACTGAGGACAAGTGAGCGGAATAAGTTGCATATCTTGTGTAAGCGCTGTATCGCCTGCTGCATAAAAGCAGCCAGACTCACCCCATACTACAAAGCCTCCGGGATTGCCACCATTGCTGCCATCGGGCAATAGGCTGGAGTGCACCGCATGGACGTATTTAACGGTTCCAAACTCGAAAGAAGCCTTGCCACCGTGATTCATAGCGTGGCTTTTTTTCAGTCCTTTTTCACTGAACCAAGTGATGATTTCAAAGTTGGAAATCAGCGTTGCATCGGTATTTTTGGCGATGGCTTCTACATCTAACACATGGTCTTGGTGTCCGTGCGTAATGAGGATGTAGTCGGCTTTGATTTGCTGCCAATCAATGTGGCTTGCCAAAGGGTTAGCAGTGATGAAAGGGTCGAACAGAAGATTTTTGCCGCCAAATTCAACCAAGAAGCAGGCATGTCCCAAATAAGTGATTTTCATAGGTATAAGTTTTTATGCAAAGGTCTGATGATTAATAGTCAGCAACTCTTGAAGAAAATTGTGCAAGCCAAAGGGCAGTAGGGGAGATGCGCGGCTTATTGCACTTTTTCAAGAAGTCGCTCCGCATCTGCCTGCCTTTGCCTGCAACAAATTAATACAGATTTTTACGGATGTGCATCAATTTCTCAAATATTTTTGTACTTGTTTACTGCTTAGAGTTGTTGGATAATGATAACTAATCAAACATTTCATATTTTGTTGTGCTTGCGGCAAACATTCTCGCTTGGTGGTGGGAAAAAGGCAGACAGGTTTTTACAACTCAATCCAGAGCGATAAGTCTTGTCTTGATTTTGCATTTTCCTAAGCAGCAATATTTGCTGCGATGTTGATGAGTTGTTTGTGGGGACACGAACAACGGCAACGTGCAACGGCAACGTGCAACGTGCAAATTAATTTTTTCAAATGCTGAATACGCTCCTATTCAATGTCGCCTAATTGCGGGCGCAACAGCAGTTCTTCCACTACTGTGTATTTAGAGAGTTGCCATGCGGCTACTACGGCTTTCCCGATGTCTTGGGCTGGCATAAAGCGCGACTCGGGCAAGTCTACTCCTGCCCAGCTATCAGTTAAGGTAGCGCCGGGCAAAATAGCTGTTACACGGATGTTATATGGCTTCATTTCTTGGCGCAAAACTTTGCTCATACCCAGTAGTGCAAATTTGGAGATACAGTAACTCCCACCGTTGGTATATGCAGTGATGCTTGCCGTTGAACATATGTTGAAAATATGCCCTTCACGGCGCTCCATCATTGCCGGTAACAGAGCGCGGGTGAGATGATAAGCACTGTACAAGTTAGTGGCTATCTGCTGTTCCAATATGCCCTCTGCCTCATTGTGAATTTGTCCGGGCATAAAAATGCCAGTGTTATTCACCAGCACATCTACGGGCTTTTCCAATTTGTGAATAAAATTGGCAAATTCTCCAACATACTTTTTCTCGGAAAGGTCAGCGGCAAATGCGTGTACCTGTACTCCATATTGGTTGCTAATGGCTTGGGCGGCAGCCTGTACATTTGCTTGATTACGCGAACAAAGTACTAAGTTGAAACCTATGGCAGCAAATTGCTCTGCAATAGCTTTGCCAATACCTCGGCTTCCGCCTGTAATCACTGCTAACAAGTGTTGCATAAGAACAATCAAATTTGCAGTAGTTACTAAAAAAATCAGGATTTTTTGCGTTTGTATAGCGGTACAGTGCTGCACGGTTCGCCATACATAAGCGAAGCCACAACAGGTTGCAACTTGCGACTAAGTTCTACATAAGCCGACAGGGGAACAGGATATTTGCTACATCCTTTCACAACCACTTTGGCATTGCGGTAGTCCTCGGGGTTAATTTTTGCCAGTGCTTCGCGAAACAAAGCGTCTTCCAAATCTGCCAAGTCCCCGAAAACGACCATGTTAGCATGTGGCGCAAGATGTACCGCAAGCAGCATATATGCCCATGAGGGCACAATGGCATCTGCTGAACAGGTGATAGCTACGTTTTTGCCGGTATATTGTGTCCAATCGTGTGTTTTGAGAAATTCACGGAAGTCTTTTTCGCGCAATAGCAGCTCCTGAAAAAGATTTTGTTTCAGGTCGTACACCACGCGCTCGCCCGGGTGATAAAAATCTTCTAAATCGATACTAATTAGCCCGCTGTTGGCAACCCGATTGACAATAATATCGTTATCAGCTGTTGATTCACTCATAACATACCCTTTTTGTCTATTTGCAAAATTCATAAAATCGCCGCATATTTCTGTTTTGAATGTGGCAGGCTATTAACATAACTGTTCCTATATGCCTAAGGTTCTGATTATAGATGATGAAAAAAGCATCCGCTACTCGCTGCGGGAAATTCTCGAATATGAAAAATACGAAGTAGACGAAGCCAAAGACGGCGAGGAAGGGCTCGAAAAGCTCAAAGCCAATGATTATGACATTTGTCTGTGTGATATAAAAATGCCCAAAATGGATGGCATTGAGGTGTTGGAAAAAGCAATGGAGCTGGGTAAGAACACGCAATTTATCATGATTTCAGCACACGGCTCTATTGAAACCGCTGTAGAGGCAACCAAAAAAGGAGCTTACGATTTTATTTCTAAACCACCAGATTTAAACCGCTTGTTAGTTACACTGCGCAACGCATTAGACAAGTCATCGCTAGTAGAAGAAACTCGCACGTTGCGCAAAAAAATCATCAATAACAAAGGTAGCCGTATGATTGGCGAGTCGGAGGCGCTGCGACACGTAAAAGAAATGATTGCCAAAGTAGCACCCACCGATGCCCGTGTGCTGATTACAGGCTCCAACGGCTCAGGCAAGGAGTTGGTTGCCAAAGCTATTCATGCTTTGAGCAATCGTGCCGAAGGACCATTAATAGAGGTCAATTGTGCAGCTATTCCATCGGAACTGATTGAAAGTGAATTGTTTGGACATGAGAAGGGCTCTTTTACCTCTGCAGTCAAACAACGCATCGGCAAGTTTGAGTTAGCCAATGGTGGCACCTTATTTTTAGATGAAATTGGTGACATGAGCCTTTCGGCACAAGCAAAAGTATTGCGCGCCCTGCAAGAGAATAAAATTACACGCGTAGGTGGCGACAAAGAAATTAAAATAAACGTTCGCGTACTGGCAGCCACTAACAAAGACCTCAAAGAAGAAATTAGGCAAGGACGCTTTCGCGAAGACCTCTACCACCGCCTCAGTGTGATTGTAATTCATGTACCATCTTTAAAGGAACGCAAGGAAGATATTCCCCTGCTTGCTGACTATTTTCTGCAAGAAATTGCCGAAGACTACGGGGCAGCCAAAAAGCACATTAGCGAAGATGCTATGAAAGCACTACAAGAGTATGAATGGACGGGAAATATTCGCGAACTGCGCAATGTGATTGAGCGATTGGTTATTATGAGCAGTGGCTTGGAAATTACAGTAGAAGATGTGCAAAAATACGTGTAGGCATGTTCATTGAGTAGCTAACGCAAATTACTCGGATATGCGCCTGTGTAACAACCAAAACTGAAATTGGGCACAAAAAGTATACTTTTGAATAGTATTCCTCTAACAAGTAGGGATAGGCCTCTTACTATGAACATACTTGCTGTACGTTATCCCTACGATAACCTTTTAGCGTATGTTTAGGTTTTATGAAAACCTAAATCAGTAAAATGGCAAGACGAACAGGATTTTGTAGCTGAAAAACAACCTTGCTACGGAAGTTTGGATTGAGGATTGCGAATTTTGGCATTTTCCTTCTTCTACACCCCAAAATCTTTTCGCCGCTGCATGCATCTACACGTGCGATAAGCGGCAGTACATGAACAACGGCGAATTTGAATATGAATTTGGCAAAAGCAACCTTACAAAAAACTAACAATCACTTAAAGGTTTACTTCGGCTGTGAACTTACTACAACCTTGAATCAAGTAATTTAAGACTTTATCATACAACTTGCATTGCCATTGCCTATCTTATTTTCACACCTGCATCTACGTCTTTAATGAAAGAAATCAGTCCTGGGAAGTAGTGTTCTTGGTCGTCCCACATAGCGCAATGGCTGCCGTTGGGGCAAATCAGTGAACGCCCTTGTGGCAACATATCTGCCATTTTTTGCATAAACTGTGGGTCCATGGTATCGTGCTGGGCACCAATGACCAATGTAGGCACTTTAATGTTGGGCAAGTCTGCTGTTCGTTCCCATTTTGCAAGCCTGCCGGCAATGCCAAACTCGCTTGGTCCTTGCATAATGACATACACATCGGGGTTGACCAACTCTAAGGCGCGATTCAGCGAAAAAGGCCACTCTTCTAAACGGCAAACGTGTTTTTTGTAGAAATGTGGCAAGAGCAATTCCATGTATTTTGGATTGGAAAAGTCGCCTTTAGCTTCTATTTCCCTAATTTGCGCCAGTACGTCGGGAGGCATTTGTTTAGCTAATACTTCCTTTGCATAGTTGCCATATTCAATGCAACTACTCATCATATTGCTGATAATCAATCCTTTGAGATGTTGCTGGTATTTAAGCGCATATTCCATGGCTAAAATGCCACCCCAACTGTGTCCTAAAAGGTAGAAGTTGTCTTTGTTTAGCCCAAGAGCTTTGCGTACTTGTTCTACCTCTTCTACAAACCTTTCGGTTACCCATAGGCTAGAATCTTTGGGTTGGTCTGAAAGGTAAGACCCTAGTTGATTGTAGTAGTAAAACTCTATTTCATGTTCGGGAAAATAGCTTTCAAAACACTCAAAAAACAAATGATTACCACCAGGACCACCATGTAACAGCAACACCTTTATTTTGGGGTTGTTGCCGATGCGTTTAGTGTACACATGAAACTTGCCTACCGGTGTTTCTATCGGGATAATGCGCACACCGCCAGTTCTGACCCCTGTTTCAGGGCTTTTCAGATATTCAGACGGTAAGGAGTCGCTTGAAACTGGTGTTTGGCATGAACTCACCATAAGCAAGGCAGCAGAAGCAACTGCTGATAGTAACAACAGGTTCTTTTTCATTTTCAAATTAAGTTTCGATAAATCTATGAAAATAAATAAGCCGCACCAATAACCTTGATGCGACTGCTAGTTAGTTGGTTAGAAAATGACTGGACAAATTAGTTCTTTGCCAATGGCTCAATCTGATTAGCAAATATCAAATGATATTCGCCTTTTTTCAAATTGTTAATATCAATTATGCTACCTCTGCCTCTCAGTACAACGTTATATTCGTTATCGAGCAAGGCATAGTCTGTTTCAGCAGTAAACTCTATTTTATTAGCCAGTATTGCTTTTTTAACTGGTTTTTGTGCTGCCGGAATAAACTCCATTTGGCGTGAATAGCTCGATTCGCCGGTCATCATGTTATAATATTTGATGCGGTATTTGCAAATATTACCTTCATGAACAATAGGCAAGCTATATTTATTGTTACCGTTTAAAGCCGTACACTGCTTAGTGGCTACGGTATACCATGTATTATTGCGAAACACTTCTACAAAATACTTGCTTTCTTTATTTTCGCCTTTGCCAACCCATTCTATAGAATGAGCAGTAACTTCGCTAAACGCGAACTGGAAATCGGGCTTCTCTACAAGAGCAGTGAAATTAATTACCTTAGGGCGACAGTCGTCGCTGTGGATAATACGCAGTTCCACCCTGTCTTTCATTTGGAGGTGGGAAAGATCAACATCAATAGCTGAGGACTGAGGAGCAGGTAATACTTTGCCATTTAGCACAATGCCAGTGATGCAACTTTTGCCAGCGTTAATGGGGTTGTGAATGTAGATATTTTTTCCATTGTAAACGCCTGTAAGCACAATTTCACCTGCATAAGCAGCAGAGCCTTTTAATAGCCAAAAACACAATAAGCACATTCTCACAAGTAATGAGGCAATTCTTCGGTTCATAAGAAACTGGGGCAAAACTGGGCGTTTCAAATATAAAACTAATATGTTAATTTTCAAAAATTCTTGCTGCAAAAAAACACAATAAACAAGTAATATGCAACAAATTGCGTTACTTTTTTTCTTTTTATTACATCAAAATTTTGCCGTTATGTATGAGTGGTTTTTTCATATTTGTGTATTGGTTAGCGGTGGGCATGTAATAAGTGAAACTGGTTATTATATGGTATTTTAACACTTTGGCAATATGATTATTCCGAAAGCTGATTAATTTGCAACCCATTTAACAAATATGCTACGATGCAATACATTGATCTCATCAGCCAGACTTTCCATTTCCCTACTGAAAATTTTCGCGTAGAAAATGACGAGTTGTATTTCAACAATGTACCGTTAATGGATATTGTGCGGCAATATGGCACGCCTCTCAGAATCAGCTACTTGCCTAAAATAGGGCAGCAAATAGAACGCGCTAGGCGATATTTTGCCACAGCTATGGAAAAATGCGGCTACCAAGGTAATTACACTTATTGCTATTGCACCAAATCGTCTCATTTCAAGTTTGTTTTGCAAGAAACGCTCAAACACAACGCACAACTGGAAACCTCTTCTGCCTACGACATCGCCATTATTCGAAAGTTATATGAAGAAAAACTCCTCGATAAAAATGTACTCATTATTTCCAATGGTTTTAAGCGAAAATCATACACCGATGGCATCAAAGCATTAATTAGAGACGGTTTCCAAAATATGATTCCCGTGCTGGACAATATGGAAGAAATCCGTGCTTATGACGACTTGGAGCAACCTTTTCAATTAGGCATCAGGGTAGCTTCCGATGAAAAGCCAGATTTTGCTTTTTACACCTCGCGACTGGGGATTCGTTACAGCGATGTTATAGATTTTTATCGCAATCAAATTGCGCATCATCCCCAAGCCAAACTCAAACTGCTTCACTTCTTCATTAACTCTGGCATTCGCGATGCGGCTTACTATTGGGCAGAACTCAACCGCTTTGTTTATAAATATTGCGAATTGAAAAAAATTTGTCCTGATTTGGACACGATTGACATCGGCGGGGGCTTACCTATTCAAACTTCGCTACATCATGACTACCCTTACCAACAAATCATCGATGAAATCGTCCGGACTATTAAATACGTATGCGACAAGAATTTTGTCCCTACTCCTCACATTATTACCGAATTTGGAAGTTTTACGGTAGGGGAAAGCGGTGCTATTATTTTCTCGGTACTGGGGCAAAAATTGCAAAACGAGCGCGAGCGTTGGTATATGATAGACGGTTCCTTTATTACGCACCTGCCCGATACGTGGGGAACAGGGCAGCGTTTTATTATGCTACCGTTGAACAACTGGAGCCACGAGTATCAGCAAGTAAATTTGGGCGGCATGACCTGCGACAGCGACGACTACTACAACTCCGATGCAGTAACTATTAATATTTATTTGCCCAAAATAGAGGATGAAAACAACAATCCTACTACGCAGTACATCGGTTTCTTCCATACTGGCGCTTACCAAGACACTATTGGCGGATACGGCGGCTTGCAACATTGCCTCATCCCTTGTGCCAAACATGTACTAATTGATTTAGATGAGCAAGGTAACTTGGTCACCCGCCTGTTCAGCGAAGAGCAAAGCAGCGACGCCATGTTAGCTTTATTGGGATACAACACCTAACAGTAAAAGTGTATATGCCACTGCCAAGTTACGTACGTGTTGGTAACATCCAGCAAAGTCTTGCCGAAGTGATACAACGAAAGTGGTCGGTTGTTTTTGTGTTAGCAGATGAAAATACACATCGGTATTGCTATCCGCTAATAGCTGACGCTTTGCCTGCTAACCATCAGCTCATTATTATTCGTGCGGGAGAAGCATACAAAAACCTACACACTTGTGAACAGATATGGCAAGCCCTTACCCAAGCACATGCCGACCGCAATGCCTTATTGCTCAACTTGGGCGGAGGTGTTATTGGCGACATGGGGGGCTTTTGTGCAGCTACTTACAAACGGGGCATTGCCTTTGTGCAAATACCTACTACTTTGTTGGCACAAGTAGATGCCAGCGTAGGAGGCAAATTGGGTATCGACTTTCAAGGCTTCAAGAATCATATTGGTGTTTTCTGCCAGCCTGCTTATGTGCTGATAGACACTGGTTTTCTAACTACGCTGCCCTTCCGCGAGTTGCGCTCCGGTTTTGCAGAGTTGCTCAAGCACGGGCTAATAGCTGATAGACAAACTTGGAAAGAGCTTGTACAACCAACCGATTTTCAGAAACTTGACTGGCAGCAGGTTGTTCCGCACTCCATAGCTTTGAAACAACAGATTGTCTTACAAGACCCTACCGAAAAAGGATTGCGGAAAATTCTCAATTTCGGACATACTATTGGGCATGCAGTAGAAAGTTATTTTCTTGAAAATCAGCCCGCCGAAAACCGACTGTTACACGGAGAGGCTATTGCTCTGGGCATGATAGCCGAAGCTTGGCTGGCAATGCAGAAAAAACTGCTGCCACCCTATTGCTATGAAGAAGTTCAAACCTACTTGCTTCGGCTATACGGCAAAGTTGCTCTGTCGGAAGAAGCTATTGCGAAAATTGCTACTATGACGCTGCAAGACAAAAAAAATCAAAACGGTACTATTTCGCTTAGCCTCATAGATGGCATTGGTTCTTGCAGGTTTAACATACCTGCCACTTTGGCAGAAATAGAACAGGCTTTGCATTCGTACAGTCGGCTTTCTGCTACGTGATGATACGTAGCAGCATATTGAATACATTAAAGACGAGCCATGAAACACAAAACTAACTTTTGGCAAACTGCATATTTTGCGGTGGGGGCAGTTAACCTGTTAGGGCATTTGTTAAAACAGCCAATTTTGGTGCAAGTTTCTAAACCCTTACTGATGCCTTTACTGGCAATATTGTTTTACATCAATATACATGGGAAAAAGGCTTCTAATACAGCAATTTATGCCATCATAGCTGCACTTGCTTTTTCGTTTGTTGGCGACGTAGCCTTGATGATAGAAGGATACTTTATGCTTGGGCTTGGAGCATTTTTACTGGCTCATGTGAGTTACATTTTCGCTTTTACTTATTTGCAAAAGTTTCACTTGTCGTTAGGGCGCATTGTGCTCAAGCCGGTTGTGTTGTTGCTGTTTGCAGCAGGAATAGGCATGTATACAATACTATCGCCTCATTTAGGTGCTATGCGGACCGCCGTGGGGGTGTATGTAGCCGTAATTGTTGTTATGGCAGTGGCTGCCTACTTGCTCGTGCAGCGCATAGCCGGCAGAGTGTTTGTAGGTGCTGTACTATTTCTGATTTCGGATAGTTACTTGGCTTTCAACAAGTTTTACACTCCGCTGCCACTTGCAGGCGTAGTAGTAATGGGAACCTATATTGCCGCCCAATGGTGCATTACCAAAGGAGTCAGCCATTATTTTTATGATTGAGCAGTTGCAACAATTGTGGCTATCAGAGCTGCAAGGCTTGGCAGAAAAGCCCCTGCTAATTGCACTATTCGAACAACTCTGCATGCGATACAACGAAAAACACCGCGCCTACCACAACTTGCAACACATTGCTTTCATGCTTGAACTTGCCGAAAAACATCGCGACAACTTACAAGATTTTCAGGCTGTACTGCTGAGTATTTGGTTTCACGATGCTATTTATGAGCCCCTACGCAAAGACAATGAGGAGCAGAGTGCTGCACTTGCTACCACTGCACTGCGCCAACTTGCCATCGATAGGGTAGTAATAGACAAAATAACACACTATATTTTAGCTACTAAACAACATCTGCCTACCCAAGAAAACGATTTGCAATGGTTTTTAGACTTCGACCTTGCCATTTTAAGTAGTTCACCTGAAATCTACGAGGCATATACCCAGCAAATAAGACAAGAATACAGCTTTTATCCTGATTTTATTTACAGAGTTGCCCGAAAAAAAGTGATGACTGCTTTTTTAGAACGACCCGCCATATATGGCAAATTAGGCGACCATGCCGAGCAACAAGCTCGGCTAAACATTACCTTAGAAATCAGCCAATTATAAACTGCTTTTTTAAGCACCACTCATAGGAGCGCATAAACAGCCGTAGTTGGCGCCATATTGCTTACAGAACGCTGCTTAGGGCAAGTCAAGCAAGTAAGCATGTGCACAAAGCTCATTGCTACTGTGCCGTTGCACGCCGCCGTTGCGCGCCGCCGTTGCGCGCCGCCGTTGCACGCCGCCGTTGCACGCCGCCGTTGCTTGTGTCTGCACGAACAGGCGTGTGTTGTGTATGAGCACACACCTAACAGCTGACTTGCAAATTAATGATGGAAGATTTGCCTTGCTGAGTCCTTCATTATGCCTTAGCAACTTACCGTTTATCAGATTACATCCAAAGTTTGAGCAATGATAACGTCGGTAGAAATACTTGTAGCACATTGAAAATGCCCTTTCGGGCAACGACTTTTTCCATGCAGCCCACAAGGACGGCAAGACAGTTTTTCAGGCGTTTCTATTACAATTTTCTTCTCAGAAAGTGGTGTATAACCAAATGCCGGAACAGTGGAGCAAAAAATGGCACAGACCGGCGCATTTACTGCCGAAGCTAAGTGCATAGGGGCAGAATCGTTTACATAGTTCATGTGGGCATGTTGCATGAGAGCAGCAGCAGCCAACAAACTCAGTTTGCCAGCTATGTTTTGCACTTGTGGATGCCGTGCGTGTTGCCTGATGTACTCACATAAGTTGCTGTCTTCTTTGCCACCCATTAGCAGCACTTGCCACGCTGGCGGTAGCTTGTCCACAAGTTCTATCCATTTTTCAGCGGGAAACTGTTTAGTAAACCAAACCGAAGCCGGAGCAAGGCATACATAAGGCTTTCGCTTGAATACGGCTACTTGCTCGTAGTGCTTTGGCAAAGGGTACAAGCGCGGAAGAGCAGGTAGGTTATCTGTTAAGTGGCTGATTAGCAACTGGTTGCGCTCTATTTCATGCTGACCGTTGCCTATGGTATGCACTACACGACGCGTAAAAAAACAACTCAGCGGATTTTTGTCAAAACCAACGGTCTGTTTTGCGCCAGCCAGTACGGTAAATATGCCAGAGGCAGCGAACCGCTGTACGTTCACAACATGTGTATAGGCTTGCTGCCTTAGCTGACCAATGAGCCGCCACATGTTGCCATACTTATTTTTTTGCTTGTCCCAAATCCACAGATGGCGAATGTGCGGATGTCCTTGTAGCAGACTTTCGTTGCCTTTGCGCAGTAAAAAGTCAATTTCCACATTGTTTTGATAGTACAACTTCATTTTTTCTATCAAAGCTGTGGCAAGGATTACATCGCCTATAAAAGCAGTTTGTATAATCAACAGCCGCTGCATCATGAGCGTGTTTTTAAGCGCGAATGTAGGAAACCTTCTAATACCAAACGCTTAGCAAAGAAATGCCCTGATGGTTTTTAGGTAATTTTTCTCATCCCAATTAAAAATGCTAAATTCAATGCCGACTTAATGCGCGTTTTTCCAACTCAGAAACGCAAGTAAAACTTATGCTGATTCCGCTACCTCAAACCTAAATTGAGTATGAACGTTGCAGGCATTACTTTCCTGAAAGACAGCAAAGGCAACCTGTGGGGTGCACAAATAGACTTGAACATACATCAGAAACTTTTTGACCGTTTCTTTGATAAAATAATTGCTTCTGGTCAAACTCAGGGGCTGCAATTTTTGCGTGATAGCAAGGGGAATATAACAGTTTGTCAAGTAGATTTACGTATTCATCAACAAGTTTTTGATGAGTTTTTTAACACGCTTATTTTGCAAAATTCAACAGCTCGTCCACAGCCACAGGCTGACAGCAATATTGTACAACGAGCAGAAATGATTAACCGGCTTTTGGCTCATGCACGCACTTTTATTGGCACGCCCTACAAAAGCGGTGGCACTAACCGCCAAGGATTAGACTGTTCTGGATTCACCCAATTAGTTTTTCAAGAAGCCAATATGCCCGTTCGACTAGGACGTTCCTCACGCGACCAGATTTTACAGGGAATTCCGGTTAGTGTTGACCAGTTGCAACCCGGCGACCTAGTATTTTTTGCCACTACCGACAGCGACCCTAACCGCATCTCACACGTAGGCATTGTTACCAAAGGAGGTGCACCACAAGAAGCCATGTTTATTCATGCCAGTACCAGCAGAGGTGTGATTGAACAACCTATTTTTACACAATATTTTGCTCCTCGCTATCGTGGAGCAAGGCGTGTTATTTAAATAGCTCATGAAAGCAATTTGTGTATACTGTGGCACTAACAACAGTTTCAATTTGGCTTATTTACCAATAGCCCAAGCTGTTGGACAGTTTTTGGCACGTCATCACATCCGCCTCATATACGGCGGCGGAACAACAGGTATAGCGGGCGCTTTGGCTGATGCTATGCTCCAATATGGCGGAAAAGTTACGGGTATTATCCCCAATTTTTTACTCGATACAGAAAAGGGACACAACCAAATTAACGAGTTGATTGTAGTCAAAAGCATGCACGAGCGGAAAACCAAAATGTTTGAAATGGCAGACGGTTTTATCGCTTTACCCGGTGGCATGGGTACTTTGGAAGAACTTTGTGAAATGCTTACTTGGGCACACTTAGGACTTCATCAAAAACCCATAGGGCTGCTTAATGTACACGGTTTTTACGACAAACTATTAGATTTTTTAGACCATGCCGTTAACCAAGGTTTTTACAAAGCTGAACATCGCGCCATGCTTATTCACGATACACATATTGAGTCGCTCTATGAAAAAATGCTACTGTATGCTCCTTCTAGAAAAACAAGAATTATTAAAGACAAAAAAAGCACCTAAAAGCTATACCAGTAAGGCAAAAAAAATGAACAACACTATCCAAACCACATCGAGAAAATGCCAATAAACCACTAACATGCGAGCTTTCACCCACTCGTATCGATTGCTAAACACAATGAGTGCCTGCACGGCATCTTTGCTAATTTTATGAGCTGCAATAGCTTGTACCAGCGTGTAAATCAGTCCACCGAGCAAGTGTAAAACGTGCAATCCGGAAAGCAAATACAAGTAAGCACCGGTAGCTTTACCTGCAAAGCGCACACCGCTTTCCGACAGTTCTATCCAGCCAATTACTTGCGAAATAGTAAACACAATACCGGTCATAAACACTCCCCAAGCACTATGAGCCAGTTCCTTTGCGCGGTCGTTTTTGAAGTGTTGCAAATAGCGATGCGCAAAATAGCTGCTCATGAGCAAAACAGCTGTGCTGAAGGCAAAAGCACTTGGCAAAGCTATCTGTACCTGCTGCCTTAGTGCTGTAATAACAAATAACAAGGACAAGAAGAAAAAAATTAGCGAACTACCTACTACCCCAACATACATCAGCATCAGATGCGGATGTATTTTTTCCAAGCGCTCAATGAAAGAAGAAGACCCTTTTTCAGCAGTTTTCATGTGCTAACAACTCCAAACCGTGTCACAAAGTTTACTATTCCCTGTTAGAATGTAAGCCGCGGCATAAAGAATTTGGCAAAACATATCAATTTTTATTAATTTGCAGCTACTTTGAACGGTTGTTCATCTTCACGCTTAATCTGTGATTAAAATTATGGCTACATGGTTCCAATGCAAGATTCAATATGCAAAGTTTTTGGAAAATGACAAAATGAAAATGGTCTCTGAAACATACTTAGTAGATGCTGTTTCCTTTACAGATGCTGAGGCACGTCTGTATCGCAGTTTAGGAAGCAGCATTCCTGATTTTCTCATTCAGAGCGTATCTAAGACAGGCTTCAAAGAAATTTTTAATTACGAAGACTGCGAAACATGGTACAAATGCAAAATAGCATATCATGATGTAGACGAGTCAAGTGGTAAGGAAAAGCGCTTTACCTCGCTAATGCTTGTTTCCGCCCAAAACTGCCGGCAAGCTATTGAGCGAATAGATGAACAACTCAAGTCGTGGGTAATTCCCTACGAAATCACTGACGTAAACCTTAGCCCTATCGTAGAAGTAATTCCCTATATTTCGGAAGAAGAGGAAATGATTCAGTCTGGTAGGCTTAAACGCGTGCAAACGCCTGAAATAGACGATACTTTTGAGCTGGAAAGCGAAGAAGTGATAGAAGAGATTGATTTAGAGAGTGATGCTTCTGAGAGCGAACAACCCGGAAAAGCCTCTCCTGCTATTTGAGCAAATCTGTAAACTGTTTTGCAATGTTATTTGTGTAATAAAATGCCTGTTTTTCCTGTTGCAAAACAGGAAAAACATACCAAATTTGTGCATGGTGCTCGCATAACCAAAAATACATGGAAATGATTAACGAAGAAAGTATACAAATCGTAAGAGATACGTGGGCAGACCTTATTGGACACGGACCGGAGATTGGGCGACAGTTCTATAACCGATTGTTTCAAAAATATCCGGAATACAAAAAGTTATTTAAAGGAGATGAAAAAGAGCAGCACCGAAAGTTAGCTTTTGCCATTACATTAGTGATTACCAAGCTCAACAAGTTAGACCAAATTACAGAGGAGGTACGTTCACTGGCAGCGCGCCATGTAAAATACGGTGTTAAACCTGAATACTTTGAGCCATTTATTAAACTTTTAGTAGAAACCATTGCAAGTGTGCGTGCTGAAAGGTGGAAACCTGAATATACCAAAGCTTGGCATGAAGTAATGAAAGCCGTGGGCGATGCTATCGCTAAAAACATTGCTGCTCAGCAGACTAAAACAAAGTAAGCTACATTAGAGCATTGGCATGTGGTGCCAAGTAAATACGTGTCTTTTTTTGATGGTGTAGTCAACTACTTTTAGAACTACTCAGTTGTACGCATTGTCAATTACCCCGCCACTCATTTCTCAGTCAGCGAATTTATTTTGGTATTACCTTGAATAAGCAGCTACTTCAAGTACGGTTTAGACAGGATTGCAGGATTGACTACCCTTCACATGCACAGTAGGTTTTGTTGTTTGTAAGGGTGCGAACAACAGCGACGTGCAGCGGCGACGTGCAGCGGCGACGTGCAACAGCGACGTGCAACGGCGACGTGCATTTGAAAACCCATCAAGCCTCACAGAAACCTACTAAGTTTATTGTAGCATTCAGCAAAGTCTGTGCTTCATAAAGGAATTCCGGTTTGTCGGGAAATATCTAGCAAGTCATCTACTACTGCCTGAATAAGGGGGATGCCCTCTTGGCGGCGAATGGCTTCTGCCTCGCGCTCTGGGTCTCCGGGAATAAGCACGCCTGCTGTGCCGGGTGCAGGTTTAGTAGCGCGGAAGGTGCGAATCCAATCGTCTATTTGTTTTTTAAAAGTCGTTACATCCATAAAACCATCAATTTGCATGGCGCCAAAAAAGTGCCCAATGCCTTTACCTACCGAGCGGGCAGGAATTTCTTGCCGCAAAGCAAAAGGCGGAGCAAAAGGTCCCCAGTTGGCACCGCTTAGCACACAGCACAAAATATCTACCATAGCTGCCAAGGCATAGCCCTTGTGCCCTCCATGTTCGCGGTCGGAGCCGAGCGGCAGTAGTGCACCACCGTTTATCATATCTGATGGATTGGTACTGGTGTTTCCGTCTTTGTCAATAATCCATCCTTCGGGAATAGCTTTGCCTGCTCGCTTGGCGATTTCAATTTTGCCGTAAGCAGCTGCACTGGTTGCCATATCAATCACAATAGGGGGCTCTTCCCATCCCGGAAAAGCAATAGCAATAGGGTTTGTACCCAGCATGCGCTCCGCTCCCCACAAAGGCGCCACTAGCTTGGTGGAGTTAGTCATTGCCCAGCCAATCATATCGCGTTTGAGTGCTTGCAGCACATAGTAGCCTGCAATGCCATAGTGGTTGGTATTACAAACGCTTACCCAGCCCGAACCAGCTTTTTCAGCTTTTTCCATAGCTATCTGGTTAGCTTTCGGACCAACTACCAGCCCCAGCCCGTTGTCGCCATCAACAGTAGCGGTGGACATTTTTTCTCGCACAATCCGAATATTGGGTTTAGGGTTGATTCTTCCCAGTTGCAACATGTCAAAATAGGTATGCAAGCGAGCCACACCATGTGAATCTATGCCGCGTAAATCGGCAGCTATGAGTACATCAGCGGCTTGTTGTGCATCTGGTTTTGGCACACCAAAGTAGAGAAAAGTTTCAGTGGCAAAAGTGCGTAGGCGTTCTTCTGCAAATAGGTGATACTGTGGTTCGTTCATAGAGTTTGTAAACTGACGTACGAAAATAAAAAAATGCAGGCAAGGAAAGTTTTGCCTGCATTGAAAGATCGGCAGATACATCAACGGCTTAGGTACAAGTTTCGCTCGGCGTAGAGCTCTAAAAACTTGTCGTCGTCTAGGTCTTCAATGAAGTAGATGGCTTCTCCTGTTGATTTCATTTCTGGTCCTAGTTCTTTACTTACGCCCGGAAACTTGTTGAACGAGAACACCGGAATTTTGATAGCATAGCCTTCTCGGTGAGGTTTGAAGTTAAAATCTTTGATTTTCTTGGTGCCTAACATCACTTTGGTAGCATAGTTAACATAGGGTTCTCGATAGGCTTTGCAAATGAAGGGCACGGTGCGGCTTGCGCGTGGGTTTGCCTCAATCACATACACTACGTCATTTTTAATAGCAAATTGAATGTTAATAAGTCCTACTGTTTTAAGTGCCAGAGCGATGGTGCGTGTATGGTCGCGGATTTGCTTCATAACCAAGTCGCCAAGGTTAAAAGGCGGCAGCACAGCATTGGAGTCGCCTGAGTGAATACCCGCTGGCTCGATGTGTTCCATGATGCCAATGATATACACCTCTTCGCCATCGCAAATGGCATCGGCTTCAGCTTCAATGGCTCCGTCCAAGAAGTGGTCGAGTAAAACGCGGTTGTCAGGGTCTTGGTTCAAAATATTAACCACGTGTTGTTCCAGTTCTTGGTCGTTAATCACTATTTTCATGCTTTGTCCGCCCAGTACATAACTGGGGCGTACCAATAGGGGATAGCCCAGTTCTTTGGCAAGTTCAGAGGCTTGGTCGGCATCTTGAATGACGCCATAGGCAGGGTATGGGATTTTATGAGCTTTGAGCAAATCGGAAAACTTGCCGCGGTCTTCTGCCAAGTCGAGACTTTCAAAGTCTGTCCCGATAATTTTGATGCCATGCCGATGCAATTTTTCAGCCAGTTTAAGAGCAGTTTGCCCGCCTAATTGCACAATCACGCCTTCGGGTTTTTCATGCTCTACTAAGTCTATCAGGTGTTCCCAAAAAACTGGTTCAAAGTAGAGTTTGTCAGATATATCGGGGTCGGTAGAAACGGTTTCAGGATTGCAGTTCATCATAATGGTTTCGTAGCCTTCCTCTCGGGCTGCCAGTACGCCATGGACGCACGAGTAGTCGAACTCAATACCCTGCCCAATTCGGTTAGGACCTGAGCCAAGTACAATGATTTTTTTGCGGTCTGAAACGACCGACTCGTTTTCGCCTTCTTCAAAAGTGCTGTAGTAGTAGGGGGTTTTGGCTTCAAACTCTGCTGCGCAAGTGTCCACACACTTGTACACACGGTTGATATTTAGCTCTTTGCGGCGGTTGCGTACTTGGCTTTCCAAACAACGGAGCAGATGTCCTAGCTGGCGGTCGGAGTAGCCTTTCTGTTTGGCTGTGAGCAACAACCAACGCGGAATCGTTTCCAGAGTGTATTTCTGAATCTCTTTTTCGAGCAATACCAACTCTTCAATTTGAGTAAGAAACCAGCGGTCAATTTTGGTGAGTTTCTGAATAGTTTTAAAGGCGATGCCCATTTTAAACGCATCGTAGATATGGAACAAGCGATTCCAGCTGGGGTGTTCCAAACTTTTCAAGATAGCTTCTTGGTCGGTTAGCTCTTTGCCATCTGCTCCCAGTCCGTTGCGGCGTATTTCCAGCGACTGACAGGCTTTTTGCAAGGCTTCCTGAAAGTTTCTGCCAATACCCATTGCCTCGCCAACGGATTTCATTTGCAAGCCCAGTTCGGTGTTGGCTCCGCGGAATTTGTCGAAGTTCCAGCGCGGAATTTTCACTATCACATAGTCTAATGCTGGTTCGAAGTAAGCAGAAGTGGTTTTGGTGATAGGATTGATGAGCTCATCCAGATTGTACCCAATAGCAAGTTTAGCAGCAATTTTGGCGATAGGATAGCCAGTTGCTTTGGAAGCCAGTGCTGAGGAACGGCTCACGCGCGGGTTGATTTCAACGGCTACAATGGTATCATCTGCCGGATTAACAGCAAATTGTACGTTGCAACCGCCGGCAAACTTTCCGATGCCGTTCATCATTCTAATGGCAAGGTCGCGCATCTGTTGATACACTGTGTCGGGCAGGGTCATAGCAGGGGCAACGGTGATGGAGTCGCCCGTGTGAATGCCCATCGGGTCAAAATTTTCAATTGAGCAAATGATGATGATGTTTCCGTTGTTGTCGCGCAAAAGTTCCAATTCATATTCGCGCCAGCCAAGAATGCTTTGCTCTACGAGTACCTCATGCACAGGAGAGGTTTGCAAGCCATGCTGCAATGCTCTATCAAAATCTTCGGGATGGTTCACAAAGCTACCGCCTGACCCCCCCAGCGTAAAAGAGGGTCTAATTACCAACGGAAAACCGATTTCTTGTGCAATTTCTTTGCCTTCCAAAAATGATTTGGCAATTCTGCCTTTGCAAACATTTACGCCGAGTTCAATCATTTTTTTGCGGAACAACTCACGGTCTTCGGTGGTGTTGATGGCGTTGATGTCCACACCAATCATTTTTACGCCGAACTTTTTCCAAATACCCGCTTTTTCGCACTCTATAGCGAGGTTGAGCGCGGTTTGTCCGCCCATTGTTGGCAATACAGCATCAATTTTGTGCTTTTCAAGAATTTTGACGATAGACTTTTTTTCCAGCGGCATCAAATACACGTTGTCGGCAGTAACCGGGTCGGTCATAATAGTCGCCGGATTGGAGTTGATGAGCGTAACTTCAATACCTTCTTCGCGCAGCGAACGCGCTGCTTGCGAACCAGAGTAGTCAAACTCGCAGGCTTGCCCAATAACAATAGGTCCGCTGCCGATGATGAGTACGGATTTGATGTCTTGATTTTTCGGCATCTCAAATCAAAATTTTACTTGGAAAATGAGGTGAAAAGGAACGCTTTTAGGCGACAGAAGCAGCAGCTGTTCATGTAAGCCCAAAAATTGCGCGAAGTTAAACGATAATTGCATGCCTTGCACCAATTGACAGGTTAAATTTTTCAGACAAGTTGTTCGTAAGAATTGCTTTATGGTATTAAGCAAAGCAACCCCATGCGTTTCCACATTTTCGTCGGGTTGTTGCTAACCTTGCTGGAATGGAATTGCATTGATAGCCAGTCGCTTGTAAGTAAAAGGCGCACAAAGAAAAAATTGACCATAAAATCGCGCTTTCATTTTGCAATTTCCAAACAAAATTAAAATGTCGTTGCACGTGTCCTCACTGGCAACAAAAAATTGATGGTTAGTGAAAACACGAACAACGACAATATGCAACATCAATGCGCAAACAGCGGCGTGGAAATAGAATTTTTCAAATATTTAGTTGCAACTTGGGTTCAGTGGTGAACATTGCGTTAATATATTTCCACGCCATCATCATGGTTTTACTCTACCACCACTTTGGCAGTAAAAGTTTTCTCTCGACCAATAGCACGGATGATATAAGCACCATTGGCAAGTCTTCCTTGTGTTTCGCGCGGTTCAAGCTCTATGAGCGTTTGCTTTTCTGCAATGCGCTCGCGATATACTTCCCTGCCTGCCATGTCCCACATTACCAGCCAACCTGCACCGATGCCTCCTTCGGGGAGGACTACTTTCAGACTTTGTTTGTTGCTTGCAAACGGGTTGGGATATACTTCCATATTACCAGCATTGGGGTCGAGTGCGTTGCGTTCAAAAATGACAACCTCAATTTTGGAGTAAGTAGTTGTACCGTCAAAATCTACTTGCTTGAGCCGGTAATAGTTTTTGCCGAGCCATGGTTGCTCGTCGTAGTGAAGGTAAGTTTGCAAGCTATTGCTCGAACCGTTATTGCCTTTAGGCAATACGCGGGCAATACTTTGAAAATGAATGCCATCGCGGCTTTTTTCTATTTCAAAGTAGTCATTGTCGCGCTCCCATGCTGTTTGCCAAGTGATTTCTACTTTTTCACGGTCTCCGGCTATGGCTCGTGCACTGAAACTAATCAACTCAATGGGCAGGATAGAAAGCTGGTCGTCGGCATTGTTAAACGGTCCGTTAAAATTAGTGGAGTTAGACACCTGCACGCCAGCGGTTGCTGTGCCTAAAAAGGCGCTTCGGTTTTCATTGTACCACATTAGCCCGCTGCCTTTGTTAGTCCAGTGAGCTACTTTGAGCGGAGCAGTAGAGAAAGAAGTATTAATAGCAGTTCGGTTGGGGCTGCTGTCCCAACTCAGTTTAGCACGGAACGATAGCCCGGAGGTAGTAGTATGACCTATTTTGCTGCTATAATCTATTGTCCAAAATTCGCTTTCATTAATAAAGCGCAGCGAGGGCTCTTTTACATTAGTAGGATAGTGGCTGCCAGTGCCAGCAGTGGTGATGTCTTGCGGACGAATACCCGAGGGAATAGTCGTGCCAGCCAAATTGGGATTAGTACCATAGTAGCGCGCCACAAAATCGTGATTAGCTGTTAGGTCTAACACACCTGATGGAGCATAGTAGTAACCTCTGCTTAACCAAGTATCGGGCAAAGAGCCTGCTACAAACGGCGTATGACCAACTGGGAAGTCGAAGGTATTAGCACCGCCTACTGCACTGGCTGGAGTTGCGGAGGTGCCTATTTTGCGCACTGCACCTACTACATAGCTATTGTTGTGAGGTCCTGGTGCGCCGGGAAAAGTGCCTGGTCCTAATACTTGAATGGTTCCTGCATTATTCAGGAAGGTGATTTGATTATCATCATCTTGACGATTAACTGTTCCATTGTTTTCACTGCCGTCCGCATTGCTCCAAAAGAATCCGTTAGTAAAAGTAACGGATTGTTGAATAAGCAGGGGGTCTTCGCGCAAGTACACCGTTCTGCCGTGCACGCTGCCCGTAGTACCCTTGTCAATGACCACATTGTAGAAGCGGTTGGAAACTGTTTGGGTAAAGCCCGTGCCCGTGCCACTGACCACACTGCCCGAAGCCAGCACCTGAGCGCGATTGCCTCCTTCAAAGGTAACAGTGCCTGTACCGGCATTAAAGAGGTTGTTGACCGCATTGAATGAACCTGAAAAATCAAAAGCACTGTTTACAGCGTCTCGGTTACCTGTACTGAACACTACCCAGTTGCCCTGAATGTTGATGTTGTGGTTAGCTGCTGCAAGTTCATTGGCTTGCCCGAAGGATTGGTAGTTAATAGAGGTGAGGAAGCGGTCTGCAGCTACTCTTCCGCCCACCATGAGGTTGCCGCGGATGCGGACATTGCCTGCAAGGGTTTTCACTGCCGTGCCAGAAGCGGCAGGGTTGACCAGTTCCAGGTGGGCATAGTTGTTCAAGGCGTTAAGCGTAGCTCCGAAGAGGCTGCGAATAGTTTGGTTGACGCCCGCATTGTAG
>JANWVT010000039.1 GCA_025056255.1 Bernardetiaceae bacterium | reverse complement strand
TTGAGAGTTGTTCGTGAAGACACGAACAACGGCGACGGGGTTGTTCTTGGGGGGAGGCGAACAACGGCAGCGCGCCATCTTTTCACAGACAGGATTTCAGGATTGACGGGCTATTATGCCCCCTATGTTGCGGTGTGTGTCCGCACGCACCGCTGAGGAGATTTTGAGAGTTGTTCGTGAAGACACGAACAACGGCGACGGGGTTGTTCTTGGGGGGAGGCGAACAACGGCAGAGGTGCAACAGCATGGAACGTTTTCATTTGCTATGTTGCTTATGTTGTTTTGTTTGCGCACCAGTGTTTTCGCCTCAGCTATTAGTCTTCAAAAATAGCCATGCCTTCTGTACAGTTTTGACAAATGTCAATTTCTTTGCGTGCCTGCAACAGCCGTTGGCGGAATGCCTGATAAGTTTTGCTGTACCACACTTGGAAAAAGGAAACACTCTCTACGTTGCCCAACACGTGGCGGGCGTCTTTGTCGAAGCAGCAGGGTACCACTTTGCCGTCCCACGTAATCACGCAGGAGTGCCACATCTTCCAACAGGCATTTTTCAGCGGGTTTTTGATTCGATAGGTGCCATCGGTTTGCAAGGCATAGCGCGAGTAGCGGCTCTGGGTAGGTATCAGAGGCGAACCGTTGCGATAGTCATAAATTTGGGCAGTTTTCAGCTGTAGTTCATCTACGCCTATTTCTTTGGCAAGGGCTTTTATAGCTGCAATTTGGTGCTCGTTGGGGCGAACCACTAAAAATTGGAATACAACATGAGGCGTGGCACTATTCAATTGCTTTTTCCAAGCCAAAAGTCGTTGTGTGCCTTCCAGTACTTTTGCTAATTTACCACCAACTCGGTATGCTTGGTATGTTTCCTGAGTGGTGCCGTCTATGGAAATAATCAAGCGGCTTAGTCCGCTTTCCACTGTTTTGCGAGCATTTTCATCGCTCAAAAAGTGTGCGTTAGTAGAGGTTACTGTGTAAATGCCTCGCTGGTGTGCATAGCGCACCAGTTCGGTGAATTGCGGATGCAAATACGGTTCGCCCTGAAAGTAAAACGTTAGCCAAATAAGTCGCTCATGCAACTCGTCTATGATTTTTTTGAACAGAGCGGTTTGCAACATTCCCGTAGGACGTGTAAAGGAACGCAAACCACTGGGGCACTCTGGGCAGCGCAAATTGCAGGCAGTAGTAGGTTCAATGGAAATGGCAGCGGGCAGTCCTTTGTGCATGGGCTTTCCCAACTGGCGAGAAAGCCAGTAGCTTCCCACTAAGTACAGCCAATTGCATATTTTAGCAGGGGTCAGCGTGCTAAGCAAGTGCAGCCGGTCAGTCCAGTTTTTCCACATACACCCCAAACAGCATAAAGTAGAATCCTACCCATAAAATCAGCAAAACACTGACCACATAGAGCAGCGTTTGGGTGTTAAAATCTATTTGCGAGTCGTTGCCTTTCAGAATATCCACCAACCAAAGGCACAAAATTAAGTTGAGAAAAAATGCAATGCCTTTTGTCCAATGTGCAAAACGTTTGCTAAAGCGAGAGCGATTTTCGCGCATTGCCCAGTAGTGGCGCTTGGGAACAGGAAGCAGCGAAGAAGGCAAACGGCTGACGCTGCTGCCGAGCAACAGTACCGCGCCGTTGAGCAGCACGCAAGCCATTAAGGCTGCGTAGAAGTAGTAGTCGCGCGGCAGAAAGTAGTACGGCAAGCCCAACTCATCGAACAGTACAGCTACGTTTTCAGGCATGTAGATGTAGGTAATCAGCAGAACTGCCAAAAAAACTGCCAACGATAATATCCAAAATATTTTTGCTAAACCCATGCAACAAATCCTTTGTGATAACTTTTGCAAAGGTATGCTAAAATTTGCTGGCTCGCCTAACGACAAGGTTGCTCACCATCTCCTCAAAATATGCAGAAAACGCTCTCTATGCCCTATCGCTTCCATAGCAAAGCGTAGTATTCTTCGGCAAAAAGCTGAAAGTAAAGCTGTGGGCTAATGCGGTCGTGTAAGGGAAATACGTCGTCAAAAACATGTTTTTGAGTGCGATGTGCTCGGATAGCACGCCATTTGTCTTTTCCTTGTGGGCTGATGCAAACACCAAAGTTGGGCGGAGGCAAACCACGACCAACCTCTTTTGGGTAGTTTTTTCTGAAAGTCTGAGAAATGCGCCTGGCTAAGGCTATCATGCCGTCGGTAAGGGTAGGGCAGTAGAGTTGCTGCACTGGAAAATGAGCTGTATCTGCATATTGTTGGCAAAGCTCTAACACTATGCGACCTGTATAAACATGGTCGGGGTGCCCGTAAAGCCCTACCCTGTCGTCAAATGAAATAATCAGTTGCGGGCAATGGCGTTCAATAGCTTCCAGTAGCACTTTTTTTACCGTATCTGGCGGAACAACTTGCAACTTGCCATCGGGAAAGTCTAATACTTCAACCGACTGTAGCCCCAATATCTTTGCAGCAGCTTGCAACTCTTCTTTGCGCGTAGCTGCCAGTTGGCTGGCAGGAACCAGTCCACCGGTTTTGCCTGCCTCGCCCGCTGTTAGGTAAATGCCCGCTACCCGCCAACCCGATTGTTTCATTTGTGCTAATACCCCAGCCACGGCAATTTCATCGTCAGGATGTGCAAAAATAATCATCGCATTGCGTACGCTATCAGCAACTGGAAAAACACGGTGAATAGGCAACGGTTGCCGGTGATTTTGCAGCTGATAGCGAAATAATAACACCAAACCGAGCAACAGCACTACAACCAATAACAGCGAAAAAATGGCAATTTTCATGAGTAGGCGCATGTGAAACCGCAATAAGGATGGCAAATATTGAAGAAAAAAACAAAAAGTAGTCATGATGGTAGAAAATTAATGCAACAAAAATCCTTTGCTGTTGCGCATGTATGCAAAGGGTTGTTCGTGAAGACACGACCAACGGCAGCGTGTAACGACGGCGTGCAACGTCGGT
>JANWVT010000038.1 GCA_025056255.1 Bernardetiaceae bacterium | reverse complement strand
AGGGAGTACTCCGACAGAAATTTTCATTTCACCTCTACTGCTTTCAGCAGTGTCGCAATCCATCTCTGATTGAAGGGAGTACTCCGACGGCCTGCGGGACGTTTATCGTTTCGACGCAATCTCGGGTCGCAATCCATCTCTGATTGAAGGGAGTACTCCGACCTTAGCTACAAGAAGTACTTCTTCGGTTTCAACGAGTCGCAATCCATCTCTGATTGAAGGGAGTACTCCGACTGTAACAGGCTCCGCCCACTGTAAATCAAATACATCGTCGCAATCCATCTCTGATTGAAGGGAGTACTCCGACTGAACAACAGGATGGCGATATGGAGTGCTCTGTAACGGTCGCAATCCATCTCTGATTGAAGGGAGTACTCCGACGTTACATAACTCTCATGGCCACAATCGCTCACAAGTCGCAATCCATCTCTGATTGAAGGGAGTACTCCGACCCAGGCGTGGACTATTATGTCCACCAAAACGCAAGAAAGTCGCAATCCATCTCTGATTGAAGGGAGTACTCCGACAATATCTTTTTATAGATTCGTTTAGCTCGCATACCGTCGCAATCCATCTCTGATTGAAGGGAGTACTCCGACAGTACTCTCTTCAATGATAATGACCACAAACTGGTGTCGCAATCCATCTCTGATTGAAGGGAGTACTCCGACAGATAGTATATAACTTGAAGAGCGCATTCGTAAACTGTCGCAATCCATCTCTGATTGAAGGGAGTACTCCGACATTTCCAGGCGTACTACTCATCCTTAAAGATGTGTTGTCGCAATCCATCTCTGATTGAAGGGAGTACTCCGACATATAGATTCGTTCTTACTCGACTCGCATACCAACAGTCGCAATCCATCTCTGATTGAAGGGAGTACTCCGACGTAAAAAAACTATTAGAAATCTTCCCAGAAGAAGACTGTCGCAATCCATCTCTGATTGAAGGGAGTACTCCGACAGGACAACTTCTACTTACATGAATCTGCTACTAAGTCGCAATCCATCTCTGATTGAAGGGAGTACTCCGACCCATTACCCCGCCCCCGCGCCCTCTGTACCCCCCTGTCGCAATCCATCTCTGATTGAAGGGAGTACTCCGACTTTTGTTCTTTCAATATCTGAAAGAAAAAGGTTGCAGTCGCAATCCATCTCTGATTGAAGGGAGTACTCCGACATCAATGGATGTGGAAAGACATCAAATGGTGGTCGAGTCGCAATCCATCTCTGATTGAAGGGAGTACTCCGACCAAATACACCGAACAATCTGGGCAATGCTCTCTGTCGCAATCCATCTCTGATTGAAGGGAGTACTCCGACTATCAGTTGTTAAAATCAATGGATGTGGAAAGACAGTCGCAATCCATCTCTGATTGAAGGGAGTACTCCGACGCAACGGGAATTGCGCTATACCGCTCACACCCCTTGTCGCAATCCATCTCTGATTGAAGGGAGTACTCCGACATAGCTCGCCTCCGCCTTTAAGGAAAACAGCCCTGTCGCAATCCATCTCTGATTGAAGGGAGTACTCCGACTCGGTGACCGGCACCCAATACCAATCCCAACAATAGGTCGCAATCCATCTCTGATTGAAGGGAGTACTCCGACTACGGAAGTGTAGTCGTCGACTCGGCTACATGCCGGTCGCAATCCATCTCTGATTGAAGGGAGTACTCCGACGTAGAAGGATATGGGCATAGGGGACGTGGTATCTGTCGCAATCCATCTCTGATTGAAGGGAGTACTCCGACCACGCATGGTACATGACCGCGTCTGACTTCAAAAGGTCGCAATCCATCTCTGATTGAAGGGAGTACTCCGACATCATCAATTGCTGCTCCACCATTCCGCTTACTTAAGTCGCAATCCATCTCTGATTGAAGGGAGTACTCCGACGACCCGCTTCACTGCCAGCAGCAATCGCAATTGCGGTCGCAATCCATCTCTGATTGAAGGGAGTACTCCGACCGCCGGGGACTGGTATGGGAAAGCTTGGTTGTCCGGGTCGCAATCCATCTCTGATTGAAGGGAGTACTCCGACACGGGTGGGTCCATTACATAAAATGGGACAAAAAAAAGTCGCAATCCATCTCTGATTGAAGGGAGTACTCCGACTCATTTCGTCCTACTGAGTTACCGAGCTTACGACAGTCGCAATCCATCTCTGATTGAAGGGAGTACTCCGACAGTGGTTCGAGTCCACTGCCCTTGCAACTGTTACGTCGCAATCCATCTCTGATTGAAGGGAGTACTCCGACAAGAGAAGGAGTTGGTCTTGTCCGTCTATACCCTTCTGTCGCAATCCATCTCTGATTGAAGGGAGTACTCCGACAACCGGTCTCAGGCATTTGCTCCGCAGTTAGGCTGGTCGCAATCCATCTCTGATTGAAGGGAGTACTCCGACCGACATAGAAATTCGTGGTATAGTATCCAAGGAAGAGTCGCAATCCATCTCTGATTGAAGGGAGTACTCCGACTTGAAGATGCCCTATACGAAGTACTAGCAAAAAGTCGCAATCCATCTCTGATTGAAGGGAGTACTCCGACAGAAGTTAACCAAAACCCATGCTAAAATAATCAATTGTCGCAATCCATCTCTGATTGAAGGGAGTACTCCGACTTAACATCGCCAAAGCCGAATTTGAGGCGGCGGGTCGCAATCCATCTCTGATTGAAGGGAGTACTCCGACCCGCAGATTATGAAATATCTGGGGACCTTTTATCAGTCGCAATCCATCTCTGATTGAAGGGAGTACTCCGACTAGAAGGGTACGGCGATGTTATCGTCGACTCTGCGAGTCGCAATCCATCTCTGATTGAAGGGAGTACTCCGACCTGGACGCTACGCTAACGGGAGCATTGCCAGAGAACGGTCGCAATCCATCTCTGATTGAAGGGAGTACTCCGACTGACCAAGTCCGGCACGATCCCGACCCAGGGGGGGGTCGCAATCCATCTCTGATTGAAGGGAGTA
>JANWVT010000037.1 GCA_025056255.1 Bernardetiaceae bacterium | reverse complement strand
CAATTCCTGAATGGTACGATTAAAATTCAACAGGGCGCTATTGTCTCGTTATGTAGCTGGTGTATTTCAATTCCTGAATGGTACGATTAAAATATGTTGCACACATCGTTTCTTTTTTACTCCCAACTATTTCAATTCCTGAATGGTACGATTAAAATGTAGTTCGTTCCAGTCGTATTAAACTTCCAGTACTATTTCAATTCCTGAATGGTACGATTAAAATGTTACCATTGCACAATGGATTGAATTGAAAAACAATATTTCAATTCCTGAATGGTACGATTAAAATTAAGAGCGCGCGCTACAAAATCGAAGTATTTTTCGTATTTCAATTCCTGAATGGTACGATTAAAATAAGTCGTAAAGTTTCTTTGTTGTGCTGCTTGTCAATCTTTCAATTCCTGAATGGTACGATTAAAATTTTCAGGGTTGCTTTCAGCTTATTGAAATAGGAAACTTTCAATTCCTGAATGGTACGATTAAAATTGGAAACGGTTTATTAGAGAGTATTTCTTTTAACTCTTTCAATTCCTGAATGGTACGATTAAAACTGATAAGAGCGGTGAAATAAAGCCCACGCTACCAATCTTTCAATTCCTGAATGGTACGATTAAAACTTTATTTGCGTTTTAAGCGATTTTCCCCGTCGGGTACTTTCAATTCCTGAATGGTACGATTAAAACTACAAGGATTTAGAATTAGGCAGGCAAGTTAATGAAGCTTTCAATTCCTGAATGGTACGATTAAAACTTAACAGACACAAGCGTTGCAGTTGATTTGAAGTTGCTTTCAATTCCTGAATGGTACGATTAAAACTCGCGACACGATTAGTTGTATCGTGCTGTCTGCGAGATTTCAATTCCTGAATGGTACGATTAAAACTGAGATTGACTCCTTCGATAGCACTTACACTAATACAGATTTCAATTCCTGAATGGTACGATTAAAACAATAAATAGAATTAATTGTGTTTTTTTGTAGAAAAATTTCAATTCCTGAATGGTACGATTAAAACTTTCCGTTGGCGACAACGGGTGGTACCACTATATTATTTCAATTCCTGAATGGTACGATTAAAACAGGTGAAATACTTGAAGCCATCGCGCGGCTACACGATTTCAATTCCTGAATGGTACGATTAAAATAATCTCATAATGCCGTGTTATCACATCATAGTAACGATTTCAATTCCTGAATGGTACGATTAAAATTAACAAGTCATTGGTAAACCGCTGCAATGCCTTACAATTTCAATTCCTGAATGGTACGATTAAAATTGAATCAGAGTTTCTTAAAAAAGAAGCTGAACAGATATTTCAATTCCTGAATGGTACGATTAAAATAGGTACGGGTACCCGTGTAGTTGTTGCAAGTTCAAGATTTCAATTCCTGAATGGTACGATTAAAATAGACCTTACAGCCGTCTTTTTCTACCTGAACAACAAATTTCAATTCCTGAATGGTACGATTAAAATTGCAGAGGCGCGGGAGCGTATAATATTGGAGTTAGATTTCAATTCCTGAATGGTACGATTAAAATTATAAGTTTGTGCGTGTTCAACAGCTTCAACCGCTTATTTCAATTCCTGAATGGTACGATTAAAATAAGCACGCAATAGAGGCTCTTAGAAGCGCTAAAAGCGATTTCAATTCCTGAATGGTACGATTAAAATTTGCTCGGGTTTTTGTTTAAGCAAGCGGCGTTTTAATTTCAATTCCTGAATGGTACGATTAAAATATGAAGCGAGTAGCATTTTTAGTACTATTCAAGCAGATTTCAATTCCTGAATGGTACGATTAAAACAATGAGTTTGATGCACGGTCTAAAGATGGTTACCACATTTCAATTCCTGAATGGTACGATTAAAACTGTTGCGGGGGGCTGGTTGGCTGTCTGTTCGGTTGCTTATTTCAATTCCTGAATGGTACGATTAAAACTGTAAACTGTCTTTTATGTATTACCCCGCCGACGCAAATTTCAATTCCTGAATGGTACGATTAAAACATAGTGTATGTAATAAAAGTAATATCCCTGCCAGCATTTCAATTCCTGAATGGTACGATTAAAACTTATTTGTCGGCGTCAACCCGCTTGCAGGGGCTTCTAATTTCAATTCCTGAATGGTACGATTAAAACGATAAGAGCGGTGAAATAAAGCCCACGCTACCAATATTTCAATTCCTGAATGGTACGATTAAAACCCCGCAAAAAATCGAAAGTGCTGCAAATCAGTTTGTTCATTTCAATTCCTGAATGGTACGATTAAAACCATCTAAGATCTGGGTTGTACAGTTCTTTTACCAACATTTCAATTCCTGAATGGTACGATTAAAACCAGGTTCGGGCTTTTTGATATGATGTGGGAGCGCAAATTTCAATTCCTGAATGGTACGATTAAAACTTGTGTACGCTCCGCCTCCCGCAAATCTTTTGCATAAATTTCAATTCCTGAATGGTACGATTAAAACTAAACGACTTGAAAACCGTTTTCAATGCTGACTGGATTTCAATTCCTGAATGGTACGATTAAAACCCGCACCAACTCAGAAGAGAGTTGTGAAAAAGAAATTTCAATTCCTGAATGGTACGATTAAAACGCAAGTATTTAGAGCAATGTAAGAATGATGTAAAAGATTTCAATTCCTGAATGGTACGATTAAAACGGGTATGGGGATTATAAAGATATTTTGTTAAACGCATTTCAATTCCTGAATGGTACGATTAAAACCCAATTTACCAGCTTATGTAGCTAATTTGTTAGAATATTTCAATTCCTGAATGGTACGATTAAAACAGTAAGGTGGGATGTATATCCAGCCGCTCCAATGTGATTTCAATTCCTGAATGGTACGATTAAAACCAATGAGTTGCACTTGTTTACCTGCAACCGTATCATATTTCAATTCCTGAATGGTACGATTAAAACTATGTTATTTTTGTGGTAAAACAATATTTTGTGACAATTTCAATTCCTGAATGGTACGATTAAAACTTTACCTCTTCGGGCGCTATTATTTCGACTTTTGCATTTCAATTCCTGAATGGTACGATTAAAACTCCAGCTTGCATGAGTGTTTGTAGAGTGTTTACATTATTTCAATTCCTGAATGGTACGATTAAAACCGTTGTAAAATTAGTTATAGGATACCTCCTAAGCAAGGTTTGCGGTGTTTTTTAACCTCAAAAAATCGTCGATCGGTAATGATGTAATTATCCTATCAAGTAAGACGACTTTTTTAACTCCCTAATAATCAATAACTTAACGATTTTACGCCTGAACAACACCTTGCTACTTAACCAGTATTGATGTAGGTGACACGTTGAAAGACGATTTAAAGACAAGAACAGGTAATAAATAAATAACTGATTATCAATTACTTATAAAAAATTATCCGTTTCGCCTTTCTCTTTACCAAGTATCTGCTTATCTAACCACTTTTGTTCACGGCTTTTGAATACAATAAGACTATCTTCTTCCATATCCATCAGTTCAGATGCTCGTTGCAGTAATTCTTTAAGTTTTACTTCGCTTATTTCACCTTCAAACACGGAATTCTGTATCCATGTTAGGTACTGGCGACAGAGCTTA
>JANWVT010000036.1 GCA_025056255.1 Bernardetiaceae bacterium | reverse complement strand
ATGACAAACGTGCTAAGTCGTTGTTAGCAATGTAACCTTGCTCACGATTGTAACCTATAGAGACGTTGTAGCTAGTGGTTCCATTGCCGCCATTGAGGTTCAGCGAGGTATTGCTTACTACGCCTGTACGGAAGAAGTCTCGCACATTGTTAGGAAATACATCAATAGGATAAGGGTTGTTAGCTACGTAGTCAGCGAAGGCGGCTCGCAAACTAGCATCTTGTAAAACGGCATATGGGTGCGAAGGGAATGCACCAATAGCTAATCCTAATTCTTGACGGCGGCGATATTCATCTAAGGAAGGACCCCAGTTACTGAAAAAATAGCCTGCATTTTGCTGGAAGCCACCAATGTAGGTGTTTTGATACACTGGCAATACAGCAGTGTTACCAAAAACGGACTGGGTAAGTGTAATTTCTGCTGGTTTATTTCTGGTGCTAGAGTTTTTGGTAGTAATCAAAATTACACCGTTGCGTCCTTGGTCGCCGTAGAGTACTGCCGCTGCTAAACCCTTCAACACAGATACGCTCTCGATGTTGTTAGGGTCGATATCCAAAAAACGGCTGGGAGCAGTTTGTCCACCACTAGTAAAGCTGCCTTGTGCGTTGGTAGCAGAGTTAAATGGTACACCGTCCACTACAAACAGAGGCTGAACAGAACCTGTAATAGAAGAATAACCGCGAATGGTAATGTTTGTACCTGTACCGGAAACGCCTGAGGTCTGGGTGATGTTCACACCTGCAATTTTGCCTTGTAATACGCGACCCACATCAGCCAATGGGCGGTCTGCAATAGCATTTTGATTAACAGTTGCTACTGCATAGCCCAAAGCCCGTTTTTCACGCGTAATACCTTGTGCAGTAACAACCACTTCTGAAAGTTGTTTAGTGTCGGGGGCTAAAACTACGTCAATAGTTGTTCTGCCACCAATCTCTACTTCTTGTGTTACAAAACCTACAAATGAAAATACAAGCTTTGTAGCTCCTTCGGGAACACTCAGCTTGTACTTACCTTCACCGTCGGAAACCACGCCCGTGCTGGTTCCTTTTGCTAACACGTTTACACCGGGGAGGGGTGAGTTATCCTCAGCAGAAGTAATCTTGCCTGAAATCACCCGGTCTTGTGCATAAGCAGCGCAAGCTATTAGCGCCCACCATGCACTTAGGAGTAGTAATCGCTTCATGCTTTGAAATTTAATTAGGTTAATAAATGCGCGCCAATGCTACTAAAACTATACTTAAAATCAAAAAAACGTTAAAAAAAAATCCTTGCACTTTGCCCAAAACTTACTTAATTGCAATTGCACCTTTTAAAAAAGCATATGAAAAGCACTACTACTTATGACTTTATTGTTGTAGGGGCAGGTTCAGCAGGCTGTGTGTTAGCTCATCGCCTATCAGAAAATTCTACTTACCGCGTACTATTGTTAGAAGCAGGCGTTCCAGATAACTATTTCAAAATTCATATTCCTGGTGGCTATACCGACCTGTTTCGCACAGAGGTAGACTGGGCTTTTTACTCTGAGCCACAGCCTTTTGCCGAAGGTCGTAGACTTTTTCTGCCGCGCGGCAAAACCTTAGGAGGCAGCAGTAGCACTAATGCAATGGCGTATATCAGGGGGCATCGCAACGACTTCAACACATGGGCAGCAATGGACAACCGAGGCTGGGATTATCTAAACGTACTTCCTTATTTCAAAAAGTCGGAGCATAATGAAAATATTCAGAATGAATATCATGGGCAGAATGGACCTCTGAATGTTAGCAACCTTACATTCATGACCCCTTACGGGCAGGCGTTTATTGAAGCCTGTTTACAAGTGGGTATTCCCAAGAATGACGACTTCAATGGTGCTCAGCAAGAAGGGGCTGGCTTCTTTCAATTTACTATTAAAAACGGTAGAAGACACAGCACTGCAACTGCCTTTCTCAAAACGGCTATCAGTCGTCCCAATTTAACAGTCATCACAAGGGCACATGCCACCAAGATTTTATTGGAAAAAAATAAAGCTATTGGAGTGGAATGCCGGATAAAAGGAGTAGCGCAATCTTTTAAAGCTGAAAAAGAAATAATTGTTAGTGCAGGAGCATTTGCTTCGCCTCAACTGTTAATGCTTTCAGGCATTGGCGACCCCGAAGATTTGCTGCCGCATGGCATCTCAGTTAAACACCGGATAGCAGGAGTAGGTAAAAACCTGCACGACCATCTGTTTTTCCCAGTAAGTATGCTCTCAAAGCAACTGGTTGGTAAAAATCATGCTCTTAGACCGTTTAATATGGTTAAAGCATTGTTTATGTATTTCACTGCTAAAAAAGAAATACTTACTGCCGGTCCGTTGGAAGCTAATGCTTTCGCAAAAACAACTCCAGAGGCTATCCAGCCCGATTTACAGCTACAGATGGCACCTATCCAAATTAGTGACAAGTATGGTGTGGATATCTACAACCTGCAAAACTATCCTACCGACCGCGACGGCTTTATCATTCTACCAACTCTTCTACAACCTAAAAGTCGTGGATATGTCAAACTACGCTCCAGCAACCCCTTAGATGCTCCTTTAATTCAACCTTTATTTTTTTCTGAGGAAGCTGATTTACAATTACTGATAAAAGGAGGTAAACTTGCACAAGCAATACTGCAACAGCAAGCTCTCGATCATTTGCGCGACCGTTTACATTTTCCCCTGCCCAACATGAGCGATGAGGAATGGGCAAGGCATATTCGCCTTTCCTTTGAAACTGTTTATCACCCAGTAGGCACTTGTAAAATGGGTCATGACGAACTATCGGTGGTAAATGAACGACTGCAAGTGCATGGTATTGAAGGACTGCGTGTTGCAGATGCTTCTATTATGCCGCGCATTGTATCAGGTAATACAAACGCTGCTTGTATTATGATTGGCGAGAAAGCTGCTGATATGGTCTTGGCTGATTATACAACCTACTAGGTCTATGTTTTTCTTATTTTCCAAACTTCTTACGTTCCTGATTAATCCTTTGTTCTGGTTAATAATAGGGTTGCTATGGGCTTTGCTCACTCGAAATGCTCGAAAACAACATCGAATACTTATTAGTCTAATAACAGCTCTTTGGTTATTGGGAAATCCATGGATTGCCAATGAAGTACTTCTGAAATGGGAAGTTCCTCCTACTCGGTT
The DNA here is from genome assembly GCA_025056255.1 of Bernardetiaceae bacterium. Lineage (GTDB taxonomy): Bacteria > Bacteroidota > Bacteroidia > Cytophagales > Thermoflexibacteraceae > Rhodoflexus. The sequence goes on along the minus strand of JANWVT010000036.1, from coordinate 814 downwards.
TTCTGATATTCCGGCAGGTAAGTACGATGCCGCCATTGTACTAATGGGCATGACTCAGGACAACAAATCTCCCAAAGACCGTGTGTATTTCATGCGTGGAGCCGACCGCTTGCTCTATGCTATCAGGCTTTATAAAGAGGGTAAGGTAAAGAAAATAATCATTAGCGGCGCTTACATTGATAAACTGTCTACCATTGCAGCAAAGGGAGCTAATAATGTTGTATCCATCTGTAAAATGGCAGGTATACCCGATGAGGCTATTCTTACCGATGAAGCATCGCTCAATACTTACGAAAATGCCCGATATACAGCTCAGTTGCTGCAAATACATAACATATCTTTCTCAAAATGTATTCTCATTACTTCCGCTTTTCACATGCGTCGGGCTTTACTTTGCTTTCAAAAACAAGGTATTGTGGCACAACCTTTTACAGCAGATTTTTATAGTGAAGACCGTTTCTTTGATACCGGTCGCATGCTGATTCCCTCTGCAGCAGCTATTGACCGTTGGAACATTCTATTAAAAGAATGGACTGGTATTGTGGTTTACTGGGCAATGGGATATTTATAAAGGCTAGAAAATTGACCAAAATGCCTTGTTGCGACTTTTTAATTAACGTCCTCATTGCCCTAAACTCATAATTGTAAAAAGTTACAGTGTTTCGGTGATGAGTTCCTTGACTTGCTTGTCTGCACAACCCAAACCTATCAGAATCACCTGCTTGTTGTGATGCAAGTATTTTCGATGATAGTCCCTCGCTTTGATTTGTGCAATGGCTTCCGCCGCACTGCCATTCACCTTGAATTCAATCAC
>JANWVT010000035.1 GCA_025056255.1 Bernardetiaceae bacterium | reverse complement strand
TTGGCGCAGCGTTTCGGGCAGTTGGGTGCATGGCTGCTGGAACAGGAATTTGCCCACGGCGACCTGAAACACGACAACATCATGGTGCGCCCCGACGGCAGCCTGCTGCTGATTGACTACGACGGCATGTTTGTACCCGCTTTGCAAGGGCGGCAGGCATTAGAACTGGGCGGACAGGGCTACCAACACCCCGCCCGCACGGCGCAGCACTTTAACCGCCACTTAGACGATTTTTCCATCCTGATTATCAGCCTTTCGCTGCACGCACTGGCAGCCGCCCCCGAACTATACTACGAAAAAACCACCGATAACCTGCTGCTTGCCCAAACCGACCTGCAAAACCTGCAAACTTCGGCGATACTAAACCGCCTGTTTGTCCTGAACCACCCCGAAGTAAACCGCCTGATGATGCTGCTCTTCCAAAGCCTTGCCGCGCAGAGTTTGCATATTCCCCAACTGCCTGCGCTGTTGCCGAAGGCGGAGATTACTTATTCGAAGCTAATTCCATACCTCAAAGGCGGTCTATATGGCTTCTGCACGCCGGATAAGAAAATTGTCGTGCCGTGTGTGTATGATTGGGCAGAGCCTTTCCGCGAAGGGTTGGCATGGGTAAATACTGGCAGTACACATTATGGATATGATGGTTTTATAGGTGGCAAATGGGGTTTTATTAATACTTCCGGTCAAGAGGTTGTGCCGTGTGTGTATGATGGGGCAGGTGCTTTCCGCGAAGGGTTGGCAAGAGTGAAAAAGAATGAGAAATATGGTTTTATCAATAAAAACGGTCAAGAGGTTGTGCCGTGTGTGTATGATGGGGCAGGTGATTTCCGCGAAGGGTTGGCAAGAGTGAAAAAGAATGAGAAATATGGTTTTATCAATAAAAACGGTCAAGAGGTCGTGCCTTGTGTGTATGATGGGGCATAGTCTTTCAGCGAAGGGTTGGCAAGTGTGAAAAAGAATGAGAAATATGGTTTTATCAATAAAAACGGTCAAGAGGTCGTGCCTTGTGTGTATGATGGGGCATTGTCTTTCCGCGAAGGGTTGGCAAGGGTGAAAAAGAACGGCAAATGGGGTTTTATTAATACTTCCGGTCAAGAGGTCGTGCCTTGTGTGTATGATGGGGCATTGTCTTTCAGCGAAGGATTGGCAATGGTGGAAAAAAACGGCAAATGGTTCTACATCAACCGCGAGGGGGTGGAGTATTATGAGGACTGACAGGCAGCAGTTTCAGGCAGCACATGCAAGAGCGTCGTAAAAAACCAGAACGGCTTGCCCGCATCGCTGTTTTATCAACCATTTTTTGCCTCCAATCAGGGAACGTTTCCTCACAAACGGTATTAAACACAAAACCAACCCGTTTCCGATGATGTATCGATTGCTTATTTGTCTGATATTGTTTGTGGCACTTGTTGGCTCAATTGCCGCACAAACGCCTGTTTCTCCGCAAACTACCGTTTTGCAGGTGCGCTACAAAATCACTTCCGACCTTGCGCGGGGTTGGAGGAAATTCATTATTGACCCTTGTTTTACGGATACTCCTACTATGTTTTGCTACGAAGACAGAGAACTCAAAAAAAGAATACCTTACATAGGTTATCCTAGAGAATACCTTGACCAAGGCGGCGAACTTGTAATTAGCATAGACGAAACTTTTTTGTGGGACAAAGCCAACCGCCGTTTGCAGCGCGTATTTAGTTACGACGACGGCATTTATTTTGAAATACATACCAAAACCCAAACTGTGTTCTGGGGCGCATTCCGCAAGGTGGATTTTTTGGAATGGGGAACAGATAAAAACAGTATCAATCCCTACAACTACTACGATTTTTTGTGGAAAAACCCTTATGACCTGACCGACCAACGCCTGATTAGCGAAGCATGGGCAGCACGTTTGTACGATGGCGAGGTTACCCGTTTCAGGGAAGGTAACAAAGAGGAAGTATGGGTGGCATCGCCCGAACATTTCAAACAATTATTTGCCGCACATGCGGAAGTGTTGCAGGCTGCGCCGCCGCGTTATCAATTCACCGCTGCTGATGCCCAAAAAACCAAAGGCATGACGCAATTTGATTTTTATCGCTCCGCTCAAAAGCAGGTTTCCTCTATCAGATTTGAACCTGTTAAAAGGCTTGACTTTGGGCTTGGACAAGTAAAATATGCAATTGATATGCCCACCCTGATAACCGATTCGGTGCTTTCGGCTGTTCAGGCGGGCATCATCAGATCTTTCGAGAATGATTCTATAGAAGCGCGCCAAAGCTTTGAGGAATTTATGGAGCGTTTGGAATACATCAAGAAAGCTATCCGCAAGAAGTTCCCCGGTCAGGAAAATAATTTGGGCAAGTTTCTGAAAACTTATTACAGTCTGCCGCTCAGGTATTTTCCCGAAAGCAAGCAGGCAGCGGTGATGTCTCACGGCATTATCACCGATTTGAATCATTCACAACCTTTTGATGTAGTAAGTGTCCATCACTCATTCTTTATAGCCTCCTATCCTTGTGATAGAGAAGGTGCGCTTTGCTTGATGCTTCCGGCAGATTTGACAGATAACGGACAGCATTTTGAACTGGCGAGTTTTTCATGGAGCGAAGTAAAATGGAACGTTTTTGAAGACAATCCGAGTGTTTTTGCGATAAGTTGGGAAAACGCCACGCTGCGTTTGGGCTTTTGGCGCGACCCGTTGACCAATCGGTTAGTCAATCTGGCCACTCCTGAAGGTTTTGCCTATTTTTCCCAACGCATGGGACATCACAGCGAGGTAATCGCCGCCGTACAAAACTTGCAAGGCAAAAAACCATCCGAAATACTCAACCCTTCGCCTGCAGCAATTTATCCTAACATCGCGGCTGTTTCCTTAGATACCGATAATCCCGAAGCTATGGAGGAAGTCATCGCATCGCTGCCGCGCTTGTGGGGTATCAGCCCGATAGGTAAAGGCAAACTGCCTGCCTCATTAACCAAGTTGCGCAACCTATTTTACATTAATCTGGTACATTGGCATCATGGATTGGATGCGCCGCAAACCCTTGCCGATTGGCAGGCACTGCTCAGCCTTTTACAACAGATGGGCAAACCTGTTTACTTCTTGAATGAGGATAGCAACGGGTTTATTTACAACAAATCTGAACTCAAACCCTTGCAACAGCGCCTGTATGTCAGGGTCAACGACTATCAACTTTACAAGCTGTTGCAGTTGCCCCAACTGCCGCCTGATTGCACGCGCTTTATCTATGAACTGCATGTAGTACTTGGGGCAGACGAGGAGTTTCCCACGGGAATTATCAGCCGCCTGCCACGCCTCAAAACGCTGGCGATAGGAAGAAAGAAAGCATGGCAACAACCTATGCCGCCGCTTTTCCACCTGCCCGATAATATCGGTGAATTAACCACACTGACGCGCCTGAGTTTGGACAATGTCGCCAACCTGCCCGCTTCGCTTGCCAATTTGGTAAACTTGGAGCATCTGTCAATTGAAGGCAGTCCGCAGGTGGATGTAACGCCGCTCAATCAAATTTTACCTGCATTGAAAAATCTGGAATCGCTTGATTTACATCATAGCCAGGTAACCAGGTTGTTGCCCGCTGTCAGGCAACTTGTGCGATTGAAGAAATTATCGGTTTATGCACCTCAAGACAGCCCGGAACCAAGCGATGCGGAAATTGAGCGCTTGCAGCAACTATTGCCTGACTGCAAAGTGGAGCGCTGGCCTCCTGTTTCAAAGCTTTTTATGCTTGATTCTGACAGGTGATATTTCACGCGGTATTTTTAACAGTAGAGAAAAAACCGTTCCACTGCCACGCGCCGACGGAAGCACCACACCCACAGCGTACAGATGATGAACACTAGTGCAAAAGAAAGTATACTGATGGGTTTGCACATTTATCGCCTCTTTTGCTTGGGCTTCGGCAGTGGCTTGGTCTCTGCCTGTCAACACCTGCGCCAGTTGCGCTTCCTTTAATGGAGTAATTTTTTATCAGCTCCTGCAATCCATGTTTTGCCTTTCCATGTATTACAAATCAGCAAACACGCGGTTCATCACAAAGTACTTGGCTACTTCTAACAGAACGACTGCAAAACCTGCCGCTGTAGTCGCCCCTTCACTCCATTGCTCTACTATACTTTCATCAGATAAGATTTCTGAGATGTTTTAAAATGAGCAAACCTACCAGATCGGAAGAG
>JANWVT010000034.1 GCA_025056255.1 Bernardetiaceae bacterium | reverse complement strand
AGTCGGTGAGGCTTTTTATGATATTGCAGCAGGGTAAAATGAAATGGTGTTGTTTGCCAAGCAGGATTGAATGCTTGCCCAGTAGACTGGTATTTTTCTATTAAATTTTTAAGGAGTAAGTTGGCGTAGTCTGGTTCTTCGGGGCTGAGATAGTCATCATTTCCGTATTCGTTTTTCCGTCCAATGATAAGTGGGGAGAGGGTTCGCAAGTGTACAGTGGGCTGCAGTTTGGGCAAAGGCAGTACTTCTACCTGCTGAACGGTCATGTGGATGCAGTTCTGGTAGTCGCCGAGTATGCACCGCCGATGCATAAACATGCCTTGAACAAATTGCGCTGCTACTGTATCTAAGTAAAAGTTGAGGTAAAGTATTGCAGTGGGGGCTTGTAGGTGCATCAGCCCATTTTTTATTGTAAAAGGCACTTGTAAATTGCTAAATGTATGGAGCTTAAAACTTTTGCGTCGGACGGTGTATCCATGCTGGTGTAGAAATGCTGCCAGAGGTGCATCGGCAAAAGCAATTTGCTTGTATATCCATGCAGCGAGGTAGTAGGGATAGTTAAAACTAAGATAGTGCCCCTTTTCAATGCTGAACAATAATTTTAACCTCATAATATTGATTTTGTGGGTAATCTATGCTTGTAGGGGGTAAGTTAGTAAAAGAATATTAATTTTTTATACAAAGAAAAGTTTTTAAATGTGCTTGTTGCAAATAGTTTAATCTTAATTGACCCTGCACAAAAAGGAGAAAGTGCGCAAATTGTTCGCCTGATGCTGCTTAGCACCTTGTTATGCTATGCAATTGCGTTTTGAAAAGGTAGTTTGCTCGCTGCCGTTGCACGTAGCTAATTATTGTTGTTTTACGAATAAGCATTTGTAATGTGAAAGGAGACACACTACAGACTACGTTTGGTAGCATTGCTTAGGATAGGAACGGCAGATTGGCAAAAATTATTTTCTTTTTAAGATGAAAAAAATCTATATTTTATGTTTTGTGTTTTTATTTTACAAATTGCAATGCACTATTATTCAACATATTTCACAACTTTGCGAGATACAAAAAATTATGCAGTAACGCGTTGTTCACGAAAAACTAATGCAAATAATATTAACACTACCGCTGCAATACCTGCTGGCACAAGCCATATGCTCGTCCAGTCTTTCATGCCGTTCACTGTGTAAAGGTCGGTAATTTTGCCTGAGAGCAACGAGCCAATATACATGCCAACACCATAGGTAGCTAATGAAATCAGCCCTTGTGCTTGGGATTTAATGGTATCGCCAGCTTGCATGTCGGTGTAAATTTGTCCAGTTACGAAAAAGAAGTCGAAACATATGCCATGCAACAAAATAGCTATTAAAAACATCCATTCACCGGCACCTGCATCACCATAGGCAAATCCAAGAAATCGGACAATCCAAGCAATAAGTCCTACCATAAGCATCCATTTAACTCCCAAACGGGCAAATGCAAGTGGAATTAGCAGCATAAAAAATACTTCTGAGGCTTGCCCCAAAGACATTTTGTTTTCTACGTTTGTCATGCCAGCATCGGTAAGTGCTGGATTTGCCATTGCATAGTAAAATGAAAGAGGGATGCAAATAAGAACAGAGGCAATGAAAAAAGTAAGATAAGAGCGGTCGCGGAGCAAGACAAAAGCATCTGCGCCCAGTATTTGGGCAAAACTTACTTTTCCTGTGGCTTTGGGAGGCGTATCGGGCAATAGGAAGGCAAAAAATCCTTGCACTAGGGCAGTTGCCATAGCTACTTGAAAAATAGCTACTTTATCGCCCCATCCCCAAAAGCCAACAAGGTTAGTAACCACTATCCACGCAATTGTGCCCAGTACACGCAAACCCGGAAAATCGCGCTCTGGATTGCTGATGTGTCGCATAGCAATGGCATTTACCAGTGAAATAGTAGGTGCAAAAGTGAGGCAATATGCTAAAATAACCCAGTAAAAATAATCAGCATCGCTAATTTGAGTTAGCCAAAACAACAAACCTGCTCCTGCTAAGTTAAGCACACCAAGTACCTTTTGGGCAGCAAAGTAGCGGTCGGCAATCATACCAATAAAAAAAGGAGCCACTATCATGGCAATAGAAAAAGCGGCATAGGCATTGCCTACCTGAGTGCCTGTGGCATTGAGTTGGGTGAACATGTATTTGCTCATCTGTCCGTACCAAGCGCCCCACACAAAAAATTGTAGGAACATCATCACAGAAAGGCGAATGCGTAAGTTGGTGTTCATGGCTTAGTTCCAAGTTCGTTGACTGTTGATAGCTTCCTTTTCGCGAAATGCCTTTTCAAGGTCTATTCCGAAATGATTGGCTAAATCTAACAAATAGCCGAACACATCGGCAAATTCTTCTGCTAAATTGGGTTGCTTGTGTGCTTTTGCAGGCTCCACATAGAGCTGATGATGACGCCGGATAGCTTTGGCAAGTTCGCCTACTTCTTCCGAAAATAGCAGAAAAAGCTCCAAAGCTGTATTTTTTGCCCAACCGCGCTCTTGGCAAACTTGCTCCATATAATTTTGGTAATCGGCAAGAGTGGGCTTTTCAGGAAGTTGTGCCATTTTGATTTGAGACAATACTCGCCTGGTAATTTATTGTTTAATTTTGAAAATGTATACGCTGTAAGCAGATGAATATTTTTATAGACAATATCAGTCAGGTGCGCCGATTTTATTTACTGGCAGCATTTGCCTTTATAATACCACTTATGCTGATTTTCTTGCGTGACTTACTGGGTATTAGCATGCCAATATTTCGCATTCTGATAGCTGTTATGGTTATTGCTATTGTAGGTATTTTTATCATTATGAAACCTGCTTACATTCGCTACGAGAACGATGGCAAAGTATTGCGTTTGCATTTTTACAACCTCATGCCGTTTCCTTTTGGGCGGGCTGTGGGTAAGTTGATTGAAATCCGCAAGGATGAATTCAGGGATTATCAACTCAACAGCTACAACTATGGACTTTGCAAGTTGTTAATTTTGTTAGTTCATGAACGCTTCATGTTGTTGCCCTATCCGCCGGTAAGTGTTTCTCTGCTAAACGAAAAACAGTTAGCGTTGTTAGTTAGCTCTTTGGAAAGCTGGAAAAATAGTTAACTTGGAAAAATAAAGTCAACTTTTTTATGCTTACAGAAAATTTTATTACCAAAAAAACTTATAAAAGTTTTTTATTGAAAAAATAAGCTACAAAGCATATTTTTACATGCAAGTTTTATTGATATGCAACACGCTTAGTCAAAACATCATATTTTTTACTGCTAAAATTTCTTCTCGGATGATGGTATGAGGCATATTGGGGTAAACTTGGTGTACTACCTGTGCACCCATGTTTTTAATTAGTTGGGCAGAAGCTTTGGAGCGTTCTATTGGCACGTGGGGGTCTTGGTCGCTGTTGCCAATGAAAACAGGCGTACCGTTGAAGTTTCCGTTGTATTTTTCAGGTTTGAGTTGTTCTCCAATCAGCCCACCAGTAAAAGCTGCAACGCCGGCATAGCGCTGAGCAAATCTGGCAGCCACTTCTAAACTCAGACAAGCCCCTTGTGAAAACCCCATGATGTACATTTTTTCAGCAGTAACATACTGACTAATTTCGTCGATGAGCTGCTTTACAGTTGCAACTGCTGAGGAGAGCCAAGGTTCGTTTTGTGTTTCGGGGGCAAGAAAGCTATATGGATACCAACTGTTGTGAGTCGCCTGCGGAGCAGCAATGTAAAAACTATCATCACAAAAAACATCGGCAAGGCCCATGATGTCTTCGGCAGAAGCGCCGCGTCCATGTAATAGAATAATGGCTTTTTTAGCTTGGTGAAGAGGGCTGCCTTTCTGAACAATTTTATAAACATGCATAAAAAGTTAATTTTTATAAGCAAGTTAGTGCATTTTTGTCTGTAGTACTTTGGGCAATTCTTGTAATGAATGCGACACGCAATTGATAACTTACACAAGCCATTTTTTCTGTTTTCTTTAAAGTAAAATCTGCGATATGTCAATTTGTTATTTTACCGCATTTTTTTAACTTGTATTTCGATATTTTTTACCAAACCTATTCTTTGCTTTATAACCTTCTTTTTTAGGCTTTTCTTTTTTTTACAAAAGTAGAGGGGAGCTGTATGAAAAATCGTTACCAGAGAAGCGTTTGTTTTTTTCTATGGTTGGTGGCGGCCGTTTGTTCGGTGGGCAGGGCGCAAGCACCGCTGAATTTAAACGGGTGGCAGCCTGCTGGCGGCAATGTGCTTGCCGTAGCGCAGGATAATCAGTATGTGTACTTGGGCGGCACTTTTACGCGCATGATTAAACCCGGCACGGCAGGTGCTTTTACTCGTGGTACAGGTGTGCAAACAGGAAGTGGTGCGGTAATAAATGGCTTTCCCATCGTTAACGGCACCATCTTAGCCGTAGCTCCTGATGGCTCTGGAGGATGGTACATTGCAGGAGAGTTTACCCAAGTAGGAGGGCAGGCACGCAATCGGATTGCACGTATTATGGCTGACAACAGCGTTGACCTTGCTTGGAATCCAAATGCGAACGGGACGGTGCGCTGTATTGTGGTGGATGGCACTCAAATCTATGTGGGAGGTGATTT
>JANWVT010000033.1 GCA_025056255.1 Bernardetiaceae bacterium | reverse complement strand
CAAACTTGAAGAAGATGAAATTCAAAGTAGCGGTTATGTTTTGCATACACTTGAAGCGAGTATTTGGTGTTTGCTCACAACAGACAACTACAAAGAAGCCGTTTTGAAAGCAGTAAATTTAGGTAGCGACACAGACACAACAGGTGCAGTTACAGGTGGACTTGCAGGACTTCTTTACGGACTTGACAATATTCCTAAAAATTGGCTACAACAAATAGCGAGATATGACGATATTGAAAACTTGGCTGAACGACTTGCCGACAAAATTGCCAGCCACTAACACGGGTTTTGCGTCAGGCGGGCTGCCGTGCAAACTTGGAGCTTTGTGCTTCTATTCAAGTTTAGTGCTGGCAGACAGTTTTGTGCTCCAAAATCTCCACTGCGGCAAGCGCCCAAACATTGGCAGCCATTCTTGGGCGACCAACCTGATCTAAAGAACCGACAATAAGTTTCCAGACAATGAAATATTTTGCATACGGCTCGAATATGGACAAAGACAGAATGACTGAACGGGAAATAAATTTCTCTTCACGCCAATTTGCAAAACTTGACGGCTACAAACTAGTATTCAACAAAAAAGCACAAGGCGGAGACTTTACTTATGCAAACATTACTCCTTCTGAAAAGGACTTCGTTGAAGGTGCTCTTTATGAGTTTCCAGATGACGAAATTTTAAAACTTGACAGAGCTGAAGGTTATCCAAATCATTACGACAAAATACAAGTGACGGTAACAGACAAAAATGGCAATTCAATAAATGCGACAACATATATCGCCAAGCAGGACAAAGTGGTTGAAGGTCTTTTTCCAACACGTGAATACCTTAATCACTTGCTTGCTGGCAAAGATATTTTAAGTCCAAGCTACCTTGACAAACTAAAACAAGTTCAAACGAATGAAAGCAAGTAGTCTAATACAACAACTATTGATATAATTGTTAAGAATTAATAAAAAGCCACAGACTTTTTACGAAAGAAAGACATGATTGTATTAGTTTCTCGCTGTCACTCTTTTAATGCGTTTTCTAAGTAAATTCTTAAATCTTGTAACGAATAGTTGATGTGTGATTTTAACTTATTATTTTTCAACTCAGCCCAAACAAGTTCATCAGGATTTAATTCAGGACTGTAAGGCGGTAAATGACAGGTGTAAAATATATCTTTGTATGACTCTTTCTCGGCTATAAACGCTTTTAATTTTTTACTTTTATGAATACTAGCTCGGTCGCAGATAATCAACATCTTTTGACCTAAAAATGCGTGTAAGTCTGTCAAAAATTGGATAACATCCTCTTCTTGATAGCTGTTTTGTTTGATAGCAAAAAACAGCTCTCCACAAGGTGTAATGGCACTGATAGCTGACAATCGCTGGTAGGCACAAGCTGTTTTCAGACAAGGTGTTTGCCATATGGGTACCCAGGTATGACCTGTTTCCCATTCAATTCAAAGCCCGACTCATCTGTATAGACCCTAACATTATCTTCTTCTTTGGCTTTGTTTAATGCGGGAAGGGTTTGTTCTACAAAAACTTCTGCCGCAGCCTCATTCTGCCGATAATCTATTGTCATATATTTTTGAGCACTCTACCCTAAGCGCCGAAGCAAATAGACTCCATTGACATAATAACTCACGCCTAACTTATCCCAAATAAGTTGTTTCAATCGCAACCTGCTCCAATGCGCCCCAACAAAGCCGTGAGCTTCTGCACCTGAGGCTATATACTTTTGCAAATCCTCTAACTGCTCATCTGTCAGTTTGCAGGGCTTATGGCTGCCCCAGTTATCTCCATGATGACCACGTTTCTCTTCACTGATAATTTGAGACACACGACCCTGAGTGAATCCGGTAGCTTCAGTTATTTTTTTCTGAGTATCGCCTTGATTATACAAATTTAAGATAATTCGGCGAATCGTTATTTCCTGCATAACACGTCTTTTCTAGTATATTTGCCTATATAATTACATAGAAAAAGATTAACCTTAAAAAGTTTTGTCAATAATACAAAAAAATCGCAAAGGCAATGACAATCAGGCGGTTGCAATATCTGCTGGTAGTTGCAATTTATGCAGGTATGCTCAACGTTCACTGGCTAGAAGCCCAAGTAAAGAACAGTAGAAGTGCCGAAAAACCTATTGGTCAGAAACAAGAAATAGCAGATGACTCAAAAGCGTGCATACAGCTGCTCAAAGATTTTGCTCGGGCGTACTCTGAAATCACGCTGCATCGCGACAAAAGCAAAGTACTTGCGTTTTTTACACCTAACCTTGCTACCGAAATCACCAACTTGACCATTAAAGGCGAGGTACAAAATCGGTATTCCGATTATCGTCAGTTTGCACAATACTTAGAGAGATTGAGTAATATCCCCTCCTTGCAAATTAAATACACTATTGAGCAGATTTTACACACACTGGTAAAAAATAATTTTGGTGTAGTGGTCTATGAAGTTGCTTATGAAATTTTGCGCGATGGCGAAACACTCATCAAAGGAAAAGAAGTGAATACAGCTAATATGGTCAAATCCAACAATCGTTGGTTGATTAGCTACTACACCATCTACGACATAGCCACAGAACAGCAGCGTGGTAGTTGCCAATGCGAAATTTTTAAAGGAGAGGGCAATAAGTATCTTACGCAAACCAATTATCCCAGTGGTACTCAATATGAAACCGCAACAGACAACTTTATGGTTGGTGAGTATGATGCTACAATCGGCGGTCGTTTAATAACGGTTAGGAATTTGCGGTTTGTTTGGAAAAAAAATGGCAGCATTGTGCAACTTGTTGCTCAAAAAGGGCAGTGGCAAGAAGATAGTAAGGAACTTGGCATTACTGACGAGGAGCAAGAAGCATTGCTCATCATTTTACGTACTGTACTTTTTACTGATAATTGCTTGTCTGTAAGAAAACGATAGAACATGAAAAGGAAATGTTTTTACTTAGGCTTGCTAAGTGCAACATTTATTGCTGCCGGACAGCTTGCTTTTGCACAAGAAGCATCCATTAGCCTGAGGGAGTTTTTTTTGCGCTACGCTCAGGTGCGTAGCCAAATGCATCAGATTGGTGCAGATGCTATGATAAAAGACTTCTTTCACCCACAAATGACTGGCTCACGTGCCGACTATGACATTAACAATCAGTTGAAAATCAAAAAAGTAGACTACGAAAGTACTTACAAGCGGTATTTGAATGAGTTGGAGAATGGCATTGTTACGCAGATTACGCCAATTAAAATTTTACACGAATCTGTTAAAGGAAACAATGGTTTACTGGTTGCCATTAATGAACAATCAAAAGTAAAAGACGGTCAGATATTGGAAAAGCATACCGTTATTTATACTATGCTGTTGCTATTAGACGAGCAACAAAACTGGAAAATCTACAATTATACGGCTACTTACTTAATTGATGAAAAATACAAAGGCGTATGTTCTTGTGAGTTATACAGCAGTGCTAATGGCAATATAGCTAGTCGAATTATTTACCCAGACGGCGATACGATGACAACAACCATTGACCAGTTTAGCCTGAGCAGCCAAACGCAAACCATTGTCGCCAATAATGGAAAAAGTTACTATTGGGACGGCAGAATAGTAAGCACAGCTGACAAAAAACGACAACTGGGTACGGCAAAAACCCTAAAAGAAGCAGTTGCACTGATTCTCCTTAAAGATTTATACAGCCCATATTGTATTGAAATGTTACTCAAATAGTGCTTGTTAAACTATGTTAAGCTGTGGAGCCGCATCAGGGGTTTCACGTTAATATTGTGTGCACAAGCCAAGCTATGAGTAAACAACAGATTCGCTACATCATCACGCTCATGTCGGGGGCAACACTGGGGCTTATTATTCTCCAATTTTATTGGATTCATAAAGCCTTTGAGTTGAATTCGGTTCGTTTTAAAAACGAAGTTATCGCTGCTATGGAAAATGTAGCCAACGCATTAGAGCGTCGTGAGGTGTATGTGGCTACAGAGCGATACCGCAAAATTGCCGCCGAACACAGTTTGCTGTTGACAAAATGCCTTGCCCAAATCAACACTCTTGAATGGGTAGCACCTTCGCTATGGCAGCAGACAATAGATAGTGCCACTAGTAAATCAAATTATGCACAACTCACCCACTCTGTCCGCGACCACTTATACAACGGCAGTGTGATTAACAAAGAGTGGAACCGTGCCTCCATGCTTATTGGCGACTCGGCTGTTTATTTAGAACAACTAAACAAACAGCGCCTACTGGAAAACTTAGAACAACTCGATATGGTTTTGAGCGTACTACACGATTGGCGCAATTTAAATCGCCCTTTGTCTGAACGCCTCAGTGTTGAGTTGCTCGATTCTTTGCTCATGAAAGAAATCAAAGCTAAAAATATCAATTTACCTTATTGGTTCGGTGTACTGGTAAAAGATACTGCTAGCAGATATGAGATGTGCTACACCAACGTAGCACAAGACAAAGCCGCTCAGCTGACATTGCTTAATGAAGGAATTACTTTCAGGTTATTTCCCAAAGAAGACCGTTTGCCTGCAAGCTTTTTGCATGTGTATTTTCCTGACAATCGGAAAAGTATCTTCAAACAAATGATTGCCGTGCTAATTTCCTCGGCTTTGTTCAATGCTATTGTAATTGGTTGCTTTGCCTTTGCTATTTCTACCATTATTAGGCAGAAAAAAGTATCGGAAGTTACACGTGACTTTATCAACAACATGACGCATGAGTTTAAAACCCCTATTTCTACTATATCTCTTGCTTGTCAGGCTTTACAAGAACCCACTATGCGGACTAATGACCGTATTTTAGACCGCTATTTAAATATCATCAGAGAAGAAAATAATCGTTTAGGGCATCAAGTAGAAAAAGTATTACAAATTGCCTCGCTAGAAAAAGGTGATTTTAAGCTCAAAATTGAGAAGGTAGATATTCACCAACTCCTGCGCAAAGCAGGTGAACACATGCGCCTAAGTGTAGAGCCCGAAGGTGGACAACTGACTATGCAACTGGAAGCAAGTCAAACAGTAGTAGAAGCAGACAAAGTGCATCTAACCAACGTATTCTACAACTTGTTAGACAATGCAACCAAGTATTCTCTGCAGCAACCGCAAATTACCATTACCACCGAAGACGGACGTGGCGGCATTATTGTCTCTATCGCCGACAAGGGTATGGGCATTTCAAAAGATGTAATTAACCGCATATTTGATAAGTTCTATCGCGTTCCTACGGGTAATATACACAATGTAAAAGGATTTGGGCTTGGACTGAGTTATGTGAAAACCATGATAGACGCGCATCACGGGCAAATCACAGTGCAAAGCGAACCCGGAAAAGGTAGTACGTTTACTATATTTTTACCGTATCAGTATGAATCTCAATAAAATCTTATTAGTAGAAGACGACCCCAACTTGGGGCAAATTCTAAAAGACTATTTGGAAGTAAAAGGATTTCAGCCTACGCTCCACCGCGACGGCAAAAGTGCCCTGCGAGCTTTCAAAAGCGAAGTGTTTCAACTGTGCATCTTCGATGTCATGATGCCTATTATGGACGGTTTTACACTGGCAGAAGAAGTCCGCAAAATTGAAAAAGATGTGCCTATCATCTTTTTGACAGCCAAATCGATGAAAGAAGATGCCATCAAAGGATTGCAATTAGGGGCTGATGATTACATTACCAAGCCATTTAGTATGGAAGAGTTGCTGTTGCGCATCAATGCTATTTTGCGACGAACGGCAAGAGCTAATGTGCCTGCCACTGGGGTATATCAAATAGGTAATTTTACATATGACGCTAAAATACACATCCTCTCTGGCATGGGAGAAGAAATAAAACTGACCTCTAAAGAAGCAGAATTGTTAGAAATGTTATGCCAATATAAAAATCAGGTGTTGGAGCGCTCCAAAGCCTTACGCCAAGTTTGGGGCGACGACAACTATTTTAACTCGCGCAGCATGGATGTGTACATCACCAAACTGCGCAAATATTTAAAAGCAGACGAACGAATTCAAATTATGAACATTCACGGAACAGGTTACAAACTTATTGTGCCAGAGGAATAACATAAAATACCTTTCAATTTTTCTACTTATTTAAAATGAGCTTGATGGTTAGCCACTTGTTAGACTGAAAAACAAAAATTGTGTGGGGACACTTTGTCCCTACATGGAACGGCAGCGTAGTAAAAACAGTTTGCTTTTTACGGGAGAGTAACACTACTCTTTCAATAATTTTTCTGTCCACAATTTACCCTCTGAGGAGTAAACCTGCAATACATACACTCCCCTACTCATGTGGCTCAAGTCTATTGACTCGCTTATTTGCACATTTTTCGTCTGAAATTGGCTGATAATGCGCCCCTGTAAATCGCTAATTACTACTTCTGCTGTTCCCGACATGCAGCGTCCATGCAAGCAGAATGTCCCCTTGCTTGGATTGGGCACCACTTGCCATACTGTGCTTCCCGAAGCACTATTCAATACCATAGGATTAGCCAAAATCTTAGGCGTTATGGGCAACATGGCAAATTTATTAAGCTGCTGCCCCGCAACGTTAGTAAACAAACCTCCTACATATAATTCATCATTGTCGACTTTTAAAGAATAAGTATGCGAGTTGGTGTTGTATTTCCATGTAGCATCAAGCTCGCCTTTATTAGAGGTGCTTACTTTTGCCAGGCGTTGCAAGGGATTACCGCCCATAGAGGTAAACAGACCGCCGATAAAGGCACTGCCGCCCGCACTCAACCCGATTCCCAAAACAGCATTGTTTCCATTCGGATGCCAACTGCCATCTGCCAAACCCGTAGCAGCGGATAGTTTTGCTACATAATTCCGCGATTGCCCTCCAACTTGTGTGAAGTCGCCACCCACATACAAATCCGTCCCCGAAAGCGTGAGGGCAAACACTGCGTCGTTGGCATTGGGATTCCAGCTTGCATCTGCAGCACCCGTACCCCCAGCAGATAACTTGGCAATGTTATTCCTGCTTTGTCCTCCAATGTTAGAAAAACGTCCCCCTACAAACACATCGCTGCCCGAAACAGCCAGTGCAACTACTGAACCGTTGGCATTGGGATTCCATGACAACAAGGTGCCATCTGTGCCTATCGCAGCGAGGCGTTTACGAGGATTAGAATTAATACTGGTGAATAATAACCCAAGAGAGTCGTTGATGGCCTTTGACTAAGGGGCACGATATG
>JANWVT010000032.1 GCA_025056255.1 Bernardetiaceae bacterium | reverse complement strand
CGACCATCCCATTTGTACTGCCACTTGATACAGCATAAAAAAGGATAATGCGCCTAAAATCATGAAAAAAGCTCGTATTCCTATCATGTTGCCGCCAAAAAATTTGGCAAAAAATGCAAAAATGATGTAGGTCCACAAGCCGAACCCTGCCTTGTTAAACAGAATATTTTGAAAAATGCCTGCTAAGTCCTCAAAAAAGGTTTTGCCATTTTGATAATATATATCTAATCCCAGAAATGCGTAAGGGTCTATCTCAGGGTGCAAACCGGCTGTGAGCAATCCGGTTGTATAAAAAAATACAGCCCAGCTAATTAAAATGGTGCCAAATGTTTGCCAATTTCCTTTCATATCTGCTTACACAATCCTTACTAAATCGTGAAACTGAGCGGCGCGCTCCTCTATTTCGCTGTAAGACAGTCCTATGAGGCGCTCCGGTCCAAACTTTTCTACGCAAAAGGAAGCCATTGCCGAGCCGTAGATAATGCCACGCTTCATGCTTTCAAAAGAATAGTCTCTGATTTTGGCAAGGTATCCTGTAAAACCACCTGCAAAGCTGTCGCCTGCTCCTGTTGGGTCAAACACTTCTTCTAGCGGCAAAGCAGGGGCATAAAACATTTTTTCTTCACCAAACAGCAAAGCTCCGTGCTCTCCTTTCTTAATGATTACATACTTGGGACCCATGTCGTGAATGCGACGTGCTGCCATGCGCAACGAGTACTCTCCACTTAGTTGGCGCGCTTCTTCGTCGTTAATAGAAAGAACATCTACTAGCGTTAGCGTATGGCGTAATTCATCCATAGCAATGTTCATCCACAGGTTCATGGTATCCATGACAATCAGTTGGGGCCTGTTTTTCAGCCGATTGATAACCGTTGTTTGAATAGAAGGTGTTAGGTTGCCCAGCATCAACACCTCACAGTCTTGGTAGCTCTCCGGAATAATAGGGTCAAAGTCTTCCAGCACATTCAATTCGGTAACCAACGTGTCGCGTGTATTCATGTCGTTATGATAGCGACCTGCCCAAAAAAATGATTTTTTATCTTGTTTAATTTGCAAACCCTCTGTGTTGATACCGTGTTTTTGAAAATTTAAAATATCGTTGTGGTCAAAATCGTAACCCACTACTGCTACCAAATTCACCTTAGGAGCAAAATAGGAAGCTGCAAGTGTAATATAAGTGGCTGAGCCGCCAATTACTTTGTCAACTTTTCCAAATGGCGTTTCTAGTGAATCAAAGGCAACAGTACCTACGGCAAGTAAACTCATATAAAATAGCTGTTTTGGCTGCGAAGTTAGCAAATGAGCAATAAAACTTGCTGTGTTGACGCAAATTATAGAAAAGCGCTTTGATAATCAGTTGCTTATAAGCAAAAAAGCAGAGGCATAATTTTGCACTTCGCAAATAAAACGCTTTTTGTTAGGCAGCTGGGTACAATGTAAAAAAACAGGTTTGGGAAAAACCGTTGTACCAAACCTTACTCAGTAGATGGTTTTGGAAATCGCGTGCAACGGTGGCATGGAATTTGCAATTTGGAAGCTCCATCTCATAATTTGCGTTGTTTTAATAATTATGAACCTAAAATCAATTTTTAGCGATTTTTCTTGTCGAGATTTATCCGATTGCTTACTTTTGCAAAGTCGGTGATTCGCGCCGGTTAATACGCTTTTATTAAATATGGCAGTAGCAACAGCATATACCGAAGATAGCATCAAGTCGCTAGACTGGCGGGAGCACATACGCCTGCGTCCGGGCATGTACATCGGCAAGTTGGGCGATGGCTCAGCACACGACGACGGTATCTATGTGCTTGTCAAAGAAATTATTGACAACAGCATAGACGAGCACATGATGGGCTACGGCAAGCAAATTGACATCACCATTACCGACCGTCGGGTAGAAGTACGCGACTATGGACGCGGCATTCCACTTGGCAAAGTGATAGACTGTGTTAGCAAAATCAACACCGGCGGAAAATACGATAGTGGTGCTTTCCAAAAATCGGTGGGGCTTAATGGGGTAGGTACAAAAGCTGTCAATGCGCTTTCTTCTTATTTCTGTGTAGAATCTTTTCGAGATGGCGAAACTAAGAAAGCAGAGTTCCAATACGGTGTTTTAGTAAAAGACTACGACATTGCCAAAACTACCGAAAAAAATGGCACACGAGTGATTTTTGAGCCCGACAGTTCTATCTTCAAGCATTATCATTTCATCCCTGAGTTTTTAGAAGACCAAGTATGGAACTATGCTTTCTTAAATGCGGGACTTACCATTTTTTATAACGGACAAAAATACTTTTCAAAAAATGGCTTAGCCGACCTGCTCGCCCGTAAAACCAATGAGGAAGAAATGCGCTATCCTATTATCCATTTACGAGGCGACGACATAGAAGTAGCCCTTACACATACCAGCCAATACGGAGAAGAATATTATTCTTTTGTCAACGGACAACACACTACACAAGGCGGAACACACTTGGCAGCCTTCCGAGAGGCACTGGTTAAAACAGTACGCGACTTTTACAAAAAACAATTCGACGCTTCTGACATCCGCGCCTCCATTGTAGCTGCCATTGCCATACGCGTACAAGAACCTGTTTTTGAATCGCAAACTAAAACTAAATTAGGCAGTGAAAACATTTCACCCGACGGCATCAGCATTCGCAAATTTGTAAACGATTTTCTCAGCAAAACATTAGACGATTATCTGCACAAACACCCAGATGTGGCAGATGCACTTCTAAAACGCATTTTGCAGTCGGAGCGGGAGCGAAAAGATATTGCTGGCATTAAAAAATTAGCCAACGAACGCGCCAAAAAAGCTAACCTGCACAACAAAAAATTGCGCGACTGTCGATTGCATTTCAATGAAGGCAAAGACGAGCGCCGGTTTGAAACCACTTTGTTTATTACCGAAGGAGACTCTGCCAGCGGCAGCCTCACCAAAGCTCGCGACGTACAAACACAAGCCGTATTTAGCTTGCGCGGCAAGCCTCTTAACTGCTTCGGCATGACAAAGAAAATTGTCTATGAAAACGAAGAATTTAACCTGTTACAGCATGCCCTCAACATTGAAGAGGGGTTAGAAGGGTTGCGTTACAATAAAATTGTGATTGCCACCGATGCCGATGTAGATGGAATGCACATTCGTTTGCTATTGCTTACTTTTTTTCTGCAATTCTTCCCCGACTTAGTGAAGAATGGACACTTGTATATTTTGGAAACCCCCCTTTTTCGTGTGCGCAACAAACAAAAAACAATCTATTGCTATTCAGAAGAAGAAAAGCAAGCCGCCATTCAACAACTTGGAGGCAAGCCTGAAATTACGCGTTTTAAGGGCTTAGGGGAAATTTCTCCCGACGAGTTTGGTCGTTTTATAGGCGAAGATATGCGCTTGGAGCCTATCATTCTCAAAAAAGACACGCCTATCAACAAGCTGCTGGCATACTACATGGGTAAAAATAGCCCCGAACGCCAGCAATTTATTATCGATAACCTGCGTATTGAGTCCGACGCCCCTCTCCTACCCGAGGTAAAAGAAGAAACAGCAAGTTTAGAAATTTAACGAGAGTGTCGAGTACCAACTTGAAAGTAAAGCTCCACAAGCATACCTTTTATACACTTTTTTAAGGAATTTGCTTTTTTCCATACCGTTGGATTAAAACCTAACCTTTCGAAGCGCGTTAAATGCTTAATTGCATAACTTGCACTAAAAGCAAAAAAACTTGAAAGCTACACAAGTAACTTTATGGCAATCGAAGAGTTTCAAAAGGTTGCCAAGCTATCCAAACCTTGCCAATAATGAGTGTTTCAGGTATCAGACCAAAGCGTCGAGAGTCTTCTTCTGGAAAGCTTCGGTTGTCATTTAGCACAAAATAGTAATTCTCTTCAAATGTGTAATGGTCTATTGCTTTACCATTCAAGATGGCTTTTCGAGGCTGCAGCGACGTATAGCCATCGTGAGAGAACCTAATTTTATCGCCCTGTTCATATTCTAACAACCAATCATACAGGGCAAGAGTGGTATCATTAATAGCAATAGACGTTCCTTTGCGAGGAATCCACAGCGGTCCGAAAAAGGCTTGGTTCCAGCTAAAAAAGCGCGAATAGGGAAATGTTTTTTCTATTTCTGCACCCGGTGAAAGCACCAAGGGTATCACTTTTTTAACCGAGGGGTCGGTAGTTAACTGTTGAGCCTGAGCAATGGTGCAAGTAGCAATGAACAAAGAATCGGATAGTTGGTGTAAGTCTTGTAGTGCTTTTTTTTGCAAATAGTCAATCTGATTTGCTGACTTTGTTTTAAAAATGTATGGATAGTGCTTATTGAGGGTATCTTCCAAATAATGACACACCTTCCAAGCATTAATTTTAACTGAATCGCCAGGTAATCCTACACATCTACCAATAAATTTAACGCGTAGGTCGGCAGGTAAATATTCAGGCTTTCGTGGATGATTAAAGCAAATTACATCATTGTGCTTAATAGGACTAATACCCGGTAAGCGGAAAACTGGAAGTTGCCAAGATGATAAAAAAGTGGGGATACTATCGCCAATTAAAGGCTCTATTAGAGGTATTTTAAGCCAAGTAGCAGGGGTGCGTGCACCATAATGTAACTTGCTAATAAGCATGAAATCGCCTTTCTGCAAGGCAGGCATCATAGACATGCTGCGCATCCAAACCAACTCTACTAAGAAAGTTTGTAGCATCCACGTAATAAAAAAAGCAACGGCAAGGTGCATGAGCCATTGCTTAAATGTATGAGGAGTTTTGGAAGAACTGCGCGAAACATTCATGAATAATAAATAGTTGTTTGTTTTGCCTGTAATCACTAAATTTGCAGCCCAATCCTGCAGACGTGTTCTGCAAGGGATAAAGCAAAATTATAAAGATGGCAGTTAAAATTCGTTTGGCTCGTCGCGGCCGCAAAAAATTAGCGATGTACGACATTGTAATAGCCGATGCTCGCGCTCCTCGCGACGGTCGTTTTATTGAAAAAATCGGCATTTACAACCCTAACACCAACCCTGCAACCATTGAGCTTAACCACGACAAAGCCTTGCAATGGTTAATGAATGGTGCACAACCCACCGATACAGTCCGCCGGATTTTGTCTTACAAAGGCGTGCTGTTGCGCAAGCATTTACAGGTGGGGGTAGCAAAAGGCGCCATCACACAAGAACAAGCCGATGCGCGCTTCAACGAGTGGCTCAAAAACAAAGAGGCACAAATTCAAGCCAAAATTGAACGGTTGAAATCTGGCAAGGAAGCTGACAAGAAAGCTAGACTAGCCGCAGAAGCCAAAGTAAAAGAAGCACGTGCAGAAGCTATTCGTCAAAAACAGCATGCTGCTACAGCAGAAGCTGCTACAGAATAAGCAGCAAAACTCAAAAATTTTTACTAACCCTTAGGATAGCTTCATCCTAAGGGTTTTTTTCCAACAAAAAAATAGAAAAATGATGAAAAAGTCAGATTGTTTTGAGTTAGGCTATCTAACCAAACCACATGGTTTAGATGGAGAAATTGCCGCCGTTTTTGACGTGGATGACCCGCAAGCCTATGCAGATTTAAAAGTAGTGCTAATTGAAATAAAGGGCAACTTAGTTCCATATGAGATTGCATGGCTCGAATTCATGGATAAAAAAATTACTATCAAGTTTGAGGGAGTAGATTCGTTGGAAAAAGCAAGCCAACTAAAAAGCAAAACGCTTTATCTGCCGCTTAGTCAACTGCCCAAACTCAAAGAGGGACAGTTTTACTATCACGAAATTATTGGCTATCAGGTGCAAGATGCGCGCGAGGGAAATGTTGGCAAAGTAAAAGTAGTATATACCTTACCCGGACAAGACCTCATTGCTATCGATCATAATGGAACAGAGGTAATGGTGCCCATAAACGACGTTTTTATTGTCAAAGTAGATCATGCTATTCAAACTATTTTTACAAATCTGCCAGAAGGATTGATAGATATTTACTTACACCCTTAAAATGATGCGTATAGATATTATTAGCGGATTGCCCAAGATGTTGGACAGTTTTATTCACCAATCCATCGTACAGCGAGCGCAAAATAAAGGATTGGTAGAAATATTTGTCCACGACTTGCGCGACTATGCCAATAACAAAGCTCGTCAGATAGACGATTATCAGTTTGGAGGCGGTGCAGGCATGGTGCTCATGATTGAGCCTATTGCAAAATGTATTAGAAAACTGCAGGCAGAGCGCGCTTATGACGAAATTATTTATATGACTCCTGATGGAAAGCGTTTTGACCAACGAATGGCTAACCGCTTATCGCTTTTACGTAATATCCTTATTCTTTGCGGACACTACAAAGGTGTTGATGAGCGCGTGCGAGAGCATTTCATTACCATGGAAATTTCTATTGGCGACTATGTACTATCGGGTGGAGAATTAGCCGCCGCAGTACTAACCGATGCAGTGGTACGTTTGCTACCCGGCGTGCTTTCCGATGAAACCTCCGCACTTACCGATTCTTTTCAGGATAATTTGCTTGCCCCACCTGTTTACACCCGTCCGGCAGACTTTGAAGGTTGGAAAGTTCCCGATATTTTGCTAAGTGGGCACGAAGCCAATATTGCAGAGTGGCGCTTTCAACAGTCGTTACAGCGCACCAAAGCTCGCCGCCCAGACTTACTTGAAGGATAATTTTACAACAAACTTCTTACAGAAACCACATTGCCCAATTCCTTAGCAATAGCCACGCGTTGCTTAGCTAACTGACTGTAGGCTTGAAGTAATGAGACTACCTGCTGATCATTTTGATGTTTTTCAGCTCGTTTAATTTCTGCAAAGGTTTCCGACTCTAGCTTTTCAATAAATTCTTTCTTTAACCGCAAAATATTTTCATATACAGCAATTGGCAGCTTGTCTGTTTCTTTGGGAATGTAAATATTGTGCATTAGTTCCCAATTAGGACTTGCTTCATACTTGCTTTCAGTTATATTGGCTACTATTGCTACTACTTCGGGAGAGGCATAACGAATAAAGTATTGCACATCCGGTTCTTCTCCTTGCAAAATCGCATCTTTATACATTTCCAAAATACGGCGATACAAAGGCGTATGAAACTCGATGTCATCAATTTCATGCAAAAGATATTGCCACAATTTTAAGTTATCCTCTAAATAATGCTGCCCATATTTTAGTAATAAACGGATGCATTCTTGCTCATGTCGATTGATTATATGGGTAACGCTTTTTTGAAAAACACGAGTAGTGTCAACTAATTCATCAGGGATGCCATCATACTTTTCTCCAAAAGGCTCTTCTGGCAAAGGTGGCAACGATTTGTCTGGCTGATGTTGTGCTTTGTTGGTTAGTATGTTCTCTTGTTCTTGTTTGCGCTGCTGTGCCGCCTTCCAAAGCATTTGACTGATTTCTGCTCTAATTATCTCTTCTCTAACTTGCAGTGCCGTTGTACACTGTTGAATGAACAGTTCACGCTTAATAGCATCAGGAATTTTGGCAACACTTTGAATGATTTCTCTGACAATTTCCGCTTTTTTGAGTGGGTCGCGAACCTGTTCGGTCAGCAAAATACAGGCTTTGAAGCTAACAAAATCGGTAGTATGTGCTTGAAGGTAGTTTTTGAAAGCAATAGCCCCCTGTTTTCTAATGAAACTGTCTGGGTCTTCTCCTTCAGGAAGTGCTACTGCATGCACGTTCATGCCTTGTTCTAAGAGCATGTCAATGCCGCGTAACGATGCTTTTATCCCTGCTGTGTCGCCATCGTAGAGTACTGTTACATTATCTGTGAAGCGCTTAATGAGCCTGATTTGCTCCTCAGTAAGTGAGGTTCCCGAAGAGGCAACCACATTGGCAATGCCTGCCTGATGCATGGCAATTACGTCTAAATAGCCTTCGGTTAGGAAGCAATGGTCTGCCTGCCGAATGGCTTTTTTGGCTTGGAAAATGCCGTAAAGCGTTTCACCTTTTAGGTAAATGCCTTCAATTTCAGGCGAATTGAGATATTTGGGTTGGTCTTCGGTTTTAAGGGCGCGTGCACCAAAAGCTATTACTTTACCCGATAGGTCATGTATGGGAAATATCACTCTTCCTCGAAAACGGTCGTAGCGCTGTGTCTTATCTTGGCTTTGTTTTACCACTACCAAACCAGTTTTTTCCAACAATTCAGGGTTGAATTGTTGTTTGAGTGCTGCTTGTTCTAAGGCATGCCAATCATTCAAACTGTAGCCAAGTTCAAAGGTTTCAATACTGGACAGATGTATGTTGCGTTCTTTGAAGTAGCTTAGTCCTATGGACTGCCCTTCTGAAGATGCAAGCAATTGAGTTTTGAAAAAGTTTTTTGCAAAATTGAGTAAAACGAGCATTGATTCGCGCTGAGAACGGGCTTGTTCATGTAGTTCGTTTGGCGTATAGCTTTCCTCAATCTCGATGTTATATTTATTTGCCAAATAGCGCAATGCGTCAGGATAGCTCAGTCCTTCTATATCCATAATAAATTTTACCGAGTCGCCTGCTGCCCCGCAGCCAAAGCATTTGTAAATTCCTTTGGCAGGAGATACTGAAAAAGAAGGTGTTTTCTCATGGTGAAACGGGCAACAAGCCCACAAGTTGGCGCCTTTGCGTTTAAGTGAAACAAAGTCGCCTACTACTTCTTCAATAATAGCAGCATCTTTAATGCGGCGAATGGTTTCTTCGGAAATGCGCATAACTGTCATTTTGCATGCGAATAATAGTGGCTTGGTGAAGTGCCTATCGTTTCAACCTTCAAAGGCTCTTGTAATATCAAAACTACGAAAAATGCCTTAATTTTCGGGATTGTAAACTCAATTGAATTACACTTCAAACATGATTCGTGCCCTCGAGCAGTTGGAAAAGCAGTTGCAGGGCGAACTGCACACCGACCTTGCCACGCGCATCTTGTACGCTACCGATGCCTCT
>JANWVT010000031.1 GCA_025056255.1 Bernardetiaceae bacterium | reverse complement strand
GGTGAATTAGCCAATTTTTCAGAAGACTCTCTGGTCAGATAGGCGTCGCGAACAATGATACGCGATTGATTGCCGTCTATGGTTTTACCATTCACTTTGGCATCAGCTGCACCAAAAAGCTGACAAGTTAAACTGTTATCTTGCGTAGCATCACTTTTCCCATTGATTAAATCAAGAAGGCATCGCATCTTTCCTTTGATAGAACTGCCGGGCAAATAGGGTTCATTATTGTCTTTTCGGCGCACTACCGGCGCATCCACGCCGCCGATTTCTACGCTCTCTTTGCTATCGCCAATGCGAATGCCGGTTACAACTTCCAATGTGCCGGTGTATTTGATTTTCTTTTCTAAAATTCGTGGTGACATAATTATTTTCCTCCTTCTGCTTTATGGTATGCAACAATTGCTTCGGTTAAGCTGATAAAGTTTTTAAATCTTTTTTTAGCGTCCTCATCTGATACAGCATTAGCTACTTCGGTAATCATTCGCCCTAATTCACTGGCAAAATCTTTGATTTTAGCACCCGGCTCAGCGCGTCCTACTGCATAAGCAAGTTGTGGTTTTAGCATAAGTAACATTTGTTTGTCTTTTGAATTATACCCCATAGCCTGCAATCTTTTTAATTGACCAAAAAATCTGCGTAGTTGCGATGTGGAGAGCTTCTTTTGTGGACTTGCATCTAAAAGATGTTTTGCAAAATCGTTAGCCCATTTAATGGCATCATCGCTTTGGATTCCGTTCCGAATCCAGTCAAGTACCCGGTTGTCATTAGTTGTGTAAGGCATATCAAAATAGGTTTTTAGGTTTACTTATCTCAATTCCAATTCTGCCCAGCGTGCGGCTATGGCGTAAAGGTCAAAATAGCGGTCGCGGCTGGTGTGGGTGTCGCCCGCGAACAGATATTTCTGTGTGGTGTCCAGAAAATCTTTGGTTGCATCATTCTTAGTCCGCTCCTTATAGCGTCCGATGGCATAAGCTGCGTTCCATACGTAGCTCAAACTTTTATCCCGATTTTTCACCATCTGAAAGCGCATGAGTTGTTGCAGGAAACTTGCGCTAAGGCTGTTGCTTTCGCGCAATCTTACCATTTTAGTTTTCAGTTCCTCAACTTTTGCAAATTCACCATCCCAACTGATGGCTTCGTTGAAAATACAAATGGCGTTTTTAGCTTTGTTGTTGAAGTCTTTGGCTTTGTCTTCGGCTTCTCCTGCAATAAGTGCCGCTTTGCCAATGGGAAACTTAGCGGGCAAAATAGCTACACCACCCGAAATGGTAATATCGTTGCGATTGGTGAATAAGCGAAAACTTTCGCGTACTTCTTTGGCAAACCTAATGACTGAAGCCCAATTGCCAACAACAAACAAATCATCGCCACCAGCATAAAGAATTAGCAGGTTATTTTTAAAATCCTCGTCATTGTTGCGAATGGTATTTAAATAGCCTTTGAAAAATAGGTCCATTTGGCGGCTCAGGGAAGCAAAACGCGCTAAGGTTTCTTCGCCTTCAAAGCCTTTGCTGAAAATTGTGCCTAAGTTGTCCACGTCCATGCGAAGCACGCCCAGACGCTTGAATTTAGATTCATGGAAATCTTTATAATTTCTGTCTTCCTCGGGCATGCCTGCCATTTCGGAAAAGGTTTTTACCTCTGTTTCCTCTTCTCCTTCTTTGTTAAGGACTGTAACAACGGGAAACTGATTGCCGCCGTACAATTTGAAACTCCATGCGGGATAGCTCTTCTGCATATTCTCAAATTGAGCAAGTGAGATATCAAATTGGTTAATGCCAATGATGCGTTTTAAAATGCCATTTTGATTTTTAAAACTCTTTGTAATTTTTTCCATTCCTGACTTATCAATAAGATAGTACGCACTGCCAATTTCTCGCAATGGGTCGCATATGTTGGGATACTTTTGTTCCTGTGCATACTTGGCAAAATATGGCTCATGGGCATTTACTTCTGCAAGGGCAACAGCATCTTTTAGGTGATAGCCCAGTGAAACTTGCTCGTAGGTATATTCACCAACAGCTAAGCTTTTAGCATCATCTAAATATTTCACTTCGCCGACAATTACATCACCTGTAATAGCATCTACTTGTGTATCTTCCTTGGAGCCACCTTGGGGTTCAAAAAGTGTACTAAAATTTTTGTTGAGTACTTTTCTAAATTTTTGTGATTTTTTAGCACCAATTTTATCAAAAAGTTGCTTCCAAGGTGTAGCAATTTGTTTATCCTGCAAATCTTTAAAACTTACGGGTTGTGTTGCCAAAACCATTGCAAGCTCTGTTTTGTGTTTTACGAAAAGTTGCGCTTGTATGGCATACTCAATTTCTTCCAGTTTCTTTCTAACCGCTTCTGTGTTAGGCACTAATAAATAAAAATTGCCACCTGAGTTATAGATAATGTTGCCGCTGAAAAGTTGAAGTTCAGTGAGAATATAGGAAATCACATCATCGCAAAGCAATTCTAAGTAGAAGGAACGTCCTTTTAAGTTCTTAGCTGCATACCTGCCGATGATGTTGTAAATAAAACTTTGAATACCTGAAATTTGTCCGCCTAACAGTAAAAAAGGCGAATGTTCTGATTGGGTCAGGATGCTTTTATCTTCTCCATTTGCTTGCAGCCAGTCGTACAGGCAAATTGCCATGGCTGCTACTACGCGTGAATGGTCATAAAGCGATACATCGGGTAAATCAGTCGTAGTAGCCGGTATGGTAGAAGTGTAAATATGTAGCAGGCTGAGAATAGTTTCAGCAAAACTGTTGGGATTGTCTTGTACAACGTGTTTAAATTCATTGGTAAATGCTTCCCATAAAGTTTTATATTCAGCCGGCTCCGGACGATAGTTTTGGCTGCCTTCTCTCAATACAAAGGATTTTTTCAATGAAAGTTTTTGCAGTGGAACATAGGTTGTATTCTGACTCCTCTGCTGTTGTTCGGGTACTTTTACGAAATCAAAAACTAAACGCAAGCGTTGTGTTTTATAATCTGCTTTTTCACTCTCTTCTGGGGCTTTGCTGCGGTCGGAGGCAGAAGCAAGTTGGTCAGCTTTTTGTAAAATTATTTGTTCAATTCTATCAAAATTAGGTTTATGATGAGAAGCTGCCAAAGTTGCTATTTCCTCCCAATTAAAACCCGCTGTTTTTAAGTTAGAAGCGAAGTCTTTTAAAAATTGGTACGTCCAAACAACATGTTTATGCGTATATCCGCCTCTGCTATCAGTTGGACAAAAAGTACTTTCTAAATTTTTGGTTTCAGCAGATAGCAACTTGGAGTTTTTCACACCACTATCATCTGCCCGTTGGTAAAATTTACCAATATCGTGCAGCAATCCTGCAACATATATACTTTCTCTTATATGCATATTATCAAAATTTAAGTGCTGTTTGTTTACTTCCCGGCTAACCTAATCTTTTTTGCGTGCTTGCAAGATAACGCCGTAGCCAATACTTACATGTCGCCCCAAGCCAATCAGGTTGGGAAGTGATACGTTGGTTTCAAAGGTAGCATCGAAGGCAAGCAGGCGGGCATCGCGGATGGTGTGGCGAACAGGCTCGCTCAGGTGCTGGATGCGGCACACCACGGGGCGTTCTTCTTTCGGCGGCAGTTTCCAAGCTACCCCTTTGGCAAATGCCATGATTTGCCCGCGCAGCACAGCTTCCAGCAGTTCGCGGCGTTCTGCTTCGGTGGTTTTGCTGCGGTAGGCGGCGTAGCTTTCTGTATTAAACGGCAGCCAACGGCGAATGTGGTAGCGGATAGGGGCATCCCAAATTTGCAAGGGGTGTTTGCGGGCATCCAAACGCTCAATGGACATTGCCACCTGCCGCCTGCCAATGCGCAAATCGTAGGGTCTGCCTGCCTGAAACAAGTGGCTGATGGCTTGTGTGCCCTCACCTACGCAAATGATACTGGGCTTACCGCTTACCTGCTTGTACTGTATCAGCGGATAGGCATAGCGAAAACCCTCCTCGGTGTGGTTGTGGAACAATTCGTGTTCCAGTCCGGCGGCTTGTGCCACAGCCCCGCGAAACATCGGTATGTCGCGCCCGTCAATGGGTGTATTGAAACTGATGCGCAAATAGGGAAGAGCCACTAACATACAAGTGTGTTTACTTTTTAGGTTTAATACCTATACCCCTTATAGGTGCCTTCCCCTCACAGCTTTTTTACATACAAGGAGCATTGGGCGTTTCAATTTATAAAACTCCTAACATTTCGCGCAAGCCTTGCAGAAAATTTTTTATTTGTAATTAAAATCAGAAATGCTGGTCGGTAAAAAGGGATTAGGTTCAACAAATTCTTCTATGATGATCATGCCAAATAAATTGGCTATGTGTTGGCGCATTTTTTTGGCAACTTCTGCCATCGAGATAGGGTGTCCCAGCTCTGCTTGTAATGAGGTTACAGCTTTATCGCTAATGCCGCAAGGAACAATGTGGCGAAAATAGTCTAAGTGGGTGTTAATGTTCAGTGCAAAGCCATGCATGGTCACCCAGCGACTGGTTTTCACGCCAATAGCACAGATTTTACGAGGATTTTTTTGTTGTTCGTGGTCGAGCCAAACGCCGGTGAGTTTATCAATTCGACCTGCTACAATTCCGTATTCGGCTAAGGTAAGAATAACAGCTTCTTCTATTAGGCGCAAATATCGGTGAATGTCGGTAAAAAAATTCTCCAAGTCTAAAATAGGATACCCTACCAATTGCCCGGGACCGTGATAGGTGATGTCTCCGCCACGATTGATGTGAAAAAAATCGGCTCCCATTTCACGTAATTGAGTTTTGTCGAGCAAAAGATGTGCTTCTTTGCCGCTTTTTCCTAAGGTGTAAACATGCGGATGCTCGCAAAAAAGTAAGTAATTAGGAGTAGGCAAATGGCGATTTTCAGCACGGGCGACCATTTTTTGCGCCACAATAGACTGAAAAATTTGCTCTTGGTAGTCCCATGCTTGCTTGTAGGGAATGGTTCCCAGCCAGCGGTAGCGTACCTCTTTGTTTGGATGCGTATAGGTCATGTTTACTCTTGCGGATACTTATTTTTCAAGTATTCGTAAAAAGCAATTTGTGCACGTACTGGTTTGCCCTTACGCTTGACATATTTGTTGCTAAATCGAGCGTCTATGATGCGACTTTTTTGATTGTCGCTCAGTTGAATTTGCAACATGTCTATTACTTCTTGTTTCAAATCAGGATTTTTAATAGGAAAAGCTACCTCTACGCGGTCGCTAAGGTTGCGAGTCATAAAATCGGCAGAGGAGCAGTAGAGCAATTCTTCTCCACCGTGATAGAAGTAATAACAGCGGGCATGCTCCAAAAAGCGGTCTACAATGCTAATGATGCGAATGTTTTCACTTTGTCCTTTAATACCCGGCTTGAGACAGCAAATGCCACGAACAATCATATCAATTTTGACGCCCGCATTGCTTGCTTCGTAGAGTTTTTCAATCATCTCGCGGTCTTGTATGCTGTTCATTTTCAGGATAATATATCCTTTTTTGCCAGCTTTTACAGCATCTATTTCAGCTTGAATGAGTTGATAGATTTGTTTGCGCATGTTATGAGGAGCAATGAGCAACTCTTTGGAATCGATGCGTTCAACCTTGCGCCGTAAGAAATCATAATGGGTAAGTAACTCATCGGTCAACTGAGGATCGGCAGTAAACAGCCCAATGTCGCCATAGATGCGAGCCGTTTTTTCATTAAAATTGCCAGTGCCAAAATAAGCATAGCGCTTTTGGGTGCCGTTTTGCCGATAAGTTACTACACAGGTTTTAGAATGCACCTTTAACCCCGGAATACTGTAAAGTACTTTGGCACCAGCTCGTACCAATTCATTGCTCCATTTAATATTGTTTTCTTCATCGAAGCGAGCTTTCACCTCAATAAACACAGTTACTTCTTTGCCAGCTCTTGCAGCATGGATAAGTGCACTCACTACTCTTGAATTGCCAACAGCTACCCGATAAAGAGAGATGCGAATTTTGCTAACATGTGGATTTTCTGCTGCTTCCCATAAAAAGCGACTCAAATAGTCGTAGGTTTGATAAGGAAAGTGAATCAGCCAGTCGCGTTTTTCGATAGCTTCAAAAATACTGGGCGACTCGTCTAATTCTTTAATGCGCAAAGCAGGCAAGGGTTCGTTTTCTAAGGCAGGCGAAAAAGGATTAGGAAAGTTCATCAAATCTCTAAAATTATGATAACGCCCACCTGCTACTAAGTCTGCGTCGGTCAGCCCGAGGGCTTTTTTTAAAGCACGCAAAAAGTCGTCGGGCATGCGGCTGTCGTATAAAAAGCGGGACGGCACACCTAAATTGCGCTTGGCAAGACTTTTTTTGATTTTATCTACCAAGTTGCCGGTATATTCGTCGTAGATGTAAAGTTCAGCATCTCTTGTCATTTTGACTGAATATACCTCGTCGGGACTAACTCTGGGGAAGAGTTGATGGATAAATAGGCGAATTACATCGTCCAAGCTAATGATGTAGTAGCGGTCGCCTACTTCTGGCATTAGCAAAAAGCGAGGAAGTGAGTGGGTAGGAATT
This sequence comes from Bernardetiaceae bacterium, assembly GCA_025056255.1. GTDB lineage: Bacteria > Bacteroidota > Bacteroidia > Cytophagales > Thermoflexibacteraceae > Rhodoflexus. The sequence goes on along the minus strand of JANWVT010000031.1, from coordinate 2,445 downwards.
TCAATTAAAGCATAGACATAGTCGCCCTCGTTGTCTGGAAAACGAACTGCATGATAAATAGTGTCGCTTTGCAAAAATACTACCCCAATATTTTCATGGATGTAAATAGGGTTTAGCAGCGGCATGACATAGGTATAGAAATATTCTTTTAGGAAGTTGTATTGGTCTTGACTTACTTCCTCGTTGCTGATAAAATAGATATGATGTTGTTTTAGTTCTTCGGTGAGGTTTTTAAAAAGTTGTAAATACTCGGCGCGCTGCTTTTGAACAATGCGCTTTACTTGCTGCAAAACCTTAGCAGGGTCGAAATACAGTTTTTTTTGCGTTTTTTTCTTTAAAGTAGCAAGACCGCGTAAATAAGCAACGCGTATTTTAAAAAATTCGTCCATATTAGACGAGTATATTGCCAGAAATTTGATACGCTCGTACAGAGGCACGCTCATATCTTTTACTTCTTGCAATACACGGTAGTTAAATGCAAGCCAGCTTACATCGCGGTCATTAAAATCATAGGTAGTTGCAGGCATTACTTCCTCTGTTTTCAAAGGCAGCACGCCCGCGGGTAAGGGTTCTGGTAAGGTATGTTCGGGGCTTATCATCGTCTTAAAATCAATTTAATAATCTCTCGGTCGGGTATAGCAAGTATACCGACAAAATATAACTCCGTTAAAGTTGCTCAGAACTGCGGTCGCCCGAGCGCAAGAAGGGTTTCGTTCACCAGTTCAGCAACACTTACCAAATGTACGAACTCACCGGCGAATTGCAAAGCATTTGGGTGTGTGTCAGTAACAACAATGCGTTCTATCAACCCTGATTGTTGTAGGCGACTAACAGCATTGTTACTAAAAAGTCCATGTGTGGCAATTACAAAAATCTGCTTGGCTCCCGCTTGTTTGTAGGCACGTGCTGCTTGCAAAATGGAACCACCCGTGCGAATCATATCATCGTAGATGATGATATTTTTATTTTTTACATCGGCATTAATACCCGTAATGTGGGTTTCTGAGCCACTAATGCGTTTTTTATAAACAAATGCGGCAGGTACGTGCATATCATTGGCAAGGGATTCTACCCATTTGGCACGACCTGCATCGGTAGAAGCTAAGATAAAATCGTCACCTGCCAGTTGGCGTGCGGCTTTTATGATAAGTGGCTTAGCATACAGATGCACTGTGCGAATGCCGCCCTCGAAATAATGACTGATGCCCTCTGCATGAAGGTCGATGCAAATAACTCGATTGCCAAAATATGCCTGTGGCACAGCAGATAGCAAACGGGCACGTGTTTTAGCCATTACAATTTCACCTACTTTTGTGCTGCGCTCCATTGTGGCATAGCCATAAAATGGAATAACCAGATTAAGTTTGCGCACACCGTATTCTACTAATCCACAAGCAATATCGTATAGCTCCAAAGTCTCATTGTCGGAGATAGTACCACCAATCAGTGCAGCTTCTTTGTATTCTACATAAGACAAGATGCGATAGTAGCATTCTCCATCTGGAAAAGTATGGGTAGCAAGTGCTCCTTGCTCATAATTACCTGTTGCCAACAAGTTGCGGTACAGATGCACATAATTGCGCGTAGCAAATAATATGATTCGGTCTTGCATTGGGGACATTTGTCGTCAACTTTTCTAATAAATCTACGACAACAATAAGATTTTTTTCAGCATTCTGCTTGAAGAATATTTTGCCAAATGGAGGTAAACTCTTCTTTGGTCATGTTAGCTAAGCGGTTTGAATTGACAAGTTGAATATCTTGTCGGATTTTACTACCTAATTTTTCCACAGATTCAGTTCTTAGAATATGAATGATAGGATATGGAGCCATCATCACTAGATTCAGCGGACTATCAGGTGGATGACCACTGACACGTGCCAAGGGATGAAAAGATACAATTTGATACACTTCTGTTAATTTTTTTTGCAATAAGATGAGTTCACAATTCATATATACTGCGTGAAAATCATTGACATTTTGAATAGCCGGAACTACCAAAAGCGTAGTTTCTTTGTTCGGATGAGCATCTAAGTACTTGATTTCTGCCATGAACACATCTGCTAATGTGCGTGCATTTGCAGCATCTGTAACTACCACCCTTACCTTATTTTCCAAATAAGGCGCTTTGGCAAATGGACATAGGTTCAAGCCAATAATTACCTGCTCTAACCAGTAACGAGTGACTCTGATAATCTTCTGTGTAATCTCCTTTTTAAACATAGTTCATACAGATTCAACTTGTAATTCCTTAACTTGCTTGTCTGCACAACCCAAACCTATCAGAATCACCTGCTTGTTGTGGTGCAAATATTTTCGATGATAGTCCCTCGCTTTGATTTGTGCAATGGCTTCCGCCGCACTGCCATTCACCTTGAATTCAATCACAAAGAATGCCTCTGCCGTATGCACCACCACATCAATCCGACCTTTGGCAGTCTGCAC
>JANWVT010000030.1 GCA_025056255.1 Bernardetiaceae bacterium | reverse complement strand
GTCGTTCGTGTCCTCACGAACGACCATAATGTCGTTGTTGATGTTTTTGTTGCGCGTGAAGACACGCGCAACGGCGGAAGGAAATGCCGTTGTTGGTGCCTTCAAAACCGCCGTCGTTCGTGTCCTCACGAACGACCGATTTGTTGAATGTGGAATGTGGAGGGCGGAAGCATTCCAAAGTCCACAATATAGCCTCCGCCCTCCGCGCTATGCTTTTTGCTACATGTTGCGGCGGTATCTGCCACCTACTTCGTACAAGGCAGCAGAGATTTGTCCTAAGCTGCAGGTTTTAACGGTTTCCATCAGTTCTGCAAAGATATTGCCGCCTACCAGTGCGGTTTGTTGCAAACGGCGCAAGGCTTCTTTGCTGGCTGGCTCATTAGCAGCCTCAAAGGCGTGCAGCGAACGGATGGCGTAGTCCTTTTCTTCGGTAGTGGAACGCCGCACCTCAGCAGGCACTACCGTAGGCGAGCCCTGCGGGTCTAAGAACGTGTTGACGCCAATAATAGGCAACTGTCCACTGTGTTTGAGCGTTTCGTAGTGCATGCTCTCTTCTTGAATCTTACTGCGCTGGTACATGCGCTCCATAGCACCCAACACGCCACCCCGCTCAGAAAGGGCGCGAAACTCCTGCAATACTGCCTCTTCTACTAAGTTGGTGAGCTGTTCAATGATGAAGGAGCCTTGCAAGGGGTTCTCGTTTTTGTTTAAGCCTAATTCTTTGTTGATGATGAGCTGGATAGCCAGCGCTCGCCGCACGCTTTCTTCGGTAGGCGTAGTGATGGCTTCGTCGTAGGCGTTGGTGTGCAAGCTGTTGCAGTTGTCGTACAGGGCATAAAGGGCTTGCAGAGTGGTGCGGATGTCGTTGAAGGCAATTTCTTGTGCGTGGAGGCTGCGTCCAGAGGTTTGGATGTGGTATTTGAGTTTTTGGCTGCGTTCGTTGCCTTTGTATTTGTATTTAATGGCTTTTGCCCAAATGCGCCGTGCCACGCGTCCTAGAACAGCGTATTCAGGGTCCATGCCGTTGGAAAAGAAAAACGAGAGATTTGGGGCAAAGTCGTCTATGTGCATGCCGCGGCTAAGGTAGTACTCTACATAGGTGAAGCCATTAGCAAGCGTAAATGCCAGTTGGGTAATGGGGTTTGCTCCGGCTTCAGCAATGTGGTAGCCGCTAACCGATACGGAGTAAAAGTTTTGCACTTTGTTGTCCACAAAATACTGTTGGATGTCGCCCATCATGCGCAGAGCGAACTCAGTGCTAAAAATGCAGGTATTTTGGGCTTGGTCTTCTTTGAGGATATCTGCCTGTACGGTACCGCGCACTTGGCGGAGCGTATCGGCTTTGATTTGCTCGTATATGTGGCGGGGCAGCAGCCGGTCGCCAGTGGTGCCCAGTAGCAGCAGCCCCAGCCCATCGTTGCCCTCGGGCAAATTGCCTTGATAGGCTGTTGCTGTGGGGCGGATTTTCTGTTGTACTTCTTCCAACAAGCCGTTTTGTCGGATGTATATTTCGCACTGCTGGTCGATAGCGGTGTTGAGAAACATCGCCAAAATGGCAGGGGCAGGTCCGTTGATGGTCATCGAAACTGAGGTGGCGGGGTGGCAAAGGTTGAATCCGGAGTAGAGCTTTTTGGCATCGTCTAAGGTAGCCACACTCACGCCAGAGTTACCTATTTTGCCGTATATGTCGGGGCGCGTGTCGGGGTTTTCGCCATAGAGCGTTACCGAGTCGAAGGCTGTGGAGAGGCGTTTGGCGGTCATTCCTTTGGAGAGGAAGTGAAAGCGGCGGTTGGTTTTTTCTGGTCCGCCTTCGCCGGCAAACATACGGGCAGGGTCTTCGCCCTCTCGTTTGAGCGGAAATACGCCTGCTGTGTAGGGAAAAAATCCGGGCGTGTTTTCGGTAAGTAGCCAAGTGAGCAGGTCGCCCCAGTCTTGGTATTGGGGCAAAGCTACTTTGGGAATTTTCAGACCTGCAAGCGAGGTAGTGTACAGGTCTTGGGTGATGACCTTATCGCGCACTTGGAAGTAGTACTTATCGGCACTGTATCGCTTTTTAATTTCCTCCCACGAGTCGAGCAGGCGGCGGCATTCGGGGTCTAAGCGCTGGGCAAGTTGTTGATACTGTTCAATGAGGTCTTTCAAGTAGTCGGGTTCGCCCTGAATGTATTCTACTGCCCGCACCATGCTTTTTTCTTCGGCTTCGGAAATGGTTACGTCGATGCGCTTTTGCCCTATTCCTTCGCGCAAGTGCTGAATGGCGCCATGCAGTTGATACATTTTGCGGGCAATAGCTGCCTGCTCTTGTACGAAGCGTTGGTATTGGTCTAAGGTTTCGCAAATTTCTGCTAAGTAGCGTGTGCGTTCGGGTGGAATGATGGGCTTAGGCAGAGCGCTAATAGGGGAGAGGGGCTCTGCAGTGTTGGGTTGCATCCAGTTTAATTGGATGCCGCGGCTTTGCATGCGTTGGTGCAACTTTTCCATTGTTTTATGGAAGAGCAAGTTGGTGCCCGTGTCGTTGAACTGGCTGGCAATAGTTCCAAAAACGGGCAGTTGCTCATCGGGGACATCCCAAAGTTGATGATTGCGGCGGTATTGCTTGCGCACGTCGCGGAGAGCATCCAAAGAGCCGCGCTTATCGAACTTGTTGATAGCAATCAGGTCGGCAAAGTCCAACATGTCAATTTTTTCCAACTGGGTTTGTGCGCCAAACTCGTTGGTCATTACATACAGCGATACGTCGGAGTGCTCCACAATTTCCGTATCCGACTGTCCAATGCCAGAGGTTTCTACAATAACCAAGTCGAAAGGAGCGGCTTTGCAAATATCGATGGCTTGCTGCACGTGTCTGCTGAGGGCGAGGTTGCTCTGTCGGGTAGCCAGCGAGCGCATATACACGCGGGGGCTATCTACGCTATTCATGCGGATGCGGTCGCCCAGCAGTGCTCCACCGGTTTTGCGTTTAGAGGGGTCAACCGAAATAACAGCTAAACGGCGCTCGGGATATTCGTATAGGAAACGGCGAATCAGTTCATCTACCAAACTCGACTTACCCGCACCGCCTGTTCCCGTAATGCCCAATACAGGCACTTCGGCACGGGGACGCACGTCTGCTTTGGCATATACCTCAGGATGATTTTCAGCTAAGGAAATGAGTCTGCCCAGGTGGGCGGGATTGTGCCAATCTATTTTTTGGTAGCCCTCGGTCAGGAAACAGGATGCTTGCAGAGGGTCAAAATCGGACTGTTGCAACAGGTCGTTAATCATGCCTTGCAAGCCCATTTTTCGCCCGTCGTCGGGGCTGTAGATGCGTGCGATGCCGTAGGCGTGCAGTTCTGCTATTTCTTGTGGCAGAATAGTACCGCCTCCGCCGCCAAAAATGCGGATATGCCCACAGCCGCGCTCTTGCAACAGGTCGTACATGTACTTGAAATACTCCATGTGTCCGCCCTGATACGAGGTAACGGCAATGGCTTGTACGTCTTCCTGAATAGCACATTCTACCACTTCGCGTGCCGAGCGGTTGTGCCCTAAGTGGATTACTTCGGCTCCGGTTGACTGCATGATGCGGCGCATTAGGTTGATGGCTGCATCGTGCCCGTCGAACAGCGCAGAAGCGGTTACAATCCGTATTTTGTGTTTGGGTTGGTAGGGTAACATGGCGAGAGTGTTTATTGGTCAAGCAAAGTTACGCCATTTTGCCGGCAGCAGCATGCTTATAGCAGTGTTTGGCTAACACCAGCAAGCATACATGTTGTTATTACACACTGCCGTTGTATTGGCAAACACCAACTTATTTGGCGGATTGACAGGATAAAATGGAGGCGTACTCCTTATTCGCCTACAGTCTTGCAGATGCTTAGGTCAGCAGCAGGTTTGCTGGAGCCTTCAATCATTTCCAAGATGCCATGGCATCATTCGCCCTTTTAAGCAGGCAAGCAAGCCCGTAGCCCTTGCTGATTGAACGTTGGCATTGCCTCTGTAAAAAAAAAATCCGACAGGTATGGCAACCTGCCGGAGTGAGGGATGCCACAAGAGGCATTGATTATTGTCCCTGAGCCAAGGAATAGCCTTTTTGCCCGTTGAAATAGCACAAGTTTTCCGTTTTGATGAAGTCAAAGCCAGCATCTTTCACTTTCACGAGCAAGTCAATGATATCGGAGTGGGTAACGGGTGTGTTGTCGGGGCTTTCAAAGCGACAACGCCAGTGGTCGGTGCAGAAGGTTTCCGGTAAGCCATCGGGATAAACTTTTACGCCGCGGTTGCTAATCACTACCAACTGCAAGCGGTCTGTATTGCAAGTTTTGAGCTTGTCGCCAATTTCGTTAGCAGACCCTACAAAGTTGATGAACACATCCACCCCCATGGTTTCCTTTTTAGCGGGCGTATGCGGACGGAACACAAACGGCTTGAGTTCTACAGGACGTGGCGCACCGTAGTCTACCGCTTTCAGATGAACCGGCTTTTCACCTAAGCGCGCAATAACAGCTTGAGCAAACTCTTTGGTGCCTACTTTTTCTTTGCTGACGTCTTCTTTGTAGATATCGTAGGTATGTATGCCGTCTTCAATAGTTTTCAGCCATGCATTGTGCACTTTGGTAGCCACATCATTTTGTCCGATGTGGTTGAGCATCAGCACAGCTCCTAACAGCAAGCCAGAGGGGTTGGCTAAGTTTTGTCCTGCTCGGCGGGGGGCAGAGCCATGGATGGCTTCAAACATGGCGCACTGGTCGCCTATATTGGCTGAACCTGCTAAGCCTACTGAGCCGGTAATTTGTGCGGCTACGTCGGAAAGAATATCGCCATATAGGTTAGGCATTACTATCACGTCGAAGGCTTCGGGAGTATCTGCCAACTTTGCCGCTCCAATGTCTACAATCCAGTGCTCTTTCTCAATTTCGGGATACTCTGCTCCAATCTCATCAAAAATCTGATGGAACAAGCCATCGGTCAGTTTCATGATGTTGTCTTTGGTGAAGCAGGTAACTTTTTTGCGGTTGTTAGTGCGGGCATATTCAAAGGCATAGCGCACAATTTTTTCAGTACCGGGGCGAGTGATGAGCTTCAAGCACTGATATACTTGGTCGGTTTGGCGGTGCTCGATGCCGGCATATAAATCTTCTTCATTTTCGCGAATAATCACTACATCCATCACTGGATGTTTAGTTTTTACATAAGGGTGGTAGCTTACGCAAGGGCGCACGTTGGCATACAAGCCAAGTGTTTTGCGCGTGGTAACGTTCATGCTTTTGAAGCCGCCCCCCTGAGGAGTGGTAATAGGGGCTTTCAAAAATACTTTGGTGCGGCGCAGCGACTCCCAAGCCGATTCTTCAATGCCGGCAGTAACACCGCGCATATAAACTTTCTCTCCAATTTCAATTTCTTCAATTTCTATCTGGGCGCCCGCCGCTAAAATAATATCTAACGTGGCACGCATAATTTCCGGACCTATACCATCGCCGTAGGCTACCGTAATGGGAGTTTTTTGCGTTGACATATCTGTGCAGTTTGGTTTTGTATAAGAAAATCAACTGAGTGCAAAGCTATTTGAAACTTACCGTAATTTTGAGTATTGCTGCAATAATTTTGCAAGGTATCACGTGTCTGTATTTGCCTTATGAAAAGCCTCATTATCATTCTCTTAGCCATGCTTGGGCTGGTAAGTTGTCAGCCTGCCTCTAACGAAGCCGCAGCCTTGCGCAATCAATTCACCGATTTGCAAACTCGACAAGCCGCTTTGGAAAATAAGCAATACATACCTCACTTGGGCTGGGCAATGGTACAGGTGCAAGTTTATCATGCAAAACTGTACTTTGCCGGAGCAGCCCAAAATTGGAAACTTGCCGATTATTACGTGCATGAGTTGGAAGAAGCACTGGAAGACGTAGAACAACTCCATCCTGAACACGAGGGAGTAAAAGTTGCCGAATTAGTAAAGGCAATGGCGCTGCCCGAAGTTGAAAACGTAGCAAAAGCAGTAGAACAGCAAGATGCCGTTGCATTTAGCGCTGCTTTTGAAAAGCTGACGCACTCTTGCAATCAATGTCATCAGGCAGCAGGTAAAGCTATCATTCGTATCAAAATTCCACAAAACGCAGGGCTGCCCAATCAAGATTTCATTCCACCACGCCAAGAATAACCCCGTCGCAATTTGCCTTCATTGAAGGTGTACATGATAGAGTGGAATTAGACAGGGTTGCAGGATTTAAACTGTTGCCGTTGCATGCTGCCGTTGCACGCTGCCCTTGCACGCTGCCGCTATCTGCGTGTTGTTGTACGCAATGGCATGTGCCCCTTGGTTGTGTGCTTTTTTGCAGTGGTAAGTAGTTGGCTATCAAGTTTTTGTATATTTTGCATCGCAAGGAGGTAAAAAAACCGACAGGTTATAAACAACCTGTCGGTTTGCTGCACGTGGGCGAGTTTTACATCAAGGTAAAGTGGAATGTGCTATTCCATGGTAACTTCCAACGCCAAGCCGCGCAACTCGTGAATCAGTACGTTAAACGATTCAGGAATATTAGGCTTGGACATGTTTTCGCCTTTCACAATGCACTCATAGGCTTTGGCGCGTCCTACTACATCATCGGACTTGATGGTGAGAATTTCTTGCAGAATATTGGCTGCTCCGAAGGCTTCCAATGCCCATACTTCCATTTCACCAAAGCGCTGACCACCAAATTGTGCTTTTCCGCCAAGTGGCTGTTGGGTAATCAACGAGTAAGGTCCAATAGAGCGAGCGTGCATCTTATCATCTACCAAGTGCCCGAGTTTGAGCATGTAGATAACGCCTACAGTTACTTTTTGTTCAAAAGGCTCTCCTGTTAGCCCATCGTAGAGCACGGTTCGTCCCCATGGTGGCAAGCCGGCTTCTGCTAGCTCTTTTTGCACATCTTCCTCTGTGGCGCCGTCAAAAATAGGGGTGGCATATTTCCGACCTAATACGGAGCCTGCCCAGCCTAGTACGGTTTCGTAAATCTGACCAATATTCATACGGGAAGGTACGCCCAAAGGATTGAGCACAATATCTACTGGTGTGCCGTCTTCCAAGAAAGGCATATCCTCTTCACGAACGATTTTGGCAACTACACCTTTGTTGCCGTGCCGCCCTGCCATTTTATCACCTACTTTCAGCTTGCGCTTTTTGGCAACATACACTTTTGCCAGTTGTACAATGCCTGCTGGCAACTCGTCGCCTACCTCCAAAGAGAAACGATTGCGCTTGAAAGCACCGGTAATTTCGTTGCGCTTGATGTTGTAGTTTTTAACCAGCTTAGCAATTAAGCTGTTGATGCGCTCATCATCAGTCCAACCGTCGAGATTGATGTCGGCGATGAGGTTTGCTTCCTCTGGCACTGTGTAGTTGCTCTCGTCGCGATAGGCGTTTTTGGGCGGGAACAGGTTGCTTTCAATGTTGGCGCGGGTAAATTTCACTCCTTTGGGAATGATTTCGTCGCCAAACTTATGGTAGACTCCTTTGCTGATTTTGCCATCGAGCAAAGTAAACATTTTGTCAATCATTTCAGCGCGCAGTGCAAGTAGCTGCCGGCTATACTTTGCTTTGAGAGCTTCCACGTCGCGCTTCATGCGCAAGCGCAAGTCTTTGTCTTTTTTCGGACGAGAGAACAGCTTTGTATCAATAACAACTCCGCGCATAGAAGGAGGTGCTTTCAGGGAGGCGTCTTTCACGTCGCCTGCTTTATCGCCGAAAATGGCGCGCAAGAGTTTCTCTTCTGGCGTTGGGTCGGTTTCTCCTTTGGGAGTAATCTTGCCAATGAGAATGTCGCCTTCTTTTACCTCTGCTCCTACGCGAATGATGCCGTTTTCATCCAAATTTTTAACTGCCTCTTCGCTTACGTTAGGAATTTCGGAGGTGAGTTCTTCTTCGCCGCGTTTAGTGTCGCGCACTTCCAGTTCAAACTCTTCTATGTGGATGGAAGTGAAGATGTCTTCCCGCACTACTTTTTCGGAAATAACGATGGCATCTTCAAAGTTGTAGCCTTGCCAAGGCATAAAAGCTACTTTCAAGTTGCGACCTAAGGCTAATTCACCGTTGCTGGTAGCATAGCCTTCACACAGTACCTGCCCTTTGGTTACGCGCTGCCCTTTCTTAACAATGGGCTTTAAGTTGATGCAGGTATCTTGGTTGGTGCGGCGGAACTTGGTCAGCTTGTAGGTTGTCAGATTGCCTTCGAAGCTCACCAGTAGGTCGTCTTCGGACAAATCGTACCGAATGACAATTTTGTTAGCATCTACATATTCTACTACGCCGTCGCCTTCTGCAATAACAAGGGTGCGCGAGTCAATGGCTACGCGTCTTTCCAGACCGGTACCCACAATTGGGGCTTCTGGACGTAGCAGAGGAACTGCTTGGCGTTGCATGTTAGAGCCCATGAGAGCACGGTTAGCATCGTCGTGCTCTAAAAACGGAATCAGCGAAGCTGCTACCGATACAATTTGGTTAGGTGCTACGTCTATGTAAGAAAGTTCTTTGGGCTCTACTATTGGGAAGTCGCCTTCGTAGCGCGCTTTTACGCGGTCTACCTCAAACTCACCGTTGGCATTTACGGCGGCATTGGCTTGGGCTATGTAGTGTTTGTCTTCTTCTTCGGCGGTTAAGTAAACTACGTGGCTGTCGTCTATGTCTACTTTGCCGTTGACCACCCGGCGGTAAGGGGTTTCAATGAAGCCCATAGAGTTTACTTTGGCGTGCACGCACAAAGAAGAAATCAGACCGATGTTAGGTCCTTCGGGGGTTTCAATAGTACACAAGCGACCGTAGTGGGTATAGTGTACGTCGCGTACTTCAAAGCCAGCGCGCTCGCGGCTCAGACCACCCGGACCCAGTGCCGACATGCGGCGTTTGTGGGTGATTTCAGCCAAGGGGTTGGTCTGGTCCATGAATTGGCTGAGTTGGTTGGTGCCAAAGAAAGAGTTGATAACCGAAGAGAGCGTGCGGGCGTTAATCAAATCAACTGGCTTGAAGTCTTCGTTGTCGCGCACGTTCATGCGTTCTTTAATAGTCCGCGCCATGCGCGCCAGCCCCACACCAAACTGGGCGTAGAGTTGTTCGCCAACGGTGCGCACCCGGCGGTTGCTCAGGTGGTCGATGTCGTCCACTACTGCCTTAGAGTTAATCAGCGTGATGAGGTATTTGATGATTTCGATGATGTCTTCTTTGGTCAGCACGCGTACATCCATGCTTGTGTTGAGGTTGAGCTTTTTATTGATGCGGTAGCGTCCTACCTCACCCAAGTCGTAGCGCTTGTCGCTGAAAAACAGGCTTTGAATAATTTCGCGGGCAGTAGCTTCATCGGGCGCTTCGGTGTTGCGCAACTGGCGATAGATTTGTTCAACAGCTTCTTTCTCAGAGTTAGAAGTATCTTTTTGAAGCGTGTTGTAAATAATGGCATAATCGGTGCTGTTCACTCCTTCGCGATGCAGAATGACTGAAGATACGCCTGCCTCCAGTATAAGGTCTATGTCTTCTTCTTGCAAAACATGCTCGCGGTCGAACACCACATCATGCCGCATAATGTTGTACAACTCGTCGGTTTCTTCATCGGTAAAGTCTTCGTACCACACTTTGAGCACCCTGGCTGCCAACTTGCGACCTACCGCCATTTGCAAGCTTTCGCGCGTAGCTGGCACTTCTTCCGACAGTCCGAAGATGTCTAAAATTTCTTTGTCGGAGCCGTAGCCTATGGCACGCAACAGGGTAGTTACTGGAAACTTCTTTTTCCGGTCGATGTAGGCGTACATGACGTTGTTCACGTCGGTGGCAAACTCAATCCAAGAGCCTTTGAAAGGAATGATGCGAGCAGAATACAGCTTGGTACCGTTGGTGTGTTTGCTTTGGGCAAAAAACACACCCGGCGAGCGATGCAACTGCGACACAATCACCCGTTCAGCACCGTTGATAACAAACGAGCCGCGCGGAGTCATATACGGAATGTTACCTAGAAATACCTCCTGCTCGATGGTTTCAAAGTCTTCGTTGTCTTTGTCGTTGCAGGAGAGGCGCAACTTTGCTTTCAACGGTACGCTGTAAGTCAGCCCTCGGTCAATGCACTCGTCTATTGAATATTTGGGTGGGTCTATCAAATAATCAATGAACTCGAGTACAAAGTTTTCGCGAGAGTCCGAAATCGGGAAGTTTTCTTTAAATACTTTGAACAACCCTTCGTGCTGTCGTTTTTCGGCAGGAGTTTCCAATTGGAAAAAGTCCTTAAACGACTGCAACTGAACGTCGAGAAAGTCCGGATACTCCAAATGGTGGTTAATGGAAGAAAAATTAATTCTTCCGTCAATGACTTTAGCCAAAGTATTTCAGGTTTTGATGGTGAACAACTTAAACATTGCCTTGCCCAGCAGTTAGCGCAAGTGCTGCGCATGGCTGCTTTGAATCCGCAAATTTAGCTTTAAAAAATTTTGTTCAAAAATTAGTTTGTCAGATTCTTGCAAAGAAAAAAATTTTTTTACTTTCGCAAAAACATTTCTTGCTGTAAATGAATCGCATACGTACCTTTACTTAAAGAATTAATTTATTATCCCCAACTTTTAACTCCCTTTTGCCTATGAATAACAAAGGAACCGTAGCAGCAGTGATAGCTGTTCTTTTAGCCACCACCCTTATTGCCGGTGCCATATGGGTCAATCGCAGCAATACAGAGCGCGACCAAAAAGCGCTCAAAGAATTACGTGCCGATTTGGATGAACTCGCTAATCGGTATGATGCAGAAATCAGTCATACCCAAAGCGGTTTTCCTTATCCGAACGTAGATTCTGTACGGGTAGAACTTACACAACTGGCAGAAGCCTTGAATGCAGACCGCACTGTGCTGTCGGGCAAGTCTAATGAAGCACTTGCCAAATTGGAACAAATTCGTGCTAACAAAGCGCTCTACGAAAGACGCCTGAACGACATCATTGCTGCACGCGACCGCAATACAGGTAGCTACATTGGCGATTTGCGGGGGCAATTAGCTAAAACCAAAGCCGATTTAGACGAAGCCATGAAGAAAAACCGCAGCCTAAGTGCACAACTGAGCAAAACCATCAAACTGTTCAGGGGGGCTCAAAAAGAGTTGGAAGCACTCAAAGCCGAAAAAGCGCGCTTCGACCAGTTGTACCAAGAACAAACCGCCATTCTGCTCAAATTGGATAGCGTGATTGCTGAAAATGAAAAACTGCGCGATGCCCTTGCTGCTGCCGAATCCATCATCAAGCAACAAGAAGAGCAAATTCGCACTATGCAAGCCCGCACCGCTACCTCTATTGCCAAACGCGTAGTAGATTTTAGAGCTAAATACCTGTTCAGACGTGGCTTAGGACGCGACTACGACGTGGAATTGAAAGGACAAGTACACAACGCTGGCAGAGTAGAAAAAATTACAGTTTCGTTCCGTGCTGGCGACCAAATGTTTGACGACGGAGCAGACCGCACGCTGTACATCACGCTGTATCGCAACGGGCAGCCTTATCGCTTCATCAATGTACCTGTGACACCAGCTGCTAATGGTACGGTAACGCGCGAGTTTGAAATTAAACCCAAATTAGAGGCAGGGAAATATACTTTCCGAGTTACCTATCAGAACCAGCAAGTAATGGACGACTATAATTTTGAAATCAGATAAGCAGCTTTTGCAGCATGAGCCGCTACGGTGCAAGCAACTGTAAGGGCTCATGCTGTTAGGCGCCACAAGTAAAATGCCGCAAACGCTTTTAACAACAGCCAACCTTGCTATTGGCTACGCCAACCGAATATTGTTGCAAGAGTTGAACCTCCAGCTACAAGCTGGCACCATTACTGTTTTGTTAGGACGCAACGGCATAGGAAAATCCACTCTGATTAGAACCCTCGCTGGGTTGCAACCTGCCCTAAAAGGCAGTGTCCGCATTGGCGAGCGTTTGTTGATACCTCGCCGCAACTATGAATGGTTGGCACGCCAAATAGCGGTTACGCTCACCGAGCGCCCGCATGCACCATTTATGACGGGTTATGAACTGGTAGCCTTAGGAAGAGCTCCTTATACCAACTGGACTGGACGGCTTACGCCAACCGACCACCAACAGATTGAGCGAGCGCTCTCCATTACCGATGCTGACGAGTTGCGCAACTGCCCAATTGAAGAACTCAGCGATGGGCAGTGCCAAAAACTCATGATAGCACGCGCTATTGCTCAAGATACTCCCTTACTACTTCTGGACGAACCTTTGGCTCATCTGGACTTGGCAAACAGTGCCCAATTGCTCTGCCATCTTACCGAGTATGTTCGGGCAACCGGCAAAGCTATTCTGATGAGCACTCACCAAATTGAACTGGCTATCCACAAAGCCGATTTTATTTGGCTAATAGACCAGCACAATCGGCTGCACAGCGACATGCCCGAACAATTGGTGCTCGACAATCAAATTGGTGATATCTTCTCGGGTAGGCAGGTGTTTTTCAACCATTTTACGGGATACTTTAACTTTCTGCCTCCTAATGCCGCCCGTACCATAGCTGCCTGTTTACACATGTCGGAGAACAGTTCCTATTGGTTGGCACAAGCATTCGCTAAAAAAGGCATTCGGTTATTACATAAGGAAAATGCCAAATGGCACATTCGTCAGGTGCATTCCAGCCCACACCGATTTGAGTGCCAAGCCAATGAGCACATTTTTGAAACCAATGTAGCAGGGGTTGTACAACTGATGTTGGAACAGGCTTCTCTGCCAGAGCTTGCCAATTTTTAGCTAACTTGTATTATCTAAACCTTCAAACTAATATGGACACTCAATTTAGCAGTTTTTTGGAGCGCATTAAAGAAAGTCTTTCGCGCATGACTACCCTAGACATTAAAACCATTGTTGGCGATTTCAAACTCGACAGCAAAGAAAATGTGCAACCTGCCGGCGGCGACTATCTGATTATGGAAAGCCGCATCAACATGCTCATGGGCGATATTACCGTGCGCATGAGCCCAGAACTGACTACCTCTCGCTATGACTGGGTACGGGAGTTTCACAAAGAAAAAGAGGCGCATGGCTACCAAGTTATTCAGAACAACATTGCCACTATTCTTTCGCTGGTTAACATGTATCACCAACTGCAAGGCAACCAGCCGCTGAGCATCAACTTCCCAAACTATGGAGGTTCTAACCTAACACAACCCGGGGGCTCTTCGAGTAGCTTGCCGCCCGCTCCAGACCACTTGGCGGGTAGCGCTTTTACGAATGAAATTATTACCGACCGCAGCACTGGCTTTATTATGAATCCTAATGAAGATTCCAGTAATCCATTTATCCCGGCTAATCCGTAAAGCTCTATGAGTGATTTTATTAAAAACCTTGCTTCCGACCTGCTTCGGTTAGAAATTAATACCATTATTAAGCAAAACATGTCTGCCGAAAAAATACCCAGTAACAAACGGGTATTGTTGCGCAAATTGGCAGATATCTACCGACAAGCCTTGATAGATTACGGCTTGGTAAAGTCGCCTCACGACCCTACTATCACAGCAAAAGATGCCGATATTGTACTGCGATGGCAATTTGGTGGGGAGTTCTCATTTAAAGAGTTAGCCTTGCAAGCAGGGCGTGGCATCAAACTTATGGAAGAGCAAATGGAAAAGGAGACCGACACCATAAAGTTGAATACGTGGAACAGTCGGCATAAAATTTTGCAGCGCATTGCCAATCAAAGCTATAACATGATTGGCATATTTAAGCTATTTCGCCGCGACTTAGCCCCCGATACCCTCATCCAAAGCAACGAACACGAAGACCCCAACAAAGAACTGGCTTATGTGGATAAAGAACATTTCAATTATTTGCGCTACCAGCGCGGTGAGTTGCCGCTTAGCTGCGTACCCTTTCGCTCGCACATAGAAACGGCTCTTTGGAACAACGATTTGGACTGGGGGCATATCAACAGCGCCACAGACCTGCCATTCTTGCCCGATATGCTGGCAATGATTTACAAAGCATACGAAATTGGTACAGAACAGATTGTGTTGCAAACAGTCATCCAAGTAGAAGGCGATATCACTTCCTATATCACACCGCAATACATCAACATGCCAGAGGCTATCAAGGAAATTGTGATGGGCGTGCACAATCGCTCCATTCATGTTTCTACCCAATTTTGGAATACACTTTTTACAACTGTAATCAACTTAGCCGGAAAAACATTTAATCAAATTTTTGCGAAAAGATGAGCATATTTCCACCTAATCTTTTCCCAGTAGGGAAACATATTGGAAATGTGTTGCAAAAACCTTGGCGTAGCTTTGTGTTTGCTCGCAATTTGCTCAAACAGGGCGGGCATGTAGTAGAAACGTCTTTTGAGTATCAAAATCACACTTTTGTGCTGCGTACCATCATTGGCTTTGGCGATATTATCAACTTCATTCCCGACCCAGAGTGGGGGCATGCCGATGTTCAAATCAGTTGGCAAAAGCACTATCAGGAATATGTGGCGCTCCATTTCGAAAAAGTAAAAAATTTTTTGAATGCCTTCCAACTTCAAGCTGTTTTTTGGGAAAACAGCCTAAGAGTTGTTATAGGAGCTGCCAATATTTACCCTGCTTATCAAGTTGTATTTTTAGGAGAATGGCTGCTCGCCATCATGCCACTGTTGTCAGCAGTTTATTTATATTTTTTTGGCAAAGCAACTGCACAACAGCTTGTAAAACTACTTTGGCAAATAGCCCACAGCCTGTTTGTTGTTAGCCGCAAGGGGCGGAAACGTACGGGCTAATGAGAGCGTGTAGCCATCTTTACAGATCATTATTTTGGCGGCGGTTTAGCATGCCTGATAGCAGTAATTTTTTTAACAGAAGCATCGTGGTAAAGCTCTTTTTGAAGACAAGCAGTCTTTCGCACTCCTGCCGTTGTTTGTGTCCTCACAAGCAACCCTGTTGCAAGTAAGTATTTCCCCCGGGTAGCAACCCCTTCCCAGTTATCAGTGTGATTTGCAAATGTTTGAGTTGTTGATACAGTTTCCTGACCTTAGCTGCATTCCCCTTCCCTGTCACATATGACAGTATCTCTCAGAGGAGCATTAGCAGCATATGGATTATCAAGTTTTTGATGGCAGGATTAGCCAAAGATAAACTACGTTGTTCGGTGGGGACACAAACAACAGCGAAGTGGCTCTGAAATTGCTTGCCGCAACTCCTGCGTAAAAAGTTTTGCGTTGGGTCTCTTTTACAACCTTCATACCAAGACAATCAAAGCAATTTGTTTTTATTTT
>JANWVT010000002.1 GCA_025056255.1 Bernardetiaceae bacterium | reverse complement strand
TTTAAACTCTGCAATCCCCCAATTCGTAATTCGCAGCCTCTTTATCGCAGCAGTTGTGAGGCTTTGTAGCGGGTCATCAGCGTAGCAAAAGCTACTACCGAAACAGAACTTAGCGGCATGAGGATAGCGGCAATTACGGGCGAGAGGTCGCCGCGCACGGCAAAACTCAACCCGACGGCGTTGTAGCACAACGAAAGGGCAAAGCATGCCTTCACTACCCAAACTGCCTGTTTGGAAAAATGCAGAAACTGAGGCAGTTTTGGGAAAGCACGAGCATCCAGAATGCCGTCGGAAGCAGGAGAAAATGCCAGCACATCTTCTGCCAGCGCGATGCCCACATCGGCTTGTCGCAACGCTCCGGCATCGTTCAGCCCATCGCCGAGCATCACCGGATGACTGCCTGCCTCTTGTAAAGATTTCAGAAAAGCCAGTTTGTCGTGTGGACTTTGGTGAAACAGCATCGGAATGCTTGCTTGCCCCTGTTTTTGCACCTGTGCAAAAAGTTTTTCCAACCGAGGGCGCTCTTGTTCGCCATCGCCGGAAAGTACTGCTACTTTGTAATTGGGGACTACTTGTGCCAGCATGTCGTCCAAATCTTCGCGGAATCGGTTTTGAACAATGAATTTGCCGCGAAGGGCTTCATTGAACGAGACATGTACTCCCGAACGTGTATCGGAGCTTTCGGCTGCCGCGCCCGCAAAAGCCGCCGAGCCGATGCGCAGTCGGTGGTTGCCTACGTATCCTTCTATGCCTTTGCCCGCATATTCCTGCACGGCTTGCAAAGCAACCGCCTGCCCCTTGCCTAAAAATCGGGCGATAGCCTTGCTCAACGGGTGTGTAGATTGGGCAGCCAACGCTGCTATTTGCGCCTGCTCCTCTGCTGAAAGCGGAGCGCCCTCCCAAGTAACTTCTGCCTCGTGCGTATTGGTCAGCGTGCCCGTTTTGTCAAAAACGAGCGTATCGGCAGCGGCTAATTGCTCTATCACCTGCGTATTTTTCAGGTAGAACTGATGTCTGCCAAAGTAGCGCAAAGCCGTTCCCAGCGCATAGGGTGCTGCCAGCGCAATGGCACAGGGGCAAGCGATAATCAAGACGGAGGTAAATGCACGCAAAGCGGTAGTAGTATCCTGCGGCAGCCAGTACAATGCAGCCGCAAAAGCAACCACTAACACGTTGGTTGTGAAAGTTTTGCTGAATCGGTCAGTTACTTGTTGGATGCGTGTATGGCGATTTTTGGAAAAGATTTCGTTGTTCCAGAGTTGCGTCAAGTAGCTTTGCGAAAAATCTTTAACTACTTCCAATTCAATGGCTCCGCCAACTTGCCTGCCGCCTGCATAAATGAGTTCGTTTTCTTTTTTGACAACGGGCTCGGCTTCACCTGTTACAAAGCTGTAATCAATCAGTCCTTCGCCACTGCGCAAAATGGCATCGGCAGGTATCAGCTCTTGATGACGTACCATAATGCGGTCGCCTTTTTTCAGTTCGCTGACCTGCACAAACCGCTCTGCGCCGTCTTTTTTCAGGGTAATGGAAATGGGGAAGTAAGATTTGTAGTCGCGTTCAAACGACAGTGCCTGATAGGTTTTTTGCTGAAAAAGTCGTCCTGTGAGCAAGAAAAACAGCAGCCCGCCCAGCGAATCCATGTAGCCCGCGCCCGTACCGCTCAGGATTTCCCAAGCGCTGACACCAAACAGGCAGATGATACCCAGCGTAATGGGCACGTCTATGTTCATTTGTCGCTGACGGAAGGCGTGCCATGAAGAAATAAAATAATCCTGCGAACAGTAGAGCAGTACGGGCAGCGCCAGCAGAATGTTCAAATAGCCGAAAAACTGCCGAAAATTTTCCTCAACATAGTCGCCAAAGGTGAGGTACTCGGGCAAGCTGATAAGCATCATATTGCCGAAACAGAAAAACGCAACTCCTGCCTTGTAAATCAGGCTGCGGTCAGTCGTTGGTTTTTGCTGTTTGTCCGAATCTTCCAAGGTAATCAGTGGCGGATAGTTAAGTGAAGCTAGCAGTTCGGCAACCTGTCGCAGCGAGGTTTGCTCGCGGTTAAAGGTTACGGAAACCTCGCGTTTCATAAAATTCACGCGCGATTGCAGCACGCCCGCATCCAATCGTTGCAGGTTTTCCAACAACCAGATGCAAGAAGCACAATGGATGGCAGGTACAAAGAAACGCACCTTGGCGGTTGTTCCTTCGGCAAAGTCCAGCAGTTGCGCCGCTACTTTTTCATCGTCCAGAAACTGATAGGTCTGTTTGTTGCGCTGCCTGCCGTTGGCACCGGGCTTGTTGGCGATGTCGTAGTACTGACACATTTCGTTATCGCGCAGCAGCTCGTATACCGTTGCGCAGCCCTGGCAGCAAAAAGGATGTTCATCTATGAGAATAGGTGTTGCCTCGCAGGTTTCGCCGCAGTGATAGCAAGATTCCTTTTCGGCAGTTGCCGTTGCTTTTTTGGGTTCAAGTGAAAGAGGTTCCATTGTCAATGTTGTTTTGCGCTGATTCCTGTTTAAGCGAAGCTTGTTTGTTAGTTTGCAGGTGCAAATTCTAACAACGCGCTGCTCTAAACAATGATTTAGGTCATTGTTTGCCTTGTAAGCACCGGCATCTCTCAAAGAAATGTTTAGTTCTTGCTCGAATTAACCGTCTTGATGGATATTGTGCCTGTATGACTGTAACAGTAAATGACAACAACAGCCCAATTTATTTTTCAACGGAAAAACCGTATCTGTTACTCCATGGTCGGTAGTTATGATAATTGTTTTACCGGCTGCATTTTTACTTTTCCCAAAAGTTGCAATCACATTAAATCAGATGAGTTTGTCCACTGGACAAACCAAGCAGTCAAAACTGCTTACGACACAACACAAATCAGGTTTTAAAGAAAAAACCGCGAAAAGAACCGAAAGCATGCGGATTGCCTAATCGAAGCAAGTGAGGCAAGTGGTGAACAATTTCACCTTCATAGAAGAAATACGATTAGAAAACCCTTCTTTGAAGCGGCGCAGGGACTTCCATCACATGATTTCTCCGGAAAAAATATGAGCATTTTATTACGCTTATATTCGACAAAATCTTCAACAAGCGCATTAAGGATAACCAGCATCGGATTGCATTAGCAGAAGACAATGGCTTTTTTGCACCCGATATTCCGCCGATACGACAAGAGGAACATCTTATTACCAAATAGACAGTAGTCATTGTTTATGCGGGCACTGGTAAGCAACAATGAAAATCCAATCTGTGTTGTGCCCAATTCCCACTATGACTTTTCAACAGCCTTTGGGCTTGGGTGAAATGTGAATTCCAAAGAGGTTGCACAAAATTTTTAAAAATGAAAAATTTAGACGCTTTCCAAAAACCATAGCCTTTCATTATCAATTCTTTACCAAAAAGTCTTTTTATTGCGAATACGCATAAAATTTATCCAATTTTTAATATCTTTTTAAAATACTACACCTCGCTCGATGCAACGCAAATTTTGCATCTTATTATATAGTGCATATATTTGAATCAAGTTGATGCTCTCACCGGTAAATGTGAAAATATTTTGGTAAAGAGCCTCGCTTGTTTTACCTGCAAACAACAAAAAATAAAAAAGCCTTGGCGGATGCCGCCAAGGTTTTCTCACCAGTAAATATGAAAATGAAAACAAACTGATTAACGTTAAATTCGGTTCTGTGTTGCGCGTTTATCAGGTGTTTAACAAAAAATTAACAAAAAGCCCCTACAAGGGGTTTTTTTATTTAATATCTGAATCGGTAAAGCTTAGTGAAAGATGCAATTGTTACAAACTCAACAGCATCGTTTGCTTCTCTTTTCCACGTTACAGAAAACCTGTAAAACCCAACGAATATTTAACTTGGCAGTAGAGCTATTATAACAATAAAAAAACAGCCTTTGTAATTTTACCCATCACATTGAACCAATAGAGCTACTGTGTATCCTGAGATAGTTTACAAAGCAACACAGCTACGGTTATTTAAAAATGTCTTCTGGTTTACATGAACCTTCATATGAATGCTCGACCTAACACAGCTGCTACTTTAAGCATAGCTTTTCTATTCAGTTTTCTGCTGTATGCTTGTCAACCTAAGATAACTCAGCAGCAGAGCGGCTTAGCAAAAACCAAAACAACACAAGCCGCTGGAGAAGACAGTGCCACTGTACCCAACGAAGAGCTAACAGATTGGTTGCCTGATGACAAAGAAAGAGTAGGGGTTTGGGCACCTACGCGCTGGCGTTATAATCCCGAGCGAACGCGCGAGTTTCGGCTTCGGCATACTGTTTTAGAAGTTTCGTTTGACTGGCAGAAACAATACCTCTATGGCACAGCAACACTCAGCATGCAGCCATACTTTTTTCCACAAGACAGCGTAGTACTGGATGCCAAAGGCTTCGACCTCCACGAAATAGTGCTTGTGGGGAAACCTAACCGCCCTCTGGGTTATAGCTACAACGGCGAGCAAATCCGGATTGGCTTAGGCAAAACCTTTACCCGCAACGAAGTGCTAACCCTACGCATTCGCTACACAGCTAAGCCCAATGAGTTGCCAGCACAAGGCAGTGCAGCTATTACCGACCGGCGTGGCTTGTATTTTATCAATCCCACCGGCGAAGACCCTCACAAACCGCGTCAAATCTGGACACAAGGCGAAACAGAATCGAGTTCTTGCTGGTTTCCTACCTTTGATGCCCCTAATGTAAAGACTACGCAGGAAATCTTCATCACCGTTGATACTGCCTTCATTACGCTTAGCAACGGCAGGTTAGTAAGCAGCAAAATTAACAACAATGGTACCCGCACCGACCACTGGAAACAAGACAAGCCACATGCACCCTACTTGTTCATGATGGCAGTTGGCAAATATGCCGTCATTAAGGACAAGTGGCGCGACAAGGAGGTCAGTTATTATGTAGAGCCAGAATATGCACCTTATGCCCGTGCTATCTTTGGGCGAACCCCTGAGATGATGGAATTTTTCTCTAATCTACTCGACTACCCCTATCCGTGGGATAAGTATGCACAGGTAGTAGTGCGCGACTTCGTATCGGGAGCAATGGAAAATACTTCTGCCTCTGTTTTCATGGAGCAGTTGCAGGTAGACAATCGCTATTTGTTAGATGACAATTGGGACAATATTATTGCTCATGAACTTTTTCACCACTGGTTTGGCGATTTGGTAACGTGCGAAAGTTGGGCAAACCTACCCCTAAACGAGTCGTTTGCTACCTATAGCGAATATTTGTGGCAGCAGTACAAGTATGGACAAGATGCAGCCGACGAGTTCTGGCTGAATGAATGGGAACAGTATCAGAACGAGTCTTACACCAAGCGCGAACCTCTCATTCGCTACTACTATCGCAACAAGGAAGATATGTTCGACAGCCACTCGTACGCAAAAGGAGGGCTGATTTTGAACATGTTGCGCCATATTCTGGGAGATGACGCCTTCTTTGCTTCGCTGCGCTATTACCTAAAAAAGCATCAGTATGGCAAAGCAGAAATCCACGACCTTCGACTGGCTTTTGAAGAAGTAACTGGCATGGACTTGAACTGGTTCTACGACCAGTGGTTTATGCACCCCGGACACCCCGAGTTGGCAGTACAACACTCTTACGAAAATGGATGGCTCACTGTTGAAGTAAAACAAGTGCACGACACAACCTATACGCCTGCCGTCTATCGGCTGCCCATGATGCTAGATTATTGGATAAATGGACAGAAAATCAGACAGAAAATTGAGGTAAACCAACGCGAACAAACTTTTCGCTTTGCGGTATCCCAAAAACCGGATGCCATATTATTAGACGGAGAAACCCAATTAGTAGGCGTAATCCGCCACGAAAAAAGCATGGACGAGTGGCTGTACCAGCTAAAATATGCCGACAAATTATTAGCCCGACGCAAGGCACTGGAGGCATTGCAAACAATGCAAGATGAAGAAAAAGATGACAGCGAAGCCAAATCGGTATTACTTGCAGCCTCCAAAGAGGCACTCTCCGACCGCTCATGGCAAATCCGGCAGTTTGCTGTTCAAGTACTGGAAAGCATGGAACAGTTAGACGATGAGTTGATTGACCGCATCAAAAATATGGCACTTAACGACGAGCATTCGCTAGTGCGCGCTTCTGCTGTGAATACCCTCTCAGGGAAAATCAAGCCCTCTTTCTTTCTCAATACCATGAAAGACAGCTCTTACACGGTATTGGTTAATTCCTTGTATGCTTATGCCAACTCTGGCGGCGAGGATGCAGTAAGCTATGTAGAGCAGTTTGAACACTTGAACAACTTCTTGGTCGTAAAAACGCTGGCTGAGTTTTACAGCTATTTCAAAGTACAAAACAAATTTGAGTGGTTTGTACAAGCGATGGCACGCCGCAATGGCTATGAGCTAAGTTACATGTTCAACTATTTTGGAAGTTATTTGAGTGAGCAGCCTGAGGATGTGCAAATAGCAGGTGCACAAATACTGGCAAATTATGCCCGGCGTCATAGCAACCACGAAGTTCGCATCTCGGCTTACGGAGCACTGGTATTCATTGATGAACTACCCGGCGTAAAAGCCCTAATGGAAGACGTGCGCAAAGCTGAAAAAGACCAACGCGTACTGGACTACTACCGCCTAATGTTCAATAAAAATGAGTAAACCTGTTTTGCTGATTACGGGTGCCAACGGGCAGTTAGGCTGTTCGTTACGCTACATAGCACCTTCCTACACAGACTTTGAATTCGTTTTTGCTTGCTCAAATGAGTTAGACATTACACAGCGCGAAAATATCACTGCTTATTTTGAACGCTATCAGCCTACTTGGTGCATCAACACAGCTGCTTATACGGCAGTAGATAAAGCCGAAAGCGAACGGGAACGCGCCTATGCTGTCAATGCAAAGGCAGTCCAACTTTTGGCAACAGCTTGCCAAACACATGGTACCGCTATGTTGCATATTTCCACCGACTTTGTTTTCGATGGCAGCCGGTCGGTGCCACTAACCGAAGAAGACCCAACGACGCCCCTGAATTATTATGGAGAAAGCAAGCGAGAAGGAGAGCTGCTGCTGCAACAGTCGGGCATTCCGCATGTGATTATCCGCACCTCTTGGCTGTATTCGCCCTATGGTAATAATTTTGTAAAAACGATGCTGCGCTTAGGTCGCCAGCGCGGTACGCTCAACGTTGTTGACGACCAAATAGGTACGCCTACCTTCGCCGAAGACTTGGCACACGCCATTATGGCAGTAGTACGCCACAATCATCAGGAGCAGCCCGCTTATGGTTTGTACCATTACAGCAACGAAGGAGCAGCATCGTGGTATGATTTTGCACATGCTATTTTTGAAATAGCCAACATACAGGTTTCGCTGTATCCTATCCCCACAAGTGCATACCCAACACCTGCTCGCCGCCCACACTACAGCCTTATGAACAAAGCCAAAATTAAGCAAACATTTGGCATTTCTATTCCCTATTGGAGAGATAGCCTGCAACGATGTTTATTGTTAATGAAATGCAGATAATGCCATTAAGTATCGGAAAACGCAATATACACGCGCCTACTTATACGGCACAGACTTGGAAATAGTAAAAAATTATTTGCTTTGGCAAGTGAGTAAAGCTATAATTTTTTAACTTGTTCTTGCTTGTTGTGTTTTTCAATAGTAAGCAACTGATTATCAAGGTTATTTTTTGCAGTGTGCGCTATCTAATTTTGTTCGAATTTGTATTAGCTTGTTTTGCTGCTAAAAAAGCAGTTAAAATCTGTTAGTTTGGGGTTCTATTAGAAAACGATGACAATTTACTGCTTAGCATGATAGTACAGTGTAGAACAGTTATTAGGGTGTAAAATTTGTTGTGCCACTTGGCGGATGTCTTCTACGCTCACTGCCTGAATATGTTCTGCTTGCT
The DNA here is from genome assembly GCA_025056255.1 of Bernardetiaceae bacterium. Taxonomy (GTDB): domain Bacteria; phylum Bacteroidota; class Bacteroidia; order Cytophagales; family Thermoflexibacteraceae; genus Rhodoflexus. The sequence continues at coordinate 295,618 of JANWVT010000002.1, read as the reverse complement.
CATTTACCAAGTTAGGATTTCCTAAAAGTGCCCCATAAGCAAGATTCATAGCCCTGTTTAATACTTCCATTTCACTGAAAATAAGAGTTGTTTCTGCTTGGTTTTTGACTTTTTGTAATTCTTCTTCTGGCAACAGTTCTGTTTGCAGTTCGGCAATAACTTCAAGAATAGCCTGCTCAGCTTGTTCTAAGCTGACGTTTTCAGCCGGTTTAGCAGAAATAACAAATAGTCCACTATCAATGCTACCAGTAATGCTGGCGCTAACAGAGGTGAGCAAGCGACGTTCTTCTACTAAGGTTCTGTACAGTCTGGAAGATTTTCCACGCCCCAGCACGTCATTCAAAAGGTCTGTAGCATAGAACTGAGGAGCGAGGCGCTCGCACATATGCCATGCCTTGTAGAGTGCACTCACGGGCACATTAGCTTCTACGTGCTGGATACGGGCTTCGGTCTGTTGGGGTTCGCAAGGAAGCTTTCGCGCAGGTACATTACCTACTGGAATAGGCTCGAACCATTTTTGCGCAAGCCGTTTGATTTGCTCGGTCTTCACATTGCCTGCTACTGCCAAAATAGCGTTGTTAGGGCGATAGTACGCATAGAAAAATGCTTTCACATCGTCCATCGTAGCGTTTTCTATGTGCGAAATGTCTTTCCCAATAGTTGCCCATTGGTAGGGATGTACCTTGTATGCCATTGGTCGCAGCCGTAACCATGCGTCGCCATAGGGCTGGTTGAGATAGCGTTGTTTGTATTCTTCAATTACTACTTTGCGCTGCACTTCCAGTACGTCAGGCTCGAAGCTAAGTGCTAACATCCGGTCAGACTCTAACCAAAAACCTACTTCAATATTGGCAGCAGGCAGCACGAGGTAGTAGTTAGTAATGTCGGTAGTAGTAAAGGCATTGTTTTCTCCGCCTGCTCTTTGCAACGGTTCGTCGTATTGTGGAATGTGAGCAGAGCCCCCAAACATCAAATGCTCAAACAAGTGCGCAAAACCCGTTTTTTCAGGATGTTCATCGCGCGAACCTACATCGTACAGCAAATTCATGGCTACGGTAGGAATGTAAGGATCTTCGTGTACCAACACCCGCAGCCCGTTGTCTAATGTAAACGAATCGTACTGAATCATATGCAAAGTTACACACATTGCAAGCGGCTTGTGCATTTGCCTGCGTTTTTTGTGCTTCACAGGGAGGGCTATTTGCTGCTTCTTTTTTATATTTGTTATGTATGCATACTAATTTAAAAACGAAAAAACTATGGCAAAACACTATGCAAGTAGCCGCAATGCAAAGTTTCTGGTGCATGAAGTACACGATTTAGCGGCTTTAACCAAGCATCCTTACTTTGCACACCACGACCGCGAGTCCTTTGATATGATGATAGATGCTGCTTTTCAATTAGCCGATACACATCTGTTCCCCTACTTTGCCGATATGGACCGCAACGAGCCGGAATTGAAAGACGGCGTGGTAAAAGTACATCCACAGGTAAAAAATATTATTCGTGCATTGGCAGAGGGAGGCTGGATAAACGCAACTGTTCCATTGGCAGAGGGAGGCATGCAACTACCCGAATCTATCAACGCCTTAGGACAATTTATCTTCCAAGCAGCTAACAACAGTGCCATGCCCTTTACCGGATTAACAGCCGGAGCAGCAAACCTCATTCGCACTTTTGGCAGCGATTACCTCAAGCAAACCTACATGGAGCGCATGTATGCGGGCGAGTGGCAAGGCACAATGGCTCTTACTGAACCACAAGCAGGTAGTTCGCTTTCCGATATTGTCACTACTGCTGAACCAGTTGCAGAAGGAGTTTTCAAAATAAAAGGTCAGAAAATTTTTATTTCAGCAGGCGACTTAGATGCCTTAGACAACGTTGTTCACCTTTTGTTGGCACGTATCAAAGGCGCTCCCGCTGGTACCAAAGGTATTTCGCTTTTTGTAGTACCCAAAAAACGCGTTGTAGAGGGCAAATTGGTAGATAATGATGTGCTGCCCGCTGGCATATACCACAAAATGGGGCAAAAAGCTACCCCTGCTATGCACCTAATGTTAGGAGAGAATGATAACTGCTTTGGCTACTTAGTAGGCGAGCCTAACAAGGGGCTTTCTTATATGTTTCAAATGATGAACGAAGCCCGCATTTTGGTTGGCATTACAGCTGCTGCTATTGCTTCTGCTGCCTATCATGCATCGCTGGAGTATGCCAAAGAACGCCCACAAGGACGCAGGTTGAACGAGAAAAATCCACTTAACCCTCCCACGCTAATTATTAATCACCCTGATGTAAGGCGATTATTGCTTTTCCAAAAATCGGTGGTAGAAGGTTCGCTGAGTTTGTTGCTAGAAACAGCCAAATATGCCGACTTAGCACATGTTTCTCAAGGAGAAGAACAAGCTAATCACTTGCTCATGTTAGAGCTGCTCACGCCAGTGGCTAAAACATACCCTGCTGAGGCAGGCATTGCTTCTGTGAGTGCAGGTTTGCAGTGTTTGGGTGGCTATGGCTTCTGCAAAGATTTTCCCTTGGAGCAACTCTATCGCGATATTCGCATCACGGCTATTTATGAAGGCACCACTGCCATTCAATCGCTAGATTTATTGGGGCGTAAGCTAACTATGCATAACGGAAAGGCGGGTAGGCTTTACATACAAGCAGTCTCCGAAACTATTGGAGAGGCAGCTGTTTACGATGCGTTGAAAAAATATGCTGCTGCTTTGGAACATGAGCTAAAAAATCTTCAGAAAGTAACAGCTCACCTAATGGAAATTGCTCAAAAAGGCGATGCAGAGCTGTTTTTGGCAGATGCTACTTTATACATGGAATTATTTAGCCTCAATGCTATTGCTTGGCAATGGCTTAAACAAGGTACAGCGGCGCACAAAGCGCTGCTGGCAGGTGCCATTAACCAAGAAGAAACTGCATTTTATGAAAGTAAGTTGCAAGCCATGAAGTACTTCTTCCACTATGAACTACCTAAAACACAAGGACTTACTACTCGATTAACCGATAGCGAGGTGATTACCATTGCGCAACAAAAAGAGTTGTTGGTGTAAGATATGATTGTTTTTTCGACGTATCTTATGGTTTCAACAAGAAACCCGATAGGTTTTCAACCCTGTCGGGTTTTGGGGAGTATGTTGAGAAGCACAAAATAAAAGATGCATTTTTAGGGCTTATCCTTAGTTGTTGAGTTTTTTACTTATAGGTAATTTTCAGTTGATTTTCCATCATATACGCAATAGTTAGCAAGCGGCTATGCGCCCATCTGCCACATACCTGACCATTTGGCTAGCCAGCATGTTGCGCAAAACATCGGCAAATAGTTCTTCGTTGTCAGGTAAAAGTATGCGAAGTAGCTCTTCTGGAAACATCGGCTGAACAGACAAGGTTTTTAGAATAGCTGCTTGATAAGATTCAGCAGTTGTTTTTACCAATTGTTTTTTAGCAGCTAAGCAGTTGTCGCAAATGCCACAAGGCGTGTTTCGTTGCTCGCCAAAATAGGCAAGCAACACTTGCTGACGGCAACGTTTGGCTTGCAAATAGCCTATCATTGCCAAAGCTTTTTTCATAGCTTGTTCTTTCCGAGTGCGATAAAAAACTCGGTCTATCTGAAAGTGTCCTGCACGCATTCGAGGCATGGTAAAGCTAATTTGAGGTTTAGTACGGGCAGCCACAAAAGACACGATACCTTGCTGTTCTAACACTTGTAATTGCTGTACTATTTGCTCTGGACGAGTGCGCAGTGCTGCTGCTATTTTAGGAACTGAAAAAGGCGTAAAGGAGGCAAAAGCATTACCTCCAAAATGCCGTAGTAAATATTTGAGCAGCGCCTCAAAATTAGCATGAGCTATTTGGAAGCGGTAGATGGTTTCAAAATCGGTTTGAAATATGAACTTGTCTTGGGTGTCGGCACTGTCGTTGCGCTGTATGAGTCCTAACTCTTCTAAGCGGTTGAGGGCTTGAAAAATAACTGCACTGGGCATCTCTATGCCAGCTTGTTTACAAGTTTGTAAGAAATGCTCGATGTCAAAATCTTGTGGAGGGGGCGGTGCAACGTCTACAGACAGTTGTAGATAGTTGGCAAGCCGCTGATACACAGCAGCCAAAACAGCCTCGTCGGGATAGTTTTGTGCTACCTTTTGTACAAGCTGGTCAATAGCCTGAGGAGGGTATAATAAAACAGCATAAGCTTTTTCACCGTCGCGCCCGCCACGTCCGGCTTCTTGATAGTAGGCTTCTAACGAGGCAGGAGGCAACAGGTGAATTACAGAACGCACGTCAGGTTTGTCTATACCCATTCCAAAAGCGTTCGTAGCTACCATCACACGGATTTTATCCTTAATCCACCACTCTTGGCGAGCAGATCTCTCCCCAGCAGGCAACCCAGCATGATAAAACTGGGCATTAATGCGGTTTTGTTGCAGCCATTGAGCAATCTGTTCAGTTTCTCGACGCGTGTTAGCATACACTACCGAGCTACCGGGTACGCCATAGAGTATGCGCAGCAAGCGATTGGGTGCGTCTTCTGTTTCAAATACAGAGTAAGATAGGTTGTCGCGCAAAAAACTTTTTTGGAATACGCGACTGCCTTTTCTGAATAGCAATTTTTCTTGAATATCTTGTTGCACTTCGGGCGTAGCCGTTGCAGTTAGCGCAAGACAAGGAACATGCATGCCAATGTGTTCCCGAAAGCGAGCGATTTCTAGATAAGGCGGGCGAAAATCGTAACCCCACTGCGAAATACAGTGCGCTTCATCAACTGCCAGTAAGCATATGCGCATTTTAGCAGCACGTGCCTTAAATAGGTCAGTTTGTAGCCGCTCAGGCGATACGTACAAAAAACGCATCGGATTGGCATGTGCATAGAGGCAGTTATCTAGGCAAATATCTATTTCGCGGTTCGACATGCCACTGTAAATAGCACTAGCCCGTATCCCCCGACGGTTGAGTTGCTCTACTTGGTCTTTCATTAGAGCAATCAGGGGCGAAACCACTACACAGAGCCCTTCCATTGCCAAAGTGGGAACCTGAAAGCAAATTGATTTGCCGCCACCAGTAGGCAATAATGCCAAAGCATCGTGACCGGTTAGTATGTGGCAGATGATTTCTGCTTGTAGCGGGCGAAAATGGTCGTAGCCCCAGTACTTTTTTAATATGCCGTGAATCAGTTCTTGCATGAGTTATGCAAAGATAGCAAGCACCCACTATTCAGGCAGCTTGCTATTTAACAACTATGGCATTGTGCATTTGTTAGTAGCCGTGGGCTACTGATGAGCTCGTTCATTAGAGCTCTACTACTACAAACCTGTGGTCGAAAGGGTCAAAAACAGCTTTCAGTTTATCCAAAAGTTCCATATCGTTGAGCAGGAAGGTGAGAAAGTTTTCTGCGCGTTCTTGTAAACCGCCCGAGGGAAATAGTTCTTCGCGCAACCAGCTCCATTGGCGGATGGCTGCCTCATGCTTGCGCTCTTGTGCTTTGCGTATTTTTCCTGCTATGTGTAATAACTTTTTTTGGGTGAGCACCTTTTGTGCCTGTACCATTTTCATCAAGCTAGCATCTGCCTGAGCCGCCTTGTGCATAATCAAATCAAACTGTTGAGCAATTGCTTCTGTTTCTTGCCTGATGTGCGTGTAGTAATGCTGTTCGCGCATAATAATCTTTTGTTTGTTTTCTGCCTCAGAAGCAAAAAGGTCGGCTACAGTAAAGCCAATTTTAGCAAGTCGGTTCTGATGGGCTTTGTTGAGCAGCAAGGCAAAGTTGCGCGGCAATAGTAAAGGCATCGGTAGTTGGAAAGCATCAAACAGGGCTTTCAGTTGCAGCCAATAGGCTAACTCCCCCGGACCGCCTGTGTAGCTCAGATTCGGCAAAATAGTTTCTTGGTATAGCGGACGTAAAATGACATTTGGACTGAGTTTTTCCGGATACTGCTCAGCAAATTCTAATATTTCTGCCTCATTGAATACAATCGGCGTGTTCAATACGCGAAACAAGCGCTCTCCATTTTGATGGTCTATGGTAATGCGTTCGCGTAGTTGATGGTCTAAGTAAAATAGATTGATTTCGCGGGGTGTTACTTGTGCTTTGTGTCCTAAGGCAGCAAGCCGAGCAGTAGTTTGCTGTACTGCCTGAAAAGCCACTTGCTCGCGGATTTCACGACGAAAAGCAGGCAAGAACAAACGCTTCAGCGTTGCGTCATCGCCGTCTATGACCAACAAACCATCTTTCCCATAAAAATAGTGCACTATTTTCCGCGTTGCCTCCGACAGGGTTGAACTGTTGCCATATGCCTCTAAAAAAATGTGATGCATCTCCGGTGCTTGCCGAGCTACCTCTATTAAACTTTGCGGATTAAATCTACCCACTGCTCCTTTCTCATTTGATTGCCAGCTATATTTTTTGCCAAAAAGTTTAAAATGACTGATTTCATCAACGTCGTGATCTTCGCTTGCCATCCAATAAATGGGAACAAAGTTGTAATGAGGAAAAATTGCTTTCAAGCGTCGCGCTGTGTTAATAACAGTAATGATTTTGTAATGAAAATATAACGGACCAGTAAAAATATTCAGCTGATGACCAGTAGTAACAGTAAAAGTAGTTGGTTGAGCTAGCAAAGCTGCCGTTTGGGGCAATGGGCAGTTCCCTGTTACATACTGTTTTTCAATTACTTGTTGAAGCGTAGTGCGCACTTCATTGCTAAAAACCGATTGCTTGGTATCAATAGCATTGCCCCATGCAGGCTCGGTACACCAATCTTGAATAAATGGACGCAAAGCAGGGTCTCGATGTACATATTGTAAAAATAAGGCTGAAAACTGACGTATAAGCTCCGGAGCAAAGTAAGTGGCATTTTTCATATAAAAAGATGATAAAATTGATGTAATATTGAGGGTATTTATAGCAAATGCAATAAATTTGATGGCTTTACTCAGTAAAGTTAAACCTATAAGTATGGAATGAAATCTACTGCTTCAATTTTCTTATTTTTGTTTCACTGTACGTGTATCTGTGCACAAACTAACTCTCTCCGATTTCGCATCACCCACATCAAAGAAGTAAGCGGCTGCAAACAAGGACAAGGCATCCTTTTCGAACAGGGGCATATTTGGGCAGATGATATGCGCAAGCCCGTACAAGTGGCGCTCTACTTGGAGAAAACTAATGGCGCATTTGAGGTTATGCGCCGAAACTATCCTGCCGGAACGGTAAATGTAAAGTTAGACATCTTGGGCTGTGACTATACCGGCAATCATTATGCGTACATCAAATATGCCGACGATTCGGATTTTACCTTCCCCAATCCTGATGAAGTATATAAGCGACATCAGGAAACTTTACAAACCAAGAAACCTGAATTTTTGGTTTCTACTATTAAGCCCAATGCACAATGCCCGAACTCTTACCGCATCGAATCGGGGCTAGTATATTCACCTGCCGGCGGCAGAGTGGAAATTAAGCTCTATTTAGAAACTGTTTCGGGTGAGTGGCGCACACTCAATTTGTATCGCTACGGCAGCGGACCGCTCCCCATCAACTATGCTGCTTGCGACCTAACCGGCAATACCAGAGCTATCGCAAGTTTCGGACACAGTATATCTTTGTCTGGAAACGTAAAAAATTAAGCCTATGTCAGCTCAGGCAGAAAGCGTGCTGAAAGACCTCAAAGCCGGCAAAATAGCTGCTGTATATTTCTTACAGGGCGATGAACCCTATTATATCGACCTGTTAAGTAATTACATAGAGCATGAATTTCTTCGTCCGGAAGAACGTGGCTTTAATTTGACTGTTCTATATGGCAAAGATACCAACATGCAAAACATACTGAATGCCGCTCGGCGGTTTCCTGTAATGGCACAACGGCAAGTAGTGCTTGTAAAAGAAGCACAGGAAATGAGCGAATGGAACAGCGAAAAAGCCAAAGAAATGTTGTTGCGCTATGTTGAAAAACCTGTTCCTTCTACCTTGCTCATGTTTTGCTATAAGTATAAAAAGATAGATGCACGCACCCAACTAGCTAAGGCTCTGGCAAAAAATGCTGTGATAGTAGAAACCAAAAAAATATACGACAATCAGTTACCTAATTGGGCTAAGCAATATTTTGCTAGCAAAGGCTACCGGTCTTCTGAAAAGGCGAATGCTATGCTTGCTGAATTTATTGGTAACGACCTTTCTAGAATGGCAAACGAAATCGACAAACTGTTGATTAACTTTCCTCAGCCTCAGGTTACAATTACCGATGAAGAAGTTGCCCGCTATGTAGGTATCAGCAAAGAATATAACTCTTTTGAGCTGCAAAACGCCATTGCTCGACGCGATAGTCTAAAAGTATACCAAATAGTAAATTATTTTGCTGCTGACCCTAAAAACAACCCAGCTATACCAATTATTGCAATTTTGTTTAATTTTTTTACCAAAATTTTACAGATACACGATAGTGCAGACAAAAGCAAACCAGCTGTTGCTTCTTTGTTGGGTATCAACCCGTATTTTGTAGAAGAATACTTAGCAACGGCACGCATCTATACTCGTGAAAAAGCTATTCAGGCTATTCATCTCTTGTATCAGGCAGACTGCCGCGCCAAAGGCATAGACAGTACCATGAACGATGGCGATATTTTACAAGAGTTGGCATATCATCTGTTGCAGTTGTGAGTTTTTATCTCATGATATGGTACATGTTAGTGATAATTGGTCAACATTAGTGGATAACCAGATACTTGGCAAAAATGAGATTCGCAAAAGAGTTTGGCTTTTATTTTCACTTTTCAAACTTGCTTTGCTGGGTTGATGCGTTGTTCGCGAAAACACAAACAACAGCGAAGTACAAAATTTAACTTAATTGCACAACTTGCATCAGAACAAACTCCAATGCATTACTGCATCTATAAAGTGCTGAATGGCTGCTGGACGAATAAGAAAAGCCAGTAAAAAACCATAAAGGGCGCCGTAAAAATGTGCTGAATGGTTAATGTTATCTGCTCCTCTTTGGTCATAAAAGTAGGAGTAAGCAAGATAGATACCGCCCCAAACAAAGCCGGGCAGGCAAAAAAAGGCATATAGGCATACTTCTTCGGTAGGGTTGTAAAAAATAGTAGCAAAAATAACAGCCGAAACCCCTCCAGAAGCCCCCAAAGAATTATAGTAAGGAGTGTTCTTATACTTGAAATAAGTAGGGATGTCCGCTACTATAATTCCGCCCACGTAAAGCAATAAGAAAAGCAAGTATCCCAATGTTTTTCCGTAAACAATAACAAAATAATGCTCCATCCACCTGCCGAAGAAGTAAAAAGTAAACATGTTAAATAGCAAGTGCACCCATCCTTGGTGAATCAGCCCAGAAGTAACAAACCTGTACCATTCGCCTTTCCGACTTATGCGATAAGGATTCAGCATTAGGCGTTCTTGCCAGTCGGGGCGTGTGAACACATATACGCTAATGGCTACCGTAACGAGTACAATAATGCTAACAAGGGAAAGTTGTATGTTCATTATTTTTCACGTTCAATAATAGACCGAGCAAAGCAGTAGAGGGTTTCATAGCGTTCGGGTGCCAATCCAGCTTCTGCTAAGGTAGTAAATCCCCGTTCAAAATACTGATTCATTATATTTTCTGCATCTTGCTGCACGTGGAGTTGGTCGTAAATTTCTTTAACAGCATCTATTTTGGTTTGTGGGTCAAAACTTTCTACACTAAGCCAGTAGTCTAACTCGCGGGTTTGCATAGCATTGGCTTTTTCTAAGGCGCGAATGAGTAAATAAGTTTTTTTGTTAGCAATAATATCGCCGCCCACCTGTTTGCCGAACTTATCAGGCTCGCCGTAAACGTCTAACATGTCGTCTTTGAGTTGAAAACCAATGCCTAACTGAATGCCAAACTCGTAGAGTTTATCAATTGTGTGCGAGGAAGCTCCACCTAATAGCGCTCCCATTTCTAGGCTGAAACCTAATAGAACGGCTGTTTTCAGGCGAATCATTGCAAGATACTCCTCCATGCTTACCCGTTTAAGTTGCTCAAAGTTCATATCCATTTGCTGTCCTTCACACACTTGGATAGCAGTTTGGCAGAAGCGACGTAGCAAGGCTGGCAGAATAGTAGCTGGCACATGATTCATCAAGTGCTCATAAGTTTTTACCAGCATAGCATCTCCAGAGAGCAGCGCAATATTTTCGTTCCATTTTACATGAACAGTAGGTTTGCCTCGCCGCAAAGGGGCTTTGTCCATCACATCATCGTGCAACAAAGTGAAGTTATGAAACATTTCAACCACAATAGCAGCAGGCACTGTTTCTTGCCAACTACCCGAAACTGCATATTTGCCCAGTAACACCAACATAGGGCGCATCCGCTTGCCTCCTAACGACATGATATAATGAATTGGCTCGTAAAGCTCAACAGGTTTTTCACCTAATTCGAGCTGCAATATTGCTTTTTCAATAGCTGCCTGTGCGCTTAAAAAATCAAATGCCATATGTGTAGGAGTTGGGACAAAAGCAAATATAAGTCGCAAAAACCTAAATCGGAGTTTTTAAGTAACTTAGCGCTGCTCACTTTTTTAGATAGATGGGCTTATGCGCAGCATTTTATTTTGCATATTAGTTGTATGTTGGGCAGTGTTTGGCTGCAAAAAGCCTACCACCTGGCAGTCAGCTAACCGTTTGGCAGCTGACGATACGCTCTGGCTCATTACCCAATGGCAGGACCGACGTGCAACAGACTCACTAATAGCTCTTTGTTGGCATACTAAAGCAGCCTACAAGGAAGCTATAGCCTATGCATTGGCTTCTGTACAGGATACACTGGCACTTCCGCTACTATATCAATTGCTTAACGATACGGAGCCGCAAGTAAGAAAGGCTGCTGCTTATGCAATTGGACAAATAGGCAGCACCAATGCAACAGCTCCTTTAGTCTATACAGCACAAAAAGACAACCATGCTGAAGTAGTAGCAGCAGCACTAGAAGCCATAGGCAAGTGTGCCGATTCAGCTGCTTTGCAAATGCTAGCAACCCTTCGCTATGATGCGCTCCAACAAGCTCCTCAGCGATTTGGACAGATAACAGGACTTTACCGGGCGCTTACATGGAAAAGCTTGCGACTACCTGTTGGCGATAAAAAGGCATTAACTTATTTACATGCCGACTATCCAGATTCGCTGCGCATTATGGCAGCGAATTATTTCGCCCGCAACCCCGACAAACGCTACGAAGCCATATACAATGAACTATTCAACGCTCTTGGCGATGCACACCCACATGTGCGGTTAAACATAGCTTTGGCAGTTGCAAATGCCTCGTCTAACCCAATACAGCAGAAACTGCAACAACTCATCTCAAGCGACTCTTCTGTTGAAGTGCAAGTGGCTGCTTTGCGAGCATTGGCTTCATTACAAAATCCTACCCCAATAGCATCGTGCAAACAATTAGTTGCACAAATGCTTAGCAGTAAGCAACCTAATCTTGCTGTTGCTGCTGCTGAGGTAGTGCGCACTAAAGCTGATAAAGTCAGCATCAAATACTTTTATAGCATATTAGACAGTGTGCACAACCCACGTGCAAGAGCCATTGTGATGGCAACACTAATGAAGTTTCACCCCAGTGGTGGGCAATCGTTTGTAGTGCAATTACTCAACCAAAGCACAGACCCTTACGAACAGGGTTATTTGTTGAAAGCATTAGCAGAGGATTCAAAGAATGCGGTGCTAATAGCCAATTATCTCTGGCAAGTAACGCAACCTCCTTTTGTAAGAACTTCTGCTATGGAAGCATTGCTACAAATACACCGTCGCGCCGACTTTTTCCAACTGCCCGAAAAAGCATTCATACAACAGCAAATAGCCAAAGCACTACAAAGCCAAGATGCAGCCCTAATTGCTTTGGCTGCACAAGCTATTGCAGAGCCAGCTAACAAGTATGCCGAGTATTTTAAAAAAGATACCACACAACTGCATCAAGCTAAGCAGACATTGCAAATACCCCGAGATATTGAAACACTTGCCGAAATAGAAAAAGCAATTGCCCACATAGCAGGTAGGCAAGCTCCCCATTTACCCGAAAAACCAGCTTGGAACCATCCAATTGACCGCCAGTTGCTGTCAACCATTCGGCAAGGACAGGAAGTGCTTGTGCAAACTACTCAAGGCAATATTACTCTCCAATTGTTGCCTGAGCATGCACCCGGTTCGGTAACCAGTTTTGTTAAATTAGTACAAGCAGGCTACTACAACGGCAAAACCTTTCATCGGGTAGTGCCCAATTTTGTAGTACAGGGAGGCTGCCCTCGGGGCGATGGCTACGGCGGCATGGGCTACACTTTGCGCTCAGAATTTGCCCCGTTACGCTATACAACCGGAACAGTGGGCTTGGCTTCCGCCGGTAAAGATACTGAAAGTTGCCAATGGTTCATCACGCATATCCCTACCCCACATTTAGACGGTCGTTATACTATTTTTGCCCGCGTACGGTCGGGAATGGAGGTAGTGAACAAGTTGCAACCGGGTGATAAAATTTTGACAATTACCTTGTGCTAATTTTTTAGAAAACACCAAAAGCGCACAGAACTTGTGTAACTTTGGCGCGATTTAGGCGTATTGGAAACTGACTGTGCCTTTGGCATTGCTTTTCTTGAGAAGAATTGCTTGATACCTACACTTGCTTTCCATATCGGTTTCTTAGAAATTAAATGGGCAGATATTTTAGATATCGCCTTAGTGAGCGTATTACTTTTCAGTGTGTACAAACTGGTAAAAGGAACCGTTGCGCTGCGTGTATTACTGGGGCTACTCATTTTATACCTTGTCTTCCTGATAGTACAGGCAACGCAAATGGAAATCCTTACACTCATTTTAGACAAGTTTATGAGTGTAGGAATTATTGCAGCGCTCATTATTTTCCAGCAAGAAATCCGAAAGTTTCTGCTTATTCTTGGCAAATCTGCCGACATCCAAGGACTGCACTTGCCAGCTATTTTTAGAAGGCGCGGACGCCACGAGAATGAATTTGACCTTCACGACTTGCTGGAAGCCATGAAAACAATGGGGAGTACGCACACGGGTGCTTTGATAGTGCTGTCGCGCAACGATGAACTGGACACATATTGCGAAACTGGCGACCTAATTGACGCTGTTGTTTCTAAGCGCCTCATTGTTGCCATCTTCTCTAAGAACAGCCCCTTACACGACGGTGCTATGATTATTGTAGGTGGGCGCATCAAAGCTGCACGTTGCATTTTACCTGTTACTGATAACCGGAACGTGCCCCCCAACATGGGCTTACGACACCGTGCTGCTATTGGTATGAGCGAAGCCACCGATACCTTAGTACTGGTAGTTTCTGAAGAAACCGGACATGCTTCGGCTGTACGCAGTGGAAAGATACTTCCTGCACTCAATTTAGTCGAGCTTAGGCAACAAATTCAGCGCTACCTATATCCAAACGAGGAAGAAGAAGAGTAATGAGCAATTAAAAGCCAATCCCGAAAAATGCACGCTCTCCTTCTTTGTTGATGCCTTCTAAGAGAAACTTATTTCTTCGTTTTGCTAAAAAGCGTTGCAGTTCTGTAATAGAACGAATAGCTTTTTTGTCGATATGTGTAATGATAAATCCCTCAGGTATGCGGTTTGCCTTCAAAACGCCATCGCCTAAGCGAACAATGCGCAAGCCTCCATTTTCTAATTTCAGTCGTTTCCTTTCCTCAGAACTAAGTTCCTCTATTTCAGCATTCCACTGCGGCACTTGCAAGTGTGCACTAACAATTGACGTATTGTTGCGTCTGTTTTTAAGTGTTACGCGAAACTTTTTCTGTTCTCCTTGGCGCTCAACTATTACCTCCACTCTGTCGCCCGGGCGGTGGCGTGCTATCAGCTCTTGCAAGTTTGCCACAGTATTCATTTCCTTGCCATCTACGGAAAGGATAATGTCGCCCGGTTTGATACCTGCATCGGCAGCACCACTACCTTGATTGACCTCCGAAACGTAGATACCACGAATAGCCGTTAAGTTATGCTTGCGAGCAAGTTCATCGGTTACTTCGCTGATGCTTACCCCCAGTAAGGCGCGCTGTACATGTCCGTAGCGATATAAATCTTCCGCTACTTTTTTGGCAAGATTCACCGGTATAGCAAAAGAGTAACCCGCATATGCACCTGTGCGCGTAGCAATAGCCGTGTTGATGCCAATCAGTTCGCCTTTTAAATTAACCAGTGCTCCTCCGCTATTGCCCGGATTAACTGCTGCATCGGTTTGCAGAAACGATTCTATTGCCAGCCCGTCTTTGCTGAAAAGCAGGTTGATGTTGCGCGCTTTGCCGCTAATAATCCCTGCCGTAACCGTAGAAGTAAGGTCAAAAGGGTTGCCCACAGCCAACACCCATTCTCCTATTTTAACTTCGTCGGAGTTGCCATAAGTAATGGGAATCAGGTTATCAGCTTGAATCTTAATTAAAGCCAAATCGGTAGTGGGGTCTTGTCCGATAACAGTGGCAGTAAATTGTCGCTTATCGTCTAACGTTACTGTAATTTGGTCGGCTTCGTCAATAACATGATGATTGGTTAAAATCAGTCCGTCTTCTGAAATAATTACCCCCGAACCAGTAGACATGCCGCGCCGCATATTTTCATCGTTGTCATCAAAAAAGTTTATAATAGCTATTCCATCTCCGCGATATTGTGTGCGGATATGCACTACCGAAGGGGTACTTCGCTCAGCAGCAAGTAAAAAATTCAGTCCTTCGGGAACGGTGAAGTTTTGGGTGAGTCTTTCAAAAGCACTAGTAAACTTGGCTACACTACCAACGGTTCCTAAGACAGGCTGCGGCATGGGTGTAGGTTGAAAAAAAAGCAAGTAACTACCCAATGAAAAACTTCCGCCTATGATTGCCGACAGTAGTATTGCCCCCAAAAACCAACGTTTGCTAATAGCTATCATAATAAAATCTATTTTATTTTCTCAATTTCTCCTTTCAACGCTTTGTACTCGGCAATGTTTGGCGCCAATTGAACAGCTTTGTTAATAGCTTCTAATGCTTGGGGGAGCAGTCCCTCTTCAAAATACACAGTTGCCCGATGGTAATAGGCTTCAGCGTATTGTGGGGCAAGGTCAATAGCTCTATCAATGTGTGCCAATGCCTCTTTTGTATTGCCTTCGAAATATAAACATATTCCCAAATAATTGTGTGCTTCCGCATTGTTAGCATTGAGCTTGACGCACTGCATCATGTCCTCTTTGGCTTTAACATAGTTTTTAAGGGCGAAGTAGGTCAAGCCGCGGTTGTAGTAAGCCTCCTCGTGGTTGCTATTGAGTTTGATAGCTGTGTTGTAGTCGCGGATAGCGCGCCAGTTGTCGCCAATGATGGCATACACATTGCCTCGGTTCAAGTAAGCATCAGCATCTTTGGGTGTGCGAGCAATCACCTTGTCGTAGTCCGACAAAGCGTTAATAAATTGGTTGAGCCGAAAGTAGGCATTTCCTCGGTTGTTGTAAGCCTGTACTAGGTTAGTATCTAATTCAATAGCTTCTGAATAGGCGGTTATGGCTTCCTGATAGTTTCCTTGCCGAAAAAGTGCATTGCCAATTTCCAATTTTTCTAAGTGGCGCGTTTGTGCATAGATGCACGCGGTAGTTAGCCATATAGTTGTAGTAACAATGCTTTTGCAAAGGTGATAAAATACTCGATATGTCATGCTTGTACAATTTCTGAGCTTGTTGTATCGTTGGCAGCTACCCTTACGCGCAGCATATTGCCTCTCACATCAATAACATGCACCCATTTCCCTGCTTCCACGAACGAGTCGAGCGAGGTGGCTTCGTACAATTTGCCTTCTATTTCTATTTTGCCTGAGGGGCGCAAAACAGTACGTACTAACCCCTGTTTGCCTACTAGGGTCTGCAAGGTTTTACCTACTGCATAACCGTCTTTAGAGTCCAAAGCCTGATTAAGCGCTGCTTTGTAAAAAAATCGGGAGTTAAGAATATACTTAGCTAACAATAACAAAGCTACTATCCCTCCTATCACGCCTGCCAGCACCACTATGAGTGAGTTAACCGCATCGGCAGTGTGTACTTGTTCAAAATCCATTCCTTTATTGGGGATAGCCGCCAGCACAAGCCCGCTGATTAAAAGTATAATACCACTAATACCTAAAATGCCAAAGCCTGGTAGAACAAAAATTTCAGCGGCTACAAGCAAGAAACCAGCTGCAAAAATGATTACTTCCCACCATTCAGTCAAACCTAACAAATAATAAGAACCGAAGTAAGCAGTAGCAGCAAGCATTCCTGTTAGTAAAGGAACAATGCTTCCGGGGGCTTTGAGCTCCCCAATAATACCGCCTATGAGTATCAAAATAAGCAACGCACTTATCCATGGATGTGTAAAGAAAAGCGCTATGTCGTGCCACAAATTACCAGTTGTCATATGCAAAAGGCGTTAGTTTTTTGGTTAAATATACGAAAAACAGATGGAATCCGTTAGTTGTGAAAAGGGAAACCATCGCGCATAATTACGCCCGTACCATTTCGTGGAGCATAAGTAACGCCATGTGGGGTAGCATGTGCTCCCTCAGCGGGGTCATTTTTGATTAGCATGGCACCGTCCATATCTACGTAGTCCAGCAGAGGGGCTATGTGAGCAATGGCAGAGATGCCTACACTAGACTCGGTCATACAGCCCATCATTACTTTTAATTGCTTTTGGCGGGCTTGTTCAATCATGCGAAGAGCGGGGGTGATACCTCCGCACTTAGTCAGTTTGATGTTGATGCCGTGAAAATAGCCTATACAATGGGCTACGTCTGCTTCGATAATGCAACTTTCATCCGCTATCACGGGTAGGCAACTGTGTTGATAGACTTTTTTCATGCCCTCCCAGTCATTGGCAGGTAGGGGCTGCTCAATAAATTCTACGCCCAGCAGAGCTAATTCTGCTGCATATCGAATGGTTTGTTCAGCAGTCCAGCCGCAATTGGCATCTACTCTAAAGCGCGCAGCGGTGTGTCGCCGCAAAGTGCGGACAATTTCCATGTCGTTGTCTGTTCCTAATTTAATTTTGTAGATAGGCCAAGGCTGTGCTTGCATTTTAGCCAGCATTGTTTCTATGGTATCTATTCCAATGGTATAGTTGCTTACAGGTGCATTGGCAGGATTCAGCCCCCAAATTTGGTATAGGGGTTTTCCTTGTTTGCGTGCATAGTAGTCCCATGCTGCTTGGTCTAAGGCACACTGGGCAAAGGGTAAGTGGCTAAGATAAGGCTCTGTGTCTGCCCATAGTTGTTCAGGAGAGGAGAATTGGTATTGGCTCAAAAAGGGTTGTATGGCAGTTAGCGCCCACTCAAGCTGCTCAAAGGTTACACCGTAGTACGGGTTTTCGGTGGCTTCACCATAGCCAACTGTTTGCCCGTCGGTAAGGGCAACCAGCATAGTGGGTTGATGCGTGCGCGAATCGTGCGCAATTGTGAAGCGGTTGCGTAGCTCCAAAATATACCGACGGAAGAAGAGTTGCATATTTGAGTTGTTTGAATTGGGCAGTTAGCTTTTGCGCACAGTGCGTTGTTCAATGCGCTTTTCATAGTTTTTGCCTTGGAATATGCGCCTCACATAAATACCCGGCGTGTGGATTTGGTTAGGGTCTAATGCGCCTACTGGCACCAGTTCTTCTACTTCGGCAACTGTAATAGTAGCAGCCGTTGCCATCATGGGGTTAAAATTGCGCGCGGTGCCGCGATAAATCAGGTTGCCGGCTGTATCGCCTTTCCATGCTTTTACAAAAGCAAAATCGGCGCGCAGCCATTCTTCCAGCAAATATAATTTGCCGTGAAATTCGCGAATTTCCTTGCCTTGTGCTACTTCGGTGCCTACGCCTGCTGGAGTATAAAAAGCAGGAATGCCTGCTCCGCCTGCCCGGATGCGTTCGGCAAGTGTTCCTTGTGGAATCAGCTCTACCTCTAACTCGCCTGCAAGCAATTGGCGTTCAAATTCTGCATTCTCGCCTACGTAAGAAGATATCATTTTTTTGATTTGCCGACTTTTGAGCAATAGCCCTAGCCCAAAGTCGTCTACGCCTGCATTATTAGAAATACAAGTAAAGCCTTTTTTGCCACTTTTTAAGATAGCTTGTATGCTGTTTTCAGGGATACCACAAAGTCCAAAACCACCCAACATGAGCGTCATGTTATCTTCTAAGCCTATAATGGCAGCTTCGGCATCGGCAACTACTTTGTTCATAAACTTTTGGTGTTGATTTGTAGGTTAAGGGCTAAAAATTTCATTGCTTGACGGGCGAAAATTATTCAAAAACATTGATACTTTCGCCTCCTTATCAACTTAACTACATGCTTAACTACTACCAAACGGTCAACATCAGCACAGCTGCTGGCTATGTAGCAGACACATCCATATTCGTTATTTACACCGGCGGAACTATTGGCATGGATTACGACGAGGCAAGGCAGCACTTAAAACCCTTCGATTTTGAACAAATCATAGAAAAAGTACCAGAGCTGCGCCGTTTTGAGTTTGAACTTACACTGCTCAGCTTTGAAAATCCAATAGATTCTGCCGACATTAAAGTGCACCAGTGGCTCAATATTGCACGCGTAGTGTACGATTTTTACAACGACTACGATGCATTTGTAATTTTACATGGTACCGATACCATGGCTTACACTGCCTCTGCGCTTAGTTTTTTGTTTGACAATTTAGCCAAGCCTGTCATTTTAACAGGTGCACAGCTACCCATAGGGGTGCCGAGAACCGATGCACGCGAGAATTTCATTACAGCGTTGGAAATTGCTGCTAAAAAAAATAAAAATGGCTTGCCAATGGTGCCAGAGGTGTGTATTTTTTTTGATGATTTGCTGTTGCGAGGCAATCGCGCCAGAAAGGTACAAAGCAACCATTTTACTGCTTTTGCTTCTGAAAACCTGCCGCCACTGGCAGTTGCTGGCATCGAAATCCGTTACAACGAATCGCTTATTTTGCCACACCCAGAAGGCAGATTTGACATTTTTTCCAAAATGGATGAAAATGTAGGACTACTTAAAATATTTCCCGGTATTTCACGAAAGTATTTAGAGCATTTTCTCCATACACCCGACTTGCGTGGCATTGTAATGGAAACGTACGGTTCGGGCAACACTCCTACTGACGAGTGGTTTATAGGAGCACTGCGCGAAGCTATTAGCAGCGGCATACATGTTTTAAACGTATCACAATGCAACGGAGGAGCGGTTGTACATGGCATGTACGAGTCCAGTAAGCTACTGGAAGAAATAGGGGTGATTAGTGGCAGAGATATTACGCCCGAAGCTGCTATTACCAAAATGATGTTTCTATTGGGCAATGAACCCGACCCGCAACTTATCCGCGAACAGTTGGCAACCTCGCTACGCGGCGAAATGAGTTTGCATTAATGCCCGTATTTGGCTTTTACAGCTTCTAATGAATAAGGCAAGTAGGCATCTATGTTTTGCCCATATCGGTAGATGTCGCGCACAATAGTAGAGCTAATGTAAGCAAGGTGCGGAGAGGTGATGAGCAGCACAGTCTCTAATCCCGGCACTACTTGCCGGTTAATTTGTGCAATAGAGTTTTCATATTCAAAGTCAGTAGTGTTGCGCAATCCGCGTAGTAAAAAACGAGCTCCTTTTTGTTTGGCAAAAAGCGCAGTAAGCCCTTGAAAGGCTTCTACCGATACGTTGGGCGTGTTGGCAAAAGTTTCGCGGATACAATCTAGCATTAATGGCAGAGGGAAGAAGCGCTGTTTTTGGCTATTGTGCCCAATACCAATGATAATGTGGTCAAAAAAGTGGCTGCCACGTCTAACAATATCCTCATGTCCTTTGGTGAAAGGGTCAAATGAGCCGGGAAAAAGCGCAATGCGAGCCGACATAAATTGGTTTGTATGATTAGAGCGCTAAGATACACCCGATAAATAATCGTGGCGTTTTCTTTGTAGAATAATTTCTGCTGCACGGCAGATGCCGCCTATAGGAGGATTATACTTGCGTACAGTTATCTTTACTTGTAAAGCTCCGGCAAACTGTTCAAAAATTTGTTTTGCAATGCGCTCGCCAATGTGCTCTAATAGTTGAGCAGGTTGCACAACAGCTTCTTGGGCTATGGCATAAAGGGTTTCATAGTTGATGGTGTCTGCCAGTTGGTCGCTGGCAGCAGCCCGACGCAGGTCGGTGCGTACTTCTATGTCCACTCCGTAGCGATTGCCAAGGGCTCGCTCTTCGGCATAATAACCATGATAAGCATAAAAGATAAGTCCGCGCAGGGCAATAGTATCAACACAAGACATGAGAAAAGAAGCATGCAAATTTACAGGGCATCAAAAAAAGACCAATCCGCATTCTCATTGGTAGTTTGTTGTGTATCAGGCGTTGCACTCATCATAGAAGGCGAGTTGGAAGATTGGCTTGCGGAAGTGGCTGTTGGGTTTTTCTGCTGTCGATACACAGTATTGTCTATTTCTCTTAGGTCTTGGCGCACTTGCATATTTTGTCGGCTCATTAGTTCATTGGCTTTTCGGATTTCTTCCTCATAAATCACGTTGCGTTTAAAGGCTTCTACCTGTTCTATCTTATGCTGTGTGTCGTGTATGAGCTGGCGCATTTCGCGCAAGAGTGCGTCGCGTTGTTTTTCCAATAGGCGGCAGGCGTAGTCTAACCTGCGCAGCTCTTCGCGCATTTCCGAAAGTGACTGATGGGTGCGCTGATTGGCTTCTTTAATCATTGCACGGGCTTTTATACGTGCTTCTTCTAAAAGCTGATTTGCTTTAATACGGGTTTCGTACAGCAGCAGGTCGGCTTCGCGCTTGGCATTTTCGCGCAGGGCATTGTTGCTGTCTTCTAATTTATTAAGATGCTTTACAAAGGCAGCTTCCATGTCTTTAAGACGGTTCAGCTCCGACAGGGTGGCAGTAAGTCGCCCTTCTAACTCCTGATTCCGAAGCGAAAGTCCTTCCCATGCCTGAGACAAGGTATTCAAAAAAGCGTGTACCTCTTCTTTGCTGTAACCGCCAAAGGTTACTTTTTCAAAAGACTTTTTGCGAATATCTAACGGCGTAACTTTCATACTCAGGTTGATACTGTCCGAGCAAAATTATTCTACAATATTAGGTGCAAATCTTACGCCCGAGCTCACAGTTGGTTGCAAATTATGGAAAAGTTGATAAAATTCAATTTTTAACAAGATATTACCAGAAATTTAACCTTAGCTCTTTGCAACAGTATCAAACTCCCAAAGCGAAATGGTGCGGTCGTCGGAGGCAGCAGCAAACTGGCGTTTGCCCAGCCAGAGTAATTTATTAATAGAGGTGCCGTGCCCTGCATGGCGCGCTTTGTCAACTACTTTCCGGAGCGTGAAGTTGGCAGCCTCCCATATTTTGATAGACTTGTCTTTGCTACAAGTAATTAGCCATTTGCCATCAGGGCTGTAAGCCATGTGATTGATGGTGTACATATGTGCTACAATGCTTTGCATCAGCTGGTAATCGGTATTTACTTGCCAAATTCGCAAATGCGCGTCGCGACTGCCAGTGAGTAAGTAATTGCCACAAGGAGAGTAAACTGCCGAAAAAACGGAGTTGGTATGTCCTGATAGTTTAGCTATTATTTGCATAGAGAAACGGTCTAATATGTAGGTGCAGTGGTCGCTAGTGCCTACTGCTAAGTGCGGTAGCGTAGGGTGCAGCGCTAAGCAACGAAGGCTTTTATCAGTAATTTTTTGTTTGGTAATGGTTTGTAAGTGTTGGGCGGTCAATACAATTAATTCACCACTACCGGTAGCTATGTAAAGTTGCTCGTTTGCATAAACTATGTCAAAAATGGCGCTCGAAGTAATAGCGAACGAAGCGGTCAGTGTTCGGTTAGGTACAGAAATGCAGTGCAAACCTTGCTGATTTTGTCCTACTATCAAAATGCCTGCTGTAGGCAAAGAACATAAGGCATACACTGTGCCGTTTACTCTTGCAATCAGTTTGCCATATTCAGGTTGGTGACTATTCCATTCTACTATCATTCCATCGCTGCCTGCCGAAAAAAAGCAGCCTGTCTCAAATCCGGGTGCCAATGCATACAAGCTGTCGGTATGTCCCGTAAGGGTTGCTAGTTTTTTTACGTGTATTTTCATAGCAGTACGCCGAGTTGATTTATTCGTTTTATTTTTGTATGAGCCCCTACTTAAGTATGAATTGGATTTACTTTGTTGCTTTTATTGTACAAGCTATCATTTTTGTTCCTAGCATTGCAGGACAAGACCAATACGCATGGGAAAATGAGCCAGATATTATTCACGGATATTATAAATTTATTGCCGCCGGTGGGGACTACGACACCCTTTCGCCAAGCATTTTGGAGCGCTTGGTTTACAAAGCCAATGCGAGCTACTACGGTCCTAAGTTGGTTTACGAAAATTTTGGGAAGAATCACCTACTTGCCTACCATTTTCTGCAACATCAGGAGCTATCAGAAGCAAAACCCTATGCACAAATTGCCTTGCGCTGGGCTACAAAAATAAGCGATAACTACTACACTGCTGCTGCATTTCGGATATTGTCAGACATATACTACCAAGAAGGACGCCTCGACTCTTCCTTGCATTACAAGACACGCGCGTTGATGCTTTATCAGCAGTTGCGCAACCAGCTCCTTGCCAACATTATGTACTACCAAATTGGTACTTTGTATTACACAGCTAACGACTACGACGAGGCACTATATTACTTTGTAGAGTTTTTTAAAAGAGACACTCGCGCAAACCTTGTCCGTACTTTACAAACTTACAACTACATAGGTCGAATTTATCATTTCATTGGTAAACACCAACTTGCTATCGGTTATTTTCAACAAGCAGCCACCATTGCTAAAAATTATGGCATACAGCAGTGGTTGGCTATTTCCAAAGGCAACGTTGGCAAAGTATATGTTAGCCAGCAACAATATCAGAAAGCTATTCCGCTGTTAGAAATGAGTTATCTTTCTGCCATAGCGCATCAAGATACCAGCCTTGCCATTATTGAAAACAGCATATTAGCAGAAGTTTATTGGAAGATGCGCAATCGCTCCAAAATGGAATTATTGGTGAAACAAATTGAACAACTATATACAGCAACCATCAATCCTGAAGCTCGGCTGGCATATATGCGCTGCCGCTATCTGTTTTCCAAAGCAAAAGCAGACTGGCAAGAAGCACTCAAACGGCTTGAAATATACAAAGCATTTGGCGACTCATTAAATAGTTTGAGCTACCGGCAAAGCTTAGAACAGGTACGTATGCTAAGCATAACAGCTATTCAGCCAATTAAAGAAGAACTGATGAGTAAAAAAATAGAAGCGTCGGAGCGCCAAAAAAATTGGCTATTGTGGAGCAGTTTCGTGTTTTTGTCTATTGTGACGCCTTTTATTTTTGGACTGTGGCGACTGAATCTCAAATACAAAAAGACAAACTTAGCACTCAAAAACACTCAATATGAAATAAGCTTGAAAAATCGGCAGTTAGAAGAGCAAAACAAACAAATAGCTTTACAAGCAGCTAACTTGGAGCAAGTAGTCAAACAACGCACGCGCGACTTGCAAACTACTATTAACGTACTCAACAGCCATAACAAAGACCTCGAACAATTTTCTTACATTATTTCACACAACATCCGTTCGCCTATTACCCAGATTTTGGGACTTGTTAACATTTTTAATCTCCAACAACCCGATGACCCTTTTAATGTAGAAATTTTGAAAAACCTACAAAAATCGGCTGCTAGCCTTGACCAAGTTATTAAAGATTTAAACACCATTATCTCTACTCGGCAAGGGCTGGATTCTTTCAAAGAAAAAGTGGAGTTAGAAGAACTGCTGCGTCAAGTACTTTTAGGCATCGAAACAAACATTGCCGCCACACAAGCAAGCATTCAGTACGACTTTACCCTGCAACCTGTTTTGTACACCATCCGCGGGTATATGCACAGCATTTTGTACAACCTTATATCTAATGCTATCAAATACCGAGCAGAACACCGAAAGCCACACATTGTTATCTCTTCCGATTATTTGGGCAATTTCTGCACCTTAACTGTAGCCGACAACGGCTTAGGTATGGACCTCCAAAATATCGACACTTATAAAATATTTGGACTGTATCAGCGCATGCATACCCATACCGAGGGCAAAGGGCTTGGCTTATATTTGGTGAAAACGCAAGTAGAGTCGCTTGGTGGAACCATTAGCGTAGAAAGCCAATTAGGAGAAGGAAGCGTTTTCCGCATTAGTTTACCGCTTTTTTGAGTAGCATCCGAATACCATTACTTGTAACTTTGCCCAATGCAAACTGCTGCCGAATATCCGCTGCTCTTCGGAATAGCATCACCTGAAGACTTGCGGCAACTTGCTATTGAGCAATTACCGCAGCTATGCTACGAGTTGCGACAGTTTATCATAGACCACATTTCGCGTTCGGGCGGGCACTTAGGCGCTAGTTTAGGTACGGTAGAACTGACCGTAGCGCTGCACTACGCATTGCAAACTCCCGAGGATGTCCTCATTTGGGATGTTGGGCATCAGGCATATGGACATAAAATTCTCACAGGTAGGCGCAACCAATTTGCAACTATTCGCAAATGGGGAGGTATTGCCGGTTTCCCTGTTCGTACCGAAAGCGTATTTGATGCTTTTGGAACAGGTCATTCTTCTACCTCTATTTCGGCAGCTTTGGGAATGGCAAATGCAGCATGGTTGCAAAGAAACTACAGCCGCGTGCATGCAGCTATTATTGGCGATGGCGGGCTTACAGCAGGCATGTCGTTCGAAGCACTTAACCACGCTGCTTACAGCAAGCAACGGCATCTGAATCTGCTGATAGTGATTAATGATAACGGTATTTCCATAGACCCAAACGTAGGGGCGCTTCACGAACAGATGCAGCAATGGCAAAAAACAAATCAACCCAATTTTTTTCAATCGCTCAGCATCCCTTATTATGGTATTGTTGACGGGCACGATGTGGCAGCGCTGGTGCATCAAATCAAGATGCTAAAAGAACAACCGGGTATTCGCCTACTTCATTGCCGAACTGTTAAAGGAAAAGGATTAGAACAAGCAGAGCAAAACCAAACGTTTTGGCACTCGCCTGGCAAATTCGATAAACACACCGGAGAAGTAATGGCTGCCAAAACAGCCTTTCAACCTGCCAAGTACCAAGATGTGTTTGGCGAAACCTTAGTGGAACTTGCTCAACAAAATGCTGCTATTGTAGGTATTACGCCTGCCATGCTCTCTGGCTGTTCTATGCAAAAACTAATGGATGCCTTCCCAGAGCGCACCTTCGATGTAGGTATTGCCGAACAACACGCTGTTACTTTTGCTGCAGGCTTGGCAGCACAAGGAATGGTACCATATTGCAACCTGTATGCCACTTTTGCCCAGCGCGCTTATGACCAAATCATTCACGACGTATGCCTGCAAAACCTGAAAGTAATTTTTTGCCTGGACCGTGCCGGTTTAGTAGGTGCTGATGGTGCTACTCACCAAGGCGTATTCGACATTGCGTCACTTCGCTGCCTTCCCAATCTGATTGTAGCCGCTCCTATGAACGAGGCTGAGCTGCGCCACTTGCTTTATACTGCACAACTACCCGATATCCAGCAGCCTTTTGCTATTCGCTACCCGCGTGGGCATGGTGTTTTGCAACATTGGCAGCAACCTTTTCAAAAAATACCTGTCGGTAAAGGAAGGGTATTGCTACAGGGCAAGCATATTGCTGTGTTAAGCATTGGACAGGTAGGAAACTTTGTCCAACAAGCAGCTGCCACTCTTGCACAAGAGAGTATCTATATTAGCCATTATGATATGCGTTTTATTAAACCCTTAGACGAAGAGCTGATGGCAATGGCGGCTACTCATCAGGTGGTATTAACTGTTGAAGATGGCATACTTGCCGGTGGATTTGGCAGTGCCGTTTTAGAGTGGTTCAATAATGCTAACCTGTCTGTACCGGTGGTGCGTTTGGGGATTCCAGATGAGTTTATTCCACATGGCGAGCCAGCTCAACAGTACAGCTACTGCCAAATAGATGCAGCTCATATTACAGCATGCCTACGCCAACTTTGGCACAAGGTAAATGCGCAAACACAACCCAACAGCCACGACAATACGTTTAAAAAAATTACCTGATAAATCACCAAAATTTGAAACATCATGAGCAACCACCAACTTGTATTTTGCTTGTTTTTAGCAACGCTGCCTGTGCAGGCATGGGCACAAAGCAATGATACAGACACTCCTAAAAACCTTATTAAGGTAAATTTGCTTAGTCCGGTAGTACGCACAGCCTCGTTTTTCTACGAGCGCGTGCTCAATGAGAAAAGTAGCTTACAGTTAGGTATTTACTACACTGGAGCTTCGTTTAGCGGAACATTGTTTCGAGGGGTTGGCATAACTCCCGAGTATCGATTTTACCTTTCCGAAAGCAAGCAATCGCCTGCTGGATTTTTTGTTGCGCCCTTCTTGCGCTATCAAAACCTGAATTTGTCTGATAAAGAAGACACCAACGTTTCGGCTACGTACAGTTCTTTTGGTGGCGGTGTATGTGTGGGCAATCAGTGGTTGTTTAAAGACCAAGTCAGCATTGAGTTGTTTGGCGGACCTTCTTTCAATGCCACTTCCTTCAACGGGAAAAATGGCGCTACCCGCGACGATTTCTTCTTGGCTAACTTTGGTTATTTCTCCTTTCGGTTCGGCATAACCTTGGGCTTTGCATTTGGCAACTGAGCTAAGTCTGAACCAGTCAACCAAAGCGCTGTTCTAAACAATTGAAATTCTTAAACAGGAGAACTGTTATACTGACAAGAAAAAGGGCTCTTTGGGAAAAAATAAACAACCATGCGAAAAATTTGTCTGTTAGTAGCACTGTGGTTTTGGTGCATGTTTTTGTGGGGGCAAAGGTTAGATTTTATCATGGACATGGTACACAATAATCCCGGAGAGCCGCCCTTTCAAACCAAATACAACAGCCCTGTATTCCTTCAATCGGAAGGATTTAATGCCACAGTGCCACATTGGCACATCAACTGCCTAATTACCTATGAAAATTTTCACCGCAACATCATTCCGCGCAACAGCCCAACTGCACGCTGGATAGCACAAAAAGCTGCCGAGGTTGACCGCCAATTAGCCGAATGGGAACGCGCCGGCATAGATGTGTACCCATTTACTGATTTTTTGGTGCTGCCACTTGAAATCTGGAATCGCTACGGCGATGCCATTCGTCGCCAAGATACAGAAGGAGTAGGGTCGGTGATGGGCGACAAGGCTGAAAAACCCCTGATACCCGATATGCAATCCCCTGTTACGCAAGCACTGGTACGTGCACAAGTAGCAGGCATTTTTAACCGCTTTCCACAGTTAGATGGGCTGGTGCTGCGCTTTGGTGAAACCTACCTGTACGACACCCCCTATCATCGCGGGGGCAGCCCTATCCGCAAAGGGAAAGCCGGCATCCAAGACCACATTACGCTGCTCAACATTTTACGTGAAGAAATTTGTGTGAAGCGAAATAAGCGATTGTTCTATCGCACATGGGATTTTGGGTTCAATTTTCATAACAATCCTGAGTATTATTCGGCGGTAACTGCTGCTATTGAGCCCCACCCGAACTTGCTGTTTTCTATTAAATATCAGCAAGACGATTTTTTACGCATGACTCCTTTCAACCCTTGTATTGGCATTGGCAAACACCGGCAGATTGTAGAAGCACAGTCAGCAATGGAGGTGTATGGGAAGGGTGCACATCCTTATTACTCTGCTATTGGTGTTATCGATGGTTGGCCAGAGACGAAATACGAAATTGTCAACGGTCAATTTACCGGCAGGATGAACGCACCTGATGCCCCGCGTGGCATTAAAGACATTGTAGGTCGTGGACTACTTGCCGGCGTGATGACTTGGTCGCGCGGAGGTGGCTGGCAAGGACCTTACATCAGCAATGAATTTTGGATAGACCTGAATACCTACGTAGTGGCACATTGGGCACAAAATACTACGCGCACAGAGGAAGAATTATTCTACGAATTTGCTGCCCGAAGAGGAATCACAGGAATGGAAGCCGACCGTCTGCGACAAATAGCCCTGCTAAGTGTAGAAGGCGTGCGCAAGGGACAGCTCAACAGTTTTACAGTAAACGACAAATGGTGGGCACGCGACGAATTTTTTTCCGTAGCCTCTAACCGCGACGTCCTCCATGCCATTCTCAAAGGAAATTGGCAGGAAAAAGTACTTGCTGAAAAAGCAGAAGCAGCAGCCATTTGGAGGCAAATTGAGTCCATCGCCCGCCAAATGACACTTTCCGATACACTCACCTTAGACTATATACGCGTTTCTGCTACCTACGGCAGAATTAAATATGAACTCATTGAGCAAATGTGGAGGCTGATGATAGCTGATGCGGAGGCTCGCCAAACCGGCATATTTCAACGTGCAGCAGTAGCCGATGCGCTGCAACGCTATCGTACACTTTGGCAAGAATGGCGAGAGCTGAAAGCTCGCAATCCACAGTGCGCAACGCTCTACACCGAACTTGCCTTCCGCAACAAAAAAGAAGGCAGCATTGGCGAGTTGGTGGAAAATTTGCAAGCAAAAATTGCAGCAAACAACTGACGCTTGCTATCTTGGCAACATGAAACAATTCTCGACAAGCTTTTGTACGCTGCTGCTGTTAGCATTGCAGGTAGGCGCTCAAAGTACACTTGTTCCCTACAATCAAGACTATCAGCATTGGGTAGAGCGCTACGAAATCAAGCGCGGTAAATTTGCTGAACATCTGATGCTCTCCATCAAGCTACTAGAACGGCGCGGAGTAGCAGCCCTTGCCGACAGTATTTTGAAGGAAAATCGATTAAAGCTCAACAAAACCGACCGTTTCAATCTGTTTTACCTGCTCAACGATAATGCTGAATGGGCAGACACTACTCATGACAAAAGCAAACGACCAATTTTAGGAATTTTTTACCAATATACCCCCGACCTGTACCGTGCAGATGTAAGGGATTTCAATCTGCACATCAATCCTGTTTTTCATTTGGGAATGGGAGTAGCAACTGGTTCAGAAAATCGTCCTTTTCTCAATACACGCGGAGCAGAAATGCGTGGCTTGATTGCCCGGCGCGTAGGCTTCTACACCTACCTAGCCGACAACATCATGCTGTTCCCTAACTATGTGATGGACTACATAGGCACTCGCAATGCTGTGCCGGGCGAGGGCTTCTGGAAAACCCGTACAGAGTCGGGAGTATTAGACAACACCGGCGTAGCCGTACTAACTGCACGAGGCTACGTAGCTTTCGACATTATCAAAAATATCATGTCTTTTCAACTGGGGCACGACAAACAGTTTTATGGCAATGGTTACCGTTCACTTATTCTCTCCGACTTCTCCGCCAATTATTTGTTTGCCCGATTCAACACGCGCGTTTGGAAAGTAAACTACACCAATTCCTATACCCAACTCACAGCAGATGCTGTGGGTACTAACCGCGTATATCCCAAAAAATACGCCGTATTTCACCATTTAGGTATTAACATTACCGACAACCTGAATGTAGGCTTATTTGAGTCGGTTGTGTATGGCAGACCAGATGGTTACAAAAACGACACTTTTGACCTGTCCTATCTCAACCCAATCATTTTCTACCGCTGGGTAGAACAGCAGGTCGGCAGTGCCGACAATTCTATTATTGGATTCGATTGGCGGTGGAATTTCCTCAGGCAGTTTCAACTCTACGGACAGTTTGTATTAGATGAGTTCAAACTTTCCGAGGCGCGAGCTGGCGAAGGCTGGTGGGGTAACAAACATGGCATTCAAGCAGGGGTGAAATACGTGGACGCATGGGGTATCAAAAATTTAGATTTGCAAGCAGAATACAACGCCGTTCGTCCTTACACATACTCACACTTTATTGATGAGTCACTTTCTAACCACGCACACTTTAATCAGCCTTTGGCGCATCCGTTAGGAGCTAATTTCCGCGAGTGGATTGGCATAGTGCGTTATCAACCTCTGCCGCGCCTCATGTTAAGTGGCAAACTAATTTATGCCCAACAAGGTTTAGACCGACCAGGTGAAAATTGGGGCAGCAATATTTTATTAGACAACACCACTCGCCAACAAGAATATGGCAACCGGATTGGTCAAGGACTTGCCACTACGCTACTATTTGGCGACTTTACAGCTTCTTATCAGCTGAAACACAATCTGTTTATCGATTTCAAGCAAGTATTGCGGCGCTTGCAAAGCGAAGATACTACACGCAACAATAACCTCAGTTTTACTTCATTGGCAATCCGCCTAAACATTGCGCAACGGTTACACGAATTTTAGAACCATTACCTTGCTTCTTCAATCGGGAAGGCAAGGCGCAAAGTCTCCCACATCATTACTATCTCTCCTTTACCCGGCGCAAGCGGTTTGATTTGATAGGTAAGTCGCTGAATGGTGTCGCGCATCACTTGTGGTTGCACTTTGAAGCGCAATATGTCTTCTTTGCTGTTGTACTCATCGGTAAGGTGCTGATTCCATCGCTGATTGAAAATGACTGTCCACTCATTGGTAGAAGGAATGGTAAAAATAGCATATGTTCCTGCTTTGACTAATTGTCCGTTGATTTTCATAGCGCGTTCAAAATTAATAGCCGTAGCATTGTGAGCACCTGTCACCCAAATTTGATTGTACGGCACTAACCCACCCCAAATAATGCGTCCACGAACAGCGGGGGAGTGGTAACGAATAGCTACGACAGTTTCACCAATCCTGCCTGAGGTTTCGCGCTGTGGACTGCCCTTAATGGTATCTTTTGCATATGGATTTTCGATAGGGTCGCGGGGTTCTACTTTGAAAGAAATGACCTTAGGTTGTTGGTGACGCTGCTCTGAAGAGCCACATGCGCAAACAACCATAAGCATAATGAAAAAACAAACTGAGAAAGGCAAGTGCATACAGCCTACAAGTTTTTGACAAGATAGCTATATCAAGACATAGATACAAACTGATTTGTGTGCGCTAAGTTGGGTGGGCAAGTAACAGCATACAACGCCAAGCCCGAGCCGCCGTTGCACGCCGCCGTTGCACGCCGCCGTTGTTCATGTCTTCACAACAAACCTATCAGTAAAACCTTGCTTTTTCAGCTTATTAAGTTAGTTATGATTTGTGTTAAACAGTAAGGCTAATCGCACAATCCACATAAAACGAAACAGCCAAACGCTACTTAACGCGTTTGGCATCGAATTTACTTTTGCTCCCCCTCCAGGGCTTGAACCTGGGACCCCATGATTAACAGTCATGTGCTCTAACCAACTGAGCTAAGGAGGAACGTACAAAGGTGATGCAAAGATATAGACGCAGAAAATTATGTGCAAGTATTGTAGTCAAAAAATTTTTTAGCGTAGTGTGACTAAGGTGATGCCGGCACCACCACGGTCGGCGTGTTCGTCTTCCAACCGGAGCACTTCTTTATGCTTGCGCAAATGCTCGCGAATGAGTGTTCGCAAAATTCCGTCGCCTTTTCCATGGATAATGCGCAAATTTTGATGACTTAGCATAATGGCATCATCAATAAAGCGCGACACTTCTATAAGAGCTTCTTCGGCACGCTTGCCGCGCACATCTAAGTCGAAGCTGAACTGCGACATTTTTTCATTGATATCTACTCCTACATTAGAGGCAGGAGCCGCTTTTTCGGGAACAAGTTGGCGATAGCTTCTGCGACTTATTTTCTCCAACCGGTGAACTTTTAGGTTAGATTTTAATTCTCCAATCATTACACTGGCTTCTTTTCCTTTGATAGCAACTACCTCGCCTACTGTATTGGTACCTTTTAAACGGACGTAGTCGCCTATCTGAATAGGCGTGTTTTCTAATTCTATTTCTGAATGAACAGGTGGAATAGTGGTGCTAATTGTTTTGATTTCTTCGGGCTGGAGCTGCTCGCCAAACTCTTCAAGCTCTTGTCGGAGTTGTCTGGTTTTTTCTTTTTCAGCTTGGTGTTCGCGAATTTCTCTAATAGTATTTTCTATCTTCTGATTGGCTTGCTGCAGCAGGCGTTTGGCTTCTGCTTTGGCTTCGTTGATAAGTTGTTTCCGATTGGTTTCTATGAAATCGCGCAAGTGGGCGTACTCTGCTTGTGTTTTAGCAAGCAACTGCTTTTCGGCTTGCAAGGCTTCGTTTTGTTGTTTATAAAATTGCTTTTCAATTTCTAGTTCTTTGAGCAGTTTTTCTATGTCTATTTTGTCTTTGCCTACTTTCTGACGTGCGCTTTGCACTACTGCACGCGGCAAACCAATTTTTTGTGCAATCTCCAATGCAAACGAACTGCCCGGCTTGCCTATTTCCAGTTCAAACAAAGGCTCTAATGCTTCTACGTGGTAACGCATAGCACCATTGATAATGCCCGGTGTGTGTTCAGCAAAAAATTTTAAATTAGCATAGTGGGTAGTAATTACTCCATATATTCTTCGCTCATTGAGTTGTTCAAGTATGGCTTCGGCAATGGCGCCACCCAACTGAGGCTCTGTACCTGTTCCAAATTCATCTATCAAACAAAGCGACTGGTCGTCTGCCCATTGCAAAAAAGCCTTCATATTTTTCAGATGCGAACTGTAAGTACTTAGGTCGTTGTCTATAGACTGCTCGTCGCCAATGTCTATAAACAAATGCTGAAAAATGCCTGCTCGTGAACCCTCTTGTACTGGAATAGGGATACCGCATTGAAGCATGTATTGCAACAAACCGACTGTTTTCAAACAAACTGATTTGCCCCCCGCATTAGGACCTGAGATAAGCAAGATGCGGTTTTGTTCATCTAAGCGAATAGTAAGCGGAACAATGTTTCTGCTGGTTTCTTCTAAGTGTTGCTGCAGCAGTGGATGGCGGGCTGCTACCCATTGTAGCCTTGGCTGAGGGGATAGCTCAGGGAAAATAGCTTTAAAACGAGCTGCAAATCGTGCTTTGGCACGAATAAAATCTATCAATCCCAGAAAAAAATACCCTTTTTTTAGCTCGTCTAAGTGTGGACGCAAGCGAGCGGTTAAGCGTGTTAAGATGCGCACAATTTCGCGGCGTTCCTCTGCCATTAGTTCGCGGATTTCATTGTTAATTTCCAGTACTTCAGCAGGCTCAATAAAAACAGTTTGTCCACTGGCAGAGGTGTCGTGCACAAAACCTTTCAGCCGGCGCTTGTGCTCTACGGGTAGGGGTATTACCATTCTGCCCTCGCGAATGGTGAGTTGGGCTTCATCAGAGGCAAGTCCTTCAGCTTTTAAGGTGCGTAGAATGTGGTCTATTTTTTTTCGGGCGTTTGCCTGTTCGCGCAAGATGCTGCTGCGAATGTCGCGTAATGCAGGCGAGGCACCATCTCGCACCTGTCCGCGTTCGTCTATCACCTGCTCTATTTCAGCCAGTAGCGACTTGTCAACTGTTAGGTTGCCGCTCAGTGCTTTCAGGTGAGGTATTTCAGTTGCTGGTTTTTTGGCAATAATTTCCAAGCAGTTCAGAAGTGTTCCCAACGACAGTTTTAAATTGAAGAATTCTTCTTCGTTGAGAAATGCTCCTTCAATAGCTGCTTTCTGGAAACTTTCACTTGGGTCTAAGAAGTTGCCTTCTGGAAAAGTCTGGCCAGCATCGAGCAGTTTGCGAAATTCTTCGGTTTGGCTTTGCAACTTGTGCACTATCTCATAGCGTTCATTGAAACGCATCCGTTGAACAAATGCACGCCCTAATGAGCCATTGCACAAATCGGCTAGTTGTTGGCGAATTTTGTCGAAGCCGATTTTTTCTTCGAAGTTTTTCGGATACAACATTGCCACAAAATTAGAGCATTCGGCACATAAACAGGTTTCCTAATATTTAGATTTTGGGTGATGGCATCCAAATTGGGTAAATAAAAAACCCGACAAGTTCAAGAACTCGTCGGGTGGGTTTAGTTTACAACAGCTTGTTAATAACCCGGATTTTGAGTCATGTTAGGATTGGCATTGAGCTCTGGTGTAGGGATAGGCCATGTCCAGCGGAGGCTGTTAGGTCCTAACGAACACTGAGTAGCCGGCGGAGTACAATTTTGCCGGTTAATGGTACGCGTGGTGCGCTTGAGGTCGAACCAACGATGTCCTTCGAGGAACAGCTCTCGGCGGCG
Source organism: Bernardetiaceae bacterium (assembly GCA_025056255.1). GTDB lineage: Bacteria > Bacteroidota > Bacteroidia > Cytophagales > Thermoflexibacteraceae > Rhodoflexus. Next base: position 261,445 of record JANWVT010000002.1, on the reverse strand, counting down.
TTCGTTGGCGATAGCTTGTGTAAGAGCAGCACCTGTCTCGTTGCCCGGCACAAAGTTTTGAATGCGGGCAGCGCGCAGCGTATTCAAATCTTGCAGCGCACCTGCACTGTCACCTGAACGCAGGCGAGCCTCAGCTCGAATCAAGTACATTTCGCCTGTGCGCAATACCTTAAAATCTACCACGCCGTCGCGGTTATTGCCTTTGCCCAAATACTTGATAGGAATTACGCGGCTGGCAGGGCGCGGAGTGCGTGTGCTAAAGCCGGGTGCCATGTAGGTTGAATAGCGAATATCATTGGCTTGGTCGTAGAGAGCTACCATATCAGGTGATACATCGAAAGAGGCGCGGTCGTTGCCAGCAGGAGAGTACACTTCTAATGCCGGTCCGCCTTCGCCGGGATTGAAACGGATTGCCCAAGCTACTTCTGCCGCACTCTCATCGCGCCAAATAGCAGGGAATTGAGCACGAGTCGCCAATGGCAAAGCATTAATAACATTAGTAGCAAAACGAATAGCATCAGCATCTTGTCCGGCGTACAATGAGATGCGCGCCAGCATAGCATTAACCGCAATGGCGTCAATATTTACTCGGCGTGAAGCTGTGTTGATAGCTCTATCCACATCACTAAGTAAGCGAAGTGCCTCGTTGAGGTCTGCAAAGATGCGGTCATACACTTCCCTTACAGTAGCGCGCGGCGGACGCAGATTAGGGTTTTCACTTGAAACAGTGGTCATGATAGGAACAGCCGGGTCAGTAGAGTTGCGGGCATAGCTGTTTGCAAACCATTTCAATAGGTCAAAGTGTATCCATGCGCGCAATGCCAGCGCTTGCCCTTTAATACGGTTAGCGGTACGCTGGTTGGCAGGCGTAGTCAATGCATCGATACCATTAATAACCACATTAGTAGAATTGATAATAGTGTATAAGCCCAACCAAGCATCAGCTACTGCACCATTATCGGCTGCATATACCCAGTCTACCATTCCACGTGTGCCTTGTGGTAGGTTTTCCGGCGACTCTTTGAGATTGTCGCTCATCATATCGGGAATAGCGGACTGGTTGCGTCCGTAAGCATTGACGCTGCGCAATTGTGCATAAGCACCATTAAGCGCTGCTTCGTAGTTTTCAATGGTTCGGAAAGCATTAGACTTGTCAAGAATGTGCGTAGGGTTCACTTCATTGACAATATTGGCACAAGAAGCGGCAACAAAAGCAACTGAAAATGCCAAAGTATATTTGAATAGTTTCATTGCTATTGAGAAGTTTTAGATTATAAGCCCATGGTTAAACCAAAAGTAACAGTACGTAATGCGGGATATTGTGCACCAGTTAGCTGCCCGCCAGTAATTTCAGGGTCAAAGCCAAGGAACTCAGTAATGGTGAACACGTTCTGTCCTTGTACAAACAAGCGCAGGGAGGAGATTTTAGCTTTGCTGAGCAAGGAGCTCGGCAGGTTGTATGCCAGTACTACATTGCGCAAGCGCCAGAAGTCGCCTTTTTCCAAGAAGCGGGTGGTACCGCGCTGCATCTCTTGTGTAGGGCGTGGGATATCGGTAATATCGCCCGGACGCTGCCACTCTCTCAACAAAGCTCGAGAAATGTTGTCAATGTAGTAAGTAGGGTCTTCTACGTTGGTGCGGTCGTTGTTGTACACCTTGTTACCCAGTACGTAGTTCCACAAGAAATTAAACTCGATGCCTTTAAAAGAGAAAGAGTTGGTGATACCGCCAAAGTAGGGAGCGTCGCGAACACCAAAAATCTGGCGGTTGTTAGGGCTATATGTTTCGGTAACCTCGCCATTGATATTGCGATACAGCGCATTGCCATTTTGCGGGTTCACACCCACGTATTCTACTAAGAAGTTGCTGTTTACGGGGAAACCTACGCGGTTGATAACTAAACCGCTGATGATTTCTTTTTCGCCCGCCAAATCAACAATCTTGTTGCGGTTAATGGCGAAGTTAACATTGGTGCTCCATGTGAAATCGCCGGCTTTTACGTTCACCGTGTTCAGCGCAATTTCGATACCTCTGTTACGCATCTTGCCAGCATTGCGGTTCTGGCTAGTAAAACCTGTGGTGCGAGAGAGCTGAACAGGCAAGAACATGTTGGTAGTGAGGTTATTGTAAAACTCAACGCTGCCGGTGATGCGGTCGTTGAATACGCCAAATTCAATACCCGTGTTAAACATATTTTTTTGCTCCCAGCCTAAGTCGGGGTTTGCCAGTTGCACCAGTGTTAGACCGGCTGCACCATCGTAAACAGCAGCAGCAGAGAACAATTCACGTGAAGCGAAGTCTCCAATACCGAACGAGCCGAAAGCACTGGTAAATCCTGCTTGGCTACCTACTGTGCCGTAACTGGCTTTAAATTTCAGCAGCGAGAGTTTACTTTTATCTATGCCAGACATAAAGCTCTCGTCGGAGATAACCCAACTACCTCCCAAAGACCAGAAGTTACCCCAGCGGTTATCTACCCCAAAACGAGAAGAACCATCACGTCGCAGAGTAGCACTTACAAAGTAGCGGTCTTTGTAGCCGTAATTAGCAATGAGGAAATATGACATCAACACACTTTCGGAGGCATTTCCGCGCACAATGGGAATAAAATTGTTAGTAGGGCTACCTTGTGTAATGCCGGCTTCGTTTTGAAGGTTGCCTGTTAATCCAAATCCGGTGAAGCCAAAGGTAGCAAATCGGTTGCGAACTACTTCTTGGAACAAGCCTACGTTGAGGTTGTGTTCCCCAAAAGTTTTAGCATAGTTGATAGAAGTAGTACCGGTCCAGCGTGTATTGCGAAAGAAGTTGCGGGTAAGTGCACCATTGCGGCGATTAGCAGCAGACTGCCCTACCACAGAATTACGGCTGAAATAAGTAGTGCTCTCTTGGTTTTCATAGTCTACCCCCCAAGCAGTACGGGCAGAGAGTCCTTGCAAAAATGGAAAATTATATTCGATAAACACATTGCCCACACCTTTGAATTCTCTTGTGCCACGGAACGTTTCCAACATTTCCTGCACGGGGTTGGGCTGCCCAGAGCGGAATTGCGAATAGCGACCGTCAGGGGTAAAAGGTGTTTCATAGGGGTTTGCCCAGCGAATGGCATTCAACGGAGAAGCAATGCCAGTGTTTGCCTCGGTGGTATTTTTGTAGTCGGAGTAGCCGGCAGTAGAGTTCAGTCCAAAGCGAAGGTTGCCTGCATTGTGTTCAATATTTACCCGACCCGTGTAGCGGTCTAAGCCAGTAAAACGCACCGTACCAGTTTGCTGAAATAGGTTGCCTGAAATGTAGAAAATGGTTTTTTCATTGCCGCCTGAAGCACTGAGCTGATGCTGTGAGGTTCTTCCTACTTGGAAAATTTCTTTCTGCCAATCGGTTTGGATAGTACGCAATCGAGCAATTTCGGCAGGGGTGAGGTCTTCCAGAGGAGTGCCACCCTGACGCAACTCATAGTCGATTTTTTCGTTGGTATTCATTAGCTCCAAGCGGTTAGGCGGGAAGAAAGACAATCCGTACTGACCGCTGTACTCGATTTTAGCTGCCCCTGCTTTGCCACGGCGCGTAGTAATGACAATTACCCCATTAGAACCGCGAGAGCCATAAATAGAGGTAGCTGTTGCATCTTTCAACACATTAACAGACTCAAAGTCAGCAGGGTTGAGGGTTGCAAAGTTTTGTGCAGAAATTTGTACGCCATCTACTATGTAAAGTGGCTCGTTGGTGCCATTAATAGACCCTACCCCTCGAATCCGCACTGCAGCAGGAGCTCCCGGCTGACCGGAGTTAGCTTGTACCAACAGCCCCGGTGCTTGCCCTTGCAGCATTTGGTCGAAAGAGCCCAGTGGAACAGCGCGAATCACTTCTGCTTTTACTACCGCCGCCGAGCCAGCAAGCGCTTTCTTTTCTTGCTGACCGTAGCCAGTTACTACTACCTCTTGTAAAGTTTTGGTGTCGGGCATCATGACAACGTCGATAGTAGTGCGCGAACCAATTTCTATTTCTTGGGTAATGAATCCTACAAAACTGAAAACCAATGTTTTCGCGTTAGCAGGCACGTTGATGCGGTATTTGCCCTCCGCATCGGTTGTTGCACCAGAGTTAGTTCCCTTAATCAGGATAGACACTCCGGGAAGTGGTACTTTTTCTGCACCATCTGTAACCGTTCCGGAAATTTGTCTGTCTTGTGCGAATGCGGTTGTTATAGCCAGCACCCCTATCACATACAACAGTAAAATTTTCTTCATCGCAATTGATTTTAAAATTATTGTTAAGTAACATCTTATTGCAATTTTAAGCATTTAAATCTGAGTGTTCAAAATCGGATATATGAATTAACATCTAATATTTAAAACTTTTTGTGCAGATACATCCAAACTTCTTCATATTGCACAGCACTAAGCTTTACACGAAGTCATGAAATTTGTTGCAGATGCTCATTGTGACTTGCTCAGTTACTTACAAACCGTAGCCAATGCTTCTCCGCTCGCCAAGGAGTGCAGGTGTAGTATCCCCTTGTTAGAACAAGGGGGCGTATTTATGCAAACCACTGCTATTTTTACTTTTACCAAGCCCGGAAGCACGCAGTTGGCAGCTGGTCAGGTTGAAAAATTTATCAGTTTACTCAAAAACTACCCAGAAAGAGTGTGGTTTCCTTCTACCCCAGAGCAATATGCAGAAGTATTTTTTGCAGACCGCATTGCTTTAATCCCTGCTATTGAAAATGCCTCCGGATTTTGCGAAGAAAACGAACCTATCGCCGATGGATTGAAACGACTTGCCACCATGCAAACCCAACTAGGACGCATTTTTTACATTAGTCTTACACATCACACAGAAAACCGATTTGGAGGTGGCAATTATACTCAAGTTGGACTAAAGGAAGACGGAAAAAGATTATTGGATTTTTTGGCAGGTAAGCAAATTGCTGTTGATTTGTCTCATGCCAGTGATGCCTTAGCATATGATATTTTGACTTATCTCGACCGAGAAAAACTGCCTTTGCAGGTACTGGCAAGCCACTCCAACTTTCGAACCATCCACTATCACCCGCGTAACCTGCCCGACGACCTTGCCATAGAAATAGCCCGCCGCAAAGGAATTGTCGGATTAACATGGCTAAAAGCCTATGTGGGCAATAGTTACACAGATTTGTTTCGACACTTTACTTATGGCTGTCAGCTGGGCGTACCAATGGCTTGCGGAGCAGATCTGTTCTACTATTTACCCGAACAGCTCCCGCAAGGTGTGTATTTTGATAGATATTCTAACGCAAGTCATTATTTTGTTTTGAATGCAGATATGACAGAACAAAACGCTGAAAAAGCTATTTTAGAAAACTTTTTCGCTAAAAATTTACACAAATTTATAAAAAAGCTTTGGTTTTCAAAAGATTAATCTTCGGTAAAAGAAACAAAAAAAACCTTTTAAGCCAAAACATTACATATCAAAGTAATTTGAGATGATTTGCGCCGACCAATAGTACAAAAGATTTATCGTTTATAACAAAGTAGTGCTAAGGTATATGTTAAAACATAACTCTGCAATCACGCGTTGGTTGATTTACTCCTTTACTCATCTGTTTTTCTTATTACATGGCAATTCTGTTCAGGCACAAAATCATCCGATTCAAGATATTCTTGCCTTATTGGAGCGTGGTCAGTTTGCCTCTGCCAGCCATTTGTTACAGGCTAATTTGCAAATGAACCCCTCAGACTCCGAATCGCGGATTTTATTAGGCTCCATCATGGAGCATAGTGGCATGCGCATGGAAGCCATTCGCTTGTGGCAACAGGGCTTGCAAAACAATGCGAGCGATTATCCACTGCTCATGTCTATTGGCGAAAGTTATTTGCACGAAGCAGAGCTTCGCATGCAAGAAGGAAGCGCATCCAATTCGTTGTTGCCTGCAAATGGCATGCCTTGGGAGTGCATGATGCTATTAGACTCTGCTATTGCCAGTTTTCAGCAGGCTACACTCTACTACCCGCATGAAGCAGAACCACTTTACCAGTTAGCAAATGCCTATCAACTCAAAAGCGACTACCAACAAGCGCTCTATTATGCCGAGCTACTGGCACGTATTTATCCAACCGACGAGAAAAACCATACTCTAATGGGATTATTGCTCATTCAGCTAGAAGATTATGAACGAGCGTATACTACTTTGCAGCAAGCTATTTCCCTCAATCCTACCTATACGCCTGCCTTAAAAGCAATGGCGGAACTGATGATAGCGCAGGATTGTACCGAAGAAGCCGGACAATTGATGCAAAAAGCAGCTTTCCACGATTTTGTGCCTTCATTTATACATCTGCCTTTTCACGAAAAGAACTACCGCTTATATTCTCAATTAATAGCTGCTAACAGCAACGAAAACGAGGAAGAATTGCGCAATTTGCTCATGCCTTTTTTAGAAGACAAGAGCAATGAAACTACCCAATGGATAGCACTGATGTTTTGGCATCAGGCTGTGCCTGCCGATTTAGACGAGATTGCATGGGATGAATTCACTACACGCGGCATGGAAGCACAGCGGCTCATGATGGAAATGGCTCAACGCACCGACAACTGGATACTACTCGGTAGGCTGTGCCGCAAAATGGTACAACTGCAAACACCGGGCATTTTTGAATTATTAACTGAATTGTTGCCCAAAGACAAAGTAATAGATTCTCCACTGCGTATAGCTTACTGCATGGCATCGTTAGGAAACGAGCTATCCATTCCCTACCTCATTCGCGAGCTGCAAGATGTTTATTCGAAGGAAGAACAAGAAGAATGGACTTACCATTTTAGCCATGAAGGACATCAAGCAGCACGGCAACGGGCAGCTTTGGCTTTGGCATATTTCGACTCTCCTATCGTTATTGCTGCTCTTCAAAAACAACTGTCTAGCGATGAGCTAAAACCCTACTGTGCAGCAGCCTTGTACAAACTAACATTAGAAGAACGATACTTAGATATCGTGCGCCAATCTGTGGCAAGTGGGTTGTTGAAAGATGCTGAAATAGCCCAATTTTTGCGACTCGTCGGCTCCAAAGAAGCTGAACGCATCGCCGATATGATGATGGAATGATTATATTGCAGGCATGTTCGTTACCCAGCTTGCACAAGCCCTTCAAAACTATTTGTACCAAACCTCGCCTGTTCGTTGGCAAATTTCTCAGTCGCCTCAGCCACAAGTAGCTGCTGTATTGTTAGCTCTTTTTTGGCAACAAGGCGAGTGGCATCTTCCTTTTATCTTGCGAAATACCTATGCAGGCGTTCATAGTGGGCAAATCGGATTTCCGGGAGGCAGACAAGATGCTGCCGACGAAGACCTAATAGCTACAGCCTTGCGCGAAACATTAGAAGAAATAGGAGTTCAGGTATGCCGCTCACAAGTAATAGGCAGGCTACATGAGTTATATGTACCACCAAGCCACACAATTGTACATCCAATTGTTGCAGTTTTACCTGCTCCACCGGTTTTTTCTCCTAATCCGCGCGAGGTAGCGGAAGTATTTACCCTGTCTATTTCTTATCTGAGAAGACCTGATATCAAAGGAATGCGGGCAGTTACATTGCCCAATGGTGCTACCGCACCTTTTACTACTTTCCGAACCCCTGCTAACGGGGAGATATGGGGGGCAACCGCCCGTATGCTCTCTGAGTTTTTAGCAGCTACTGCTCCTATCTTGTAAACACATTCGCCTGAAAACAAGTTATAGCTATGGTTACATTGCACTATTTTTGTAATAGGCAAGTCGTTAGGAAAAAACGACAACATTTCTGACAAATTGCTTACTTTTATTCGGACGGATAAGTCGCATATCAACTACAACAGCATATTGTTTTCCCTATATTGCTTTTTCTGATTTATGAGTCTTTCCACAGTCAGCATCAGAAGACCTGTTCTTACTGTTGTGCTGAATTTGGCAATTGTCATTTTTGGCATTATTGGCTTTCGCTATTTGGGTGTAAGGGAATATCCTAACGTAGAAACACCTGTGGTTTCTGTGTTTACCACCTTTACAGGAGCTAATGCCGAGGTAATTGAATCGCAAATTACCGAGCCACTCGAAGAAGCTATCAACGGAATTCCCGGGATTGCTTCTATCACTTCTACCAGTAGCGACGGACGCAGTAGTATCAACATCGAGTTTGACCTTGAAACCAATATTGACGAGGCAGCTAACGATGTTCGCGACAAAGTATCGGGGGCTGTTTCGCGCCTACCCGCTGAGTGCGACCCGCCAGTAGTTGCCAAAGCAGATGCCAACGGCAGCTTTATCATCAGCTTATATGCCCAAAGCGACAAACGCAGTACGCTGGAAATTACTGCTATTGGTGAGAAACTCATCAAGGAACGCTTGCAAACTATTCCGGGAGTAGCCGGCATCCGCGTATGGGGAGAAAAGAAATATGCTATGCGCCTTATTATTGATGTAGACAAACTTGCTGCATATCAACTCACTCCCTTAGACGTACGTCAGGCACTGCTACGTGAAAATGTGGAACTCCCCTCTGGACGCATTGAGGGCAACAATACTGAACTGACTGTTAAAACTTTTGGGAGGCTAGTTACTGAGGAAGATTTCAATAATTTGGTTATCAAACAAACAGACGCCAAAGTAGTTACTTTTGCCGATATTGGCACAGCTAAACTCACCGCCGAAAATGAAAAGACGATTTTCCGTCGCGATGGGCGCTACATGGTAGGGTATGCTATCGAACCTCAACCCGGAGCTAACCAGATTGCTATCAGCGATGAATTCTACAAACGTTTAGAACAAATTCGCCGCGACCTGCCCGAAGATATTCAAGTTTCTGTGGGATTTGACGATACTAAGTACATCCGTGCTTCCATAGCCGAAGTGCAGGAAAGTGTGTATATAGCTTTTGCCTTGGTAGCTACCATTATTTTCTTGTTTTTACGCGACTGGCGCACTACTATCATCCCGCTACTTGCCATTCCTGTTTCGCTTATTGGTGCATTTTTCATTATGTACGTAGCAGGCTTCACCATCAACGTGTTAACCATGCTGGGCATTGTGCTGGCTATTGGCTTGGTGGTAGATGATGCTATTGTGGTATTGGAAAATATTTATGCCAAGATAGAAGACGGCATGACACCCATAGAAGCAGGATTCAAAGGTGCTCAAGAAATTTTCTTCGCTGTTATTTCTACTACCATTGCACTGGCAGCTGTATTTATGCCCGTTATCTTTTTACAAGGTATTACCGGCAGGCTATTTAAAGAATTTGGAGTTGTTATTGCCGGTTCGGTTATCATTTCTTCGTTTGTAGCCCTCACGCTGACCACTATGATGTCTTCGCGTTTGCTGAAGCGCCGCGCCAAGCATAATTGGTTCTACAACCGCACCGAAGGCATCTTCGTTTGGCTCAACCAGCAATATAAGGCATCTTTGGAAAGTTTTATGCAGATAAAATGGATAGCCTTCCCCATCATAGCAGTAGCGTTAGCACTAATGATTGTTATTTTTCGCAGTCTGCCACAAGAATTAGCTCCTTTGGAAGACCGTTCAAGCATTCGTATTACTATTAGCGGTCCGGAAGGTGCTTCCTTCGAATTTATGGATAGCTACATGGTCAAACTTTTGGATACACTCAAGCGCAACGTGCCAGAGGCTAAGGCAGTTATTGGCATTACCTCTCCGCCTTTTATGTCAGGTGCTGCCAACACAGGCATGGCAAGGTTAGAACTCTCAGAACCACATGAACGCAAACGCTCTCAGCAAGAAATTGCAGATATGCTCAATAAAAAACTACGTGTGCTCAGTGAAGCCCGAGCTATTGCCACCCAAGCTCCTACCATTGGCAATAAACGTTCAGGGCAACCCGTACAGTTTGTTATTCAAGCCCCTACACTAGAAAAATTGCGCGAAGTATTGCCTAAGTTCTTAGCCGAGGCACAGGCAGACCCTACACTCACTACCGTAGACGTGAATCTGAAATTCACCAAACCCGAAATTAGGTTAAATATAGACCGCGACAAAGCCAATGCCTTAGGCGTGAATGTGTTAGATATTGCACAAACCTTGCAGTTAGGCTTTAGTGGCATGCGCTTTGGTTATTTTGTAATGAATGGCAAGCAATATCAAGTTATAGGGGAGATGAGTCGCCACGACCGCAATGAACCCTTAGACCTTCGCTCGCTATACGTAAAAAACAGAAATGGCGAGCTGATTCAGTTAGACAATTTAGTGACGCTTCGCGAGGAAAGCAGTCCACCAGCACTATTGCGCTACAATCGCTTCGTATCAGCTACCATATCGGCAACCCCCGCTCCCGGCAAAACTATTGGCGACGGACTAAATGCCATGTATGCCATTGCAGACCGCGTGTTAGATGAGTCCTTCACAACAGCCTTGGCTGGACAGTCCAAAGAGTTCAAAGAAAGTTCTTCCAGTTTATTGTTTGCCTTTGGACTAGCGCTTGTACTGATTTATCTGGTATTAGCAGGTCAGTTCGAGAGCTTCCGCGACCCGCTGATTATTATGTTCACCGTACCACTGGCACTTGCCGGAGCATTGATTTCGCTGTGGTATTTCAAGCAAACCCTCAATATTTTCAGCCAAATAGGCATGATTATGCTGATTGGTTTAGTAACCAAAAACGCTATTTTAATTGTAGAATTTGCCAATCAGAAGAAAGAACAAGGTTTGCAAAAACTCGAAGCAGTTAAGCAAGCTGCAGAGCAGCGCTTTCGCCCAATTCTAATGACGGCGCTCTCTACTATTTTGGGCACTTTACCTATCGCATTAGCTTGGGGAGCAGGAGCAGAAAGCCGTGTTTCAATGGGTATTGCTGTTATTGGCGGAATGATTATCGCTACAGGGTTAACTCTGTACATCATTCCTGCCATCTATGCTTTCTTTTCCAAAGAAACAACTATTAGCCAATCTAATCAATTGCAGCCACCCGTGCTCAAAGAACCCGAAGAGCTTGCTGTTTGAAATTGTATCTTAAATACTCGCCCTCTGACAACCCGACAGCAACTGTCGGGTTTTTTAGTCGGTCATTAGTAGGGTGAATTATGCTTTGAAGCATATTAAAAAGGAATCGACGAGTCTGTATTGATGAAAAATACGCAAATGATTTGTTAAAAAGTTTAACAGTTGACAATTTTTTCGCAAAATAGAATCATTATTGAAAAAAATACTTGTGAATCGCATTATTTCAATGCAGGCATGCATCATAGGAAAGGGCATACATAGGCGCGTACTGTTCCCTGTGCTGCTATGTGTGTTCTTGTAAGACACAAGCTACTATTTGTGGCATGTAGAAACCATGCTAGGTCTCTGAGTTTCAGCACTCATAAACCTAGTAAGATTTCCGAATCTATCAGGCTTCATAGTATCGCGCAAATGCTACCCAACTGCTCAGTTGCTTAGCTGCAACAACACGCCAAGGGCGAAGGCATAAATTAGCAAAGCAGGCAAATTTGCGCAGCCATCTGGCGTACAAAACAAACTAAACGCAAAAAGGGCGTCTCATAAAGAAACGCCCTTTTGCACCGAATTCAATTTTGTTACTTCACTAAAGAAAAATCTATTACAAGAATTTCATTTAGAGTTTCACTACATTGACCGCATTGAGACCTTTCTTGCCCATCTTAATCTCGAAACGCACTAAGTCATTCTGAGACAGCGATGTAGCATTACCTAATTCGCTGATGTGAACAAACACATCTTTTTGCGTTTCATCATCTACGATGAAACCATAGCCCTTCGACTCATTGAAGAACTTAATTTTACCGGTTTTCATTAAATTAAACTTAAATTGAAAAAAAGAACTTGCTCAAATATAAGGCTTTTTTAGTAATGTTAATAAAAAAGGAGGCTTGATGAAAAAAAATTTTTTTGAAGACGTCTATCAAGTTGTTTGTTTGATTCCTTCTGGAAGAGTAACCAGTTATGGTGCCATTGCTAAATATTTGGGCAGCAAAATGAGTGCTCGCATGGTTGGCTGGGCAATGAATGCTGCTCACACGCGTCCAGAGATACCTGCTCACCGCGTAGTCAATCGCAATGGGTTGCTCACTGGAAAGCATCATTTTGGTTCTCCTACTGCTATGCAAGAAGCCTTAGAGGCAGAAGGCGTACAGGTGGAAAATGATTGCGTAGTCAATTTTAAAGAGGTTTTCTGGGACCCAGAGCAAGAATTAGTATAACAAACGAGCAATTGAGTTGTTCTCTTCCTTACTATATACAAGTATCTGCAAATTAGCGTTTTCATGGAAGGGCATGAGTTATGCATTCGAAAAATTAGCGTGCTAAGCCGCTGTTGTATGCGCCTTTGCACGCTGCTATTTCCCGCTTCACAAACAACTCATGAGCATGGCGGCAAATAATTTTATCTGGGAAAAAGCAAAATAAAAACTTGCTTTTTTCGACCGATTTTGCTTGTGGAGCTAAGCAAATTTAAATGTTGTTCCAAATTCCTAAGCTCGATTTCATTTTATCTGCCAAGCACTAATGAGTTCGACCATTCTGTTGAGCTGCTGCTCCAAGTGGCTTGGCTGGTTCTGTGGCGCGTCTTCTTACAACAACACCTGCCTTTAAACAAGCACTTTTTCACCTACTTTTGAGCGTTCACTCATTCCTTCAAAAATGCATATGAAAACAAAATCCCTGTCAGCTTTATTTTGTGTTTGGCTTATGGCTACCGCGTTACATGCACAAATACTGCCAAAAAAATTCACGCCACCTGCTACTCCTGCAAAACCTGTTACGCACAACGTGCATGGCACGCTGCTAACAGACCCCTACGAATGGTTGGAAGACAAAACCAATCCTGAGGTAATTAGCTGGACGCGCAGCCAGCACGATGCCACGTTGGAATATTTGGACAAACACTGCCCACCGATTCCCGGGCTGAAAGAAGAAATCGCTGCCTACATCAACCGCGACATTGAAAGCGCCCCCACGTTAGTTGCCGACCGTCAGTTTTTGACCATTAAAAAACAAGGCGAAAAGCAAAGCAAGTTTTATACGCGCATCAATGGGAAGAATATCTTGTTGTTCGATCCCGAAAAAATTGACCCTTCGGGCAAATCATCCATTACAGGCATTGCCTATACCGAAAATGCTGCCATTGCAGGAATCGGTTTACAAAGCAAAGGTGCGGAAATCAGCACCTACTACATTATTGATACCCAAACGGGCAAGCAACTCTACAAACCCATTGAAGGGCTGCGCGGATTCAGCTTCACCAAAGACGGCAAGCATGCCTACATCACCGTAGGAACAAAGGAAATGCTGGAAAAGCAAATTCCGCTGAAAACCTATCTGCATCGCCTTGGCGCAGACCGCAACACCGATAAGTTCCTGATTGCACCTGCCGATGCTAAAAATTTTGCCAACATTTACGATACGCGCTATTCTGACCTTACTTTTATTTCCGAAGGCGATTTTTACGCCACGCACTCGCTCAAAATGCGCAAAGCTGGAACAGAAGAACCCGCAGTAGAAATTTACAGCAGTCGAAAATATCAAGTTAGCCCTACTGCCATTGGTAACAAAATTTACTTTTATACCAACCACGAAGCACCTAACTACAAAATTATGGTGGCAGACAAAGCCAGCCCAACATTTGAACATTGGAAAACACTTATCCCTGAGCGCAAAGATGTAGTTATAGAAGGCTTTGAAATATTGGATGACAAAATTGCCGTTTTGGAAAAGAAAGATGTGCTTACCTCTGCCATGCTGTACGACTTGCAAGGCAATTTCATCCGCAAAATAGAAACACCCGAATTTGGCAACGTTTCTTCCCTCTACATGCACCGCGAAAGCGGCACGGTGTTCATGACATTAAGTACCTTTACCAGCACAACCAAAATTTTCAAAAGCAATGTGAAAGACCTGCAAAAGTGGGAGTTGTTCTATCAGGCAAAAGTGCCCGTGAATACCGACCAAATAGAAGGCAAAATCGTGTTCTATTCTTCCAAAGACGGCACCAAAGTCCCCTTGTTCATTATTCACAAAAAAGGCATTGAGCTGAACGGACAAAACCCGACGCTGCTCTACGGCTACGGCGGTTTCCAAATCGGCATTTCGCCAAGTTTTGTAGGCTTAAATGCTTCCTTTATCAATCGCGGCGGGGTTTATGCCATTGCAGGCATCCGCGGCGGCGATGAGTACGGCGAACAGTGGCATTTAGACGGCATGTTAAACAAAAAACAAAACTGCTTTGACGATTTTATTGCCGCAGCCGAATACCTGATTGCCGAAAAATACACGCAGCGCGAAAAATTAGCCGTTTACGGCGGCAGCAACGGCGGCTTGCTCATTGGTGCCATGCTCACCCAGCGTCCCGATTTGTTCAAAGCGGCAGTGTGCGCTGTTCCGCTGCTGGATATGGTGCGTTTCCACAAGTTCCTGATTGCTCGCTATTGGATTCCCGAATATGGCGATCCTGATAAGGCAGAGGATTTTTACAACATTCTACAATATTCGCCTTACCACAACATCCGCACGGGGGTCAATATGCCGACCACAATGGTAACAGCAGGTGAAAACGACACTCGCGTTGACCCGCTGCATGCTAAAAAATTTGTGGCAGCCGTGCAAAACAACATTGGGCAGCAAAGCCCTTTCATGCTCTACATGGACTATGACAGCGGACACGGCAGCGGCAAAAGCACCGAACAAGCCATTGCCCAACAAGACCATTTCTGGCGATTTATTATGAATGAACTGGGTATGAACCCTAGTCGATAGGCTCTAAAAAGTAGTTGCCAAACGATTGTTGTCTAACTCGTTTGGCAACTTATCTTCTATTATCAACGGAAAAGACATGTAGAAAACAGTACCCTGTGGCTTATTGTCTTCGCACCAAATTGTTCCATTGTGCATTTCTACCCACTGCTTAACAATGGAAAGCCCTAACCCAGTAGAGTTTTCGCCTTCTGTACCGTGGCGCCGTGCTACACCAGATTGTTCGAACAGATGTTTTTTCAGCTCATCAGGAATGCCAATGCCAGTGTCGGCAACTGCAACAAGGGCAAAACCCTCTGATTTTTCTACCGATACAGTAATTTTCCCGCCCATTGGTGTAAACTTAATAGCATTTACCAATAAGTTTTCCAGTGCACGGGCAATTTTATCGGGTACAGCGTTAATGATAATATCATGTTTAGCAGGTTTCAGCTGTAGCAGGATACCTTTTTTGGTAGCACGATATATTTGCGGATTAACTGTTTGCTCTACAAGGCTAAATAAGTCGGTTGGCTGACCAGACAAATGCACAATGTTTTTTTGTGTGCAAAGCTCTAACAAGTCTTCAATGATAGACAATGTTCGTTGTTGGCTTTGCCGCATCATTTCTTGGTACTCTAACAGTAGCTTATGCCCCCTGCTATAATTGGCGTTTCTAAGTTCTTTTGCTGCCAAGTCGAGCAGTTGCAATGTGGTAGCAATAGGGCTGCGCAAGTCATGGCTTACGGTTGCCAAAATGCGGTCTTTTTCGGCAATGGTTTGCAACAATTGCTGTTCGGTCTGTTTCACCGCAGTGATGTCTTGCACAATTCCTTTACTGTGGAAAGCATTGTATTCGGGAATAAAAGTAGCCTCTATACAAGAAATGGCAACCCAACGCTCGCCATACTTAGGATTCAGCCTAAAACTGAAGGTGTATACATTGCCCTCTTCGGGGTTTCTGAGCAAATTCTGAATAACAAAGTCAACCTCCTCAGGATGCACCAGAGCAGCAATAGTTTGTCTGGTAATTTTTTCTCCAAAAGGAACATGCAAAATCTCGCATGCCTCTTTGCTGCAATATATGCTCCCCTTTGCATTGAGTTCCCAAAAGCCTATTTTAGCTAATTGTTGGGCAATCCGTAGCTCTTTGGCTTGTTTGAGCAGCTTCTGTTGAATTTTTCGATTATTTTCTATCTTACTTATCAACTGCTCATATGTCTGATGGTTGAGGTCAGCCAATAACCAAGCAGCATAAACAAAAAGTACAAAAAAGACCAACGTGCTTATGTTAGCATACAGTTGGATTTCTTCTTTGGGGCGCTGAATGGTTTTTATCCACGGAATATCCACCCAAAGCGTACAAACCAAAACTGCTAAAGGGAATGCAATATTAAACCCCATATCTGCCAGACGGCGGCGTGGCGTAATTGCAAAACCTAGCATCGGAAGCAGGAAAAAAAACAAATTCACGTTGATTTGATGTCCTTCCCGATATGCAATATATCCATTAGCCAAAGATGCAGTAGTAATATATATCGGTCGCGCAATGTGGTCAAAACCGCTCTTATTAAGCCATATCAGCCCCCAAAAGATAGCAGCGAGTATGCCGACTAATGCTATTCTTTCAATAAAATTGCTCTCCCAGCCAAGCAGTAAAACAGCAGCTAATGCTACAAGCGGTGTGTACAAGAGGATTTGATTGAAAATCTTAATTTGATAGATTTCATAGCGACTACGTCCCTGCTTAGGAATGTCGCGTAAAAAAATATTCGCATAGCGGAAAAGAGAATGAATAAATTCTCTCATAAAATTGCCGGGGTGAACATATAATTTGAACGAAATAAAGCTACCAAATAGCTATTGGCTAATCAAAACAAATTTCGTTCATTTATTACACAAGTACATACCCGTTGTAACATTTAATTTAATTTAGGCTGATAATCAAGTAAGAAAGCTGATGAATCAAGCTGTACCAAGTAAATTACCGCACATAGGCACTACTATTTTTACAGTTATGTCGGCACTGGCTGCTGAATGTGGAGCCATCAATTTGTCGCAAGGATTTCCCGATTTTGGTACCGACGAGCACTTAGCCGCTCTGGCGTATGCCTATATGAAAAAGGGAATGAATCAGTACGCTCCTATGCCAGGCATTATGCCCTTACGCGAGCGAATTGCAGCAAAAACAGAAGCACTTTACGGCTACAGTCCTCATCCTGAAACAGAGATAACCATTACCTCTGGCGCCACAGAAGCACTCTATGCCGCAATTGCTGCCTTTGTAACACAAGGCGATGAGGTGATTGTATTAGAACCTTGTTACGATAGCTACATGCCTGCTATTGAGCTCAATGGAGGAAAAGTGATTGGGGTACCTCTTATTGCCCCACATTTTGAACTGAACAGAGTAGCATTGGCAGCAGCCATCACGCCTTGCACGCGAGCCATTATTATCAACTCGCCGCACAACCCTACAGGCGCGATAATGTCCCAAGCCGATATGCTTTGGTTGGAAAATCTACTAAGCAATACAGACATTATACTCATTAGCGACGAAGTGTATGAGCATATCATTTTTGCGGGCACACACGAAAGTGTACTTAAATACCCACGCCTTGCTGAAAGAAGTGTAGTAATATCTTCATTCGGAAAAACGTTTCATATAACTGGTTGGAAAGTAGGCTACGCTATAGCACCAGCACCTTTGATGCGCGAGTTTCGAAAAGTACATCAGTTTCTTACTTTCAGTACAGCCACACCCTTGCAATATGCTATTGCCGAATATTTACAACAGCCCGAAAGGTATCTTGAAGTGTCGAGCTTCTACAAACAGAAACGCGATACATTTTGCCAGCTCATGCAGGCTACTCGCTTCAGCTTAATGCCTTGCAAAGGGACTTACTTTCAATTAGCCAATTATTCGGCTATATCTAGCGAGCCCGATACAACCTTTGCTATTTGGCTAACCAAAGAAATTGGGGTAGCCACTGTGCCGGTTTCGGTATTTTATCGCCTGCCTAAACAAGAGCATTTCTTGCGTTTCTGCTTTGCTAAAACAGATGAAACCTTAGAGCGGGCTGTTGAAAGGTTGGCTAAATTGTAAGTAATGCCTGTTTCATGCGGCGTACCGTATCTTCGTCGGCAGTAGTTAAATAACCGATATTTTGTGCTAAGGCAGCAGGATGAGTTTGGTAGAGGTGTAAAAGCGGGCTTGGTTGGTTTATTTTAGCAGAAAAATGATACTCATGAGCACGGGTAATTTGCACTATTAGCCGAATATTGGCTGTATTAATGCCACTACCGGGCATAATACTAATACGCCCTGCTGCTTGCTGCACGAGTTGTGCAATGCTATGTAGTCCTTCAAACGCATTTGCCTTTCCACCGGAGGTTAAGATGCGCTCAAAGCCCAATCCAATAGCTGCTTCAAGTGCATCGGAAAGATTAGGGGTTACATCAAAGGCGCGATGCAAGGTTACGCCCAGCGGGCGGGCAGCAGCAATAAGGGCAGCGTTTTTTTGCAAACACAACTCACCCTGCTGATTGATGACGCCTGTAACAATACCGTCGGCACCTGCTTGTTTCACCTCCTCAATCTGTTGCAGCATAATTGCAAACTCTGCCTCTGAATAAGTAAAGTCGCCGCTACGAGGGCGCACCATCACGTAAACAGGCGCTTTAACGGCTTTTTTAACAGCTACAATAAAAGCCGATGAAGGGGTGATACCTCCATCGGCTAATGATGCACAGAGTTCAAGGCGGTCTGCCCCTCCCTTGTCAGCAGCTAATGCTCCTTGCCAATTATCTACACATACTTCTAACAAACGCATGCTTATTGAACGCAATCGCTGCCGTTCCAGCGCGGACGATTGGAGGGGCAAGGCTGCGGAAAGTCGTAGAGCCAACGGCGTGCACGTGGCGTGCCGGGATTGGTAGCTAAGGCAAACTGCAACTTATTAACTTTCTGCTTATTAGCATCAAATCCGATAAACTGTCCATGAACAGTAGATGCCGGATTCGTTTCGCCTGGCATGGTTATGCCAATTACTGTTTCATTTCCTCCTACCGACTGTTGGTCAATAGAAAGCTCAACTGCATTGCTGCCAATTCTGCCAAACTTCACCGTATAGGTCATAGTACGAGGTTGCCCTGCCTCTAAGAACGTTTCTTCAAAAATAACCTGATTGTTCACAGGTGCTTTACGTACTACTACTTGTGTGTAGCGCGAAAAATCTTGGTCGTTGGTTGTTTTGAAGCCTATGAAAGGTCCGTTGTCTACCATAATCTGGGCAAAATCGGGTGGCGGTATTTGTACAACATTCTCTTTACAAGCATTACCTAACAAACCGACCAGTACTACTCCTATTAGAGATGCAAATTTTTTCGTTATCATTTTGATTCAAATTTTATATTGCAAATTTATAAGTTGAGGTCTTGTTTTAAATTGTTTCAATATCTACTTCAACGTAAGGCAAGTTGCGAAGTGAAATTTCGAAAGCAGGTAACTCGCTATGCCTCACCTGAAAAGTGAGCTGTTGCTTTCCATAATTGTCTTCTAAAAAAGTTTGCCAATCTGGTTGCTGTTTGTGCTTTTTGGCAATTTTCATTACCTCATTCAGGTTTTCGAAAGGCACTTTCACTAATACTTTTTTCTTGAGATATTTTGCCTGCAAAATAGCTTGATTTAGCACTCCTGCTGCAGCAGCTTTATATGCCTGTATTAATCCAGACGTTCCTAATTTAATACCTCCATAGTAACGCACCACTGCTATTAGTACATTCTGTATGCCTCTTGCCCTAATGAGGTTCTGAATAGGCAAACCTGCTGTTCCTGAGGGTTCTCCATCATCGCTCTGGCGGATAATGGCTTTTGGATACCCTACTGTATAGGCATAACAGTGGTGAGTAGCATTGTAATACTTTTTGCGCAACTCAGCCAGCTTTTGTTTTGCCTCTTCTTCGGTTTCAACAGGAAAAGCATAAGCAAGAAAGTGGCTGCCCTTTTCCTTGAACTGAAACTCAACAGCACTTTTCAAAACGTAGTACGTATCAGTCATAGTTTCGGTTGCAAATGAGCAGTATTCCAAAAATAAATTGCTTCGGAACGCAATTTATCTGCTGAAAAGAAATCGTAAATACCTTCAAAAAATTTTTGGGAAGGATTTAAACTATTCTCCGTAATTTGAATTTGCCCGGGTTTACACTCAAAAAAAAGGCGATTGGTATGATGGTTACCAAAAAGTTCGGTAGAGACGTATAAATTATCCTTGTAGAGTTTTGCTTTCCCACTAATGTATTGTGTTTGGCGGTTGCGCTTGGAAATAATCTGAAATGCAATACGGTTGTGCTTCAACCAAACTACTTCTAAAATATTCCCCGCACAGTAGTAAAGCCCTTCACGTGGTTTTTTCGTACAGGCAAGCATCAGCACTGCAATAAACCCAAAAGTCAGTAGTTGCCGAACGAAGGTTTTCATAAGCAAATTTATGCCAAAAAACGGCTTGGAAAGCTGTTCGCGTCTGACTTTTGTGCAAATAAAAACAGGAATTTAGGCTTTTACAGTGGTAATACAGTGGTACTGGTTACAGTTTTGATGATGCTTTTTTACAGATTCACCTTGCTTTGTTGGCAGAATACTACCATAAACAAACCACACTAACAAACCCGACAGATTTTTAGCTCTGTCGGGTTTTGGCAATGCATCAACTCAACTTGATTTGGTGCAATCTAAGTAGCAATTGCTGTTAGAGGGTTGTAGCGTAATTGGGTTGCTTATAACAGTTGCGAAGTTGTGTTTTGTCAAAATAGGTGGCTTACTTTGCTATCTTCCGACTAAAAATACGGCATTGCTAAACAGTAAGTAACCATTTTGCCAAGAGTGACGATAAATCGGACTGTCTGCAAGATAAATTACAGCTCCGTTGCCTATTTCTTCCACACCAAAAACAAGGCTATTTTTAAGTTTGTCTTTGGCTTTGCTACCTACAAAACCATCCACATAGGCATCTGCTCTTAAAACTCCCACATTCCAGCCACCATTTAAATATTCGTAGAAGTTGTTAATATGCTTTAAAGTATAATAGCTTTCTGAATAACCAAAAGCCAAAGGATGCGTGATATCCATTTCAGCTCGGAAAATGCTGCCTTCTACACCATTTGTAAGAGCGCTCCGCTCTTTATCACCATATTTTTTCAGCAACTCTTCGGGTTTGGGTTTTTCATCTTTTTTATCCTTGTCTTCGGTTTTGGTTTTAAGCAAAAAACCTTCTTTGTCGGCAAATACATTCAGGGCATTTTCCATTGCAATCAGTCTGCCGCCGCTACGTATCCACAACTTGAGTGCATTTAGGTCTAAGTTGTTATAGCTACCAGCAGGGAGAATGAGCACATTGTATTTGTTCCAGTTTATGCGGTTCAGCATAGTACTGTTGATAACTGTTACGGGATAGTCTAACAGTTGGTCGAAATAATGCCATACTTCACCAAAAGAGGTAGGATAGACGCCCTCTCCTGCCACAAGAGCAATGCGGGGTGCACTGATTAACTGGAAATCGCTGGAGCCAAGGTCAATTCCAGAAGAAACCAAACCTGATTGAGTAGCTTGAATAGTTACTTGCAATTGATTAGCAGTTTCTACTACTTTTTGGTCAAAATTACTGATGTGTGCGTTATCGGCACGGCTGACCATTAAAGCTCCGCGATTGTAGGAAATCCCATTGATGGAGAAAGGCTGCTCCGCATAGCGAACGTTCAGTCCTTGTTTGAGCCATGCAGCCAACAGACGTGCATGTCCAAAATTGTTCCATGCTGTCAGATATGCATATGCGCCTTCAGAGGGCAGTGTGTTAGGTACAAATGTCGGCTTGTTGTAGGCAGACAAGCTGAGTCGTTCGGTAGAGGCATACGCTTGCAACCCCATGGCATAGGGCAAAGCCCAAGCCGTAGCATCGTAGGTAACCGAGTCGGATATGACTGTACGCGGGTTGAAAAGTACCTTTACCAGCACCGACTTGGGTTGTGCAGAGCTGATAATCAAGTCGTTGCGACTAATATTGACCGTTTCTTCTTTGCCGGTTTGAAAGTTGAACGCTTTTACTGAGGTGGTTGTGGTTGCAGTTCCATAGCGGATTTGATTGCGGTCTAAGTATTCAATCAGCATGCTGAGCTTGTAGGCATCGTTGGTTGCCGGGATAATAAACGATTTATAAATACCACTTGGGTTGCTGCGAGCTTGTTCAAAGTAATTTTTGAATTCTTGCAGCAGTCGGCTTTTTTGCTTTGTAGCGGTTTCGATAGTGGCTAAACCTGCTGTATGCTGGTGTTCAATGCGCTTGCGCAAGGTGAGCGTGTCTCCGTTGTTCATTAGAATGCCTAAACCGGCGCGTCCAGAGCCGCCTTGTTCGTAGGTCATACCAATGGCGCCGTTGAAAGTAGGCCAGGTGTCGCCATAACTGGGATAGAGCAGGTCAAAGGTTTGACGCGTAAAATACATCCACTTGTGTTGGTCGAAATATCGAGCTGTATTTTTGCCTATTTCTCGTTGAAACTCGCGTTGCCAGTTGGTAATTTCTTTGTGGTAGGGCTCGGCAGCAGGAGCAAAATAATAGGGCTGTTCTACGCCCATTTCGTGAAAATCGCCGTGCACTTGTGGCATCCACTGCTGGTAGAGTGCTATGCGCTGGCGCGTTTCTTGTTGGCTTTGCCATGCCCAGTCGCGGTTAAGGTCGAAGCTATAATGGTTGAATCTGCCACCAGGCCAAGGCTCGTAATGTTCACGGGCATCGGGCTGCACATTAGGGCGGGCGCCTACCATTTGCACATACCAGTTCACATAGCGCGAGTGCCCGTCAGGATTAGCACAAGGGTCTAAAATCACTACCACCTCGTTTAGCCAATTACCACGTTGGGTAAGCAGTTCATAAAGTGTGAGCATAACTGCCTCGGTAGAAACTGCTTCATTGCCATGTACATTATAACTCATCCAAACAATAGCGGGAGCATTGGTAGTGCCTTGCCCTTCTACTAAGCCAGTTAGCCGAAGATTATTGATGCGGATGTCTTCCAAGCGCGACATGTTGGCTGCTGAGCTGATAACAGCTACTACAAGGGGGCGACCTTCGTAGCTACTACCGTACTCTATCAGTTTTACCTGAGTAGGAACTTGGGCGGCTACGTGTCGGAAGTAATCTACTACGCGATGGTGCGGCGTAAATCGGTCGCCTATTCGATAACCCAAAAAGGCATCTGGCGACTGTAACTGCGCTACAGCCGCACAACTAAGCGCCGCGCATAATAATGTAATCAAAAATTGTTTCATCTGTACTGGAATGAGTTTGTTTGCAATGCTAACCAATTTTTTCAATTATCCTAACGCTACTCACTAACTCAGACTAACAAATTCGCTGGAAGACTTTCAAAAGTAATTCCCAGTTCTTGTTAACATTATCACCCAATAAAAGCGTAGTTTACTTAACTTTGTTCGGGATTGAATTTTTTGAGCTGAGCATCGGCAAAAACAGTCAAATGACCTATTTTTGATGCTTACAATGTCAACTTTAAACAGCTATGGCACTTAATTATTGGCAGGCACTGGTACAAGGCAAATGCCCCAGTTGCCGCAAGGGTAACATGTACAAGTACAGCATTTTTAACCCAACTAAATTTACTGAAATGCACAGCAACTGTCCGGTGTGTGGTTTCAAATTCGAAATTGAACCGGGCTTTTTTTACGGCGCCATGTACGTAGGCTATGCCATTAGTGTGGCTACTATTATTACTGTTTTTACAGCCATCAATATTCTCTATCCTAAGGCAGACCTGAGTATATTTATTGGTTCGATAGTGCTGGCAGTGTTATTGATGATTCCTGTAAATTTTCGCTACTCGCGGATTATGATGTTGTATTTCTTTGGGAATGTAAAGTATAAAGGGGAACCGAAACAGCAACAGTAGCACTGTCAGGAAAGTTGGTGTTTGCTATTATGCATTACCACGTCCTTGGTCCACGATATTTTTTCGACAAAAGGAGCTTTTCTAACGGGGCAGTCAGCAAGGGTGCAAAGCGCACAAGAGTTATTCACGCAGGGGTCGGTATGGATAAAAATTTCTACCCGATTTTCCATTGCCATATTCACGATGTCTTCTATGGCTTTTACCTCATCGTGCGCTTGCTCTACGTTTAAATACCAGGGTAAAGTAAGGTGGCAGTCAATGTGGAGTTGCGGTCCGTATTTGATAATGCGCAAATTGTGAATGTCAATCCAATGAGGTCTTCGCTCTTGCTCTAAAATGGCAATCACCTCCGCTACCAGTGCTTCATCGGTTTCATCCATTACGCCTGAAATGGCATGGCGGAATATTTGCCAGCCGTTGTAGATAATCAAACCGCCGAAGAAAATTGCCATAGCCCCGTCTAACCATTTCCAACCTGTTAAAATAATTAGCAAAAGACCCATAATCAGCCCCAGACTTGTATAGCCGTCGCTCATTAAGTGTTCGCCGTCGGCTTGCAAAGAAGGGGAATGTATTTTTCGCCCTTGTGAGCGCAATAAATAGCCCATGCCGTAGTTGATACTGCCCGTAACAATAGTTAGGGCAACACCTGTATCTAAAGCAGTAATAGGACTGGGCTTCCAAAAGCCATAGATTGCTTTGGCAATGGTTGCCAGCCCTGCTAACATAATCAGTACCGCTTCAAAGCCCGAACTGAGAAACTCTATTTTGCCATGCCCATACGGATGCCCTTTATCGCGAGGTTTGGCAGAGACTGCTACACTGTAAAGCGCTACTGCACCTGCCACTACATTGACTATAGACTCTAATGCGTCAGTAAAAATAGCATCGGAAGCAGTAATAAAATAGGCAATAAATTTTACACCTGCTAACAAACAACCTATTAACAAGGCAGCAGCAAGTAACTGTTGTTTGGAGAATGGTATAGCAAACATGCAACGATGTATTTAACTAATCAGCTCCCGCTCAAAATTACCTACCTTTGCATCAGCATTTCACAAATCCAAGTAAAAAAATGCCTTTCTACCAAACGCCTCTACCCGGCTTGTGGATATTTGAACCGCGCGTATTTGAAGATGAACGCGGTTACTTTTTTGAAAGCTTTAATCAGCAAGTTTTCGCTGAACATTTGGGACAAACCATCCATTTTGTACAAGACAACCAGTCTAAGTCGAGTTATGGCGTTATTCGCGGGCTACATTTCCAACGCGGTAGCTATGCGCAGGCAAAGCTGGTGCGCGTGCTAAGTGGCAAGGTACTGGATATTGTAGTAGACATACGCCCAGAGTCTCCTACTTTTGGGCAGCATTTTGCCCTCGAACTTTCTGCTGAAAATCGTTTACAATTGTTCATTCCACGAGGCTTTGCACATGGCTTTGCCGTGTTGAGCCCTACGGCAGAATTTTTTTACAAGTGCGACAATTTTTACTCGCCGCAGCATGAAGGCGGCATTGCTTACAACGACCCTCAACTGAATATTAATTGGCAAATTCCCACAGAATTACAAATCATTTCTGCCAAAGACCGCGCCCTGCCTTCATTTGCAGCGTTCTGTAATCAATTTTAACTTTTGCAACATGTACCTGAATCAAAAAGTAGTAGTAGTGATGCCGGCTTACAATGCCGAAAAAACATTAGAAAGAACTCTGAGAGAAATTCCTTTTGATATTGTAGATGAGTTAGTTTTGGTAGATGATGCCAGTAAAGACAGCACCTCCGAACTTGCTAAACAGCTTGGCATTCGGCATGTAATTCGCCATGAACGCAACAAAGGATACGGTGGCAATCAGAAAACCTGCTACAAGAAAGCGTTGGAACTGGGAGCAGATATCATCGTGATGTTGCATCCTGACTATCAATATACTCCTAAACTCATTACAGCAATGGTTTCTATTATTGGACAAGGCTTGTATCCGGTTGTGTTTGGTTCGCGCATATTGGGCAAAGGAGCACTAAAAGGCGGCATGCCCCTTTACAAATATGTTGCCAACCGCATCCTTACTTTTGTGCAAAACCTAATGATGAATCAAAAACTATCGGAATACCACACAGGCTATCGCGCTTATTCGCGCCAAGTATTGGAAACAGTTGCTTACGAGCGCAACTCGGATAACTTTGTATTTGACAATCAGATGATTGCACAAATATTTTATCACAATTTTGAGATAGCTGAGGTAACTTGCCCTACCAAATACTTCGACGAAGCCTCTTCTATCAATTTCCGAAATAGCGTTAAGTACGGCTTAGGCGTACTGGGCGTATCATTCCGCTACATGCTTGCCAAAATGGGTATTGCCAAGTGGCATATCTTAGAGCGCAAATAAATTACAAGCCGTGTTTTTCTAACCGACGATAGAGCGAAGCGCGAGTAAGCCCTAAGGCTTTAGCAGCTTTGGAAATATTGCCTCCATGTTTGCTGATAGCCTTTTGAATAACAATTTTTTCTACATTTTCCAAGTTGTAGTCGCTGATATCCAGTTCGGCACTTTCGCCTTTTTGCAGAAGGAATAGAAAGTCGCCGGCTTGTAATTCATTTTCATCGCTCATGATAACAGCCCGCTCTACGGCATGTTGCAACTCGCGAACGTTACCAGGCCAATGATACTGTTGCAATTTGCGCATAGCTGCTGCTGAGAATGATTTTAAAGGCAAGTTGTAGCGCTTGCTGTACACTTCGGCGTAGTGCTCTGCCAATAGGGGAATATCTTCTTGTCGTTCGCGCAAAGGTGGCAGGCGCAACTCTACAGTATTGATGCGATATAGCAAATCTTGCCGAAATTCGTTGGCTTCTACCATTTCATACAAAGGCATGTTGGTAGCACAAACCAACCGAATATCTATGGGAATAGGTTGGTTGCTGCCTACGCGAATCACTTCGCGCCGTTGTAAAACAGTAAGTAATTTAGCTTGCATTGCCAGTGGCAAATTGCCTATTTCATCTAAGAATAGTGTCCCCTTGTTAGCTGATTCGAAACGACCGGCGCGGTCTTCTTTAGCATCGGTAAATGCCCCTTTCTTATGTCCGAATAATTCGCTTTCAAACAGCGTTTCAGTAATGGCTCCCATATCTACGCTCACGAAAGGATAATTTTTGCGCGGCGATGCCTGATGAATAGCGCGGGCAATCACTTCTTTACCGGTGCCGTTTTCACCCAAAATAAGAATGTTGGCATCTGTAACAGCCACCTTTCGAATAATGGTGAACAGGTTCATCATAGCCTCGCTCTTACCAATAATCCCTTCAAAAGGATTGTCTGAGAGGGCAGTACTTTTTTCTTTTCGCGCAGCGGTGTCTTTAGTGTGTGTTTTGATGTTTTTTTTGTTTGCTGCGGCATTGCATATAGTTTCTACCAACTTATCATTTTGCCATGGTTTTAGCACAAAGTCTGTGGCGCCGGCTTTCAGTGCACGTACCGCCATTTCTACATCTCCGTAAGCTGTAATCATCACTACAGCTGCTTGGGGGTCGCGATGTAGAATTTCTTCTAACCAGTAAAATCCCTCTTTGCCAGTGGTAGTGTCTTTGGTGAAATTCATGTCTAACAAAACAACGTCGTACTTGTCTTGATTGAGCAAGAAAGGGATTTTACGCGGGTCTTTTTCTATTTGTACCAATTTGGCATGTTTTTTTAATAGCAACTTGGCAGCCAATAAAATATCTTCGTTATCGTCTACAACAAGTACTTTCCCAAGTTCTTTTTCCATGAGCAATCGGGTATGTAATACAATGAAATGCTACAACTCTCGAGCAGCGGCATTGCCTTTTGAGAGGATAAATTTAGAAAAAACCAATAACTTTACGCGGTACACAACTCAATACTTTGCAAGTTTTAAATCTTCCATCCGCACCATTGCGACTCACTAACCTCAGAGGGCAAGCACTGGTGTTCGATATTTGCCGTAGGCGCTGGGTTAAACTAACGCCCGAAGAGTGGGTACGCCAACATTGGCTGCATTATCTTATTGGTGATTTAGGATTTAGTAAGTCGCTAATTAAAGTAGAACAAACTGTTGGCAAAGGAACCAGTATGTTTCGAGCGGACGTAGTGGCATATCGCGACGCATCATTAACGCCTTATTTAATTTTAGAATGTAAAGCTGCACATGTGCCTCTTGGCGAGTCAGAGTTACAACAGTTGCTACACTACCAGCACTATATTGCTGCGCATGCGCTTGCTATTAGCAACGGCTTAGACCACATCTTTTTTGAAAAGAATTCGGAAGGAGTTATGCAACCAGTTGCAAAGCTTTCAATTATGGAAAATAAATGATCGCGTGCTATGAAAATCAGCATCATGGGTATTTGCACAGGATTCTTCACAGCACTGCTGTTGAGCAGTTGTGGCGTTTACCAAAAATCTGTGCTGTTAAAAACTGCTGAGGATTTTAATAATGCCGAATTTCAGGCAACCCTTAAACAAGTAGAACGCAACTATGTGCTGCAGCCTTTTGATAAAATTACAGTAGAGGTATTTACCAACAAAGGGGAGCGCATACCCGATCCTAACGGAGAGTTTTTTTTTCGGATGGCAGGCGAGCAGCCTATTGGTGCACAAGGAACAGCCAACCAAAATACCAATCCTAATATTGGAGTGGCAGGAGTTGTGGGGGCGGCAGGTAATGCAGGCATAGGGTTTTCAACTTTGCGCACTTTTACAATAAACGAAGACAACAACGCCTATCTGCCACTTATTGGTGCTACCCCTTTGGCAGGGCTCAAACTGTATCAGGCAGATAGCCTGCTGAGCAAGCGATATAGTGAGTTTTTTGAGGATAGTTATGTTATTAGCAACGTTATCAATCACCGCGTCACCATATTGGGGGCATTAGGCAACCGCGTATTGCTGTTACCCAACGAAAATATGAACCTGCTGGAAGTAATTGCACTGGTAGGCAACCCCGACAGCCGCTCGCGCAACGATAAAATCAAACTTGTGCGAAATGTATTGGAAAAACCCGTGATGCAAGTAATAGACCTGAGCACTTGGGAAGGTTTGCAGGCGGCAAATTTGCGAGTACAACCCAACGATGTAATTTACATAGAGCCTCGCAGAGGCGTTATTAGGCGAGAAACACTAGCAGATGTAACCAGTTTTACAAGCATTTTTACTTCTGTACTGGGCATCATTGCTACTACTATTAATACTATTGTGCTGATAGACGTTTTGCGCAATCGTTAATTTGCTAGCTTATGACTCCCAATATCATCGGGCAATATAGCAAAGAAAATCTCCTTTTGGCAGAAGAAAGCGAAGGCGACTTTTTGTCCACCTTAGACCTGCAAAAGCTACTAATGGTGGTCAGAAGAAGTGTTTTCTGGCTGCTATTGATTTGCTTACTGTGTGTAGCAACTGCCTACTTGTACTTGCGCTACACCAAACCCATTTACCAGTCGGTAGCCAGTTTGCAACTAGAAATGAAGGGGATTGCTCCTACTCTTTCCATTGGTATCTACCGCGACGAGGAAGCGCAAACCAATTACTTAGAAGGAGAGTCGCAATTTATTCGTTCTAACGTTATTTACACCGACGTAATTGAAAAGCTCAACTTATGGGTGAGCTACTATGTAAGAGGAAAAATTATAGACGACGAAAAATTCAACAGTGCGCCTTTCAGAGTTAGCTATTACCAAGTAAAAGATGGCAGTTTTTACAACTATAAAAAAATCTATTGGCAGTACGTCAACAGCAATCGGTTCAAGCTTTCTTTTGAAGATGCCAACTCAGAAGACATGTTCAGTGCAGAATACGCCTATGGCGATACCATTCGCCTACCTCAATTCGAGTGCGTGATTACGCCTGCTGCTGCCGACTACAAAGGCTCAGAGTTGTTCTACTTTTACCTCCACGACATAGGCTATCTGCAAAGCTATATTGCTGCTAATATTACCGCTGCCCCAGTCAATATTAAAGCTCGCATTATTAATGTAACATTTAAAGATGCTAACCCCTACAAAGCTCAAGCCATTGTTGCTGCCATTAGCGATGCATACTTAAAACGCAGCGTAGACAATAAAAACAAACAAACCAAACAAACTATTGCCTATTTAGAACAACAATTAGACACTGCCGAAGCCTACATAGAACGCACTGAACGCGATATCCAAAACTATATGGATGCCAACGGCATTCCGCGTGAAAACGTGGATATTAAATCCAAAATGGCTGAGATTTTTGCCAAAATTGAAGCCTTGCAAGAAGAAAAAATTAAAATTAGCAACGAACTACGCGCCTATCGCAAAATTGTAGACTTTATTGCTGCCGATTCAGGCTATCTGATTACTGCCGCCGTAGCAGCTACCGTATCTGACAGTAGAATTGGGGAAAACATTCGCATACTGTATAATAAACAAGACGATTTAGACCGCCTGCTCAAATCTTACAAACCGACCACTTTCGCCGTTCAGCAACGCCAGCAAGACATCGACCGACAAACGCAAGAACTGCTGCGACTGATAAGTTTCAACCGCATGAACCTAACCGACAAACTCTATGAGCTCGACAAACGCATGCGCGACTTGGAACAACAAATGCCGACAAGTCCTAACGAGGCAGATATGGAACTGCGTAAAAAGCAACGCTATTTAGCCTCTTACACAGAAACATACAACCTGCTACTCAACCGATTAGTAGAAATGGGGGTTTCTGAAGCCGGCACAGTACCCAATTTCCAAATTCTCTCTTATGCCGATTTGCCAACAGTACCTATATTCCCTGATAAAAAAAGTATCTATCTCTATGCTGCTATTGCTGCTGGTGTGTTATGCTTTGGTTTTATTGCCATACGATACTTCATGCAAAATAAAGTTACCAGTATCAGAGAAATAGAACGGCTAACCAATGCCCCTCTATTGGGGATTATACCCTATTATGCCCGCAAACGCATGGATAATTCTCAGTTAGTTGTTCACCACAATCCTAAATCATCTATTGCCGAGTCCTTGCGCGGCATTCGCACCAATTTAGATTTCATGAGTCAACGAAGCGGCAAACGAACTATTGCCGTTACTTCTACAGTTAGTGGCGAAGGCAAAACCTTTGTAGCTATAAATTTAGCAGGAATTATTGCACTTTCGGGCACTCGCTCTATCATTTTGGACTTAGATTTGCGTAAGCCTAAAGTGCATTTGGCTTTTAGCGTGGAAAATTTGGACGGAATCAGTAAAATCTTAATTGGGCAAAGCTGTTGGCAAGATTGCGTGCGAAAGTCCGACATTGCTGCTTTGGACTACATCACTGCCGGACCGCACCCGCCCAACCCAGCAGAGTTACTCCTGTCTGAAAATATGCACCAAATGCTCGAAGAATTGAAAGAGTACTACGATGTAATTGTGATGGATACGCCCCCAGTAGGCATTGTAACAGATGGAATAATTGTGATGCGAAATGCTGATTTGCCCATTTACGTGGTTCGTGCCGATTTCTCTCGGCTCAACTACATCACTAACATCAACCGCCTTATGGCAAACAACAATTTCAATAAATTATCCATTGTGTTAAATGCTTTCGGGCAAAAGCCATCTTATGGCTATGGATACGGCTATGGTGGATATGGATATGGATATGGATATGGGTACGGCTATGGATATGGTTATAGTGGCAAAGAAAACGCCGGCTATTACGAGGAGTCTGAAAAGGAAGCACATTGGTTCAAAAAACTGATTAATCTTTGGAATAAAAAATGATCTCTCTGTTTCGAATCAAAAAAACAACATACGGCACAGTCACCCCGATTACAGTAGATATGCATTCGCACCTGTTGCCGGGTATTGACGATGGCGTACAGACTTTCGAACAAGCAATAACAATAGTGCGCAGGTTTGCAAACCTGGGCTATAAAAAACTAATCATCACGCCCCACATTATGGGCGATTGTTACCGCAACTCCCCAGAAATTATTTGGAATAAGTTAGACCAACTAAGCGACATTGTTAAGCAATTAGGCATCGATATCCAATTAGAGGCAGCTGCAGAGTATTATTTAGATGAGTTTTTCATGAGAAAGCTGGAGTGCGGTGAGCAATTGCTTACCTTTGGCGACCACTACTTGCTATTCGAAACCTCTTTTATCAATTACTCGCCCTACCTGGAAGAAGCTATTTTTCTAATGTTTGCCAACGGTTACAAACCTGTTTTGGCACATCCAGAGCGCTATGCTTATCTTTACGGCAAGTTTCACAAACTGGAAGAACTGTATAACAAGGGCGTACTGATGCAAATCAACTCCAACTCGCTAGTGGGCTACTACGGACCCGAAGCTAAAACCGTTGCAGAGCTATTAATAGAAAGGCGTATAGTAAGCTTTATCGGCAGTGATTGCCACCGTGAAAAACATTTAGACGCTCACCAAAAAGCACAAGCCGTTGAAAATTATACAAAAGCACTGAGCTCCAATATTATTCTCAATAATAAACTGTAAGGCGACCCTATTGAGCTATTCACTTGCCAATTGTTCCAGTTTGCGAATCTCTTCAATGGTCAGTGGCTTATTAATGTATTTTTTCACGTAGCCATAAGACTTTGCTTTGTGCACATCTTGCTGATTAATAGAGGAAGTTAACATGATAATTTGACAATGCCGCTTAGTTTCTGCACTCAGCTTATCAAATTGGTCTAAAAACTGGAAACCGTCCATTAAAGGCATATCTATATCTAAAAAGATAAGATCGGGCAAGATGCGAGCATTAGGGAGCGACTTAGATAGTTTCTCCATATTTTTAAGAAATTCAATTGCACTTTTCGCTCCCGAATGGGTGTAAATATTCTCGCAAATATTGGCAGATTCCAACATTTTTTGATTGATCAGATTGTCAATATCATTGTCATCAATCAACATTACAGAATGAAACTTCTTCACGGTGTTTATCATTTATGTTGGACAGGCATTTTATTTCACGGCGAAATAAAGAATAAAAACATAAAAAGTCAATCTTATGCAGCTTAGAAAAAGTTACTTGTAATTGGCATTTTGCGGTGCATATCTAATTTGAGCAATATGAAAAGCAAAATGGTAAACGACCAAAGCGAAGAGCCTCCATAACTAAAAAACGGGAGCGGAATACCAATCACAGGAAACAGCCCAATCGTCATTCCGATATTGACCGCAAAATGAAAGAAAAGAATAGATACAGCTCCGTAGGCATATACACGAGTAAAACGCGATTTCTGACGCTCAGCAATAACAATTAGCCGATTGAGTAATACGGCAAAAAATGTAATGAGTGCTAAGCTACCCAACCAGCCATATTCTTCTGCAATAGTACAAAAAATAAAGTCGGTGCTTTGGTCGGGTACAAACTTAAATTTGGTTTGTGTACCCTCTAAAAAGCCTTTGCCACTAAACCCACCCGAGCCAATAGCTATTTTGGACTGATTAACTTGCCAGCCTACACCTTTTACATCGGCATTAGGGTTGATGAGCACCTCTATTCGCTTTTGTTGATGTGGCTTGAGTACGTTATAGACAAAAAAATCTACACTAAATACAACAGCAATAGCAAGTGCGGTCAACAAAGCACTACCAATAGCTTGTTTCCACTTGCGACGATTAAATAAAATTATGTATAGTATTCCACAGCCAGCAATAGCAAGCATAAGTTCAAACAAGTAGGCTTTGAAAACCAAAGTTAAAATAAGCAGAACGCCTGCCATCAGCCCCAGCGCGAGCACTTGCCCAGGCAAACCTTCTCTATACAGCATGATGCTTAAAGAAGCAAACACAAGTGCCGAACCTGTATCGCCTTGCAACAGAGTCAAAATGGCGGGCGCAGCAATAATAAGCAACACAGTCATTAAGTTGACCGGTCGCATCAGTTTAGTGTTTGGGTCACTCAAAAAGCGAGCAAGCGCTAGCACCGTGCCCACCTTGGCAAGTTCAGAAGGTTGAAAGCGCATGAATCCTAAGTCAAACCACGATTTAGAGCCAGCAATTTCTCGCCCAAATAATAATACCCCTACCAACATCAGCAAGATCGCTCCATAGGCAGGATAGGCAAGTTTTACGTATAGCCTCACATCTAACAATAAGATAAACAAGGCAATAGCCAATGCACAGCATATCCAAACGAACTGCTTGCCAGAGTTAATAGTTAAATCGAAAAAAGAGCGTTCAGTTTCTGGGTCGTAAACAGCGGCATAAATATTTATCAAACCTGTCACCACACCTGCAAAATACAACAGCAACAATGTACTGTCTAACTGATTCAACAATCCCCTTACGATGCGTCTGCCAGAGCGTTCCATGTTTGTAAAACAACGTTGCAATTTACACACTTATCCACATCTTTCAGTTGATTTAACAGCTAACGTCCTGATAAACTATTAATATTGAATAGCTTTGCAGCTATGATGAAACCTATCGGCAAAGTTTTTTCCTTAATAATCAGCCTGTTGGGATTGTTTGCTTGTGAAGATTGTATCTTCTCTTCTCGCTACTCCAACGAGCCAATAGTTCGTTTTTACAGAAAGGGAAGTATGCGAGCACTTGCTCCTAGTTTTGACTCGGTACAAACGGGTAAAGGTATTACCATTTATCGAAGTGGACGTATTTTATACAGCAGCATCACTTCCGAAACCACACTCCCCAACAGTTTGGCACTCCCCTTAGACCCCTCGCGCGATACATCTGCATTTATCTTTTTTGGCAGAAGACCGGGGGCACCAGCAAACTCGCTTCCTCAGCGCGATACACTGATACTGCGTTACCGGAGAATACTTAATTTTATCTCTCCGGACTGCGGCTATGAACAACGCATAGAAAACTTGCAAATACTTAAAAATACCTACGATTCGGCACAAATAGCTGCCCGAAATTTTATCCTTCGTTCCGACACTGTTCACATTCGCCTTTTCTGGTAATGAAATTGCGCAATAGTATAATTATCCTTGCACTTTTTACATGCTTAACAACACCGTTGCAAGCACAACCTCAGCCCCTTCTGCCCGATACGCTCCGTTTACCGCTTGGGCAACAGTTACGCGCATGGGCAAGAGATATCTCGTTTCAACCTTATGCTCTTCGGTTGGGTACAGACCTCTCTTACTGGCTTAATGGTGCAGTAAGCGCACCTTTTGGACGCCGCTCCATTGGCGAAAACCTAAAAAGTTTTTATGCCAACACATTGCGCTTCGAACTCACAGCTGATTTGGCATTTAATCGCAACAAACATTTTATAGTTGCCGACTGGGGCTATGCTAGCACCAAACGCGAACGCAACGCTGAGGATAACTTGCGAAACATTAGCTATCACAATACTGGTACTTATTGGCGAGTTGGGTGGGACTACAACGTGTTGCACAAAACCTTTACCGACCGGCAAAGTGCTCTCTTGCTTGGGTTTCGCTACGGACGTGCAAATTTTGAACAGCAAGCTACCTACATAGCCATCAGCACACCTTGGGGCTTCGGTGGCACGCCTGCCTCGCCTGCTTTTTCAGAAACCATTAGCGAACAACTCTCTTATCGATGGTGGGAGATGGTTACGGGACTGCGAGTAGCTGTTTGGCGCGAACTCTATCTAGGCTATACTTTTCGCATCAAATTGGCAGGAAAAGCAAACGAAGTCAATCGGATGCTTCCTAATGAAATTCCCGGTTTTGGAACTGTACGCAGCAACATGAAGCTATCTTTTAGCTACCATTTGTATTACCGAATACCTCTTACTAAGCGACTTTAAAGCCACTGTTGTGCATATTCATACAAACTTAACTATTAAAATTAACCCTTCTCGTAGGATTTTGTATTTTTTCGTTTATATTGGGGTGTAGTTACAACCTCTAAACAAAAAGAAATGATTGAGTTAATCCCTTCCATGTCTGTTTTAGGTGGCAAGTGTGTGCGCCTAAGGCAAGGCAATTACGACGATTACTCCACCTACGATGTAAGCCCGCTGGAATTGGCGCAACAATTTGAAGAACATGGCATACGCAGATTACACCTCATAGATTTAGAGGGTGCACGCACTGGCAAGGTACACAACTACGAAGTACTGGGAATGATTGTGCGTCATACTAATTTGGTGGTTGATTTCAGCGGAGGTATCAGCAACGACGGTGAAGCTGCTACCGCCTTTGAATATGGCGCAAAAATGATTACTGTAGGCTCTGTGGCTGCCCAACGCCCCGAATTATTTACTGATTGGTTAGTTACATATGGGCGCAACAAAGTGATGCTCAGTGCCGATGTAGTTGCTGGAAATAAAATAGCCGTGCAAGGGCGCCAAAAAGGCACTAATATAGACCTATTTGAATTTGTAGAACGGTTCTACAATCAAAGCCTACTTTATTTGAAATGTGCCAGTAACGAACGTGATGGCACCCTCTCAGGTCCAGACTTCGATTTGTACGCCCAGTTGCTACAACGCTTTCCAGACCTGCGCATTATGGCAAGTGGTGGTATTGGTTCTATCGACGATATCCGCAAGTTAGAAGATATAGGAGTTTATGCTGCTATTGTTGGAAAGGCTTTCTATGAAGAAAAAATTACCCTAAAAGATTTTGAGGCATTTTATGCTCGCACTTGAATTTGATATAGTCAGTTCAGCAAACTTCAACAAGCCATTAGGAATACTTGCATAATTCAGTAACCGAGCCAACTAAATGTTATAGAACTTCACGTAAATCCAAGCTTGATAGTAAAATACAAACCCCAAGTGGCTAGAAAACCTCTTGGGGTTTTTGCCGTAAAGCATAAGTTGTTTCACACATAGTCAAATCTGCAAGCACTCCTCTTTTCACAATCTGTTCAAGTGCCTGTAAGTGGCAACACCTAATCAACTGGCTGTAGGAATTTATGAGCCTTCATGAGGAGCATTTTTCACTAAAATCAACGATAGTTGTGCTTTAAAAACACTATCCTCATAAACATCATCACGTCAAAGTAAATATGACTACTCATCTTGCGCGCATTTCTGTAGCTGCCATGTTTCTTATCAATGGATTTGCTTTTGCCACTTGGGCATCGCGCATTCCTGTTATACAGCAACAGCTGCAGCTCAGTGCCGGCGAACTGGGGACTGCTCTTTTGGGAACACCTGTAGGTTCGCTACTGTCGTTGCCTGTAGCAGGTTGGCTAATCACGCGGTTTGGCAGCAAACGCGTAACTATTCTCGCTGCTATTGCCAACTGTTGCATATTGCCACTGATAGCGTTAGCACCCTCAGTAGTATGGTTGGCAGTTGTGTTATTTTTATTCGGTGGTGCAGGCGACATTCTCAACATCGGCATGAATGCGCAGGCAGTGGTGGTTGAAAATCAGTGGGGTAAGCCTATTATGTCCTCTTTTCACGGGCTTTACAGCACAGGAGGGATGTTAGGAGCAGCTTTTGGCGGTGTTATGGCTGAGGCAGGTTTTGCACCTTTAGAACATTTTGTAGTTGGAACAGCTATGGGGCTGACCGTGTTGTTCATATTTTTTAAATGGCTTGTGCCATATGATGTGGCTGCAGACAAACACAAACCTCTGTTTGCGAAACCTGATGCTGTGCTTTGGTGGTTGGGACTGATTGCATTTTTCTGCATGCTGGGCGAGGGTGCCATGGCGGATTGGAGCTCAGTATTTCTGGCTGAGATAAGTGGTACTACTGCCGGAATTTCTACTCTTGGTTACACAGCCTTTTCCACAACCATGATGTCTGGGCGCTTTCTCGGCGACCGCCTACTTCAACGACTTGGACAAGTGCAACTAATTCGAATTAGCGGTTTCTTGGCAGGCAGCGGCATGACTGCTGCTTTACTTCTGGCAACTCCGTTTTGGGTGATAGTAGGTTTTGCAATGGTAGGGTTGGGGTTAGCCAACGTGGTACCTATTGTATATGGTGCAGCAGGGCGTTCTAAAATGATGCCTGCTGGTGTAGCCATTGCCGCTGTTTCTACAGTGGGCTACACTGGGTTTCTCATCGGACCGCCTGTAATTGGATGGGTGGCAGATTTTTTTAGCCTACGCATAGCGCTGTTTATAGTAGCAGTGTTGGCATTGGGAATGGCTGCCGCAGCTGACAAAGCCCGTAGTTAGTTGTAACAGGTTAAAAATACTTGTTATTTGCTGCAAGGAGAAGAGATAGCTAAAAAATAGCTATGCAATTGAGCGCTGGCAAAATGTAATTGCTCTTGCTATTTATAGAAGAAGTTTTCTTTGAAAAGTGAAAAACAAAGCTACACTCCATAGGTTCAGTCTCGGCATTTTCCTAGCAACATCTGGCTATCAAGCTACAAAATTGCTCATGCTGGCTTAGCAGGCGCGTAGTTTTGCAGTACCCACTGTAACTCGCGCGCAATAGATTCGGCAAGGGGCAACTGCATATCTGCCGGTAATACCGACCAAGTGTAGGTTTCTACTTCTAAATATGAGCTGTAACGATGCAATTGCTGCCATTTCAATACTTCTTGAATATCTGATTGAGTAGACTGTATCAGCCCATAGTTAGCCAAAAAAATAGGCACGTGAAAGTGTACACGCCACTCCGCAGCCGCTGCTGCCTGATGGTCTGCTAATGCTAGTGGTAAGTCGGGAAAGCGCAGCAGCTGGTTATCTGCTGTGCGTGCCACTACCTGATGCAGATATACAGGTTCATTGAAGGAGGCAAGTGCTTGCCGTTGCGCCTCTCGGTGCAACTTGTGCCAAACAACGCGCAAGGCAGCACTCAGTTGAAACTTTCCGATAGGGATTGCTGCTGCTTGGAGTTGTGCTAGCGCTTGCTGATGATTTTCATATGCAACAGCAAAATGGCATACATCATAACACAGTTGCACATGCCGGCGCAGGTGCTCAGTATCTATCTTTTCTAATTCTGCCAACTTGTCCATGGCAGGAAAAATAAATTGCTGAAAGGTTTGCAACGTAGTAGGCAAGTTTTCCATGATGCCGTCGGGTTCGGGCTCAAGGTCTATATGAATCAGTTTGCCCGTTCGTTCAAAAATTCTAAATAAAGCTAAGGCAGCACGTGCTAGTTGGGCTGCTGCTTTTCGGGTAGCCATTTTACACTGTTCGCTCGATGGATACCACAAAGCATAGCTTAGCGGCGAGGTGGAGATGCTACCGGTCAGTCCCTCTGGCAGCAGTTGTGCTAAAATTTCAGCTAATCGGAAGGTGTAATCTACCCTCATGTCGGTAGTCCAATCCGGTAGATGGACATTTTCTTTTACTTTTTGATAATGAAATCTTCCAAATGGAAATCCATTGATGGTAAAGACATATGCCTGTTGCTCGTGCAACCATTGAGCAAACGTTGACAGTGTTTTCGGGTTAATTAATTCTCGGCTTGCCAAATCGGAAAGCCGCAAACCAACACCAAACCAACCGTTAGGGCATACTTGCTTTTTTACAGCAGGGATGTAGTAGTGTAAAGCTGCTGCTGTTTCTGCCCAACTCTCACCGGGATGGATATTGGTACAGTAGGTCAGATGCGTAGTGTCTGCAAGCTGCATGTGGTTGTAGAAATAATTGCTACATTTAAAAACATGTTTAGGTTTTTACAGGATTAAACAGGATGGATAAAAACCCAATATCACTTAACCAGCACGACAGGATGAACAGGATTTCAGCATTGAGTGGCTGAAAAATACCCTTGCTTCGCACAGCCCCTCTCCTTATTAGCAACAGGGTTGCTTGTGAGGATGCGAACAAAGGCGTGTTTGCCTTCATGAATATGCATTTGGCAAAATTGACTTTACAAAAAACTAAACAACATTTAAGCTCAATCTAATATTTCAACTTTGGTAATGAGATACTTAGTGTCGCCACGCCAAGGATAAGTGTAAAATTTTTCCTCGTAGTATAATTTCACGCGTTTGTCTTCGTCTATGGCTTTCTGAATAGAATCAATTACTTCTTTGTGGTGATCTTCTACGGAAAACTCCCAAGTGCTGGTAGTCCACCGGCAATTTTGCCAGTAGTAGTGGTAATACCTTCCACGTTTAGCTGTCCTTCCCATGTTTTGAATAATACTCCTTTGCGGCTGATTTTCATCACTTTGCCAACACGATAACCTTCGCTGTAACTGGCAAAGTAGGCA
Source organism: Bernardetiaceae bacterium (assembly GCA_025056255.1). Taxonomy (GTDB): domain Bacteria; phylum Bacteroidota; class Bacteroidia; order Cytophagales; family Thermoflexibacteraceae; genus Rhodoflexus. Next base: position 221,719 of record JANWVT010000002.1, on the reverse strand, counting down.
AACCATACACCACCAATAAGCGCTAATACCAGTATGAGGCTGCTGATTATCAGAAATTTTTTCATGTGTGAGTGTGGTTTAGGTCCGATAAGCTAAAAGTAAGTTAGGAGTTGGCGGGTGGGCAAATTTACTAGCTAATTAGTTGAAACGAATAGCTGCAATAGGAGTAATACGAGCTATTAATACAGTAGGTAGCCACATAGCCACTCCTACTACTGCTATGGTTGCAATATTAACGGTAATAAAAGCAAGCCCATCCCACTGAATAGGAACAGTTTGCATATAATAATTTTCTGGATTGAGCGGAATCAGATGAAAATAGTACTGCAAAGCGGCTAAGCCCAATCCCAATAAGTTGCCCCCAAGCAGCCCCTTAGCAAGGATGCGCATTCCTTTCCAGAAAAAGATATTCCTAATTTGTCGATTGGTAGCGCCTAATGCTTTCAGCAGACCAATCATTTGGGTTCGCTCCATCATCAAGATAATCAATATGGAAATAGTATTAAAAGCGGCAACAGATAAAATAATGGTCATAAAAATTGTTACATTCCGATTAAGCATGATAAACCAGTCAAAAAAATGTGCATACCGGCTTTCTACTGTTTCCATTTGCATCTGGTAGTCCATAGCTTCGTAAACAGCTTCGGCAACTTGGTTTAAGCGATTGAAGTCGCGCACATAAATTTCATACCCACCGGTAAGTGAGTCTCCCCAGCGATTGAGTTGTTGTATCATACGGTTGTCTGCCAGTATAATTCGCTCGTCAAAATCTTCCAGTCCGGTTTGGTAAATACCGCAAACGTTGAGCCGGCGTGCACGCGGAGGATTTTGAATGAAGTAAGCTGTTAAGCGGTCGCCTACCTGTAGGTGCAACTTGTCAGCGATTTTTTTGCTGACAATCAGGTCGGAAGAATGGTCTGCACTGTCAGAAAAATGTAGAAACCTACCGCTGACAAGATTTTTGCTAAAAAAGCTACTGTCTGCATTAGGATGAATACCTTTGACCAAAGCACCCATCACTTCTTCATCGGTTTTTAGCAACACTGATTTTTGGCTGTAAAACTCTATGCGCTCAATTCCCCGAATCTGAGGAGCTTTTTTTAGAAAAGAGGTTTGCAAAGGCAGTGGAGAGCCTTCTGGAGAAGCATTGCCATCGAACTTAGTTAAACGGATATGACCAACAAGGCTAAAAATTTTCGTTTGTATTTCGCATTTAAAGCCTTCAAAAATCATAAAAGAAAGCAGCATAGCAGCAACCCCAATACTAATGCTTGCCATAGCAATGCGCGCCACTAATGCAGAAAAACTGCCCACTTTATTGTCTTGCAAGCGAGTAGCAACTAACCATGTAAAAGGCGTATTGTTGTTTTTTCTTCTTATCATGAGCCCTCAGAAGGTTCTATTCACTACCTTTGAAGAAAAGCAATTTAAACTCACTTTTTGTGAAGTACAATTATGTTGTTATGTGTTTTTCAATAGTAAAAACATTTTTGCTTACCGGAGCAACAAACGCAATATGGTTGTTTCTATTTGCGTGTGGAGTGGCACAGCCCGCGGCTCATCAGGTTGTTCAGTTTATTAGGCAGGAAAATATTGTAGTAGGTGCTGCTCGTTTTGACCAGTATTTGTCCGCTTTGCAGGGCAAAAGAGTTGCCCTGACGGTGAATCACACTGCAACTGTTGGCACCACGCATCTGTTAGATACGCTTCTGGCACAAGGAATTCAGGTAGTGAAGATTTTTGTTCCAGAGCACGGCTTTCGCGGCACTGCAGACGCCGGCGAAAAAGTGGCAAATGAATATGATAAAAAAACGGGTTTACCCATCATTTCCTTGTATGGCAAACGCAACAAGCCCTTGCCAGAAGATTTGGCTGATGTGGATGTGGTAGTTTTTGACATACAAGATGTAGGAGCTCGCTTCTATACCTACATCAACACTATGCAGTTGCTCATGGAAGCCTGCGCAGAACAAAATAAAAAACTCATTGTTTTAGACCGTCCTAATCCTAATGGCTGGTATGTAGATGGTCCTGTTTTGGATATGCGCTACAAATCATTTGTTGGAATGCAGCCTATACCTATTGTACATGGCTTGACCGTGGGCGAGTTGGCTCATATGATTAACGGAGAGGGTTGGCTTGCAGGTGGTATTACTTGCCCGTTACAAGTAATAACATGCCTATACTACGACCATACCAAGCGCTACTCTTTGCCAATACGCCCTTCACCTAATTTGCCTAACGACCGTGCAATAGCCCTCTACCCAAGCTTGTGTTTACTGGAAGGCACCATTGTAAGTGTTGGCAGAGGTACAGAGGCTCCTTTTCAAGTGATTGGCTTTCCAGAAAATCCAGACAAACAATTTTGCTTTTCCCCACGCAGCACCGAAGGAGCCAAAAATCCACCTCACAAAGATAAAATCTGCTGCGGAATAGACTACCGCCAAACGGATGTAAGCCATTTTGGTTTTAGTTTACAGCCACTTATGGAAATGTACCGGCTCGCACCACAAAAAGACCAGTTTTTCATTCCTTTTTTTGAAAAGTTGGCAGGCACCGACCAACTGCGCCAACAGATTATAGCAGGCATGAGCGAAGCAGCCATTAAAGCTACTTGGGCTGAAGACTTAGCAGCTTATAAAGCCATGCGTAAAAAATATTTGCTATATGCCGACTTCGAGTAAACATTTTAGCATGCTAACTAATGCGTACGATACATGGCTTTCGCATAACAACCAATACAAGCGGGTAGCAGTAGCAAATGCTTGTCAGACTTTTTTATTAGCAGCTTTACTACCGCTGTTTGCCCAAGCTCAAATTGGTGGCGGACAAAGTTTCAGTTTTTTGCAACTGCCCCCTAATACCCGTACAGTAGCGCAAGGTGGCGTACAAGTAGCATCAGTAGGAAAGGATGCATCGTTATGGCTGAGCAATCCTGCACTTAACACCGACTCAGCAAAACATCAAGCAACTTTACAGTTGCAGTTGCTTTCAGGGCAGGCACTGCATACCACACTGGCATCCGTGCTACCTACACGCCGGCATCAACGATTAGCTATTGGGCTGCAATACATCGGCTATGGACAGTTTGAGGGATTTGATGCTACAGGCGCACCCACAGGTAGCTTTACGGCTGCTGAATACGTGCTTGCTTTCAACTATGCCCACACACTCAGTCCTTTTACTCTGGGGATTACATTAAAAGGAGCGGGGTCTTCCATTGCTACTTTTCAATCGGTAGCTTTGCTGGCAGATATAGGCGCGCTATTCCAACATCCTAAGAAAGACCTGCGCATAGGGCTAACTATGCGCAACATTGGCTTTGCTGCAAGTAACTACACCGATGCTTCGCAATGGATAATGCCTTTTGATGCACAAGTGGGCATCAGTTTCAGACCTGAAAAAATGCCACTTCGTTTTTCACTGACGGCATGGCAATTAGCCCCCCGCGGCGACATTGTTTATAACGACCCCACTCGTCCGACAGGCTTTGACCTCAATGGCAATCCACTGGTTGATGTACCTACGCTGTGGCAAAAACTGGCGCGGCGCTTGGTAGTGGGCAGTGAATGGTTATTACATCCCAATTTGCAGTTGCGAACAGGTTATAACGTACTGCACAGGCAAGAGCTCGGTTTGCCACAAAGGCGCGCACTTAGCGGCTTTTCTTTTGGTGTAATGCTCAGCATGAAAACCATAGAAATTTCTTATAGCTATCAAGTGCGGCATGTGGCAGGTGGTATTAGCGCCTTCAGTATCGTTGCTGACTTGTCGCGGATATCAGCAAAACTGCGCACGCGCGTAGAAATTGATAATTAAAGCCATCAACAAGAAAAGCAACCGTCGGCTATCGGCAACCAGCACAAGCTATCTTATTTTTGCAAGCAAAACTGGTTCATTACACCTACAAGATGTGGAAAAAGGTTGTCGCGTGGCTCATTTGGCCTTTCTTTGTCATAATATTTTTCTTGTTGTTGATTGTTTTTCATCTCGTGCAAGTGCTAGCACGTACCTTTGGAGGATATGAGGCACATAAAAAATCAGTGGATATACTGCTACATGCTTTGCTGTGGCAATTGCGCCTAATGTTAGGCACGCGCATCACTTGGCAACTCAACTACGAACTTCCTACCAACCGCCCACTGATAGTAGTAAGTAATCACCAAAGCATGTACGATATCCCTCTGCTGGGCGTTATGTTTGCCAAGCATCATGCCAAATACGTCTCGAAAGTAGAACTGGCAAGAGGCATCCCGAGTATTTCATACAATCTGCGTCATGGCGGTTCGGTTTGTATAGACCGCAAAGACGTGCGGCAATCGTTACCTGCTTTGAAACAATTTGGCGAATACTTAGAAGCCAAGCGCTATGCCGGCTGCATTTTTGCTGAAGGCACGCGCTCGCGCGATGGCAAAATGAAGCCCTTTAAACCGCAAGGACTCAGCGTGCTGCTCAAAGCTGCTCCAAGCGCATTGGTCATTCCCGTAGCTATACAAGGCTCTTGGGAACTAGCAAAATATGGATTCATGCCCGTCCCAATTGGCGTACATCTAAAATGCACCGCTTTGCCTCCCATAGAACGAAACGGCAAAACTTCTGAGGAAGTCATTCGCCAAACCGAGCAGGCTATCCGCAACTTTCTGGGACAGTAATTCTTTCATGCAAAAACAATAATTTTACATACTTATAAGGTTTATCATGCAACAAACGCAAAATTACATACAAGCTAATAAGCAACGTTTTCTCGACGAGCTCTTTGAACTGATTCGAATTCCTTCTGTTAGTGCTGCTGCTGAATATAAAGACAACATGCTGCGTGCAGCAACATTTATTGAACAACAATTGCAGCAAGCCGGTGCAGACCGCACGGAAATATGTTTTACTAATCACCATCCTATCGTATATGCAGAAAAAATAATTGCTCCTCAACTCCCTACTGTGTTAGTATATGGGCACTACGATGTACAACCTGCTGACCCCATAGAACTGTGGGATTCGCCGCCGTTTGAGCCAATCATCAAAAACGGAAAAATATACGCACGCGGTGCATGTGACGACAAAGGACAAATGTATATGCACATTAAAGCGTTTGAAGCCATGACAGCTACTAAGGAGCTGCCTTGTAATGTAAAATTTATCATTGAAGGCGAAGAAGAAATTGGTTCAGAAAGCCTGCCCTATTTTATTCAGCAAAATGCTGAAAAGTTAAAAGCCGATGTGCTACTCATTTCCGACACCAACATGATAGCCAACGATGTACCTTCTATTACAGTGGGGCTCCGTGGAATTACTTACGTGCAGGTAGAGGTAAGCGGACCTAACCGAGATTTGCATTCAGGTACTTATGGAGGCGCTGTGGTAAATCCTATCAACGCACTTTGCGAAATGATTGCTAAACTAAAAGATACCGACGGACGCATCACTATTCCCGGCTTTTACGATAAAGTAGTAGAACTGAGTGCTACTGAACGTGCTTCTATGGCAGAAGCTCCCTTCGATGTAGCAACCTACAAAGCTGATTTGGGTGTTGAAGCACTGGCAGGTGAAAAGGGCTATTCTGTACCAGAACTCACCTCGATACGTCCAACCTTAGATGTTAACGGCATTTGGGGCGGCTATACAGGAGAAGGGTCTAAAACAGTTATTCCTGCTAAGGCATATGCCAAAATCTCGATGCGCTTAGTACCTAACCAAACGTCGGCAGAAATTGCCCAACAATTTACTGAGCATTTCAAAGCCATTGCGCCCAAAGGCGTACAAGTAAAAGTAGACTTTCACCATGGCGCTGAGCCTATTGTAACCTCTGTTGGCTCAATTGCCTACAAAGCTGCAGAAATGGCAATGGAAAAAACTTTTGGCAAAAAACCTATTCCACAACGCAGTGGTGGCAGCATTCCTGTTGTACAACTATTCAACGATATGCTCGGTGTGAATGCTGTGTTAATGGGCTTTGGGTTAGATTCAGATGCCATTCATTCCCCTAATGAAAACTTTGGGCTATTCAACTACTACAAGGGCATCGAAACTATTCCTTATTTTTATTACTACTTTGCCGAGTTGAGTAAATAATTTACCAACAGAGCAGAGCGACCTGCCTACCTTTTTTGGACCTTGCTGACCTATTTGCCAAATAGCAAGCCAAGTTCAACTCAAAGGCTTTTTCGTAACTTATTCCTGCTTTATTGAACAGTATGAGCAACAAAATCAGTATTGTAACAGGTGCTAACTCGGGAATAGGCAAAGTAACTGCAACAGCACTTGCTAAACGCGGCGATACGGTGGTAATGATGTGCCGCAACCGTGCCAAGGCAGAAGCGGCTCGGCAAGAAATTATTCAGCTTTCAGGTAATTCTCAGGTGGAAATCATTCAGGTAGATTTTGCTTCACAACGCCAAATTAGACAAGCGGCTGCTCAGTTCCTCAATCAATACAATAGCTTAGATGTATTGGTAAATAATGCAGGTTTTTTAGCCTCCGACAAGCGCCAATTAACCGAAGACGGTATAGAAGCTACTTTTGCCGTCAATCATCTGGGCTATTTTTTGCTAACTGGTTTGCTCATGCCAGCTTTGGAAAAAGCAGCTGCCAAAAATGGAGAAGCACGCGTAGTATGCGTAGCCTCCGAAGCACATCGCTATGCACCGTTTAGGTTAGATAACTTGCAATTGGAGCGCGGATATAGTGGCATTAAAGCATATTGTATTTCTAAACTTTGCAATATTTTGTTTGCCGCTGAACTTGCGCGCCGCACTACTGGCAAAAATATCTACGTTAACTCTCTACATCCGGGAGCAGTCAATTCAGGCTTTGCCGACAGCACACCCGGTTGGTTTGCTTGGCTGTTTAAAATTGCTAAACCCTTCTTAATTAGTGCAGAAGAAGGAGCAGCTACTGCTATTTATTTAGCTACTGCCCCCGAAGTAAAAGGCATTAGCGGTGGCTATTTTTACAAAAATCGGCTACGCCGCCATATGATTCCTATTGCAACTGATGCCCAAGTAGCCCGCCAACTGTGGGAAATAAGCGAACAACTCACTGGCTTTCGCTACTGATAACAAGCGTAAATTATCCAGTAAATCTTAGCAAAGTTCTTACTTGATACAAGACCTGAACCAAGCGCGCTTGTTACACGCCCTCTGTTCCTACACGCATTCATGTCGGAAATACAATTTAAAATGTGCTTTTCTGCAAAGCCGAGCTTTTTCACTTGTAAACAACTGATTTTCAGAGTTATTGTAAATTCGCGTTAAGATAGAGAGTTGCACCTTTTGTAGGTGCAATTAGATGGCAGTTTTGCTGCTGTCGGCTTCTTTCTTCTTTGGATTTTTTGCTTCCAAAAGGTTAATGCGAGCGGCTTGCTCAATCACAATATTCCACTCGCCGCCTTCCACCCGTAACTGTTTGATATTGAGTTTGCCGCGCATCCATTCAGCAACATCAAAACCGACGTATAAATCCTGAAAGCGATAAATCGGCAGCGTATCGGTTGCACTCCCAAAGAATTGCAGCCCTTCTAAATCTACTGATATGTAAGGGAAATTAGCAAAGGGTGCCACATGAAACTTGGCAAGCTCGGTACGACCTTTCAACTGCCTGCCCAGCTCGGCTATCATGTAGTCGCTGATAATAAAAATGAATGATGATGACAGGCGCAAGGGTTGCCAAGAACAATACGCCTACAATGCCAACCAGCCAAAAACGCCTGTGTGAAATAGTCATCAGTAACAATTTAGTTTACAAAAGTTACTGATTTAACCTGTATATCGGCTTACTTCTCGTAAGTAACCTCTACAGGGAATCGGTCGTTCATTACGCCCAATGCACGGCAAGCACCTGCGGAAAGTTTAACGATTACTTTTTTATCGCTGTCCACATTGGGAATTTTACCAATGACTTTTGCCAGCACTGCTCGTTTAGTGCTCTCATTGTAAACGCGAATCATGCTGCCCTCGGGGGCAGAACGGTGCAAAGCGACATTTAAGTTGGCATCTACGCCGCTAATCATCATACCCATGCCGCGCTCGTTTACTATACGCCCTTTACCGGTGAGAAACTGCTCTTGCTTTACTTCGTTGCTTAAATCTCCTACTATCAGTTTTTGCCCCGGTTTCAAAGCTGTTTGAGCAACCGTTAGTTTATTCCATTCCATCAATTGAGCTACCGTGATGCCATAGCTGCGGGCAATGCTGCTGAGTGTTTCCCCCTGCATAACGGCATGGTAGCGCTTGGTTTCCACTTTTTTTACCTCCTTAGGTGCAGAGGAAGTTGCTACCACAGGCATCACTGCCATTGATGCATTCCGGTTGTCAATCACAATAATTTCCTGCCCTTCGCGAATGTGGTGAGCATTTTTAATGTTGTTCAGTGTCAGTATTTCCTGTGGATTCATGCCGAATTTTCGGGCAATACCGATAACGTTGTCGCCTTTTTTGATGATATATTTTATTTTTTTACCTTCCTTAGGTGGATTTTGTGCGCCTAACGGTAGCGTTATCCACAATAAAGTAATAAAAAACCAACAAAATACGCTATGGGGTTTCATAGTTTTTATTGTTTAACAGCAATTCCAAAGTGTATTTTTTGTTATGGCACATTAACATTTCTCCAAGAAATGTTAATTCTGTTATGCAAGCATCACCTAACGAAGTTAGCGAAAAGCTAACTAACTGCAAATAAAAGGTTTAGAATATTTTTGTTAAAGCTACACTATAAGTCGCTGAATCACTTCTCCTATGTGTGCAACGGGATGTATTTTGATTTGGAAACGACTCGTTTCCAGTCCTTTGAGGTTATAGCGGGAAATGAAAATTTGCTGAAAGCCGAGTTTTTCGGCTTCGGCAATGCGGTTTTCTATGCGGCTTACAGCGCGGATTTCGCCCCCCAGCCCAACTTCGCCTGCAAAACAAGTATGCGGCGGAATGGCAATGTCTTCATACGATGAAACGATGGAAAGGCATACAGCAAGGTCAATAGCAGGGTCTTCCACGCGGAAACCGCCGGCAATGTTCAGAAAAACGTCTTGCGAGCCGAGCCGATAGCCGCCGCGTTTTTCCAGCACGGCTAGCAACATATTGAGCCGTTTGGAATCAAAACCTGTGCTACTGCGCTGCGGCGTGCCGTAGGTAGCTGCACTCACCAAAGACTGTACTTCCACCAGCAGCGGGCGGTTGCCTTCCAGCGTCGTGCCGATGCTAATCCCGCTGAGGTGGTCATCGCGCTGCGACAGCAGTATTTCCGAAGGATTGCCCACTTCGCGCAGCCCATTGCTGCGCATCTCGTAGATGCCCAATTCGGAAGTAGAACCAAAGCGGTTTTTAATGGTGCGCAAGATGCGGTAAGTCAGGTGGCGGTCGCCCTCAAATTGCAGCACGGTATCCACCATGTGTTCCAGTACTTTGGGACCTGCCAGTGTGCCTTCTTTGGTGATGTGCCCAATCAGAAAAACAGGTGTGCCGCTTTCTTTGGCATAGCGCAACAGTTCGGCGGTACATTCGCGCACCTGCGAAACGCTGCCTGCCGCCGACTCTATGTGCGAAGTGGCCAGCGTCTGGATGGAATCCACAATGAGCAATTCGGGTTCCAGTTGCTCAATGTGTTTGAAAATATGCTGCGTGTTGGTTTCGGTCATAATGAAGCATTCACTTTCCGAGCGTGGAGTAACGGCGTTGTTTTCAGGCAATTCAATGCGCTCGGCGCGCATCTTGATTTGCTGTTCGCTTTCTTCGCCCGAAATGTACAGGGTTTTTAAGGGCATGTTTAATGCAAGTTGCAGCAGCAGCGTGGACTTACCAATGCCCGGTTCGCCGCCAATTAGTACAATGCTGCCCGGTACGATGCCGCCGCCAAGTACGCGGTTCAACTCTTTGTCGGGTGTGATGTGGCGCGGTTGCTCGGTATAGTCTATCTCTGCAATGGGCTTGGGTTTCGGCGCAACGGATTGCTTGCCTTCGCCGCGCCATGTGGGTTTGGCCTTGTCTTCTTTGGCAATAATTTCTTCTGCGAAGGTATTCCATTGCTGACACGAAGGGCATTTACCCATCCATTTGGCTGACTGATAGCCGCAGTTCTGGCAGAAATAGGAAGTTTTGAGTTTGGCAGCCATCTGCTAATCACCATTTGCGGCTGCGCAAAACCAGCCAGGTCAAATAATTAAAAACAACAGCAGCACTTAACAAGTACAGCACATTGCGCGAATCTATCAGTCCGCGACCAAGCGCGCTGTAATGATAATCCAGTCCCAACTGTGCTAAAATGATGGCACTGTCCGACCACAAATCCAGCGAAGCCACCGCGCCCAGCCCAAAGTAGGCAAAAAAGCAAAAGAAAACTGCCAGAATAAATGCAACAATTTGGCTGTCAGTCAGCGAAGAGGCAAACACGCCGATAGCAGCAAAAACACCACCCAGCAAGAACAGCCCAACATACGACCCGACAACGGCTGCCGTGTCAATATTGCCTTTGGGCGAACCCAACTGATAAACTGAATAGTAGTAAACCAGTGTAGGCAGCAAAGCAATGCCGGTTAATGCCCATGCGGCAAAATATTTTGCCAATACGATTTCCAAATCGCTTAAAGGTTTGGTCAGCAGCCATTCCAGCGTACCGTTGCGTTTTTCCTCGGCAAAAGCTCTCATGCAAATAGCAGGCACCAAAAACAGGAACACAAACGGCACAGTGTTAAAAAATACATCCATGCTTGCGTAGCCGTAGCTGAGGATGCTCGTATCGGGAAACAGCCAGACAAACAGCCAAACGCCCACCAGAAAAATGCTGATGACCAAGTAGCCAATCAATGAGCCGAAAAAACTGTTCAGTTCCTTTTTAAATATTGTCCACACGTTGGTTTGCGTTTTTTATTTGCTGACCTTTTTGCCAGTATGTAGAGACGTAGCCGCTACGTTTTACCCTGCTAAAATACGATAAAATTACTCGCTTTCCTTGCCCATGATAGCGGTGAGGTAATACACACCAGCCTGTACAAAAGGCTTGCCTTTCCACTGTTGCGGGACGGTGATAGCTGAAAAACCGTTTTCAGAAGCAATTTTTTCTACCAAAACTTTTTCAAAGGTGAGTTTGTCCGGGGTTTGTTCTTTTAATACGAAAGCATACGGTTTGCCATCTTCATTTACTAAGGCATCGTCGGGCAGCGATTCGTAGGAGGCATCGTTGGTGTGAATTTGCGCTTCTACAAACATGCCGGGTTTGAGCGTGGCATCGTCGCGGTCAAAGTGGGCTTGTACTTCTATGCTTTTGGTGGCGTTGTCAAATGCGCGATTGACCAAAATAATTTTGGCTTGATACGCTTTCTCAGCACCCATGATGCGCACCGTTACGGGCTGCCCCACACGCACTTTCATTACATCTCGTTCAAAAACTTTCAGCACAATATGTAAATGCTCTTTGCTAATGATTTTGCAAATCATTTCGTTGGCTGCTACAAATTTACCGGTATTGATGCCCACTTCCGTAACCGTTCCGCTGATGGGTGCGCGGATAACAATTTGTGACTGAATATCGCCTTTGTTGAGGGCGTTCATATCTATTCCCAACATTTCCAATTGGCTGCCCAAGCTGCGTACTTGGATGCGGGCGGTGTTGTAAGCATTTTCTGCTGCTTCCTGTTTTTGTGCAGCAGTGGCATTGGCAGCCATTAGTTCTTCTTGGCGGCGCAGTTCTTTTTCGGCGTAGGTGAGTTGGTTGCGGGCTTCCAAATAACTCTGTTGCAAACGGATGTAGTCGGGATGTTCAAGCACAGCCAACACATCGCCTTTTTTAACAGACATTCCCGCTAAAAGGTCTGTTTTTTTGACAATGCCGCCCATTACGGCGGTGATGGAAATATTGTCGGAAGGCGGTGTTTCCAGCGTGCCATTGGCTGCTACTGCTACGCCGATATTGCGCAAGCGGAGTGTATCCCAAACGATACCCGCCTGCGCTGCCTGTTGCGTACTGATGGTTACCGAGTTAGCAGGTGTTGTTTCTTTGGCGATTTGCTGGCCAGCACTCGTTTTTTCCTGAGTTTGGGAGCACCCCCAAACTGTCATCAGCAAAAGTGTATATAATAAGATGTTGCGCATAGTTGAACGAATTATTTTACAATTGTTTGACTATTTTTCAAAGCTGACGACCGTTAGGCGTTTACGGGTTGATGCGTTAGGGATTGGAAGGGCAAACCCGAAGGGTTTGGTGCACAGCACCGAAGCGTCAGCGAAGCCCTGAAAAGCCCGACCCGAAGCCCTTTGAGCGATAGCGAAAATGGCGAGGGGAACGCCCCGAAAGGAAATCATAACGACTTGACAGGTATAATTTACTTAGTTTTTTCTGTTGCTCGCTCTTCCCATTCATACAAAACGGGCAATACAAGCAAAGTAAGCAAAAGTGCGGTTATCAACCCGCCGATAACGACGGTTGCTAGTGGTTTTTGCACCTCAGCGCCTGCTTGTGTAGAAGTTGCCATTGGCAAAAAACCCAGCGCCGCTACCAGTGCAGTGGTCAGAATCGGGCGGAAGCGAATGTGCGTACCTTCCAGCACGCGGCTGCGAACATCGCCGATGCCATCCTGTTTGAGGTGGTTAAACTGCCCGATGAGCACGATGCCGTTCAGTACGGCAACGCCAAACAAGGCAATAAAGCCAACGCCGGCTGAAATACTGAAAGGCATGTCGCGCAACCACAGCGCCAGAATGCCGCCGATGGCTGCCAGCGGAACGGCAGAAAATATGAGCAACGATTGCCGCATAGAGCCGAAAGTGAAATACAAGAGAATCAGAATCAGCCCCAGTGCCGCAGGAACGGCAATGCTTAAACGCTGTTTGGCAGCCTGTAAGTTCTCAAATTGACCACCGTACACAATGCTGTAACCGGGCGGCAGTTTCAGGCGGGCAGCTAATATTTTTTCTACCTCACCGATAAAAGATTCTACATCGCGGTTGCGAACGTTTACCCCAATGACAATGCGGCGGCGCGTATCCTCTCGGGTGATGAGTGAAACGCCCTGTTCCTCTACAATGTCAGCTACTTCTTTGAGCAACACCTGATTGCCGTCGGGCAGATTTACGTACAGGTTGGCAATGTCGTTGAGCTGATGGCGCATGTCTGGCGGCAGCCTTGTTACCAAGTCAAAACGACGCTCGCCTTCGTAAACCGTTCCGGCAGAAAGTCCTGCAAAGGCAATTTGCACGGTGCGGTTGAGTTCTTCTATGGAAAGCCCGTATTGCGCTATCTTGTCGCGCTTGTAGCGCACGACTAATTGCGGCATACCTTCGGTTTGTTCTACGCGCACATCGCCTGCGCCCTGAATTTTGGCGATTAATTGTGCCGCATCAGCGCCTTTTGCTGCCAGCACATCTAAATCTTCACCAAAAATTTTAATGGCAACATCGCTTTTTACGCCCGTCATCAGCTCGTTGAAGCGCAACTGAATAGGCTGCGTGAATTCGTAGCTCACCCAAGGCATGTATTCGGCTAATTTGGCTTTCATCAGGTTGGAAATTGTTTCGCGGTCTTGTGCTTTTTTCCACTGCGCACGCGGGTGCATCACAATGGCAATATCGGAATCTTCCACGCCCATGGGGTCGGTAGGTATTTCCGCTGAACCCGTTTTAGCGACAATTGTTTTCACTTCATCGGGAAAGTGTTTCATCAGAATTTTCTGCATTTCCAACGATGTGCGGATGCTTTCCGATAGCGACGTACCGACGGGAACAACCTGCTGACAAGCAAGGTCGCCCTCATCCAGCGTCGGGATGAATTCGCCGCCCATGCGCGAAAACAGCCACAGACAGCCTGCAAATATTGCCACAATCAGCGTCAGGAAAATTGCTTTTTGGCGCAAAGCCAGCAACAGCACAGGGCGATAAAAGCCGTGCAGCCATTCAACCATGCGGTCGGAAAAATTAACTTTTTTGACCGTATGTTTAGATAAAAACAGCGCGGAAGCCATTGGTACGTAGGTGAAAGAGAGCAACAGCGCCCCGAAAATGGCAAAACCTACGGTTTGCGCCATCGGCTTGAACATCTTGCCCTCAATGCCTGTCAGCGCCAGAATCGGCAGATATACCATCAGGATAATCAGTTCGCCAAAGGCTGCCGAACGGCGGATTTTAGCGGCAGTCAGGATGACCTCATCATCCATTTGGGACTTGGTGAGCCGATGCGGCAAATCGCCGCTGTGCAGGCGGTGCATCATGGCCTCTACGATGATAATCGCGCCATCCACAATCAGCCCGAAGTCTATCGCGCCTAAGCTCATCAGGTTGGCAGATACGCCGAATAAGTCCATCATGCCCAACGCAAAGAGGAATGACAGTGGAATCACGGAAGCCACTACCAAGCCCGCCCGCAAATTGCCCAGCATCAGCACCAGCACCGCGACGACAATCAGCCCTCCCTCTGCCAAATTTTGCGCCACTGTTCGGATGGTTTTTTCTACCAAAACGCTGCGGTCTAAATACGGCTCTATGCGGATGCCTTCGGGTAGGATTTGCTGCACCTGTGCCACCCGTGCCTTCACATTGGCAATGGCATCGGATGAGTTGGCACCTTTCAGCATGAGCGTAATGCCGCCGACTACTTCGCCCTTGCCGTCTTTGGTCATTGCACCGAAGCGCGGAGCATAACCCAACTGCACGGTTGCCACGTCGCGCACCAGCACGGGCAGGTTGCCTTTGCGTGCAACTACAATTTTTTCAATATCGGCGATGCCTTGTGCCAGCCCCTCGGCGCGGATATAAAATGCCCGCTGACCGCGTTCCATATAGCTGCCACCCGTGTTCTGATTGTTCGCTTGCAAAGCGCGAAACAAGTCCATGGGTGTTAGCCCGAAACTGCGCAAGCGGTCGGGCAGTACGGAAACTTCGTATTGTTTCACAAAGCCGCCGAAGCTGCTCACATCGGCAATGCCGGAAATGCCCGCCAGGTAGCGTTTCACCAACCAGTCCTGAATGGTGCGCAATTCCATAGGCGAATAGCGGCTTTCGTAGCCCGGTTGTACCTGCAATACGTACTGATAAATTTCGCCAAGCCCCGTAGTAATCGGCATCATTTCGGGTTTACCGAATTCGGGCGGAATGTTGGCCTCGGCAATGCGCATTTGCTCGGCTACCAGTTGGCGTGCCTGCAAAATGTCCATGCCTTCTTCAAAAACGATGGTAACAACTGATAGCCCGTAGCGCGAAATGGAACGGATTTCCACTTTGCGCTGCACATTGGCCATCGCCAGTTCTATGGGAAATGTGATAAATTTTTCTACCTCTTGCGGGGAAAGTGAAGGCGATTGGGTAATCACCTGCACCTGATTATTGGTGATGTCGGGCACGGCATCCAGTGCAATTTTGGTAGCCGCGTATAAGCCCCAAATTACCCAGATGAGCATCAGCAAACCGATAATCAGTTTGTTGCGCACCGAAAATGCAATGATTGCATCCATGAATTTATGTGATTGACGATTTGTGATTGGCGATTGACAAAAAAATAGGTCTGTCAACGCGGCTAATTTACGGACTTCCGCACCTGTATTGCAAAAAATACCGCAATTTGAAATCAGTCTTGATTGGCAAATGGGTGGACGATTTTAAATGATTGACAGCATAGCCGGATAGATTGTTGAAATATGTAGAAACTACTTTGCAAAAAAAAACATCAAGGCGTTTGAATAATTATTGTTTTACCGGCGAAAAGCTGATATTTTGCTTCAAATCAATCAATCTTATGAAAATCAAAGTTTTGTTATCCATTGCCGTGATGTTCATCATCACTTTCAGCTTCTCTGCCTTAGCACAAGAGTCTATTATTCTTACCAAAGGTAAGCGAACTCGTGTTATATCTAAGGGGGATTTATTGGAAGTGCAGTATGGACCCGGTTTAAGTATATCGGGAATATTACAGTTTACTCAGGAAGGACAACCTATACTGGCATTTTGGCGGTGCAGAGACATCATCACATGCCATTAATCTGGAATATACCCAAGCTATTTTTCTTCCGCGTAAAAATCCGGTAGGGCGGGCATTGTTATGGAGTACTGTCAATATTGCAGTCGGAGCTGGAGTTGCAGCATTCTATGGTAGTCCACTATTTGGCAGCAGGCAGTTAAAATATATGCAAGGCTTTGTAATAGGAATGGGGGTTGGGAGCTCTACTGCAAGAAGTATCCTAAATGATAAACGTTCCTTCCGAAAATCCAAAGGCTGGCGCTTTGAGGTAGGAAACGTTTTTTTAGCAAAAATACAAAACGCCGCTGTTTGTGATTCGCAAACAACGGCGCGTGCAACGGCGCGTGCAACGGCGCGTGCAGTTATCTTTAATCGCACAAGTGGCGGTAATGGCTTGTTATTTGAAGCTTGTGCAAATGCTCAGTACAACACCCTGAACTTAATCGTGTTATCAATTGCTTTGAGGTCTTTGATAACATCTTTGTTATAGGCTTTGTCAATATCAGTAATTACATAGCCGACTTTTTCGTTTGTTTTTAGGTATTGCCCTACGATGTTAATCTGATGTTTAGCCAGCACATTGTTAATTTGGGCTAAAATGCCCGATACATTTTTGTGCACGTGAATAAGCCGATGAGCGTTTTCCAGTACGGGCAACTGGATATTAGGAAAATTTACGCTCATAAACGTATTGCCAGTGTTGATGTACTCTATCAGTTTATTGGGAACAAATTGAGCAATATTGATTTGGGCTTCCATCGTACTGCCGCCAATGTGAGGAGTAAGCAGTACGTTTTTCATGCCACGCAAGGGCGAAATAAACTCTTCTTTGTTGTTTTTAGGCTCTTGTGGAAATACGTCCACTGCTGCCCCACGTACTTTCCCTGAGCGGAGCGCCTCTACTAATGCCTCTACATCTACTACCTCTCCTCGTGCAAGGTTGAGAAAAATAACGCCATCTTTCATTTCAGCAAACTCAGCTGCACCAATCAGGTGGCGGTTTTGTTTACGTCCATCTACGTGTAAAGACACCACATCGGCAATGTTGAGCAACTCTTTTAGCGAGCGGCATTTTTGTGCCTTGCCAATTGCTAATTTATCTACAATGTCGTAAAAGTATACATCCATACCCAGCGCCTCGGCAACAACAGAAAGCTGTGCACCTATGTTGCCATAACCTATAATGCCCAACTTTTTGCCACGCACCTCGTAGCTACCCGTTGCAGATTTATCCCACTTGCCGGCGTGCATGCCCATTGCTTTATCAGGAATGTTGCGCATCAGCATGATAATTTCGCCAATAGCAAGCTCCACAACACTACGCGTATTGCTATACGGTGCATTGAATACAGCAATACCTCTTTCCAAACAAGCATCTAAATCGATTTGATTGGTGCCAATACAGAATGCACCAATAGCCATAAGCTTGTTAGCGTGTTCAATTACTTTGCGCGTTACATTGGTTTTCGAGCGAATGCAAAGAATGGAAACATTTTTAATTTTTTCACAAAGTTCGTTTTCATCTAAGGCAGAGTTGATGATTTCAATATTGTAACCTTCTTCTTTGAAAATGCGTGCAGCTTCGGGATGAATATTTTCTAAAATTAATACATTAATGCGGCTTTTCGGATAAGAAATAGCCATCGGCAGCTTATTAATGTACAAAAATTCGTCTAAACTGGGTGTAACGTGGTCAGCAATACCTGTTACGCTTTCCCGCACCACATTTTCAGTAAAAGCATAGAAACTATTAGCAAGCCCAGCTTTGCGCATTTCGTAGTCAGTGTAGCCATCACCAATAACATATACTTCGCCTTGTAAGTTTAAACTTGCTAATTGGGTTACTTTTCCGTTGTTGTGAGCAAGTGGTATATCGTCGCGAAAGCCAACGATGTTGCCTTTTTCATCGAAAATAAATTCGTTAGCATAAACATTCTGCGGTTTGATGCCGTACTCAGAAACAACTGGCACAATGAATTCTCGAAATCCGCTAGAAATGATTAAGATGTTATCGGCATAGGTTTCAAAAAATATCCGATTGCGTTTAATAGAGTCGGAAACTTTGGCTTTTAGCGAAGTAATCAGTTTTTCTAAATGCGAACGGTTGGCGTGAAGCAATGCTACTCGTTTTTCTAAGGACTCACGGAACGAAATACTGCCATCCATTCCGCGATTGGTCAGTTCAGCGATTTGTTGTACCACTTTTTCTCGCTCAGGTGAACCTTCTAAGGCAATGTTTGCCAGCTCATCTAAGGCTTCTACTTTGGTGAACGTACTGTCAAAGTCGAGAATGAAGTACTTTGTTTCTGTGGCTACCATTTGCGCTTGTAATTTGAAGCGCAAAGTTAGCAATTGATTTATTCAGATTTTCACAGTTTTTTAGCACAAAACTATGTTGTTTTTCTGTGTACGCCCTTGCTGGAACATGATTTCCATTGCACAGCAATTGCCGTATGGGGGTAGGTATCAACTTGTCAGCTTTTCCAAAATCTTATAAGCAATACTTCAATTAGGAGGAATAGTAGGGCTGCAATGATAAAATAGCGCCAAAGTGGCTTATTCAAGTTGAGCACATTAAAGGCACCAGTAAACTCGCGTGCACTTACTTCATCTAGCACCTGAACGTTTTTTTTGCCAGCAAAAATGCGCTTCAATTCTTCAATCGTATAAGTTTTAAACTGCGACTCAGCCTTGTCGTAGTTTAAAGCAAGTGATGCGACTATGTTATTATTTTTTCGTTGTACTAAGTTGTAATTACCAGCTGGAAGCTCAGTTTTGGGCAGCTCAATTATGAGTTGGTTATCGGCAAAACGCTGTACAGGAATTAATTCGCGATTGATGGATAAAGAGTCTACTGGCACAAGTTTCAACACGTCGTTGCGCGAGAAGTTCTGTCCCTCTGCCAATGGCAGTGCTATCAACGGTTCAGCAAAGGAATAAGCCAGTCGTTCACCACTTCGCCTGCCAGCTAAGGCAATTTTGTACATAATAGGCACAAAAAGTGCGTTTTGTGGTAATTCTGTAAAAGCCAAGTCTAAGGGGGAAGCAAAGAGAAAAACTGTGCTATTGAATAGTTCAAAAACAGTTAGATAGGGCTGTCCATTCCGCAAGCTCAGCAACTCTTTGCCTGTACCGCTCCATGTCAGATTTACTTTTGCCTCTGGCATTGCCATTTGTTCATTGATTTTCTCAAATACATCTTTGAAGAATGGCGCTTGTAAATCGGGCGGATTCATGGACAACTTAGGTGTAGCCGTAGAAAGTGCATCGGGCATAAATACTACGCGTAAACCTAATAGAGCGCTGTAGCTTTGCGCATCAAAAACTTGACCAGGAAAAATTGCCAACGCACCACCGCGCACCAAGAAGTTGCGCAATGCAGTTTGTAAGCTGCTATCAATATTTTTCAGCCCTTGTAAAATCACCACATTGGCGGCATTGATGCGAGCATAGTCTAAACTGCCTACTCCAACCGATTCAACTTTAAAAAATGGTTCATTGGCATATACATTAGGCACATAGGGCGAGCCTTTGCCTTCTACAATGTGTAAAATGTTAATTTGAGGAGCAACGTTGAGCGTAAAATAATAGTTATTGTCGAAAATAACAGGCGTATCTTCCACTACCACTTTGCAAGGTTTTTGTCCTGAGGAGGTAACAGCAAAGTTTAGAGCCAACTCAGCTGATTCACTTGGCTGCAGACTAATGGTTCCTCCCGAAACTTGTTTACCTTCTATAAAAAGGCGCACTAATCGCTCGGTAGCAGGTTCGGTGCCAAAGTGGCGTAGCTTGATACGCAGGGTGTTGCTTTCATTTACTCGCACAAAAGGATTTTCTAACCACACTGAATCGACATAAACATTTGATACATCGTTAGCTTGCTGAGGCAGCAAGTAAAATCGGTTTACACTATCTAATTCAGCAGCTAATTTTTCCAAATTACTGTTTGGTAGGTGCTGAAAATCGGTCAACCAAAAAATGTGATGGCTACCACCACCAGCCAAGTTAGCAAGGATGTTTTTTTGGCGCTCATAAACACTCTCTAAGGTACGCCCTACGTTGCTGTAGTCGGTTTTAGATATCAGGTCGTTTGCCTTGGCAGGTTCAAACAGGAAATTCAGGTCATTTTCAAAACTGTTGTTCAGTACCGAGAAACGTGCATTTTGTGGAAATCCTTTCACAATTTGCAAGGCGAAGTCTACTGAGCGGTCAAGTAATTTTTTACCGTCGCGCTCATTTTGCATGCTAAATGAATTATCGATGTAAATAGCTGCTTGATTGCTTGCAATAGGTAAGTTATCTGCCCGATCGTAGGGAATAAAAGGCTGTGCAAATGCTATCACCAGCGCTACTACAAACAAACAACGCATGAGTAATATGAGCAGGTGCTTAAGCCGATTGCGTGCATTGGCTACTAACTGTACTTCACGTAAAAAAGCTACGTTGGTAAAATATACTACCTTCGGACGTTGAAAATTGAACAGATGTATAACAATAGGCACAACAACAAGCACCAGCGCCCAAAGAAACGATGGATACAAGAAACTCATAGCTGCAAAGTACAACAAAACAACTAAAAAGCCACACATACTAAGCCATTAGAAGCGTGGCAATAAAATGCGGAAAGTAGTGCCTTCGTTAGGAGCAGAAGACAACACTGTAATGCTACCTTTGTGATAGTCTTCTACAATACGCTTTGCGAGCGTTAGTCCGAGTCCCCAGCCTCGTTTTTTGGTTGTATAGCCGGGTTTAAAAATGTGTTTCCAAAGCGATTTAGGAATTCCCTTGCCTGTATCAGCAATATCAATTTGCAAATGCTTGCCGTCGCGAGCATAACTCAAAAAAATATTGATTTTCCCAACGCCCCCCATAGCATCTACTGCATTTTTACACACATTCTCAATAACCCACTCAAACAACCCACGATTAAGTGGTGCATCTAAGGGCACATTTGACAAGTTTCTAATATTGATTTGTACTTTTGAAGATATGCGCTTTTGTAGGTAGTCAATATTTTCTTTTACCAATTGTTCAACATTCTCAAATTTGAGAACAGGCGGTGAGCCAATACTAGAAAATCGAGCTGTAATCATTTCCAAACGTGTAACATCTTTTTCCAACTCAGCTATAATGCTCTCATCTATAGAACTGTCGGTTTTGAAATATTCCATCCAAGCCATTAGTGAAGAGATAGGCGTGCCTAACTGATGAGCTGTTTCCTTAGCCAGTCCTACCCAAACTTTGTTCTGCTCAGCTTTGCGCGAAGCGTTGAATAAAATGTACACAATCAAGAAAAATACGGCAATAATAAATAGTTCTACATAAGGATAAATTTGCAACTGGGTTACCAAATCTGAGTTTTTGTAATAAATGAAATTTTTTAGTCCGGGAGCAGGCTCCACTACAATAGGAGGGTGAGCCGCCTTCATTTCTTCTAATTCGCTTGCCAAATGCTTTAATGAATCTTTCCCTTTGGAAAAACGAATATTCCGATGCCCTAATACTTTATCATTTTCATCGGTTAAAATAACAGGGTAGGTATAATTGGCATCAATTACTTCAATAAGTGTATTTACATTTTCATTCGCCTCCACAGAAGCGATGTACTCCTGTACTTTGGCAAAAATAGAAGTTTGCTGCTTTTCTTGTTCTAAAATGCGACCTACCAACGAGTTAGTGTAGATAATAGAGCCTATGCCTATAATGGCAGCCATTATTAACACTACAATATTGAATCGAGTGGGATTTTCTTGCAAATTAATCATACACAGTTGTGCCTACAGCTGAACATGAAATTACGTTCTTACTTAGTGTTTCCAGTTGTGCTTTTATTTGCAACCCAACCCAGCAGGTTTGGTAACAGAGGAGGTTTATACAGATTTGCTACAAACACAACCCGAGTAGCTGAACAATTTAAAGCATTAGTTTGATTTGGCGATTTTGTGCTGTTTGTTTATCAAAAATGCACTATTAAATACACAAACCACTTAACTACTTTACGTAGGCTACCTCATCAATTTTGTAAACCTGTCGTTTTTTATGCGAATTATTTAAGATTAGCTTGATAGCGGTTACTTATAAATAGCAAACTACCAGAATAAGGATTAGCCGAAAGATACATCTTAATTTTGAACTTTTCAAAGAAAACAATTTTCGATGTTTCACCGAGTCAATAGTAAGCCATAATATAAAAAATCTTCTACCTTTTAATATATCACACAAAAACAGATGTCTATTGGTGAAACACGAACAACAGCGCAAGCAATAGTAACGGGCAATGGTAAATAGAAATTGTACTTTCAAATGATTAATTACATTAATCGCATCGCAAAAAAATATTTGCTACTATGCAAATGTATCGCTGGCAAAAATGCAAGCAGCAATAAAAGTTGGATTTCTCTAACACTTAGAGCATGTTTAGGTTGTGTAGGTGCAAACAAGGAGGATAAAAAGCGCCTAAATCTCCTAAAAGATGAACGGGATTGGGTAGCTAAACACAGCTTTGCTACATTGTAGCACCTACTTATAAGAAGGTTGTTCGTGTTCCTACGAATACCGACAAGTTTGCCATCATAAATATGAGTTTAGCAAAGTTGACCTAACAAAAAACTAAACAACCACTTAAATACATAATTGTGAGGCAGAATATTGTAAAACAAGCATTACTTTCCACAAATACTTAGGATGCATGCTGCATCATATCGGCGAGTTGCTCACCAATCATAGAGCCGATGGCAACCCCCATCCCCCCCATGCGTACGCCAAGAAATACCTGCGGCAACGTAGGATGTGGGCAAACAATCGGCTGCTTGTCTGAACCAAACGCCATAATACCCGCCCAGCGCATAGCAACTCGAAAATTTGTATTAGGAAGAATGATATGCCGAAGTTTTTCTTCCAACAAATCCATGATGAGTGGAGTGGTTTCAAAACGTGTAGTAGATTCACCCTCAAAATCTGCATTCCGACCACCACCAAACAGCAAGCAATTGCCTACGTGACGAAAGTAATAATAACCTTCTTGCATATGAAAAGCACCGCGCACGCGCAAATGTGGAATCGGTTCAGTAATGAGTACTTGTCCTCTTCCGGGTTGTATATCTAATGTTGGAAACAACTCTCGAGTAAAAGCATTGGTACAGACTGCTACTTTTTCAGCGTCAAACACCATTGTTTGCGCTATGCTTTGACAAGCCACGCGGATTTTTCCTGCTTGTTCATGCAATTCACGTACTTGGCAACCAGTTACAATATGCACGCCACGCTCAGAAACGTATTGCCAAAGGCTTTTCATCATCCGACCAGTGTGCAAAACACCTTCTAAATTATTGAATAACAAAGACTTACAATACTGAGCGTTGAAGCCAAATTCGCGAATTTTATCATTTTCTAAAGTGAATACTGTTTGTTTGAACAACTTGAACAACTTGAAATTTACCGAAGGTAGTTGTTCTAAGTTATGCACAGATTGTTCATCAATAAGTTCGTAGCCGCCAACAGGTTCATAACCAATACGTTGGTCGCCTAGCCTTTGACGCAAGCGAAGCAAACCTTTCCAACGCAACTCTACTAGTGCCAGTAGCTGTTCTTCGGACATCACACGAAGGTCAGCCAACAATTCAGTTAGGCTCCCAAAACAAGCAAAGCCGGCATTTTTGGTACTTGCTCCCAGAGGCAATATGCCACGTTCAATAACTAAAATGCGCTTATCGGGCTGGCGTTCTGCAAGTGCAGCTGCTGTAGAAAGTCCAACAATACCTCCGCCAATGATTAGGTAGTCGTAATCAGTAAAAGATGTTTTTTCCCAAAAACTGAGCATGTTTAGTTGATATTATCGCCGCGCAAAGTTCGAAATCTTCTGCGAGCTTCAGCTGTGTACACACTGCCTTTACATTTGGT
The DNA here is from genome assembly GCA_025056255.1 of Bernardetiaceae bacterium. GTDB lineage: Bacteria > Bacteroidota > Bacteroidia > Cytophagales > Thermoflexibacteraceae > Rhodoflexus. Next base: position 197,890 of record JANWVT010000002.1, on the reverse strand, counting down.
TAGTACGTCTTGATACATTTGCATAGCCATTGCCTTGTCTTTGAGATTTTCTTCGTAGATTTTGCCCATTGTGAAAATGGCATCGTCGGCAAGAATATCATCGGCATGCTCTTCGGCAATTTTTTTAAGGCGTTCAATAGCTTGCCCAAACTGTCCGCGTTTTATGTAGATATTGGCTTGTGCCCAGTAGATTTCATCGGTCAGAGAATGCCCCGGGTAGGTAAGCAACATTTTTGCATAGCGGGCAAGGGCTTCATCAAATTTATTTTGAAATACCAGTAGTTCAATAGCGGCAAATTCGCGTAGGGTAGTTTCAGCTGTATCTAATTCTAAATTATCGCCAATAAGCAAAGACAGCTGCATGGCATCATTGGCTATTTCACGAGAGGTAGCTTCTTTGAGAACGTCTAAGTATTCTTTGGCAAATTCAAAATCGCCTTTAAAATAAGATAGCCGTGCATTGCGCAGCTTTGCCAATTGTCCGATGTTAGTATTTTTTTCAGCTTTTTCTACCTGAGCATACAGCAACGTACTTTCCCAAGGCTCTCCTTTTAGCAAATAGATATCTCCCAAATCCAATTTTGCCTGTGCAACAAGTTCACGTTTGCCAGCAGTAGCCGGCGAAACAATGATTTTTTCTAATATGGCAATTGCAGTATCCTTATTGTCTAAATAAAAAGCTTGTAAAAGAGCCATGCTACGGGCAGCCTCGGCAGTAGACTCGCGCAATCCCACTTCTGACAGCATCTTGGCATAGTCATTTGCCAATTGCCTAATTTTTTGTATATCAATAGGAAATGTATTTTTAACAACCTCTTCGCGCGACTTAATCAACATTCTGCGCGCTATGGGGTACAAATCTCCGGACGGATACTTTTCTACAATGTATTCAAATATTTTAATAGCATTTTGATAGTCTTTGTTTTCTATGGCAATCATGCCTAATTCGTAAAGTCCCATGCCTTCAAGTTTTTTACGGCGGTCTATGGCTTTGGCTTGTATCAGAGCTTTGTTGAAGTCTTTCAGTTGGATGTAGTACCAAAGCATCATTTCGTTGAAAACAATCTGGTCGGGGTATTTTTGTAGGTAACGAATCAGGATGTTCTCCATTTTGGCAAAGGACTCCTCATCGCGAATTCTGGATTGCAACACACTTTGTACATAGTCTAATTGTCGCTCACCCTCGGTAAGCAATTCCATGTACTCCTCAATCATTTTGTCAATTTTACCCGAAAGTGAGTATAGCACAGCCAACTCGTAAATAAATTTGTCGTTGCCGTTTTTTCTACCCATTAAGTACAGTTGCTCGGCATAATCGAATAAGTTGGCGTTGATAAAATAGCGTGCTGCATATTTAATTAGGTTATCGTCTTTGCGAATGGAAGCAATAAAAGACTCAAAATGTTTTTGAGCCTCCTCGCGGCGCCCCATCAGTCCTAAAACTATGCCATAGTCCACATTAAATAACCCTTCGGTAGGATATGCTCTGATTTGTCGGCGCAAGTATTTTTCAGCTTCGTCTAACTGTTGCAGCTTTAAAAGGGCATCTAAGTAGTTTTTGTGTACCTCATAAACATATTGCTTATTGCGCACAAGTTTGGAATAGATAGATATGGCTTTGTCAAACTCTCCATTCATGTAATATTCATTGGCAAGCTCTATCTCGTCTTGCGCTTGTAAGCAAATAGCCCACCCTACTCCCAAAAACAGTAATAACAAAATACGTTTAATGTTATTCACCATATCAAACAATTCTATAGGCTATAAAAATTTTAAAGTTTTTGTTGTTGCTTAGTGTAGAAGTTGAACAGCCTGCATTTGTACTTGGCTTTTCAAGGAATGTAACAAATATGCAAGGCTTATTCATTGATACATGAAAACTAACTGCGTTATTAATAGCAACTTAACTTACCTATTCAACGAATGAAGCAGATTTGAAGTTCGCTGTTCACGTATTTAAATTTATCAGGACCTGTTGAATAAGTATTGCATACTATTGAACATCGGATGTTATTGTTGCATCGACTTGAGTAAATGAGCCATGCAATTCACTTTGTTGATAGTGCTGTGCTGGTGTTGTACATACTTTGTTCACGAAATATTCATGTTATTTAGCAGGGCGTACGGGAACAGGTTCTTTGCTTGTGTCTATAATATTATCTTCATAGTCCCATTTGGGTTTTACTTTAAATATTTCTTCAAACACGTAGATAGGTTCAGGTAATATACCCTTTGCTGGATTGCCTGCATCCCACTTCCCATTGTTGTTTAAATCGCCAATGATACGGATGCGTTTATCGCCGGGGGTAACATATTCAAACTTGAAGTTTTTAGTATTGAATAATTCCTGCTCTACACTGAACTTTTCTGAGGTAAGTTGTACAATAAAGTAGGGGAAGTCGGTGCGTATTTCTCCACTAATAGTAGCAAGGTCGTTAGGGTCGCGTTCTTTGTAAGAAATTTCTTTGGGTTTAAGGGTATCGGATTCTACTGAAATAAAGGCATTTTTACCAATTTGCATTTTAAACTCTTTTACATTTTTGCCGAAATCTTTTTTGAAGCTCAATTGGGTAAAGTTCTGATTCCAAGAGTAGTCTTGGGGGCTAAGTTTTTGTTTTTTTAAAGTATCTTTACCTATAACTACCTGATAATCAATACTATCAACCGAGTATTGAACAACGGGCTTGTTAAATTTGAGCACAAAGCTCAGTTTATTCATAGCAGGTGTTACAAGCGCCCCTGCTGAGGGAAGTTCTTTAACTTCAAAAGAAGTTTTACGAATATTTTTTTCCTTAGATATATCAGCAAAAGATAGGGTAAGCGTATCAGAAAGTTGGTTGTTGGCTGAATCTGTGGCAAACAAATATATCTTAGTGCTGTCGCCTAAATTATATGCATCGGTGCGATAAAATCTTATCAAATCGTTTTCAAGTATCCATATGGCTTTGTTGTAAAACTGACTGTCGGCATATTGCAAATGGAGCCTGTACAAGCCTTTGTTATATTTAACTTCATAGTACTGTCGTGCGGCGCGTGCTTGCGTACGTCGAAAAGGGCGGGTGTCATATCGCACTGTTTGCAGGTTGACTATCTTAAACGAGCGATTTTCTAAATCTACCGTGTTGGTATCCCAAGCAATGGCTTCTTGGGTATTGTTGTAAATTAAATCACTTTTGGTACCTTCTTGTAGGGCATAAATTTTGTATTGACTGGGTTTAACATTTTTTATATGATATTTACCTGTGGAGTCTGTACGTGTTTGGTACATAGGCTTGTGCTTGAAAATGTCAAGGGTGTCATCTTTTCGATAGAGTAGGACAGACGCTTTTATTTCAGGCAGACCGGTTTGCAGTTGTGTAACGCGACCGCTGATGTTGGCTGTATCTATTCTGTCGCCTGTAGAAAAAGCAATGCGCAGGTTTTCAGCTACATTGCGTTCGTTCACATCTTGTATGGTTTGTCCGAAGTCGAGTACATACGTAGTTTGAGGGGCAAAGTCCTCCTCGAAAGTTAATGTGAGTATATTTTTTTTTAGACTAAATTCATATTCACCCACAGTAGGAGTGATGATGAGTCCTGATTTAAGGTTTTTCACTTCTATATACTCATCAAAAACCAATTTGATGACTTTGCCATTAAATAATATGCTTTGGTCTTTGGGGACACTATACAAAAGTTTAGGAGGGGTTATATCTTTAGGTCCACCGGAAGGTGGGGTGCTCATGTTGGCACATGCAACCAGTAGACAAAGAAATACTATTCCAACAATGATTTTTTGCAACATGGATTACTTGTCTAAATAAACCATAATGATGGAAATATCAGCAGGCGAAACACCGCTGATGCGGGAGGCTTGCCCTAATGTTTGAGGGCGTAACCGACTTAATTTTTCACGTGCTTCATTGGAGAGCGCTTTGATTTCGTGGTAGTTAAGCGATGGATGCAACTTAATATTATCTAAGTTACTTAGGCGAATAGCTAAACGTTCTTCTTTTTCAATGTAAGTATCGTATTTTATCAAAATCTCAGCTTGTTCTATGGCTTCTTGGTTATAATTAGCTAATTCTTGCCCCAATCGGGTATCTATTTGAGCCAGTTGTAATAAGCTAATTTCAGGGCGTTTAATAATTTGTTCTGCCTTTACTTTTTGACTTAAGGGGGCAGAGTTTATTTGCTGCAATCCACCATTAACTTCTTCGGGAGATACGCTGTATTGTTTGAGGTATTGCAGCAGTTTTTCTGTTTGTTGTTTTTTTTGCAACATTTTTTGGTATCGCTGTTCATCGGCAAGTCCGATGCGGTAACCTTTTTCGGTAAGGCGAAGGTCTGCATTGTCTTGCCGCAGCAGTATTCGATACTCTGCGCGCGAGGTAAACATGCGGTAAGGCTCTTCTGTCCCTTTATTGATGAGGTCATCAATAAGTACACCGATGTAGGCTTCGGAACGTTTTAATACGAAGGGTTCTTTTTCAAAAATTTTATTGTAAGCATTAATGCCTGCTATCAGTCCTTGGCAAGCAGCTTCTTCGTAGCCAGTGGTGCCGTTTATTTGTCCTGCAAAATATAGGTTTTCAACCAACTTAGTTTCCAGTGTAGGGTGTAGTTGGGTAGGAGGGAAGTAGTCATACTCAATAGCATATCCCGGGCGAAACATGCGGGCATTTTCAAATCCGGGAATCATCCGCAGGGCTTTATATTGTACATCTTCTGGTAAGGAAGTGGAAAATCCGTTTACATACACTTCTATTGTATTCCAGCCTTCGGGTTCTACAAATATTTGGTGCCGCTCGCGTTCGGCAAAACGGTTGACTTTGTCTTCTATGGAAGGGCAATAACGAGGACCGATTGATTTGATTGTTCCATTGAACATGGGCGAGCGGTCAAACCCAGAAGCTAACGTTTCATGTACTTTGGGGTTGGTGTAGGTAATGTAGCAGCTTCTTTGGTGAGTAAGTGGGGGGGTATCCGTATAGGAAAATTTACCTGCTGGTTCATCACCTTTTTGTTCTTCCATGGCTTCGTAGCGAAGTGTTCTTCCATCTACGCGTGGAGGTGTTCCGGTTTTCATTCTACCAGCTTCAAAACCTAAACTCACCAATTGTTCAGTAATTCCAAATGCGGCTTTTTCTGCGGTTCTACCGCCTCCAAATTGTTTCTCGCCAATATGGATAAGACCGTTTAAAAAAGTGCCATTGGTTAGAATGACGGCTTTTGCTTCAAAAGTAATACCGAGGGCTGTTCTAATTCCTTTTACCTTTCCTTTTTCTATGAGCAATCCTGTAACCATTTCTTGCCAAAAATCCACATTAGGATTTTTTTCTAAGGCAAGTCGCCATGCTTCGGCAAAACGCATGCGGTCGCTTTGAGCTCTTGGGCTCCACATGGCTGGTCCTTTGGAGCGGTTAAGCATCCTAAATTGGATCATGGTTTGGTCGGTGATGATACCAGACATACCACCCAAGGCATCGATTTCGCGGATGATTTGTCCTTTTGCAACACCACCCATTGCTGGGTTACAGCTCATTTGTGCAATGGTTTGCATGTTCATGGTAGCCAACAACACCTTTGCTCCCATGGTTGCAGCAGCATGGGCTGCCTCGCATCCGGCGTGTCCCGCTCCTACTACAATGATGTCATATTTTGGATACATACCTATGCTGATTCGTTTTTTACAAAGTTAGCGCATTATGCACCAAAGGCAATGTTCCACGTGGAACATTGCCTTTGGTGGGTGTGTTTCAAAAGAAGAAGTTTTAGATATGTTTCACGTGGAACATTACACATTTTGACTCATAGCTGCTGCTTTTGCTTCGGCTGCTTCTTTTAGCATCTTTTCTAATATTTGTATGCAATTATCCTCTTCTTTACGCATTGCTTTTTGGTCGCTTGCGTTTTTGTCGTTAAAGCCGCATAGATGCAGTACGCCGTGAACCATTACACGTGCTAATTCGTTAAGCATTTCTTTGTTATATTTCTTCGCATTCTCCGTTACACGGTCGATGCTAATGAATACGTCGCCTGAAATCTCATTAGAACCCTTTTCCGAATTATCAAAAGTGATAATATCTGTATAGGTGTCATGGTTCAGATATTGCATATTAATGCTGTGTAAATAGTGGTCTGAACAAAAGATATAATTTAGTTCTCCCACCTTCTTGTGATATACGTTTTCAATCAAATGGGCTATCCATTCCTTGTAGATTTTTTTGGAGGGTAATTTAAAAATGATGTTCTCCGTAAAGAAATGCACTTTTCTGCTCATTTTACTTTTCAAGTTTTAGTGTTATCGAAAATCAGTCAAAACATTTTAGTAGGTGTACTAAGTCAGATAAAAGGTAAGGTTTATTTGACTTCCGTGTGAAAGAAACTCAACTTCGTCTGCCAAATGTTTGATAATGAAGATACCTCTTCCTCCGGGAGCCAATAAATTTTCCGGTGCAGTAGGATCGGGCAAGTCGTTGTAATTAAACCCCGCTCCTTCGTCTTTAATACTAAAAGATATCTTCTTATCATCTATTTTCATGGAAAGGTCAACCAGTTTTTTGTGGTCTGACTTGTTGCCATGAATAATAGCATTATTCACCGATTCAGTTACTGCAATCATAATATTGCCGTAGATGTCGTCTTTAATATGCAGTTTTTCTTTCAGCTCTTCTATAAATTGTTCCACTACTCTTATATTCTCTGGAACAGAGGGAATTCGTAGCTGTTGTTGTACTGCGTTCATAATAGTTTTGGTTAGGCAACAAAGTTAATCGTTAATTGATGGTGCTGATTCATTTATCTTTTTGAAATACTCATTGACTTCTTGTTTGTAATAAGGATTCAATGAAGGAGGCACTGTTTTGAGTAATTCTATTTGTTTGGCTTTTTCCTTCAAATAGTTTTCATAGTTGCCTGGCGATGTTTTGTTTTTCTCCTTGGCATGTTCTGCCTCCCGTTGCTCGTCTTGTTCACGTTCGCGCAACGCCTTCTCCGACTCGAGTAGTCGGGTAACGATTTCTTTTTGCCGTTTAATCAAATCTTGTGTTAAGCGCCGATTTACCAAGTCTTCTTCTGTTTTTTCCATTTCTTCCAATAGTTTAGCTATGTCGCCGCCGCTGCCATCTTTTCCATTTTTTTGTTGTCCGTTTTTATCAAACATTTTTCCTTCGGTTGCTTTGCGCAAGGCTCTGCGTATCATTTCTTGCTGGGCAGCGAGTTTAGCCAACTGTTCCGATATTTCTTTACCTTGTTTACCGCTTTTCATCAACTCTTGTATTTGTTGATTGAGCGATTGCTGCATTTCGCTAAGGTTTTGCTGTTGGCGGTCTTTTCGTTTTTTATTGACTAATTGGAGCCCCCCCATTTGCTGTCCCATTTCTTGTTGCATTTGGTGCAACACATCGTCGAGCATGAGGGCTAAGTTATTAATACTTCTCATGGCAAACTGCTGTTTGCCGGCGGCTACGTTATTATGTCGTTTTTTTATTTCTTCTAAGCTCTGGTTGATGTAGTCGTTCATATCGCTTACTTCGCGAGTTACAAACGACTTGATTTGAAATACTCTTTTGGAAAGTGCAAGTAAACTGTCTTCTACAATTTTGGCGTTTTCTTTAATTCTAAGTTGCTGTTGTCCTAATTCTATAAAACGTGGATCTTCTTGTCTAACGTTTTTAAATTGCAGCATCAAGTTTTCTTGGTCGAACGATAATTTGATGAGATTTTCTAATATCTGGCGCAAGGCGTTATAGTCTTCAACTTGTTGTTTAGCTTCGGCAGATTGTTGCATCTGTTGCATCTTTTGACTGATTTGCTGCATTTTTTGAGCAGCGTTTCGTTGGAGATCAGATGCTTTTTGGTTCTGTTTTTGTTCTAATTGCCGAATGCTCTCTTTTTGATTTTGCTCAATTTGCTGTTGGTCGTTTTGCAATTCTTCCATCAGATTCTTCTGTTCTTGCTTTTGTAGTTCCTTAGCAAGTTGTTCTATCTGCTTGAGTTGTTGTTGTTGCTGTTCAAATTTTTGGTTGAGTTCTTCTTGTTTTTCCTTGAGCTGCTCTGAGGGAAGTGCGTTTTCGTTAGTTTGTTCAGCTATCTCCTTTTGTTCTTTGCTCAGCTCTTGTAAATTGCTAATTGCTTCTTTGGTTTTTTGTTCTAATTGGAGTTTTTTAAACATTTCGAGCGCGCGGTCTAACTCGCGAACTATGTTTTTTTCGCGCTTCTCCATTTCCTCCAAAATATTTTGGAGGTTATTGGGGTTTTGCAGTTCTTGCTGCAAAAGTTTATTTAGCTCATCATAAAGTTTTTTGGTTTCTTCGTCAAGCAACTCTTCCATAAGGGCGTGTAGTTGCTCGGTTTTTTCAGCAATTTCCCTGTCTCGTTCACCAAATCGTTCTTGCTTACGGTTAAAGATTTCATTTTGCTTTTGCAGCTCCTGAATTTCTTTGGTGAGTTCTTCACGTCGCTTGATAAGTTCCTCTAAGGCTTGTTTGTCTTGCCAGTTCAGCCTTTTCTTACCTTTGAATCTATCTTGCAACTCGCTTAGGCTCTTTTTGAGTTCTTCTGCTTTTTGCAAGGCTTTTTCGAGTTGATTTTTAGCAGAAGATGCTGCTCTTTCAAGCTCTTTGGCAAATTCTTGTCGGTCGGGGATACTGAATTGTTGGATAGCTGTTTTGCTACTTTTGGCGCCATTGACCCCGTCATTATCCCATACTTGTACAAAGTACTCTAACTTATCGCCTTGCTCTAATCCAAAATTATCTACGTTAAACTCGTGATAGTAGCTTTGGCTAATTAGGTTAGGATTGAAGTTTATCTTGATGCTATTGTAGGCATTATCAGCGTTGTTAGCTTTTTTCAAAATACGGTATTTAAGCTCTAACCGACTGATGCCATAGTCGTCGGAGATATTACCTGCTATTGCTATAAAGTTGTAAAGGGCGGTATCTTTGAGTTGATTTAGGCTAATACTGGGATATTCGTCGGGGATTACATCGAGAAAATATTCGATGATATCTTTGTTGGTGCTGTGGCGGTTTTTTAGCTGCACTGTGTAAGTTCCCGACTGCATAGCTTTTTTGGTAAACTCAAACACATTCCCGTTAGCTTTTGCAAACTGTGCAGCTGTGTCTGATTGAAATTTAACAATTAGTTGCTCTGTTTGTTGGGTGTTGAATACCCATTTAATTATTGTTCCTTGGGGAACAATAAGATTGCCTGTGTTCGCGAGTTTTTCATTTGCTTTTCTCAGATAGGCTGGAAAGTCCAGAAAAGCAGTAAAGCTGCTCATATTGGGTCTTTCCTGTAATTTTAACAGGTATTCCTTAGAGATGAATCCAGAGGCTTCTATGGAAAAAGGAATATCTTTCTGTACATTTTTAAATGTAAAAGTAAACATGCCGGGTTTATCTAAGGTTTCCATCTTCACCCGCCGGTCGTTGTATAGAATATAGGCTTCAGATGGTAGGGCGCTCCCAACCAAGCGAACTTGAAGGGTAAAATCCTCATTTTTAAATACAATAAGCTGGCTTTCAGGTATTTGAAATGAAAAAGGGGCTTTGGGTGCAAATGTTTTGGAGTAATAGATTAAACGAGGTGTGGTTTCAGTAAAAATCTGTGGAATAAGAGCTGCCAGTAACAGTAATATTAGTACAGGCGGAATGAAGTAGCGTAAGTATTTTTTGTTCTGTGTATAGTCTATAGCAGCACGGAAATCAATGGGGGACAGTGTTTTTGCTTTTTGTTCTATGCTGGCTGCTATTAAATCTGTTTGCTCTGTATTGAGTTTGCCCAGTTGAAGAATGTTGAGCAGGCGGTCGTTGATTTCAGGAAAGTATTTGCCAATTTGAATAGCTGCTTCTTCGTTGGTAAGCGGTCGATTTAAGTTAAAAAGCCGTAATATGGGAATTACAATCCATTGATAAATACTAATAGCTGTTATTGCAAGGAAGGAGAAAAATAGAATTGCCCGCACCCACGAACTAAAATTTCCCACATATTCGATGCCATTGACCAGTATGAAGGAGGCGGTCAAGGCGCCTATTGTTAGCATAATGCCTTTCAAAAGAATGTTTTTGTAGTATTTTCTCTTGTAGGCATTTAATTTTTGTACTATTTGCTCATATACAACACTTGAGGGCATCATATCGCATTATACGCAACAAAGAGGTAAAACGTTACTTTTGTTTGCCAGAATATAATCAATAAAATTAATAAAAATGAATATTTGTTCAAATTAAACACCGAAATTAAATCTTAATTTGCATAATTAAAGTCGTTGCTTAACAAATTAGTTCTGTAGTTTTGCTTTTTTAACAAAAATGAAAGGAAAAGTTGTTGTTATTACCGGTGGCTCATCAGGAATTGGAAAGGCACTGGCAGAGGTTTTTGGACGCAACGGCTCACAAGTAGTCATTACTGGCAGGGACATAGATGCCTTGCATCGGGCTGCGCAACATTTGAGCAATTTGGGCATTACTGTATTGCCCATACAAGCAGATGTTACCATTCCGGCAGACAACGAAAGAATGGCACAAACTACCATAGAGCATTTTGGCAAAATAGATATTCTGATTAACAATGCAGGCATTTCTATGCGTGCACTTTTTGAAGAGGTAGATTTGCAGGTTGTTAAAAAAGTAATGGATATTAATTTTTACGGAGCCCTTTACGCTACGAAGGCTTGCCTGCCTTCTATTATTGCCAACAAAGGCTCGGTGGTAGGTATTTCCTCTATTGCTGGCTATAGAGGGCTACCCGGGAGAACTGGCTACTCAGCCTCTAAATTTGCCTTGCAAGGTTTTTTAGAGGTATTGCGTACCGAAATGATACCCAAAGGCGTACATGTACTAACAGCCTGCCCGGGTTTCACAGCCTCCAACATTCGCATGCGTTCTTTAACAAAAGATGGCACTCCGCAGGGCGAGTCTCCTCGTGACGAGTCTAAAATGATGAGTGCGGAAGAGTGTGCTGAGCATATTTACAGAGCAGTAGTAAAACGCAAAAAAATACTCATTCTTACTACCGTTGGCAAACTGACCGTATTTTTCAATAAGTGGTTTCCCGGGTGGATGGATACCGTTGTGCTTAAATATATGGCACGAGAAGCAAACGCACCGCTTAAAGGATGATTCTGGTAGTTTCTGGTAGTTGCTTGTAAGCTTTTTACCGTTTCATTTGCTGAGTATTGCTACCGAGCTTAAATATGCAAAAACCTGACAAGTGCTCAGACCTACTCGGTTTTGCATTAAATTATAAGAAGGGTTGCTTTAAGCAAAATACAACTTAAATAGTTGGTTAAAAAATATTTACTTTTGTGCATTTGCTTGTTTTTTTGTTAAAAAACAAGATTTTAGATATGTGTAAATATTTTAATGCTGTTTATATCTAAAAATGTAAATAAAAGCTGTGAAAATAAAGCATTACAGAACTTGCGCAATTTAGGCAATGTTGCGTATGCAAGATATTTTCTGGAAAAGTGTGTAAAGTGCATTGTTAAAAAGGGCTGATTTAGATGAAAAAGCAACTATACTACATAGTTGTTTAATTTTTTTGTAGGGTTCATTTTGCTGAATTCTACCTTCATGAAGGTAAACCTGCCGTTGCTGTGTGGGCTCATGAGAGCAACCCTGTTTGCAAGTAAGAACAAGCGCTACGATGTGGCGAGGTTGTTTTTCAGCTATTCAAATACTGCAATCTTGTTCATGCTGTCATCCTGTTTAAAATAGTAATTTAGGTTTCTATCCACATGTTTGCTACTATAAAACCTAAAAATGTGCTTAAATGATGTTGGTATAGGAAAAATTTGATGGTGCATCATGTAGCGTAAAGGTAAGTCACTTTTCATACGATAAGCCTACATTTTTCTGCCAAAATGTCATAAACTATCCCATAAAGCTGCTAATTTTGTAGTTAATTCTTCTAATCCCACTCATGATGCAACAGGGACTAATTACCGACATTGAAATTTTAGAACAAGTAAACGAGCATACGCAACACCACGAGCATCGTCCTTCGGGTGAAGTTCGCACAACGGCTGAAAATGCATTGGCAGGACAGCGGAAGCTCTACATAGAAAGCTATGGCTGCCAGATGAATTTTTCGGACAGCGAAATTGTAGCGAGCATCATGCAGCAGCATGGCTTCGGCACCACTTCACGCCCTGAAGAGGCTGATTTAGTGTTGCTCAATACTTGTGCTATTCGCGAAAAAGCAGAGCAAACCATTCGCCACCGTTTGGGCGAGTTAAATAGCTTGAAAAAGCGCAATCCCGACATGACAATTGGGGTACTTGGCTGCATGGCAGAACGGCTCAAAGCCAAGTTGCTGGAAGAGGAAAAAATTGTAGACTTGGTAGTGGGTCCTGATGCCTACCGCGACCTGCCGCGATTGGTAGGTGAGGTAGAAGGTGGTACACGGGCAGTGAATGTGCTGCTCAGCCGTGAGGAGACCTATGCCGATATTACTCCTGTTCGGTTAGACAGCAACGGCGTAACAGCATTCATTTCTATTATGCGCGGGTGCGACAATATGTGTAGCTTCTGTGTGGTGCCGTTTACGCGCGGCAGAGAGCGCAGCCGCGACCCACACAGCATTGTTGCCGAAGCAAAAGATTTGTTCCATAAAGGCTATCGCGAAGTAACACTGTTAGGGCAAAATGTGGATAGCTACAAGTGGGCAGGCGAAGCCAATAAAAAGGAAACTGACCGCGCCGAAGCCGAAGGAAAACCCGTAGTAGATTTTGCCGACCTGTTGGAAATGGTCGCTCTTATACATCCTGATTTGCGTGTGCGCTTCAGCACCAGTCATCCAAAAGACATGACCGATAAGGTGCTTTACACCATGGCTAAGTACGAGAACATCTGCAAATACATTCACTTACCTGTACAAAGCGGTAACAGCCGTATCTTACAGCTAATGAACCGCACCTACGACCGCGAGTGGTACCTTGGGCGAATCGATGCTATTCGCCGCATATTGGGCGAAGACTGTGGCATCAGCTCAGATATGATTGCCGGATTCTGCACGGAAACCGAAGAAGAACATCGGGATACGCTGAGCCTAATGGAATATGTTCAATATGACTTTTCGTATATGTTCTACTATTCGGAACGCCCCGGCACATTAGCAGCTCGCAAATACAAAGACGATGTTCCCATGGAAGTCAAAAAGCGCCGCTTAAACGAAATTATTGCGCTACAACGCCAACTTTCCTACCAACGCAACCAGCGCGATATAGGCAAAGTTCACCGCGTGCTGATTGAAGGCGAATCGAAACGCTCTGCCGATTTTCTACAAGGCAGAAACACCGCCAACAAAGTGGTCGTATTCCCGCGCAAGCATTACCAAAAAGGTCAATACGTAAACGTAATGGTGCACTCGGCTACGGCAGCTACACTGCTGGGCGAAGTGGTGGAATAGCAAAAGGAAAGTCAAGACCCGACAGGTCTCAAAGACCTGTCGGGTCTGTAAAAACGAAACTCTTCAAGCCATGAACGCCAATAGCATCACCGACATATCGCAATTGGATTTGAACAAAACCTACGCTTATGCCGACTACCTGTTGTGGCAGTTCAGCGAGCGGGTGGAGTTGATAAAGGGCAGGATTTTCAAAATGTCGCCTGCACCGGGCAAGCAACATCAGGTTGTTTCAGGCAATTTTCATGTTTCAATTGGCGGCTACTTAAAGCAACACGATAAAAAATGCAGGTTGTTTGCCGCGCCTTTTGATGTTCGCCTGTTAGACAATCAGAAATCCAAACAAAGCGACAAGGAAATTTACACCGTCGTACAGCCCGACCTTTGCCTGATTTGCGACGAGAGCAAGTTAGATGAGCGTGGATGCGTCGGTGTGCCTGACCTTATCATTGAAATCCTTTCGCTGGGTAACAGTAAAAAGGAAATGAAAATCAAATACGAACTGTACGAAGAAAACGGCGTACAGGAATACTGGGTGGTCTTTCCGTATGAAAGTTTGCTGCAACGGTTTGTTTTGAATGCACAAGGCAAATTTGAACTTGCCAAAATTTACACCGACGAGGACATCATCACCACGCCGCTGCTGCCCGATTTTCAAGTTGTGTTGGGTGAGATTTTACAGGATTAAAGGCATTGTTTGTTTTGAGCCATAGGTGTTGATATATCTGATTGATTTCTAAATCAATAAAATTCTTTCCGGTCAAATATTGAACATTGCGGAGGTAAAGATGATGGCTGAGTCTTAGCACTATCGTACTTGCTTGACAGGAAAGGAGTTTTACACGCAAAGATTATTCAGGGGGCTTCCCCCGCGAAAGCATTTTTCAAGTATGAACGACATACAAAGTATTAAACAGCGTTTCGGCATTATCGGCAATTCGCCTGCACTGAACCATGCCATACAGGTAGCTGTACAAGTAGCGCCAACCGACTTGACTGTACTCATCACAGGAGAGAGCGGTAGTGGCAAGGAATCTTTTTCCAAGATTATCCACAACCTAAGTCCGCGCAAGCACAACAATTTTATTGCTATCAACTGCGGCGCCATTCCCGAAGGAACGATAGACTCCGAACTGTTCGGGCATGAAAAAGGCTCTTTCACGGGCGCAACCGAAGCCCGCAAAGGCTACTTTGAAGTAACCGACGGCGGCACGATTTTCTTAGACGAAATTGGCGAAATGCCGCTGGGAACACAAGCTCGGCTGCTACGCGTACTGGAAAATGGTGAATTTATCAAAGTAGGTTCTTCTAAGGTTCAGAAAACCAACGTGCGGGTAGTAGCCGCCACCAACGTGGACTTGCTCAAAGCCGCCGAACAGGGCAAATTCCGCTTAGATTTGTACTACCGACTCAATACTGTTCCTATCTATATCCCCCCGCTGCGTGAAAGAGGTAATGACATCGAGCTGTTGTTTCGCAAGTTTGCCACCGACTTTGCCGAGCGCTACCGTGTCAAACCGATTACATTAGACGAAGGGGCTAAGCAATTGCTGCTAAGCTATCCGTTTCCGGGCAATATTCGCCAATTGAAAAATATTGCTGAGCAAATATCTCTATTGGAAACCAACCGTGAGGTAAATGCTGCTACTCTTTCTAAATATCTTCCTCCGGTGAATACTGGAAAGGCACAGAGTGGTTCTCTGTTACCTGCTATCATGGGAGAGCAGAAAGAAGAACAACTCTCAGAACGCGACTTGCTCTATAAAATCTTGTTCGATTTGCGCCGAGACGTTACTGACCTTAAAAAAGTAGTACTCGGGCTGTTACAAGGCGACATTGCCAATGAGAAAGCTCTGTTACAGCAAAACCAACGCTTGTTTGGCAATTTAGACGTATCCGCTACTGCACAAGACCCTTTGGCTGCCCATTTTCAACAAGAATCCGCAGCTTCCTCTATTGCAGCCCCCGTTGTTATTGCAAGCAACAATCCGATTAAACCTCCTACTTCCCGAAATAATAAAGATGACTATGAGTTCATTAATATTGAAGACGTTCCTCACGAAATTCATCGAGAAGAGGAGGAAGACAGCCTTTCTTTGCAGAAAAAGGAAAAAGAAATGATTATTAAGGCACTTATTAAGAACAATCACAAGCGCAAGTATGCTGCACAAGATTTGGGCATTTCTGAACGCACGTTGTATCGGAAAATTAAACAATACGGTATCGAAGAAGACTAATAGCAACATGCCAAAACACCATTGGACTATCACGCTAAAAAGCATACAACGGCACATTGGTATGGTAGCTATGCTATGCCTGTTGAGCAATTGTGCCAAAGCTCCCAGTTTTACTTTTTCGGGTATCAACTTAGACCCGAAAATTCAAACCATGCAAATAGACCTATTTTATGCCGATGTGCCCGCCGGTCCGGCAAACCTCGCATTGCAATTCACTGAAACCTTGCGCGAATATTTCATGCGCAACACCCGCCTGCGGTTAGTAAACAGCAACGGCGACTTGCGCTTCAGCGGAACTATCACTGAATACGAAGTTACACCAGTAGCTCCTTCTGCTGGCTCGGTTCAATCGGGTGGTATAGAATTTCAACAGTTGGGTGCTTTGCAGCGGCTTACTATTAAAGTAAAAGTGAACTACGAGAATGTGGCCGACGAAAGCCTCAATTTTGAGCAAGAATTTTCATTTTTTGAGGATTTTCCACAAAATCAGACCCTTTCACAGGTAGAACAAGACCTTATCCGTCGCATTTTCGACCAAATTATTTTAGACATCTTCAATAAATCAGTAGCCAATTGGTAAGCGCTTAGCAACAAATTATTAACTTTGGATTTGCAACAGTTCTGCCTGCTATGATTAACACAGAACAATTTACACAACTTGTACGCTATTCGGGAGAAGGCATGATGCCTGTTGCTACCGATATGCTGGCACAATTAGTAAAGGTCTATCCCTACTGTGCCACTTTTCATTGTCGATTGGCGCAGGCTACTGGCAAAATGGCTCATATTAGCAAGGCTGCTTTGTATGCCCCCGACCGAGCGCGATTGAAGCAAGTTATCAATAAAGAATTCCATACCACAGATGAAGAGTTAGCTACTTTATCCATAGATTTCACTGCCGAAGAAGTCAACCTGTTCGATAAAATCAGCTTGATGGATTCCCCAGCAATATTGGAGCAGGCAATAGTAGCAGAGCCCCCGCAAGAGCTACAAACTACTCCTATTTCTGCTGTTGAACAAGTATCGCAAGATACGGCTGACCCTGCGCCAGTATTTTCTGAATCGGCATTGTTTGGTGACAACAACGATTATGAGTTGCCTACTACGGCTACTGTTGCTGAACAAACGTCTACTGAATCAGTAGTAGAAGCACCTTTGTTAGAACCACTTGACTTTGAGTTTCAAGCCTCTGTTCACGAACGCGAGTATGAACAATTGCAAAAAGAACTACTGGGCAATAATATCCCTGCTTTTGAATATGAACCTACTGACTATCACGATGACGATATTATTCCGCCATTGACCGAAGAAGAGACAGCAATAGAAGACGAGGTGGTATTAGACGGCTTAGACCAGGTGATTAGTCCCGTTCATATCAATTTGTCTTCACCAGCCGCAGCTGTTCAAACAACCATGACTGATACCTTAACTGAGCAGATGCTTGAGCCTTACACCGAGCGCTTAGAGGCAGAACAGGCTTACTACCACGGACAAGGCATGCCCCAAGCATGGGAAGAAACCCTATTGCCCGACTGGCAACAACTCAGTGACGCCGACGAGCAAGCCTTCCAACAGCAACAACAGGCGCAACAAGCATGGCAAAGCGCATGGAGCAAAATAGCTACCAACAAAGCCGACCTTGCAACTTTGGGCGAACCCGATGAAAGCCACGATATAGTTAGCAGCTATGCTGAACGGCATGAGGCGGAGGCACAATGGTATTCCGAGCAAATCCAATCTTTGAGTAACGATTTGTTTAAACCGACTACACAGCAAGAGAAAAGCCTTACCGACGATTTGAGTTTTTTTGAAAGCCTAACCGAAGAACCGGTTGCGGCTACAACTACTTTACAACCCCAATCTGCTATGATAGACACAAACACGTGGAACATTATTGACGAGTTTATCAAAAAAGAACCAACCATTAGTATCGACCGCAGCAAATTAGACCAACTGCCTGAACAGGAAGACCTATCTGTTCGAAGTGTACAAGAAAATGAAGACAATATTTCCGAATATTTAGCCAGAATTTATGTGCGGCAAGGCAAAAAGGAAAAAGCAATTAGTATTTATCAGCGCCTTGCTTTGAAATATCCCCAGAAAAGCGCTTATTTTGCAGCGCAAATTGAAGAGCTCCAACGCTTATAACACAAAGATAATGACACAGTTAATCATCATTCTAATTTTAATTATATCCGTGCTGCTGATTTTAGCAGTGATGGCACAAAGCTCTAAGGGTACAGGGTTAGCGGGCAATTTAGGTGCTTCAGCTGCTACTCAAATTATGGGAGCTAAGCGTACTACTGATTTCCTTGAACGTGTCACGTGGGTGTTTGCAAGTGCTATTATGGTTTTGGCTCTTTTGGCAAATATCACCTTAGACCGCTCTTCAGAAAGTAGAAGCCCTAACATAGATGCTGCTAAGAACAAGCAAATAAAGACGCCTGTTCCAAGCAACAACAACCCAGCACCTGCTCCCGGTTCGGTAAGTCCTTCCACACAAGAAACAAACACCCAAACTGACTCTACTAAAAAGTAAGATTAGGGAAAAATGATGGTTAAAAAAGTTTCAAACGCACTGGCTGTTTGAAACTTTTTTATTTTTCCGTTTAAATCTGACAGCTAACCATGCCGCGCTTACGACTCAGCACATCAGAATACGTCAGCGGTATTAGGCAAGGTAATCGGTTTATTCTCAGTCGTGCCATTACCTTAATAGAAAGCCGCTTACCTGCTGACCGCGAGCAAGCCGATGTTATCATTCAAACCCTACTCCCCGAGACTGGAAAAGCCATCCGCATAGGCATTACAGGAGTGCCGGGAGTGGGCAAAAGCACTTTTATTGAGCGCTTTGGGTCGTTAATAACCAGTTATGGCAAAAAATTAGCCGTTTTGGCAATAGACCCCAGTAGCCCAGTAACAGGAGGCAGCATTATGGGCGACAAAACCCGCATGGAACAACTTAGCCATAACCCACTGGCCTACATTCGTCCTTCGCCTTCGGGTAACTCGCTGGGAGGAGTAAGCCGCAAAACTCGCGAAACAATGCTGCTTTGCGAAGCAGCAGGTTTTGAAGTTATTTTAGTTGAAACTGTAGGCGTAGGGCAGTCAGAAACCGCCGTACACAGCATGACCGATTTTTTTCTGTTGCTTATGTTAGCGGGTGCAGGCGATGAACTACAAGGTATTAAAAAAGGCATTATGGAAATGGCAGATGCCGTGGTTATCAACAAAGCCGATGGCGATAATGTCAAACGAGCCCAAATTGCCCAAGCCCAGTATCGCAGCGCACTGCACTTCTTCCCTCCCAAACCTTATGGCTGGCAACCCCAAGTGCTCACTTGCTCTGCCTTAGAAGGCAGTGGCTTAGCAGAGATTTGGCAAATGTTACTTCGCTATCAACAACAAATGCAAGCCAACGGTTGGTGGCAACGCAAAAGGCAGCAACAACAAGAAGCATGGCTGAAAGAACTCATCGCCGAACAACTCATAGAAAGTTTTTACCAGCATGCAGCCATTAAACAAGCTTGGAACGACAAACTAATAGCCATTCAAACTGGCAAACAACATGTGCCACACGCCGCTGCCGATTTAATGAATGTGTACTACGAAGCTCAAAAACATTCCTAAATTTGTGCATGATGCTTGCCACCAATATCAACCTGTACCCTTCCTGTTGATGTTTTCCCATTTATTTTAACATTTGTTGCATTTTTATGAGAATAGCTGTCCGTACAATTGTCTTCATGTTGCTGCTTGCCGTAGTTTCAGTAGGTATTGCATGGCGTTTGGAATGGTTTGGGTCAGAAGCCAAAAAAGACAACTTGACTGCATCGGGGGGTACTGCAGGCAAAGAAGCTCCACCGCAGGCAATTAACGCTTACATTGTGAAAGGAGAACCGTTAGAAGACAAAATCAGTTCAGTAGGCTCTGTAATTGCCAATGAAGAGGTAGATTTGAAATGTGAAATTGCTGGCAAAATCACGCATATTTATTTCCAAGAAGGAAGCATCGTTAGCAAAGGGCAACTACTACTGCAACTCAACGATGATGAACTGCAAGCAGAGTTGAAGCGCGCCATAATTCAGAAAGATTTATTGGAAAAGAAAAAAGCACGCGACGAGAAGCTCTTGCAACGGCAAGGTATTAGTCAGGAAGAATTTGAGTCACTTACCGCACAGTTAGACGCACAAAACGCCACTATTGAAGCCATTCAATCGCAAATTGCCAAAACACGCCTGCTTGCACCATTTAGCGGGCAAATTGGTTTGCGATATGTTAGCGAAGGTAGCTATGTTACTCCTGCTACACGCATAGCCAACCTAATAGATTTGAGCAGCGTAAAAGTAGATTTTTCTATTCCTGAAAAGTATATGGGAGTGGTGAGGAAAGGTATGAAAATTATTTTTACGGTTGCCGGTGGAACAAAAGAATATACGGGTTCGGTATATGCCATTGAGCCCAAAGTAGAAGCTGCTACTCGTACCATTCAAATTCGGGCGGTATGTGGCAATCCCGACCGCGAAATTCTTCCCGGTGCTTTTGCTTCGGTGAAAATTGTGCTAAATAAAATCGACAATGCACTGCTAGTGCCTACCGAAGCCATTATTTCTGAAATGGACAGTAAAAAAGTATTTCTTGTGAAAGATGGCAAAGCCACACCTGCCATGGTAAAAACAGGCATTCGCACTGAGTCGAAAATACAGATTCTTGCAGGAGTTGCCGTGGGAGATACTGTAATTACTACTGGCTTGCTACAAATTAGACCGGGCAGTACAGTAAAGCCCGTAGAGGTGAAATAACACAGTAGTTGATTAAATTTTGGTTTTCCTTTCAAATCAGTATGTCTGCTGATTGTTCGAACTCGCTCTTTACAATGCCTGACAGAGCCCTCTTAATCATACAGCTATCAATATGGCTTTTTGGGTCGCCACTGTTAGGAACTGCTCAGGATGTATTTAAACCCGATTCGATACGAAAAAAAATAGTAGCCCTTTCCGTTACAAGCGTTTTAAAAATAGACGGACATTTGGAAGAGTCTGATTGGCAGCAAGCCCCAATAGCACGTTCTTTCACCCAAGTAGAACCTTTTCAAGGGCAGCCTGCACAATTTGATACAGAGGTGCGCGTGCTATACGACCCTCATTACTTGTATGTGGCAGCATTTTGTCGCGATTCGCTGGGGAGAAAAGCAATTCGCGTACCTGACCTGCGTCGCGATTTTGACGACGAAGAACAAGATGTATTCGGACTGGTCATAGACGGATTCAACGACAAACGCAATGCTATGGCATTTATGGTTAACCCATATGGCTCGCAGCGCGATTTGTTAGCTTTTGACGACATGATGTTC
This sequence comes from Bernardetiaceae bacterium, assembly GCA_025056255.1. Lineage (GTDB taxonomy): Bacteria > Bacteroidota > Bacteroidia > Cytophagales > Thermoflexibacteraceae > Rhodoflexus. Next base: position 176,905 of record JANWVT010000002.1, on the reverse strand, counting down.
GATACCGACTGGGACGCACGCTGGAAAGTACGCACACAACGGTTAGATAGCGGCTGGACAGCAGAGTTTGCCATCCCTTGGCACACCTTGCGCTATCCTGCCTCTGCTAACGGTCAACCTACATGGGGAATTAATTTTGTGCGCAACCGCCGTGCAGGAAATGAACTCACAGCATGGTCGCCTTTTCCCCGTGCATTTAGCGTGTTCCGAATGGAATACGCTGGCGAATTAGTAGGCATTCAGCCACCCCCTCCAGCTCCTAACTTGCAAGTAACTCCTTACACACTTATCACTACCGACCGCTACAATACCTCAACATGGCACTCTTCATTGAAAACTGGCGGGGAGGTGAAGTGGGCAATCAATCCAAGTAATGTGGTAGACCTGACCTTTAACACCGATTTTGCACAAGCCGATGTAGACAGGCAAGTGAATAATTTGACTCGATTTTCGGTATTCTTTCCTGAACGCAGACAGTTTTTTTTAGAAAATGCAAGTTTATTCGGGGCAGGGTTGCTCGGTGGAGACGATATCAACATGCAAATCCAGCCCTTTTTCAGCCGGCGCATCGGACTGGATGAGGTGGGTAATCCCATTCCTATTGTGGCTGGTGCTCGCTACGTACATCGTTCGCTTACTCACAACTATGGCACCATCCTCATGCGGCAAAGCGGTAATAATGTGCAGGCTCCTGTGAATTATCTTGTTGGACGCTACACGCGCAACATAGGCGAGCAACACCGCATTGGTAGCATGCTTACTTTTCGTCATCAAGAGGCACAAGCAGCCCAGCCCAGCAATCGGAATGCTGTGGTAGCAGCCGATGCTTTTCTGCGCTTAACCCCCTCATTGAGCCTCAATACAATGCTCGCTCAGAGTTTAGACAGCCAAGCCGGCTCGCGTGGAACAGCTGCTTTTGCACATTTGAACTATGCTGCCAATCATATGGAGGCTTTTATTGTGCCAGTATTAGTTACAGCAGGTTTTGATGCCAAAACGGGTTTTGTTTCTCGGCACAATGTAGCAGCCGTTAATGCGGGCATGTTTTTGAACATCCGCCAATCGTGGTATCCACGATGGCTACGCGCATTAGAGCCCGGTATATTTCCCGAAATTTATTTCAATGCACAAACCCGACGCCTCCAAGAGGCGCGCATATCTATCAATCCTGTTTGGATAACTTTACAAAACAGTGGCTTTTTAGGTATCTTCTCCGACCCAACCTTTCAACACTTGGAAGAAACTTTCAGTCCGCTGGGAATAGATATTGCATCCGGTAGTTATCAATATTTGCGACATAACATAATGGTGAGCAGCGACCCTTCTAAAAAATTCTCTTACTTTGCTTTTGCTTCTTGGGGAGGTTACTACAATGGCAGCCTGTTGAGCATAGAGGGCAATATTCGCTTAGCCCCTATTCCGCATTTTCAGCTAAATGGTAGCTATGAAATGAATCAATTTCGACAAGTTGGTATCCAACGGGAAGATGCTTACGTGCAACTGTGGAGCCTTGAAAGCCGTATAGCCGTTAATCCTCGCCTCCAGCTAATAGGATTTTACCAGTTTAATAGCTCTGCCAATCGGGAGGTATGGAATGTGCGACTCTCATGGGAGTTTCGCCCGCTTTCATTTGTGTACTTAGTTTTCAACCAAAGAGGATTTCAAGACCTTCACGAGCGACAACAAAGTCAGCATCTGATTGGAAAAATAACCTATTTAAAGCAGTTTTAAGGCGAATGATACAAAGGTAAAGCTTGACAACCAAGTACTTACTATCTAAAAAAGTGCGTTTTACGTGGAGTTTTTCAAAATACAAGTTATGCGATGCAACCGCTGAAAAATTCAATTTACAAGCTGCTGTTGTTTATGTTTACATGAACAGCCAATGGAAGTAGCACAAGCACTTCTTTGGAGAGTGAAAAATAAAGCACGTTTTGTAGCCACAGGCTGCTCTTTTGCAAAGCAGTGAAAAGAGGGAGAGAAATGGTATTTTTATAGCATCCAACTGTATCATTCGCGCTACACGTAGGATGCCATGTGAAATATCCGTCCAAAATTTTGCTAATTTGCTGCTGTTTCAATGGTGGCTACCACATTCGCATACAATTCTTCTGCATCAATTCATTGCTGTATGAAACCTTGCTTCATGCTATTGCTTGGGTTGTTTATGTGGCTAAATGCTTATGCGCGTTTGCCTGAGCTCAAAATGGAAGACCTTAATTATCAGCCAGACATTCGTACCGTGCAACTTTATCCACTCACTGGCGACCCCATACAGAGCCAATTGCTCCCTCCTATCATTCCTAAGGGAGGGCAGCTTATTTTAACATTTGACAAATTGACTGACCAAATAGAGCGCCTTGCTGTCAAAATTATTAACTGCAATGCCGATTGGTCTGTTTCACAGCTTAGTGCTGTGGAGTATTTACAAGTTTACAACGAGTTTTTTATTACCGACCGCCAACTGTCGTTCAACACCAAAGTGAATTTTGTACATTATCGCTTCGAGGTGCCACCAGTGCAAGTTTCAGGCAATTATGTGTTGGTAGTGTATGAAGAAGGCAACGAGGGCAATTTGTTACTTTCGCGACGATTCATGGTGTACGAGTCAGTAGCAACCATTCATGCATCGGTAAAAAATCCTGTGGGAGTAGAAGAGGCTTTTCGCAATCAGCAAGTAGATTTTACTGTTCATTATGGTGCACTACAAGTGGGAAATCCACAACAACAAATTCGCGTGATGGTACGCCAGAACTTTCGCTGGGACAACATGGCTCGCGATTGGCAACCCTCTTTTATTCGTTCCTATGAACGTGTTTTACAATATGACAACTTTATGCTCGAACGTCAGTTTAAGGGAGGCAACGAATTTCGCGTTTTCAATATCACCAATTTCAATACGCGCCTCATGAATGTAGGGCATATCAACCTGCGTCCGCATTTGAATGAAGTATTTATTATGCCCGACCAAAGCCGCAATGGTTGGGCTTATAACCGAATGTTTCCCGACCAAAACGGAAGGTTTGTAGTTGCTACTGTACAGGGCAGCCGAGACCCCGGTACAGAAGCCGACTATGCCGAAGTAGTCTTCACCCTGAAAAGCCCTGAACTGCCCGAAGGAAAAGTGTTTGTAACAGGTGGCTTCTCCGATTGGCGGCTCGACGAAGCCTTTGAAATGAAGTATTATCCTGAACAGCAAGTATATCAGGGAGTTGTGTTGCTCAAACAGGGCATTTATGACTACCAGTATTCGCTGCTTCGCAAAGACGGCAGCCGCGATGATATTTTTTTAGAAGGAAGTCATGGACAAACCCAAAATAACTACGAAATATTTGTTTATTTCCGTCCGTTTGGTGCACGAACCGATTTTTTAGTAGGCTACAAACTTCTGTAGCCAATACTTATTCTGTTCAAGTTAGCCTTACTCAATAATTTGCCGGCTTGCAGAGAGCAGCTACAAACAAATCCAATAAATCCTTGTGGGAAGTTGTAACAAAGTGTGATACAACAGATTCGCCAAGTGTTTGTTTAGTTTTTTGTAAGGTTCATTTTGTCAAATTCATATTCATGAAGGTAAACTCACCATTGTTTGTGTTCCCACGAGCAACTATTCTCCACTTGTAATGTGCAACGGCGTAACGAAAAAAAATCACATGATGCATAAGGACACACATCGCAACGCAGGCAGTACGTTGCTGTTGCACGTGTAACCTATGGCACAGTAGCATCAATTCTTTGGAAAATGCAAAATAAAAAAGATATGCTTCTCTGCCAATGCTCATTGCGTTTTGTTATCTGTGCTCGTTCTTTGCATTTTGCCTCGTTTACCCAGTTCAATTATTTCTAACTGCTCAATACTGCTAACTCCCTGTTTTTCAGGGTGAATGGCAAAACGCAGTAGGGTTCGCACAGGGTGAAAACCCTCGTGTCCGGCGGCACCGGGATTGAGATGAAGCAGCTTTCGCGCTGGGTCGGGAATCACTTTGAGAATGTGCGAATGCCCACAAATAAACAAATCAGGTTGGAACTCATCTAACTGTTTTCGCAAAGCAGGCGTATAGTTTGGCGGATATCCTCCAATGTGCGTCATCCAAACTTTTACCTTTCCACAAGCAAAATGCTGATGTTCAGGGTAGCGTTGTCGAATTTCTCCGGCGTCTATATTGCCATATACAGCGCGCAAAGGTTTAAACGATGCCAACTGTGCTGCTACGGTTAGTGTACCAATGTCACCAGCGTGCCAAATTTCGTCGCAGCTGACAAAATAATCAAATACCCGCTCGTCTAAGTAACCATGTGTGTCGGAAATTAAACCAATGCGAATAACGGACATAAGTATAGTAGCCTTTGTATTTGCACAAATTATCACTGGGTTTGCAAAGCTGCAAATTATGCCTTGCAGCAAAACACAAGCGCAATGCACTAAGCTCACAAATTTTTTCACAACTTTGCATGGCAATCTTCCTGTTTGTCATGCAAAAAAAAATTACTTCTGCTCTTGTTTCGGTTTATTACAAAGACCACTTGGAGCCGCTTATTCGTTTGTTACATCAAAATGGGGTACAACTCTACTCCACCGGTGGCACCAAGCAATTTATTGAAAGTTTGCAAATACCCGTTGTGGCAGTAGAAGAGCTAACAGGCTACCCTTCTATTTTTGGTGGACGCGTGAAAACCTTGCATCCTAGGGTGTTTGGCGGCATTTTGCACCGCCGCGACCTTGCCGATGACCGCGAGCAAGCTACAAGATATGAAATCCCCGCCATTGATATGGTTATTGTGGATTTGTACCCTTTCGAGCAAACTGTTGCCTCGGGTGCATCGGAAGCTGATGTGATTGAAAAAATTGATATTGGTGGTATTTCGCTCATTCGTGCGGCTGCCAAAAACTTCCACGATGTACTTGTTGTTTCCTCCCAAGAGCAATACAAAGAGGTATATCAACTGCTCTTAGCACAAAACGGCACAACTACTCTTACACAGCGGCGGCACTATGCAGCCAAAGCCTTCGACATTAGTTCTCATTACGATGCAGCTATTTTCCAATACTTCAACCGCACTGAAGCGTTGCCTGTGTTCAAACAAAGTTTGCGTGCTGGGCGCACTTTGCGTTATGGTGAAAATCCACATCAGAAAGGTTATTTCTTTGGCAACTTAGAGGCAATGTTTGAGCAACTCAATGGGAAAGAGCTGTCTTACAATAATTTGGTAGATATTGACGCAGCTGTAAAACTTATTGCAGAATTTGGCGACACTCCTGCTTTTGCCATTCTGAAACATACCAATGCTTGTGGTGCTGCTACTGCTAGCAACGTACGCGAAGCCTATTTGAAAGCTTTACAAGCTGACCCTATATCGGCTTTTGGCGGCGTGTTAGTAACAAATAAGCCGATTGATTTGGCTACTGCCAAGGAGTTAGACTCGCTGTTTTTTGAGGTGTTAATTGCTCCGCTGTTCTATGAGTCGGCGTTGCCAGTGCTCAAAACCAAGAAAAACCGCATTTTGCTGCAACAGAAAACTATCCAACTACCCCACGTGCAAGTAAAAACACTCCTAAATGGCATTGTTGTACAAGACCGCGACGCCAAAACTGAAACCGAAGCAGATTTGAAAACCGTTACCAAACGGCAGCCCACAGCCAATGAAACCAAAGCACTGCTTTTTGCCAATAAATTAGTGAAGCATGCTAAAAGCAATGCTATTGTGTTGGCACAAGATGGGCAACTGTTTGCCAGTGGAGTGGGACAAACCTCGCGGGTAGACGCCTTGCGGCAGGCAATTGAAAAAGCCAAACATTTTGGTTTTGATTTGAGCAAAGCGGTAATGGCTTCCGATGCTTTCTTCCCTTTTCCCGACTGTGTAGAAATAGCACATCAGGCAGGTATCCGCGCTGTTATTCAGCCGGGAGGCTCTGTGAAAGACGCCGAGTCAATCGCTTTTTGCGATGCACACGATATGGCAATGGTATTTACAGGCGTGCGCCATTTCTTGCATTGATGAGGTACATGAATGCGCAATAATTAAGAAGTCCGAGAGGTATTATCCCCTTTCGGATTTTGCGGGTTCACGGTTGGCAGTATTAGGCAAATCAACTACTTGTTTGCAAACTACTTGTAGCGTTTTGAAAATACACGCAACAGTATAAGGACTCACTAAAACAAAACCCGGCAGGTTTTCGAATCTGTCGGGTTTTTGTAATATGGCTTCTGCCAAAAATACTTTCAATCAGGAAAGATAGGGATTAGCCAAAAAAGCATGTCTTCATCTTTTTTTGTGCTCTGCTAACTTTTGCAGTTGGAAAATCCAACATCATGAGGGCATCCGAGAAACACCGATGCCTTTAGGTAGCAGGTTTTGTAAGGTTCATCGGAGGCTTCTTTTGATTCGAAGGCTTTTGAGCTGCATGTTTGCCTAAATTGCTACCGATGCAACACAAGTAAACCCAACGGGTTTTCAAACCTTGTTGGGTTTTGCAATTAGATGTGATAGAGCACTACAGGTGGCTTTTTACAAGGTAGTATTGGGAATTATTCAACGAATCACTTGTACTTCAATAGCCGAAGCAGCGCCTTGTTGGTGATATACGCGATGTGTGGCTTTGATGAAGTCTTCGGGATTTGCCTTGTAAATATTTTCCACAAACTTCTGTGGGTTGCGGTCAAACAGTGGGAAGGCAGTGCTCTGAATCTGAATCATGATGCGATGCCCTTTTTTGAAGGTATGCAGCACATCTTGCAAGCGGAAATTCACTTCTGTTATCTGATTGGGCTGCATGGGTTCGGGCTTCTCAAAGCTATTGCGGAAACGCGCCCGCATGATTTCACTGCGCACCATTTGCTGATAACCGCCCATAATCATTTTCCGGTCGGTCATATAGGGGTGGTCGGGTTCGTTGCCCGGATATACATCAATCAGTTTGACAAAGAAATCGGCATCCGAACCGGTGGTGCTTACTTTCAACTTGGCCATAATTTCACCGCCCAGCGTGATGTCTTCGGTCAGTTCGTCGGTCTGGAACACCAATACATCGGGGCGACGCGCGGCAAAGCGCTGGTCTTCACTCATGTAGTCAAAAGGCGTAAAGTTGCCCATGCTACGCAGATTTTCCGTATGCGGTACGGGCTTGGCAGGGTCGCTTACGTATTCAGTAAAACTGTTGGCAGCCTGCGGCATTCGCGTATCCAGTTTGCCGTTTTCGTGCAGATAGAAGGTCAGGGGCTGTGCGTTTTTAGCAGGCCATGCGTCAAACTGCATCCATTGTTTGCTGCCCGTATCAAACATATAGGCTTCGGGCAGCCCTGTTTTACCATCGCCTGATTCTTTGAGGAAGTGGCGGAAGAATTTTGCTTCAATTTCCTGTTGATAAAATTGTGCGATATTGTCGCCAAAATAGACGTTGCTGTGCAGCGTTGGACCTTTGGCATCCCTCGACCAACGACCGTGACCGAAAGGTCCCATCACGAGCGTATTGTATGCATTCGGGCTGCCTTTTTCATTGGCTTTGTACACATTGAGTGGGCCGTAGAGGTCTTCAGCATCAAACCAGCCGCCTACGGTCATCATGGCAGGCTTTACACCTTTCATATGTTGTACAATGCCGCGCTTTTGCCAAAACTCGTCGTAATTGGGGTGCTCAACCGTTTCTTTCCAGAAAAAATTGTCTTTGTAGAGTTCATTGGCGTTTTTAAGCGGACCTAAATCCAAGAAATATTGATAAATGTCGCGGGTATGAGGCTTAATAGCATCTTCACGGAACCAACTTTCAGGTGTAGGGGCTTTCTTTTGCACTCCAAAAACAGGATAGGTAAAGAAATAACCCAGCGTAAATGCGCCGTTGTGGTGAAAATCGTCAAAGAAAAAATCACCAACGGGGGCTTGTGGCGAAACTGCTTTTAGTGCAGGGTGATTACTCAATGCACCGGCAGCTGTATAAAAGCCCGGGTAAGAAATCCCCCACTGACCGATGCGCCCGTTGTTGTGTTTGATATTTTTCAGCAGCCACTCAATCGTATCAAAAGTATCGGAGGCTTCGTCCACATCGTTTTTGCTTTTCTTGTTAGGAATATGTGGAGTCATATTGGTCCACTGTCCCTCGGACATGTAGCGCCCGCGTACATCTTGATACACGAAAATATATTTGTCGCGCATCAGCGTTGGCGAAGGTCCGAGCCGTGTTGGGTATTTATCCAACCCATAAGGGGCAATGCTGTAACAGGTGCGCTGCATCAGCATTGGGTATTTGTTCTGTTCGGAAGCGTCTTTGGGTACATACACGTGCGTGAACAGTTTTGTGCCGTCGCGCATAGGGATGTAGTACTCATACTTTTGATAGTTTTCGCGAATGAACAGCGAATCTGCATTTTGTGCCCATGCTGTTGCTGTAAACACCCACAGGAATAACCACAAAAGGGTAGTTTTTTTCATTTTCACAAAAGAATAAAGAAGATAAAAGTCAGCTGGTGCGTTGCTTACAGGTTGATTGCTCAGCGGTGTCGCAAAGTATAAAAAAATATTCGGATGGCATACAGGGCGGGTTTGAATCAACCCGTGGAATTTGCTTTGTATATCGGAAAGCTATTATCTTGAAATTGCATTTATTCACACCAATGGCTTACAAAATTGATGAAATTGAAGGCATAGGACCTGTATTTGCAGAAAAACTCGGCAATGCAGGTATCAAAACCGTAGAGCAACTGCTGGAAGCCTGCGCCACTAAAAAAGGCAGAGAAAAAGTAGCTGCCGACACCGGTATTGATGAGGGAAAAATCCTGACTTGGACAAATATGGCAGACTTATTCCGCATCAAAGGGGTAAGTTCGCAATACGCCGAACTGCTACACGCCGCCGGTATGGACAGCATGAAAGAGTTGAAGCATCGCAAACCTGAAAACCTGCACGCTAAAATGCTTGAAGTGAACGAAAAGAAAAAATTAGTTCGCCAAGTGCCCGCCTTGTCAATGGCGGAAAGTTTTGTTAAACAAGCAGCAGAGTTACCTCCCGTCATTACGCACTAAACCTGCCGAAAGAGGATGGTAGAATGGCACGAATGATTGGCAACTGCTTTTTGGCACAAATCATTCAATACCAATTATTTAAACCCGATAGGTCTTCAAGACCTGTCGGGTTTTGCTATAAGAAAACGGATTTCGGGCGGATGACGCAGATTGATATGGAACCAATTAAAAAATCAGCGTTTATCCGTGCCGATGTAGTACATTTAAATTTGTTTATTGTTCTTCCTCTTCTACCGCCAAATTTATCCCCAGCCGCTGCCACCAGTGCTGAAACACCATGATTGCCCATACGTGGTTTTGCTCAACGGAATTGCTCTCAAACAGCGATTTTTTCAGGTTGCGGATGTATTCGGGTTTGAAAATGCCTTGTTCGCGGATGAATTCGTCTGACAACAACTTGTTTTCTAACAGATTGCGCCACTCGGTGCGGAAAGCCATCAGCAGCGGCACTTCAAAGCCTTTCTTGGGGCGGTTGTAGAGCGCGGCAGGCAGAAACTTGCGGAAAGCATCCTGTACAATTCGTTTGTTGAGCTGTCCGTTGATTTTGTATTCGGCAGGCAGGCTGCAAGCAAACTCCACTACCCGATGGTCTAAAAACGGCACGCGGACTTCTAATGCGTGCGCCATGCTCATGCTGTCGGCTTTGTGCAGCATATCGTTAGGCAGCACCAAGCGCGTATCGGCAAGCAGAATTTCGTTCAGGTCGCTGCCCGTAACGGTTTGCCGCAAAGCTGCTGTTCGGCGGGCAATTTCCGCTGCAACCTCTTCGCTGTCAATCATTTGCAGCATATCTAAAACCGTTTTTTCGGGCATGAAAGTAGTTAAGAACCAATAACGCTCCTGCGGGTTCATGCGGGCGGCTTCGGCTAAGCGCTGCACGCGGCGGAAGCGGTTCGCCCAAGCACTGTTCCGCGATTGGGGGAGGTGTTGCAGCAGCGGCGATAAGAGTTTTGCCAGTTGCGGCTGCCAAGCATGGTTGCGAATCATCCACTCGGCGCGGTATTTCTGATAGCCTGCAAACAGTTCATCCGCCCCGTCGCCCGAAAGGGCAACCGTTACTTGTTTGCGGGTCTTTTGGCTCAAAATGTAGTAGGGAATGGCCGATGAGTCGGCGAAAGGTTCGCCCATGAGCGGCAAAATATTTTCAACGGCAGCAAATAAATCGTCGTTGCGCAGTTTAAACGTATGGTGTTGTGTACCGAAATGCTTGGCAACCATCTCGGCATAGCGGGTTTCATCAAAAAAAGGCTCGTCGGTATAGCCAATGGAAAAAGTCTGCAAGTCGCTTTTGAGTTGCTTTGCCAAGCCCGTAACTACTGATGAATCAATGCCGCCGCTCAGGAAAGTGCCCAGCGGCACATCGGCTACCATACGCTCGGCAACGGACTGTTCCATCAGGCGGAGAAGTTCTTTGCAGGCAGCTTCGTAAGTACCTGTGTACGTTCCTTGCCGTTCGGGCAGTGCGTACCACTGCTTTGTTTCGCGGTTTCGTCCTTTCAGGCGCATGTAGTGCCCGGGCGGCAACTTGTACACATTTTGCAGCGCAGTATAAGGCGCGGGGATGTAGTGCAGTTGAAAATATTGTGCAATGGAAGCGCGGTCTAACCGTCGGGGAATGCGGAAAGCCAGCAACCCGTTGATTTCCGAAGCAAACAAAAACTTGTCTTCATCCTCATACCAAACCAACGGCTTAATGCCCATGCGGTCGCGGGCAAGCAACAGGCTTTCCTCCGCAGCATCGTAGAGTGCAAAGGCAAAAAAACCGTGCAGGCGTTGCAGTCCCTCGGTGCCGTGTGCAATGAGCCATTGCAAGAGCACTTCCGTATCGGATTGGGTGCGGAATGTAACGCCGCGCCCTTCTAAGACTGCCCGCAATTCGCGAAAGTTGTAAATTTCGCCGTTGAAAGCGATGGTATAGCGCCCCGTTTCGTCGGTCATGGGTTGGTTGGCATCGCTGCTAAGGTCTATCACCGCCAGCCGCCTGTGTCCCAGCCCGCAGCGGTTGTGGTCAAAAAGTAGCCCCGAATCGGGACCACGATGTACCAGTGCATTGTTGGCAGCCAACAGGTTAATCATGCTGAACCGCCCAATTTCGTTGAAAGCATAAATGCCACAAATTCCGCACATGAATAATAGGCACAAGTGAAGTAAGCAAAATAAACTCTTTTCTTTGGCAAAGTGCAATTATTTTTTACAGCTGGCGACGGCACAATACTTTTTTTGCAGTGCAAGTAGTAGGTTTACCATGCTTCTGGCTTTCGGATGAAATAGTCGCCTGCCTCGTCTGGAATAATTTGGAGTACGTGTGCTAGGGTCAGCCTAACCAACAGTTGAGATGCCTCTTGGTAGCTTGTATCGGCTAGTTGTGCAAAAGTAGCTACATTGATTTTTTCGTATTGTGCTAAATATTTAAGCAAAATTCTCTCCCGCTCGCCGTAAGTAAAGCCGACTTGTTGAGGAGAGTCTGCCCATTTTAAGATTTGTCGCATTTCTCGGCTTGCCTGTACACTTCGGTCTGCTACTCGCACATAGGCACGCCCGCGTCGCTTCCGAAAATTGTAGATAACAAAGACTGGTTTTTTGACGCCGGGTTTGATGTGAAATACCAGTACTTTTCGGTTAGGTGCTACTGGCACTAGTTTCAATTCGTATTCAACAGCCGGCTGACAATACTTGGCAATAGCATTTTTCAGCACAAAAGCATCTTCGTCGGGATACTTCAAGCCGGGCAGAGAACCGTCATCGTCCACGCCAATCAGCAAGAAACCGCCTACTGTATTAGCAAAAGCTACCACTTCGCGCATAATTTTGTCAGGATGAGCAGCTTTTCTTTTAAACTCCACTGTTAACCCCTCGCCCTGTGCCACTAATTTTTTCAGTTCGCGCAATTCCATGGTTCCTGCCTTGGATTGTGTAAGGGACTACAAAGTTGCCCTGAGCTTCAATATGGCTTTTGCTTACCCACTGCAAGCGCCTTAAGGAGGCATGAAGCTATGCAAAAAAATTGTATTTAGAGCAATTGTTGGTTCCTTTTTATCTCCAATGATGAAGAGGGGGAAGCAGGCGGCCTAAGGTTGGTCTGCGGTCCATATTTTCGTTTCAGCGGGTTTTTGTGGTTCATCCAAAATCAGAATTTCACATAAGTTTCGCCCGTAGCCGTCATAGTCTAACCCATACCCCACTACAAACTTGGGTTCAATTTCAAATCCTACATACTTAACAGCAACAGGGCGCAGCAGCGCTTGTGGCTTAATGAGCAATGCAGCCACTTCAACAGAAGCCGGCTGATAGCTTTTGATTTCGGCAAGCACTTCAGTAATCGTAATGCCTGTATCAATAATGTCTTCCACTATTACAATGTGCCGGTTGCGCAAATCTTCTTCTACACCAATAATTTGATCTACTACTCCTGTGCTGTGCATGTTCTGGTAAGAAGTAAACTTAATGAAAGATACCTCTGAGGGAATGTCAATTTCGCGCATCAAGTCGGCAGCGAACATAAAGGCACCGTTCAACACAACAATAAACAAGGGATTTTTGCCGGCATAATCTTCGCTGATTTGCCTGCCTAATTCCTCAATGCGCTTTTGGAGCCGCTCTGCCGAGATGTAGCGCTTGAATTTTTTGTCTTTTATTAGTACCGATACAACCATATTTAAGACTTAGGCGGTGTTTTGAGTATGCGCCAAAAGAAGAAACCTGTTATGCAAGTAACTAATACTTGCACTACTATCATGAGTATCAAGGCGGTTGTAGTCATAGTTATTGAGCAAATTGGTTTCCCCAATATTAATGTGAAAGATGCGCTGAAAGCTGTTTGCTTTGGATTTTGGTAATACTAACAATTGTGTTGCCATTTGGCGATTGATGGAATGGCATCATGCTATTTGGTTTACAGCAAAGTATTTTTTTGCATGCGTTTGCGATATGCAATGGCTACCAATAAGGCAACACCCAAATAGGTTAATAGCAACAAAATGCGCGAACCATTCACAAATAAAATGGAATCTTCTAAAAAAGAAAGTTTTTGCACATCGTTTGCAGCTTTTGCTACTGCTATTTGTTCATATATTGTTTTGTTGGTGATTTGGTTCCATACGTTGGGCAAGCTACTGAAAAATACGGCACCCAGTAAAAGCGGCGTAATGTACTTAATGATATACTTATATACATATGGAATCTTGATGTCTGCACCTGAGTTGATTTCTGCCCAACCTTTTTCCATACCAAATACCCATGCAAAAAGCACTATTTCGGCAAAGGCAAATACCACCAAAGAGAAAGTACCTGCCCAAAAATCATATTCATCGAAAACACCGTATTCAAAGAAAAAGACAGTAGGTGCTCCCATCAGCAAAATAACTAACCCAAATAGCCATGCGGCTCGTTCGCGATTCCAGTTGAATTCATCTTGCAAAAAGCCAACGAAAGGTGTTCCCATAGCTAAGGAAGAAGTAATGCCAGCAAAGAAAAGCAAGCCGAACCAGAACATACCGCTCAGGGCAGCCAGAGTAGGTCCCCATTGCTCAAACAGATAAGGCAGGGTACGAAAGCCTAAACCCAGTCCGCCGTTTTTAGTCATCTCTACTACTGTATCAATTCCTAAATAACCTACTGCAATAGGAATGAGGATAGAACTGCCCAATACTACTTCCACAAATTCATTCATCCATCCGGCACTCATGGCGTTAAGTGCGATGTCATCTTTGGCTTTCAAGTAAGAGGCGTAGCATTGGATAGAGCCCATTCCTACCGATAAAGTAAAGAAAATTTGCCCGGCAGCTGCCAGCCATACCTTAGGGCTCCAAATACTGGAAAAGTCGGGAGTCCAGAGAAAATTCAACCCTGCTGTTCCGTTGTTGATAGCGCCGTTTTGTCCTGCTTTGATGCTAATGGCTTGAATGACCAAAAAGATGCCGAACAAAATCAGTAAAGGCATTGCCACCTTAGCCACTTTTTCTACACCACCTTGTAATCCGCGCGAAAGAAAGTAGGTATTCAGCGCCAAGCACAACAGCCAAAAAATAACAGCTTCGTAAGGAATACCAGTGGTACTGGAAGATACGTCTACATACTGTCCAAAGAAACTGGCTACTTCCGAACTTCCCATCCCGTGAAATGTACCAGTAAGGGAGTGCCAGATATAGGCTAACGTCCAAGACTCGAGATAGCAGTAATAGGCAGCTACGGCGAGATTGGTGAAAATGCCGAATACACCAATATATTTCCAGAAAGGTCTTTTGTCCATTGCATCTACAATGAAAGGAGTGCTGTGATGACCAAACTTGCCACCATAGCGCCCCATACTCCATTCCACCAGTAGCAAAGGAATTCCCATAAGCAAAAAGCAAACTAAATAAGGGATAATAAATGCGCCGCCACCATTTTGGATGGCTTGTACAGGAAAGCGCAAAAAATTGCCTAATCCGACTGCGTTACCTGCCATTGCCAGCACGAGTCCCACGCGAGAACCCCATGATTCTTTATTCGTACTCATCAGAACGGTTGTAGTTGGATTGATTACTGTTGTTTCTTCATTTGGCTCACAGAAAGTTAACTTTACGTGACTTCTTTTCTGTGGCTTGTTAAAATTGTTTATCGGGTTGTAATAATACGACGATTTCCACTACTTTTACAACACCTTAAACATTTTCGCATATGAAAAAGACTTTTTTGTTGCTTTTTGCAAGTGTTATTTTGCTAGCTGGTAATTTAGAAGCTGCTATTATAGAGCTGAGCAATAGCCTCACTGCCGTAGTCACCAAACACAACGACGACGACGACAAGAAAGAAACCAAAACTGAACAAAAGAAGAGTAAAAAACACAAAAAGAAGTCTTCTTGCTGTCAAGGTAGTGCTGAAAAGTCTTGTGCAACCAAAAAGCAATCTTGATGGTTCGGCTGCTGTACCTCAACAATGTTGTATGGCTTATGGTGTGCGCTGCGGTTTGTATAGCTTGCGGCGCAACTTATGATGTAGAGGCATGGAGTAATTTCCGCGCTCGCCATATCAATTGGCGCACAGCAGATACCCTCATCGCCTCAGGCTCTGTTGTCCGCGCCAACGACTATGGTATGCAACTGCTTTTTACCACAGCCCCCATGCTTGCTATTAGTTCGGGCAGCCTCCCTGTCAGTCGGCAGCAATTGCTTAACAATGTTATTCAGCAAGTGTCGGTAGTTGCCGATAAACCCATTGGCAAGTTGCAACCGGGTGAAAATTTAAGCAAGATTTTTTTAGCCAGTATTGACAACGAAGGTTTTCAACTCACATTAGATAGCTTTGTGCGCCGTCCGCCTGTGCGTGTTACTAAGCAGTTGAATTTGAGACTAAATCAGTCTTTGCTCAATCGTGATACTGTTACTTTTCGCGTACAAGTATCGGTGCTACCACCTCGCCAGTTTTCTTTCACGCTGCCGCCGATAATTTTGGAGTAATTGCCAACTTCATTTCCACGGGTAAAGTGGTCGGTTATGCCTTGCTTGCTAACTGCCAGTAGACTTGCCTTGCACTTAGGTATCCAAACGCGCATTGTATAAGTAAATATTTGGCAGTCAGCGCCTTGTAATCGAAAAATGCAATTTGCATATCTCCAAAAAATATGGAAGGGGCTGTATGCAGAAGTGCTTCTCAATTTATAACTCCGACAAGCGCACATCGCGCAGTTGCAACTGAAGCGATTTTCGTCCTTTATAATCGTTTTCTTGGAGATTGAAAGCAATATCAATGGTTTGCCCACTGCGCACAATAGCCTCGTAGTCAGGTGCCATGTTGAAACCAATGACATCGTAAATAACAGAGTCTTCCTGACGAACAGCAAATTTGAGGTGAATATCTTTCAATATGCGCACACTCTCGGGCAATACCTGCACGCGGCGGGCAACAAAAACAGGCTGCATATTTTGCGGACCAAATGGAGCCATTTGGCGAATGATATTCAAAAACTTAAAAGAGATTTGTGCGAGCTTGATTTCCAAATCAACTTCAATTTGAGGCAACAAATCTTCCTCTCGCAAAGAAGCTGCTACTACTTGCTCAAAGCGTTCTTGAAAGGCTTGTAAGTTGGCAAGAGGCATGGTCAGTCCGGCAGCATATTTATGCCCACCATATTGTTCTAACAGGTCAGCGCACTCAGCAATGGCTTCGTAGATATCGAACCCCACAATAGAACGAGCAGAGCCGGTAGCTTTCTCATCGCTTTGCGTTAGAATAATAGTAGGGCGATAATATTTTTCAATACAGCGAGCAGCTACAATACCTATCACACCTTTGTGCCAGTTTTCTTTAAACAGCACGGTACTTTTGCGGTTAGGAAACTGTTGCTCTATCATTTCAATGGCTTCGCGAGTAATATTGGAGTCAAACTCGCGCCGCTCTTCGTTGTTAGCGTTGGCAACGGCTGCCAGTGCAACAGCTTCTTGCAGATTGTCGGCAGAAAGCAGCCGGATGGCGTGGCTGGCATGAGCTACACGTCCCACCGCGTTGATGCGTGGACCGATGCCAAACACAATATTGGCCACTTCAATTTCGCCGCGCAGGTCGGAAATATCTATGAGTGCTTTTAAACCCGGACGTGGATTTTGGTTGAGTTGCCTGAGCCCAAAATGTGCTAAAATGCGATTCTCCCCTGTAATAGGCACAATATCGGCGGCAATACTAACTGCCAACAAGTCGAGAAAGCTAAACAGCCATTCAGTAGGCAGGTTGTTGTTGATAGAAAAAGCATGCAGGAATTTAAATCCTACGCCACAGCCTGAAAGTTCTTTGTAAGGATAAGGGCAGTCGGTGCGCTTGGGGTCTAATACAGCAAAAGCGGGTGGCAAGCTATCGCCGGGTAAGTGATGGTCGCAAACGATGAAATCTATTCCCAAATCGGCTGCATAACTAATGGCGCGGTTGGATTTAATGCCACAATCTAAGCTAATAATTAACGAAACACCTTGTTGCTTTGCCCAATCAATACCTGTAATGGAGATTCCATAGCCTTCTGTGTAGCGGTCAGGAGTGTAGAACAATACATTGCTGTAGTAGCGCCGCAAAAAAGTATAGAACATGGCTACCGAGGTTGTGCCATCTACATCATAGTCGCCATAAATTAGAATGCGCTCTTCGTTGCGAATGGCTTCTTCCAGTCGCCATACTGCTTTGTCCATATCTTTCATCAAGAAAGGATTGTGCAGCTGGTCTAGAGAAGGGCGGAAAAACGCACGCGCTTGCTCAAAAGTAGCAACGCCACGCTGCAACAACAAAGTCGCTAATGGCGCGCTTACATTGATAGCTGATGCCAGCGACGCTACTTGTTCCGAATCTGGAACGGGTTTTACTACCCACCGCTTTTCCATGATGCAAATTTGCCCTTAATAGTGCTTTTTTGCAACCTTAACAATGCGTTAATAATACAATTGTGTGACTAACAGCATTTTACATCCCGACCGTTGGCAATCTTGCAAATGGTCTATCTTTGCAGCAAAAACGCAACAACAGTGAAACAAGTTCGCATAGGCTTGGTGCAAATGAGTTGCACCCCAGACAAAGCCGCCAACATTGCCAAAGCATTAGAAAAAACCAGAGAAGCAGCTCAAAAAGGTGCTCAAATTGTGTGTTTACAAGAACTTTTTGCCTCGCTTTATTTTTGCGATGTAGAAAATTATGCCAACTTTCAACTGGCAGAACCCATTCCGGGACCTACTACCGAGCAATTTCAAGCACTTGCCAAAGAACAAGGGATTGTAATTATTGCCTCTTTGTTTGAAAAGCGTACGGCGGGGGTCTATCATAATACCACAGCAGTAATAGATGCCGATGGCAGCTATGTGGGAAAATACCGCAAAATGCACATTCCCGATGACCCAGGTTATTATGAAAAATTCTACTTTACACCCGGCGACTTAGGCTACAAAGTATTTCAAACCCAATTTGGTAAGGTAGGTGTACTAATTTGCTGGGATCAGTGGTATCCAGAGGCAGCACGGATTACCGCCCTAATGGGTGCTGAAATACTCTTCTATCCTACTGCCATTGGTTGGGCGCTATCTCAAACCGCAGAAGTTAATCAAGACCAATACAGTGCTTGGCAAACCATTCAGCGTAGCCACGCTATTGCTAACGGAATACCAGTAGTGTCAGTTAATCGCGTAGGAAGAGAAGGCGACATGCTCTTTTGGGGTGGCTCATTTGTTGCTAATGCTTATGGCAAAGTGCTTTATCAAGCAAGTCATGACCAAGAAGAAGTGCATGTGCAAACAATAGATTTAGACCAAAGCGACTACTACCGCACCCACTGGCCTTTCTTGCGCGACCGCCGAATTGATAGTTACGACCTACTTACAAAACGATTCCTCGACTAACGGCTATGTATCTCATCCCTGCCATAGACCTTGTTGATGGCAAATGCGTGCGCCTCACACAAGGCGACTACCAAAGAATGACGGTCTATCATCATAACCCCGTAGAAGTGGCAAAAAAATTTCAAGATGCTGGTATCTCTCGGCTTCACTTGGTAGACTTGGATGGTGCCAAAGCCAAAAAGGTAATCAACCTGAAAGTATTGGAAGCTATTGCCCGACAAACCGCTCTACACATTGACTTTGGAGGCGGTGTACAAAGCACTGAAGACCTTCGCCGTGTGTTTGATGCCGGAGCTGCACAAGTAACAGGAGGCAGTATTGCCGTTAAAAATCCTGAGCTATTTATGAATTGGCTGCAGACTTATGGCAGCGAGCGCATTATTTTGGGAGCTGATGCTCGCAACGGCAGTATTGCTGTTAGTGGTTGGCAAGAAACTACTGATCTGCCGTTAACCGATTTCATTGCCAGCTACATAGCAAAGGGAATTCGTTACGTCATCTGCACCGATGTAACGCGCGACGGCACTTTACAGGGGGCTGCACGCGATGTATATGCATCCTTGCTCCAACAATTCCCTAGTTTGCAACTGATTGCAAGCGGCGGTATTGGTACGATTGCCGACGTAGAAGCCTTACAACCTCTCAATCTTTATGGTGTCATCATCGGAAAAGCTTTCTACGAGGGTCGTATCACATGGCAAGACCTAAAACGTTATGCTTGTTAGTTTTGTGTCCATATTAAATTAAAGCGCCTCTAAGCAATAACTCAGCAACATATCAGATTCGTTCGTGCAAAGGCTTACGGAAGCACACGCACAGTTTAATTAGGCTCGCCGGAACGGATTCTGCACTAAAAAAGTAATTTTGCATCGGTTAAATTGTGTACTTAACTCCCTTGAAACCATGCCGGGCTCAGAACTAATTGGCGCAGAAGAGCGCAAAGAGATTAATGACGTATTAGAAACAGGCATTCTGTTTCGCTACAACCACGAAGAACAGCGCAAAGGACACTGGAAAGCAAAAACTTTTGAACAAGAATTGGCAAAGTTTACTGGTGCCAAGTATGCTCTAATGTGCTCCAGCGGTACCACTGCAGTAGCGCTATGTATGGCTGCTTGTGGCATCGGAATGGGCGACGAAGTGATAGTTCCGCCTTTTACTTATATTGCTACCATTGAGGGCGTACTACTGGGAGGCGCCTTGCCTAAATTTGTAGATATTGACGAAACGCTATGTCTCAGTCCTGCTGCTGTTCGTGCTGCAATCACTCCTAAAACCAAAGCTGTTGTGTTGGTGCATATGTGTGGCGCCATGGCACAAATTGACCAAATTGTACAAATTTGCAACGAACACAACCTCATTTTAATTGAAGATACAGCGCAAGCCTTGGGGGCTTCGTTTAAAGGCAAAATGCTGGGTACTTTCGGCAAGATAGGTGCTTATTCCTTCGACTTTTTTAAAATTATCACTGCAGGTGAGGGTGGCGCCATTGTTACTAACGAGCAGCAACTTTATCTGAATGCTGAAATGTTCAGCGACCACGGACACGACCATATTGGCAACAATCGTGGCATGGAAGGACACCCTGTGCTAGGTACTAACTTCCGCGCCAGTGAGTTGCACGCTGCTATTGCCTTAGCACAACTGCGCAAAATTGATTACATTCTTGCACAACAGCGCAAACACAAGCAACGCCTAAAAGAAACATTGGCTCAATTCCCTGAAATTACTTTTCGCTACTTGCCCGACCCCGCAGGTGACTCAGCTACTTTCTTGTCATTCTTTTTGCCCGACGAAGAGACTGCCCGACGCGTAGTAAGAGCTTTTGCTGAAAACGGTGTGGGTGGCATTCAGTATTGGTACGACAATCATTTCCATTACATTCGCAACTGGGAACACTTACGTGGTATGAAAACCCTCTTTACCATTCCTGCACAAACGATGGAATGCCCGCAAGACTATGCCACTGTACAATTTCCTGCCTCAGATGCCATTATGCAACGCCTGATTTCTATGGTGGTGCGCATTACTTGGACAGAACAAGAACTCAATGACCTTTGCAACAAAATTACCAAAGTGCTGAGCAATGTGCTGACTAAGCAGGCAGTGTAATTTGTGGTAGTGATAAGTAGTAGAACCAATCAATGTTTCCTTTTGTTTAACTGCACTAATAGTCAGTAGAATTTGCCATACCTATCTGCATAATACAAAATATTGCCCAACTTCATGAATACATCTGTTATTTGAGCAACAGCATACATAAAACCCGACAGGTTTTCAAAACTTGTCGGGTTGAGTGGTAATTTTTGTAGCTTATTCTTTTTTAAGGGGCTGGCTATCAGTGCATCGTTGTATTATTTTGTCTTGCTTATCAGTTACTTCTCCGCATCAGGTTTGCGCATGAGCAATATACAAATTGTAGAAATAACGCACAATACAACCATGGTTTGCATACCTGCAATATAGCTACCTGCAGTGGTTCGCAAATAGCCGAGCCAATAGATGCCTAAGCTACCTGCCAGTGTGTCTGCCATGGTGAAAAAGCCAAGCAGCCTACCATATACGAGCCCTTCATAGTAAGCAGCCAACACAATCTGAATGGTGGTGAACGTGCCGCTGTAGCCAATGCCATAGATAACAGCCGCCGCATAAAGTATTTCCAAGCCCATTTTGGCAGCTAATTGCCACGCCAGCGAGCCCACTACCATAGAGACACTTGCCAACAACAAAATGTATTTGGGTGAAAATCGGTCGCTCAAATATCCAAAAATAACTTTTCCAAAAATGCTACAAATGAAAAACACACTGAGCAGCGTACCGCTTACAGCAAGGTCTACATGCAAATCTTTCATGTAATATACCAAATGCTGAATCAGTGCAGTAATGCAAAACCACATTGCTGCCGTTACAAACAGTAGCAAATAAAAAAGTGGTTCACGCACTGCTTGTCCAATAGTGGCAATAGTAGCTTTATTCCATACGGTAACTCCATGAAAAGAGGTATTGGTTTTGCCGTCGGGCAGAAGCCCGAGTTGTTGTGGTGAATTTTTAATCCAAAACAATGGTGGTACAATAAAGGCTATACAAGCCAACAATAAGCCGCCGGATGCTGTTTGCCAGTTGTATTGTTCAATCATCCACGTAGTCCATTTAGGAAAAATGGCTCCACCTACACTCGAACCCATCAAGAAAATACCAACTGCTACGCCGCGATAAGTCACAAACCAGCGGTTTAGCAGTATCATAGCGGGCATAATCCCCGTACAGGTTAGAGCAACGCTGTATAAGCTGTAAATAGCATACAGTTGCCAAAGTTGGGTAACAAAGTAGTATGCTGCCAAACAAATAATCATGCACAGCGCCCCCGCCAATATCACGGTTTTAGGGGCAACTTTATCTAAAATACTTCCCAGAGCAAGCGCAACAAAGCTAATAAAGAAATAAAGCAGCGAAGGAGGTCTGGCAACTTGTTCGTGCGACCATCCATAAATAGCTTTCAGTTGGGCATTTAACAGAGGTAGTGTGCTTACACCAATGCTACTAAGCATGTAGATGATAAAGACTGCCAGCAGTATATACCATCCGTAGAAAATGCGATTCATGATTGTCGTACAATTTTGCCTTCTGGGCTAATGCTATAGCGCCGCACCTGTTCTTTGCGGTTTTTCTCCTTGATGCTTTCTTCTTCGTTGGCTGCTGGCTCGTAGAATATTTGTAGCAAGCTTTGTTCTAATGTAAAATCATTGGCAAAGCGAGTATTGGTAGTAGTAGATTCGCTACCTGTATCGTAATCATCTTTAATGAGCAGTTCATCTATAGGTTTGCCCTCTGGCGAATAGGTAACAAGTAATAGGAGCAGCCCTCCGCTTTCTTCTTGCAATGTGGCAAATATAAGTCCTATAAAATTGCCGTAGTCAGGTAAGCGATACATAGGATAACACGGATAGGCACGTTCAAAAACACTGCCTTTGCGCAAAAAAGTTTTCAGGTCAGTGTCGCGCAAGGGGCTTACGGCAGGAGTAATTGAGTCGTTACGTGTATCGTAAGGCAGTACAATAGTGGGAAAGCGCTTTACAAAGCGCGCCAGTTCTTCGTTGCGAATGGTTACAGCAGGCTTCACGATTTCGGTTTGAAGAGAATCGGTGCTTTTGTGTTGTTCGGTGGGTGTTTGCGAATGACAAGCAACAAGCCCTATTGAATAGCATGCAATAACACTCAGTCGCCCTAAAATGTTTAAATAGCGTTTCATGAACATATCTGGACTTAATGATGAAACAAGTTAGTAAAAGAAAAGCACATATACATACATTGTATAGTAAGTTGCTTAAAAAATGGTGGGCAGTAGCCTTATTACTCACAGCTGCAGGATGTGCCTCTCAACCAGTGGTGCTGCAAAACCGCTTTGAGGCTGCTTGCGTACCAGCTCCTCCTAATTATAGCCACATGGATTTGTGGGCAGCTCACCCTAACAAACAAGATGCTGCTGACCGGCTGCCACCGGTAGATACCGTTCGAGACGAACAAGCCAACGCTCCCGCCGATGTATTTTTTATTCACCCAACTATCTACACCTACAAGCCTACTAATGGCTATCTATGGAATGGCAGTTTAGATGATGTTGAACTCAATCGACGGGTAGATAGTTCCACCATTCTCAATCAGGCAAGTATTTTCAATGGAGCAGGACGAGTATTTGCACCTCGATATAGGCAAGCTCATTTGTATGCCTATTTCACGCCTAATGCTGCCGATGCACAAGCCGCTTTTGATACAGCATATGCCGATGTGAAGGCTGCTTTTGAATATTATTTGCAACACTTTAACCAAGGTAGACCCTTTATTATTGCTGCACATAGCCAAGGCACGCAGCATGCCAAGCGCCTTATGCGCGAACTGATAGATGGGAAACCATTACAACAACAGCTCATCGTGGCTTACTTGGTAGGGATGCCCACACCTGCTGATTTTTTTGCTAATATCCCCGTCTGCCAAAGTGCTGAGCAAACTGGTTGCTTTGTAACATGGAATACCTACGCAAAAGGCTACACCCCTGCTAACCACTATAAAGAGCTCTACCGAGCCGCTGTAACCAATCCTTTGAATTGGACTACTAACGGTGAACCCGCATCAGCAAAACTACACCGAGGAGCAGTAGGTCAGAAGTTCAAACCCTTAAAACCAGCCCTACACGATGCCATGGCACACAAGGGGATGTTGTGGATAAGTCGCCCCAAAGTATTGGGTGCAGCACTGCTCAACATTAAAAATTGGCACCGCGCCGACTACAACTTGTTTTATTTCAATGTTCGACAAAATGCAGCTGAGCGCGTTCGCGCTTATTTGCAAAAAGCAATGCAGCGATAAAATATTACAGGCTTTCAAATTGACGCAAAAAGCGCACATCATTTTCAGTAAAGAGGCGCAAGTCTCGAATCTGATATTTGAGCATCGTAATTCGCTCAATGCCCATGCCGAAGGCAAAACCCGTAAATTCTTCGGGGTCTATGCCACAGTTTGCCAGCACATTTGGGTGCACCATCCCCGAGCCGCCAATTTCTACCCAGCCTGTTCCTTTGCAAATGTTTTTGCTGCCACCGCAAAGTGCACAAGTACCGGGGCGATTCAAACCACAGGAAATGTCAATTTCAGCACTTGGCTCGGTGAACGGGAAGTAAGAAGGGCGAAAACGCACTTGTGTGTCTTTGCCAAATAACTCTTTGGCAAAATGATAGAGCGTTTGTTTTAAGTCGGCAAAACTGACGTTTCTGTCCACATATAAGCCTTCTACTTGGTGAAAGATGCAGTGTGCACGCGCCGATATGGCTTCGTTCCGATACACTCGCCCGGGCATGATGCTGCGAATAGGGGGCTTCTGCCTATTCATGAGGCGAATTTGGACATTAGAAGTATGAGTGCGCAGCAAAATTTCTTTTCCTTCTATGAAGAACGTATCCTGCATTTCGCGAGCAGGGTGGTTTTCAGGAAAGTTAAGAGCAGTAAAATTGTTCCAGTCAGTTTCAATTTCAGGACCGTCTTCCAAATTGAAACCAATACGACCAAAAATTTCTACAATGCGTTCCCAAACCTGTGTAAGCGGGTGAATAGTACCTAACTCATGAGGAATGGGTGGCAATGTCAAATCCAATGGCTTGCCAGTAGAAGCCATAGCAGCTGCTTCTAATTCGGCAGTTTTGGATTTGAGTTTGTGCATAGCCGCATCTTTAAGTTGATTGAGCAACTGCCCCACGTTGCGTTTTTCTTCAGCAGGAAGGGTTTTCAGTTCTTCAAAAAGGGCTGTTATAACACCTTTTTTAGCGATATAGCGCAAACGGAACTGTTCTAACTCCTCTTGATTGCTAATAACAAAGGCTTGAATTTCGCTCAAAAGCTCTTGAATTCGGTCTTGCATGAAGGTAAATGGCAAACTGTGAGGTGCAAAAATACAATTTTATTGCTTTGTGCAGCAGGCGGAATGTAGTTGTTGCAGATAACGCTCTAAGTTGTTATTTTAAATAGCTAAATCTAAAATTAAAACATTAACCTTACATGAAAACAAAAAACCTGCTTGCCATTGTTGTGCTGTTGATGACCGTTGTTCAAGGCTTTTCTCAACAACGGGTAATGGATAGCCTGCAAAAGCGACTGGCGGCGGCAAAAACAGATACTGCAAGAATTGATTTGTTAATTGAACTGGCGGTAGCCCATCTTTATACCCAGCCCGATACGGCTACTTGGTTTTGTTCTTTGGCAATTGAAGCGGCAAGAAAAATTAAAGATTATCGGCGAGAAGCACTTGCGCTCAATCGGCGAGGTGGTGCCCAATTTGTCAAAGGCAACTTAGCAGATGCCCTCAAACATTGGCAAACTTCGCTCCGCATTGCACAGCAAATAAATGATGTGAGCCTTATTGCCCGCAATTGGGGAAACATAGGCAGCATTTATTCTGAAATAGGTAGCTACGATATTTCACTGATTTACAAGACTAAGTCGTTGCATATGTTTGAGGCTATTGGGCATCAGGAGCGGATATGTATGCAGCTGAATAATATTGGCGGCACTTACAACTATTTAAAAAAATATGACTCAGCTGAATTTTTTTTCAACAGAGCACTCCCGATTGCTCAAGAGCACAGCAAATATTTGCTTCCTACCATTTATAGCAATTTAGCAGAAATTGCCCTTGCCAAACAGCAATATGCTCAGGCTGCTGCCTATCATACACAATCGTTACAGTTGGCGCAACAACTTGGCAATAAACGAGAACAAAGCATCAGTTATAGGATAGGTGCTTCCATAGATTTAGCCACCGGACTTGTTAATAGTGCACGAAAAAAAGCGATGTTAGCTATACAAGCAGCCAAAGAAGCACAAAGCAAACTGGAGTTGTATCGTGCCTATGAAGTAATGAGTAAGGTGCTTTTTGCAGCGCGCGATTACTTGCAGGCCTATCAGGCAATAGATTCTGCCATTTTATACAAAGACAGCGTACAGAGCCAAACTACTAAAAATGCTCTGCAAATATTCGAATATGAGCGCAAGCAAGGAGAAATAGCCCTTCTGAAAGCGCAGCAAGCTGCCGAAGTTGCAAGCAAAGAACGACAGCAGCAATGGATTGTTTCTGTCGGACTGTTGGGAATGGTTAGCTTGTCTGTGTTTAGTTTTTTTATTTATCGAAGTCATAAGAAGGAGCAGCGGTCTGCTGCTTTGCTCAGGCAAAAAAATGCCGACCTTATCCATACACAAGAACAACTCCAAAAGAAAAACAACGACATCACTGCCAGCATCCAGTATGCAAGCCGCATTCAGCAAGCTATGTTGCCTCCCACAGAACGAATAGCTAAAGTACTGCCCGAGCATTTTATCTTCTTTTGCCCCCGCGACATTGTTTCGGGTGATTTTTATTGGTTTTCTGAACAAGACGATAAATGTATTATCGTAGCAGCTGATTGCACAGGGCATGGTGTACCGGGCGCACTGATGAGCATGATTGGCAGCGAACTGCTCAACCAAATTATTAACGTTCAGAATATCACCTCCCCCGACATCATTTTACAAAAACTGCATAGTGGCATCAGTGAAGCGCTTCATCAGCAAGAGAGTGCCAACCGCGACGGCATGGATGTGGCACTATGTACCGTTGACCTTCACAACCGTACATTGGAATATGCCGGAGCCATGAATCCGTTGTACTATGTACAAAACGGTGTGTTTCACGAAATCAAAGCCGACAAGCGCCCTATTGGTGGACTGCCGAAGAATAATGCTGAATGCCGCTTTCAAAAACACCGCATTCTGCTTACTGAAACGCCTACCACGTTTTATATTTGCTCCGACGGCTATCAAGACCAGTTTGGCGGCAAAAAAGGACAAAAATTTATGGTTAAAAATTTCAAAAACTTGCTGCACGAAATTGCAAATTTGCCTATGGAAATGCAGCAACAGCACCTTAGCAAGACTTTCAACCAATGGAAAGGCAACGAGCCGCAAGTGGACGATGTGCTGGTGATAGGATTCAGAATATAGTTACTTGTTGCGAATCATTTCTAATAGTTCGCGCTCAATTTGCCAGTCTTGGGCGAGTTTAAGCATAGCAATAGCTTCCATTTCGCTTATGTAGCCTTTGCGATTGTTGGCATTCCATACTGAACTGAGATAATACAATCGCTTGCTTTTGTCTAATTGAGCCATTACCTGATTGAGAAAGGTGCGTGCTCTGTCAAAAGCGTTGTAGTAATCTTGTTCAATAAATTGTATAGCCCACATTAGCTCCTCCTGAGCCCCCATTGTCTTAGCAGTATCTTCTAAAATGCGTCTCTCCTCTTCATCTAAGCCATGATAGTGGAAGATAATCGCTTTAAGCAATAAAAAGGCTTTTTTTTCGTCGGAGGTCATGCGCCTGAGAAATAGGATTAGACTTCTCAAAAATAGCATTTTTCGCAAAAAAACAGGTACAGTGTTTTTTCTCAAAATTTCATACCCGAATTGTTTGCTTTTCTTGCCTAACAGATTTGCCAGATGGCGTTTTTCCTACTTGTTGTCCTTCTTGAAAACGGCGGACAATAGCTATGCCAAATCCAAAGGTTGTTAGAAGGGTACCTGCCCAAAGTAGGTTAATAAGCGGCATTTCTACTGCTTTGAGAATAATCCAGTCTTTTTGCGTAGTAGCAGCTTGTATTACGAATGCATTGTCCTTTGGTCTAATTTCTTCGATGGTGAGCTTAATGCCTAGGTCTGTGTTTACATAAGGAATTTTGCGCACCATTTGTCCTTTAATCAAATAAGCAGGTTTAGCCTCGTACTCGCGGTCGCGGTCTAAGATGCGAATGCGGGCAAACACGTTGATATCTTCGTCATCAATTTGTTGTCCGCGCCGCACATCGTCAAAAATAGCGATGAAGTCGTTCACAACGAATGTATCGCCTACGGCAAGTGTAAAGTGTTCTGGTTTATTCCACTTGCGTTCTTGTTCGGGGTCGGGTATGTTGGTAATGTGAGTGTATAAGTCGCGGTCTAAGCTGCGGCTAATATCTGGACTGGGAACAAGCCCGCCCGTTCCCATCTGCTCGTTAAACTGGATACGTGGATAGAGTGTGAAGGTTTTGCCGTTTTGTTTCGTGTACTCTATTTCGTAGTACACGTTTTCGTGATACACGTTGAGCGTATCGCCTTTGGTAAAGTACGTTTTTCCTTTATAAGTCAAGTCTTCTTTGGCAACCATCAGCCAAGGCGTGCTGGTGGCTTGTAGGGCGGCTTGGTCTATGTAGCCCGGAAAATCGCGAGAGGTAAGCCGTGTACCTTTGTATACGAGTGTGTAGTCTTTCATGCGTTGCGGTTGATTGCGGAACAGCAGCAAGTTATTCTTATTCATTTCTTCGCTAAACTGGCGGTTGTAGAGCAAACCCGTATTGTTCAGCGAAATCACTTTGGAATAGCCCGCCGAAGCCAATATACCTAACAACATCATTGCTACACCAATATGTGCCACAGCCCCTCCTGCAAGTTTAAAGTGGTTAGTTTTAAAAAGGCGTGCCAAAATGAAACTGTTAGCAACAATAGCATAAATGCCTGCTGTAAGTAGTACAACGTATTTCCAATTGTCAATTTTTGCCACTATTAATATTAGTGCTGAAATGAGCATTGTAACTGTAAGAGGCACACTAATCGCTTCTCGCAACTGCTTAGCATCTATGCGATTCCAGAAAAAAAACTGCCCTGTTCCCGACAGCAGCGCAATGGCAATGCCAAACCAAAGTTGAAACTTGGTATAAAATGCTACTTGGTCGGCAGGGGGCGCCATGTTGGAGTGAATGCCAAAAAATTCTAAAAATTTATTATACACTGGAATGGAAGTAGGCACAATCACCTGAAAGCCTGCTAAACAGAGTGTAGTTGCCCCCATAAAAATCCAGAATTCGCGGGAGTAGGTAGTAACCTCTTCTTCCGATGTGGGAATTTGCTTCCACGCACGCACCAGACAGAACAGCGCCATAGCAAGGAAGGCTATCAAGTAAACCAGCAGCTGTCCAGAAAGCCCCAAATCGGTGAAAGAATGTACCGAAGCGTTGCCCAGTATGCCGCTGCGTGTAAGAAACGTAGCGTACAGAATGCTAATGAACGTAGCAATGACCAATATAAAAGCAGCTTTTAAGGCTGTATTGCTGCGGCGAAACACAATCATGACGTGAATGGCAGCTACCAAAATGAGCCAAGGCACATATACGGCGTTTTCCACTGGGTCCCAGTTCCAGTAGCCTCCAAAGTTCAGTGTTTCATATGCCCAATAAGCCCCCATCATAATCCCTAAACCTAAAACTAGCGCTGTGGCATGTGCCCATGGCAAGGCATGTTGTACCCATTCGCGATAGCGCCCCGTGCGCAAAGCAGCAATGGCATAGGCAAAAGGGACAAGCGTACCGGCAAAACCTAAAAACAAGGTAGGCGGATGGATAACCATCCAATAGTTTTGCAACAAAGGATTTAGTCCGCCGCCATCGGTAGGGATGAAATTGGGATTAATTTGAAAAATAGGGTCGTTAGGACGCGCTTCTCGCAGCAACATAAAAGGCGAGCTACCTATTTTAAATTCACCAAAAAACACTACGCCCAAAATCATAGAGGTTAAGAATGCTTGCACAGATGCAAAAACAAGCATTACGTCGGGCTCCCATTGCTTGGCGCTGCGCATTAGCAACAGACCAATGAGCACATGCCAGAATATCCACAGTAAAAAACTACCTTCTTGCCCTTCCCAGAAGCAAGAAATCATAAAATGAACAGGCAAGTTGTTCGAGGAGTGGTCCCAAGCGTAGTGGTATTCGTAGTAATGATTGTAAATAATGTGGAAAAGGCTGTAAATAGTGCCAACAACAGCCATACTGTGCACATAGAAAGCACCTCGCGCAAACCGAAGCCATTGGCTGCGGCGAATTTCTGACTGACGGCTTGACTGAAAATATCCATAAGCGCTCACTAATGCAGCCACAAAAGCAGTGCAAACGCTTAAATGTCCAACTATTCCAATTGTGTAGTGAATCATATCTGTTTTATCTGCACAATTGGCAAACCAATTGCGCAACCTAATAGTTTTTTGCAAAGGTACGCCACAAATGATTAACATTGCCGATATGAGTTTTCTATCAGAAAGTCAATTAAAAACAGGCAGAGGAAGTATTATTCTTGCCAAGTTAGACGAGCTGCTCAATTGGGCACGCCTGTCTTCTATGTGGCCACTGGGTTTTGGCTTAGCCTGCTGTGCTATCGAGATGATGAGTAGTTATGCCTCAGGCTACGATTTAGACCGATTTGGCATTATTCCGCGGGCTTCGCCGCGTCAGGCTGATGTGATGATTGTAGCAGGAACGGTAACTTTTAAAATGGCAGACCGCCTGCGCCGCTTATACGACCAAATGGCAGAGCCGCGCTATGTAATTTCTATGGGCAGTTGTTCTAACTGTGGCGGTCCTTATTGGCAACATGGCTACCACGTAGTGAAGGGAGTGGATAGAATTGTGCCTGTGGATGTATACGTACCCGGTTGCCCACCGCGCCCCGAAGCACTAATCGGTGGTTTTCTAAAATTACAGGAAAAAATTAGACAAGAGCAACCTTTACCCCCTCTATTGGCGAAAGCATTGGGCAAAGCGGCTGCTGCATAATTATGAGCAGCTTTAATCAATGTTGTAAAACTTACTTCATCACTTATTTTCAGTTATTTGTGCAGCAACATGGTGAACAGCTAAACTGCTTACCTATGAAAAAGTATCTGTCAATAGCCCTTATAAGCCTGGTTGCTTTGGGCATGAGTGCTTGTGGAGAAAAAAAGACAAACCAAGACCAAACTGCAACTGCCTCTTCGGTGCAACTGCGTTGGAAAATCGAAAACTTAGGAACCGATTCTATGGGCTATGCACCAGTTAGCCGCCTAACTTTGCTGGTCAATGGCAAAGAAGAGCCTTTGGGCGAGTTTAGCCAACCGCTTGAAGAAATTCCCGAAGACCAATTTAAAGAAAAAGGCATTCCAGCAGATGCTTCTATTGCTTGTGGAGGATTTGGGGGAGGCTCTGCCACAAACTACTATGCAGTAGTGATGGACGATGAAATTGTCATTTTTGTAGGCAGACCCAACGAAAACAAAGAAACAGCTGAGCAACAGCCATTTATATACGAAATTTTTCAAACTATTAAATGGCGCTGATATGCGAGGAGGGGTCTTTGGCGCTCTCCTTTTGCTGCCAATTTACTATGCGGCAGCGCAAGAGGAACAACGCTGTAGTACGCATGCCCAAAGCGCTGACTATTTTATCCACTTCCAGCACTTGTTACAACAATCGCTGCTTGCCAACAACACGCGCATTGAAAATGAAATTTTACAAATTCCACTGATTTTTCATGTGATTCACCACGGCGAACCGGTGGGTCAGGGCTGTAATGTGGCTGCTGAACAAATTTTTGCGCAAATAGACGTGCTAAATGAAGATTTTCGCCGTAAAAATGTTGATGCAGCTAATACTTTTCCACTTTTTCGCTCGATAGCTGCTGATGCAGGGATAGAGTTTTATCCTGCCGCCACCGACCCTGAGGGTAAATTTCTCTCCGAACCGGGGATTCGTCGTGTGCAATTGCCACGCCCCGCCAACGGATTCTATTCGGTCACATACTTTGATGCAGTGGTAAAACCTGCTACCATATGGGAGCCTACGCGCTATTTGAACGTGTGGATAGTAGACAGCCTACGCATAGGGGGGGCTGCTTTGGCAGGCTATGCACAATTTCCCGACCTTGCCAACTTGGGCGGGCTACCTGAAAACCCGCAAAACGCGATGACTGATGGCGTAGTAGTGCGCTACAATCGGCTTGGTTCAGTTATTAAAACGCCGTGGGCTGCTCCCCTGAACCGTCAGGCAGTTCCCGGTCGTTTCGACCGCGGGCGCACACTTACTCACGAAATTGGACATTTCCTAGGGCTGTTGCATCCTTTTGAGGGGGGGTGTTCGGAGCCCAACGATTATTGTGAAGATACCCCTCCTACATTTTTAACTACTACCGGCTGCCCTCAAAATGCATTTAGTTGCAATCACTCCACTATGCTACAAAACTTTATGCAATTTACTGACGATGCCTGCATGAACCTGTTTACAGTCTGCCAAGTGGCTCGTATGCGGCAAGTGTTGGCACTCAGCCCACGCCGTCGCGAATTACCGAATAGTACAGTGGGTAAAGGTAATATTCAGCATTTTCTCCAAAGCATCAATTTGGCAGCCAAGGTGCGCATTCTTCCCAATCCCTTTACTGATGTGATTCGGTTAGAAAGTCCGCATCCGCTATTGGGATGTAACTACGAAATTTGCAATTTGCTGGGGCAGGTAATCACTGCGGGCGAGTTAGCTTCGCCACAAAACGAAATTTACTTGCGACAAGTTGCTGCAGGTGTATACATCTTGCGATTAATTACCCCACAAGGCATCCTGATGCAAAAGATTTACCGGAAGTAACGCGAATAGGGCAATAGTAGTTTGCTAGCCTGTCACTTATTAGCAAAAACACGAAAAGCAATCATTAACATTAACAAAAAAACATTTTCCTGTCTGCTAAGAGAAAACAATTTTTATCATAACGCCGGATAGCCGGCAAGCCATATTACAAAAAACCGATAGGCTGCGAAAAATTGTGCTTTTCATGAGCAACAAGTAGTAGCTGTTCGCAAAATTGCAGTGGCAGTGTGGGTATTAACTTTTTCAAAGTTACAAACGTGCTGTTATCTGCGACTTTTCCCAAAAACCTTTCACGTCGTAAACTACTGTTTTTTCATGTTTTAGTGGGTTGATGTCTAAGGTTTTAAATTCTCGGTGAGCTACTGCAAGCACAATAGCATCATACACATGATTAATGGTCGACAGCATATCAATTCCATATTCGTATTTAACATCTGCCGGTGTTGCCCAAGGGTCATACACTTCTACACACGTGCCAAATGCTTGCAGTTCTCTGATAACATCTACCACTTTGGAATTTCTAATGTCAGGGCAGTTTTCTTTAAAGGTGATACCCAACACCAATATCCGAGCGGCTTTGATGTTCATATTTCTGTGAATCATTAGTTTGACTACTTTTTGGGCAATAAACATCCCCATATTGTCATTGATGCGTCTACCTGCAAGAATTACTTCTGGATGGTAGCCTACGCTTTCTGCTTTATGCGTCAGGTAGTAAGGGTCAACGCCAATGCAGTGCCCACCGACCAAGCCGGGTGTGAAAGGGAGAAAGTTCCACTTGGTGCGAGCACTGGCGAGTACATCGTGTGTATCAATGCCCATGCGGTCGAAAATAAGCGCTAATTCATTGACAAAAGCAATGTTAATATCTCGTTGGGCGTTTTCTATCACTTTTGATGCTTCTGCTACTTTGATAGAGGGTGCCAAGTGTGTTCCGGCATCTATGATGGTATTATAGAGCGCTTGTATTTTCCGAGCAGTCTCGGGAGTGCTGCCACTAACTACCTTTTTAATTTTGCGAATAGTGTGTTCTTTATCGCCGGGGTTGATGCGTTCAGGCGAGTAACCACAGAAAAAATCTTCGTTGAATTTTAAACCGCTGTATTTTTCCAACACTGGTACACATTCTTCTTCGGTACAACCCGGATAGACGGTTGATTCATAGATGACGATATTGCCTTTTCGCAGAGCCTTCCCAACAGTGATGCTAGCAGCTATTAAAGGTTGCAGATTAGGACGCTTATGTGCATCTATGGGCGTAGGTACAGTAACGATAAAAATATCGGCAGTTGCAAGGTCGTCAGGTTGATGTGTGAAATGCAGATGCACAGCAGCTTGCAGTTGCTGTTTAGATACCTCTAAGGTACGGTCTATACCAGCTGTTAAATCTTGTATTCGTAGCGGATTGATATCAAACCCAATCACTGGCTGTTGTTTGCCAAACTCTACTGCCAAAGGCAAACCCACATAGCCAAGCCCAATGATGGCAATAGTAGCTGTTGTTACACAAGTTTCTGGTTGCATAGTCATCAGATAACTAAAAAAACGCCCTCAATTTGTACCCAAAGCAGGGCAATGATTCTAAATGTAAAAATAAGTTGGCGAGTTGTTAGCACTTGTATAGCTTACGGAAATAAATTGGATAAAGTTTTTTGCAAATTATGCAGCAATGTTTTTGACTAAAATAAAAACAGGCTGGGAAAAATTTTGGGTTTTGGTACAATATTTCTTTCAAAACATTCGCCTAAGCTGAATCTTCAACTCGCTTCGTCGGTTGCCCTCGATGCGGTCTAACCCTGAGCCAATTGTATCCTGATTGCGCAATGCAGTAAAGGCATAGCGAATCCACAAGTCAGTTTTGCGACCAATGTTGAATTGTACCATGTAATAGTTGCGGAGACCTCTTCCATAATAAGCTGGAATACTAAACGCATAGAGTACGTCTTTTTCAAACACATATTGCCGGTTTTCGTAGTCATCGGTATCGAAAAGGGCAAATCGGGTACTGATTTTGGCAATTTGCAGGTCTGCTACCAAATCTTGCACAATCGCGAGCCCTTGGGTAAGTGCGCCACCTTGCTGTTGGTAGCTGCTCCACTGAATACGACTACGGGTAGTAATAATTTTTTCGGCTTTAAAATCAGCATTGAGTTGAAAATTATGCCGTACTGAGGGCACTACTACATCCATAGTAGTGGTATTGTCGCGTAGGTTGCGCCCTTTGGTTTCCTGCCGAACCTGCGCGTAGAGTGCCACTTTTTTGTTGGGCTGATAGGTAAGGCGTACTAACCACTCGTGCCCTGTGGAAGGGGCATCTACTAAAAACCGCAACCAAGGAAATCGGAATAAGTCGTAATAGGCTGCTAGGGTCCAGCGCAGAGTTGGTTTTATTTTAACTCCCCAGTAGGTGCCATATTCGTTGATAGGGCGCGTACCTTCGCTGAATGACTGCCCATAAAATGAATGAAAATGGCGTTCATAGCGACGATAAAGCATTGCCATATCTACTTTTGCCGACAGACTGCTTACAAACCCCGCTATTGCACCTATGCCTCCGCTTGCTGAACGAGCTGTCTCTCCAAAAAAGTTGAAATTGCGATAGTTATAGCTAAAGAAAATGCCAATATTCTGATTTTGCGTACCACTAAACTCAAATCGGTTGTAAATTCTGTTCAGTGGACGGATAGGAACGCTAAAGTGTGTCATCATGGCAGTACCACCTACTTCTACATTTCCGTTTGCCGAGCGGTAAGTGGCAGTTATGCCATGAGTAAGCTCTCGGATGGCGTTTTTAGCATTGAGTTCGCGCTCAGTACGATGAAAACCCGTAGGCAATATGCTGTTAATGAATGCCTCACCTACAATGTCCACGTCGCTTGTTGTATCGGCAGCCGTAAAATTGACATTCGCTGAACGGCGTGCGAAGGAGACAAAAGGTGTTACATCTACTTTTCCGAAGTTAATAGTGGCTGCTGCTCCTCGAAAGAAGCCGTTTTCAATTACACTGGTATAAGGGCGTATGCCAGTGTTGCTGCGGCGAATAGTAGCAACCGTTTCAGCGCCTTTCCCAATAGTAAAGCCAGCTGCAAGTAGCATCCCTTGCCCTGCCTGAATCAGATAGTCGCCTAATAAGATAGCTTTCAGTCTGTTGCGGTTATAGACTGCTGCATGAGCCGACCAAAAATCCATACCGAACTGTCGGCGAGCAGGATTCCAAGCAATGGGCTCACCTGCATCTTTTTCGGCGGTAAAGCCTATGCTAAAGTCGCGCAAGTGGCTACTGCGAAAGCGCATATAGATTTTGTCAGGCGAGCCAAGATAGCGTGTTTGTGGCAACCCAGAGGGTAGCGTATCGCTAGGTGAAAGTGGTTGAAACCCGCGCTGCTGCTCTAGCACGCGTGCATGACGATAAATGAAATAGCGGTTTTCTTCATGCCAAATTTTTTGCCATAGCGAACGTGTATCGGCAGCAAAACTGCTCTCTCCAACGGTTACAAAAGGCAGCATTTTATAAATTGTCTCCAAATCAAAACCCTCGATAGCTTGCAATTCATAAATACTGAGCAATTCGCCATGGCGCTTGCGATACTCCAAAAACTGATTAATCTGATATTGCGATAAAATATATAGGTCTGCTAATTTTTCGTAGGTGGCGCGGTTGAGGTCTAAGGGATGAGTGTATAGTAAATAGAGCGACTCGTAAGCGTCTTCATAGTTGATATCTTCTCCTTGTATAGCAAAAAGCGACTGGATAAATTGGTCTAAGTCCACTTCTGATTGAAAGCGTCTTGGCTGCGACAAAGCCGCTAAACTTAACAAGCAAAATAAACAGACGAGTAGTGTTCGTTCCATAAGTGGACACAGCATCTTAGCATTGTTGGCTTTCTACTCCAATGCGCTTTCAAGAGATTTTCGCTTAAAAAGATGGTATCGCAACGCTACATGGTGCGAAGGAAGCAGTTGCGGATGTGTGGCAACGGCATATCCGGCTTCTAACTGCTTAAAGTACAAGCTAAAACCAAAAGCTCCACTATTGGGCTGTGTGGCGATGCCTGTCCGTAAGGCAAGTTTTTCTACTATGCGATACTCTGCTCCAACCTTAATGCGGGTAGGCATTTCTATATCTTTCTCCCCTTCTGCATGAAGCATCAGGCGCGCGTTAGGTCGGAAAGAAAGTCCAGCTTTCATTACAGTTGGCAGTCTTTCATCCTGAAACTCGGCTAAACGTGCCTGTGTAAAATTAAAAATGTGTGCACCAATCCATAGTTGTGGAGTCAGCTGACCCACGCCACCTAGTTCAAACGCTATGAGGTTGCGCATACCTAATCCTGCCATATTGATTTGCACATAGTTGGCACGCATACCGAGGCTGTAGTTTGCTATTTTATGGCTAATACCCACAGAGCCAATAGTTTCATTGAACAAATGGTCGCCAAATCGAGAAAATGAGGCTGCAGCCCACATGCCACCATAAATGGGAGCGATTATACCTGTGGCTACTGTGTGAAAGCCAGCAGCCTGAAAGCGGTTGTCGTATGCAGAAAGCCATGCTGCTTGTTTGTTCCATGCCAAACCGCCGATGTTGTTGAAAACAGCCCACTCGTCTTGCAAAGTAACGGCTGTATTAGCCATACCTACTGCACGTGCTCCTAAGCCACACATACGCCATTGTGCTAGCAACTCTACTCCAAGAAGCCACAACACAATGGTTGCTGCCCAAAACAGTAAAAATGATTTCATGTTTGCTCCACATAGGAAAATTAAAGCAATTAAATGGTATTTTGCTTGGTGCGGTTTAAAATTGTAACTTGTTTTATCCAATTTGCGTTTAAAGGCAATTTTATAAAAAACATGAATAAAATCATTATTGCCATAGACGGATACTCTGCCTGTGGAAAAAGCTCTACTGCTAAAGCTGTTGCAGCTGCTTTGGGGTACAATTACATAGACAGTGGCGCCATGTATCGTGCGGTTACACTGTATTTTTTGCAACACTACGTCAGCTTGGACAATGAGAAGGAAATCAGCCGCGCGCTTAGCAATATTGAAATTGAATTTCGCATTCCACCAAACAGAACTGACGGCGTAAGTGAAACTTACTTGAATGGACTGAACGTAGAAGAGGATATTCGCAGTATGCTTGTGTCTGACATGGTAAGCGAAGTGAGCAAAATTCCACAAGTACGGCGCTTTTTGGTTGCTCAGCAGCAAAAAATGGGCAAGAAAAAAGGCATTGTGATGGATGGGCGCGATATAGGCACAGTTGTATTTCCGCAAGCCGAGCTCAAGCTATTCTTAACTGCCGATATTCGTGAGCGCGCACGCCGCCGACAAGCAGAACTGCTCGCCAAAGACCAATTAGTTAGTTTAGATGAAGTGATGGCAAATTTGCAAAAACGCGACCTAATAGACACTACCCGTGCCGAGAGCCCTTTGCGGAAAGCAGAAGATGCCATAGAAATAGACACTACCTTTGTAACTTTTGATGAGCAGGTAGAAATTGTATTGCGCAAAGCCTACCGAAAAATTATGTATGCACCCAACGAATCAGATTGCTAACCTTGCTTGCTAAGCATGGAAAAGTTTAACAAATCTTGTTGTCGTTAACGTATTGGCTTACTTAGTGTTGAATTTTTTCCTATCATAGAGTTTTTGCCTTGGCAGTTGTTTAGGTTCTTGTAATATTCATTTTGCCAAATCCATATTCATAAAGGCAAACTCGCCATGTTTGCCTCCTCACACGCCACCCAGTTGCAAGTAATTTGCCCCTGTACAGCCTAAACATGCGCTCAACAACACTCAGTATTGTTTAACTACAATGCAATTATGGATAAAGCATCGGAGATATTCGACTGGCATGCAGCTGTTACACGCCGCCGTTGGTTGTGTCTTACAAAACAACCTTATGCTGTTTATGAGGACACACGCACGATAGCCTGAGGTTTACTTGCTATGGACTCAGTGGAATGGCAAAAAGCAGATTCTTAAAAAGTTCAAAATAAAGACATACTTACTCAGCTAATTCTTACTTTTAGTGATTGTTGAGCTAAGCTTGCACAACTCGCGTAGGTAAAGCAGCCAATACTTTCAACTTCTATAAACTGATAACTCCGCGTTTGTTTAGAGCTTCCACACCACCACCGCCCAGTGTTCATCGTGGTTGTAGCTGTGTATAATTTCATATCCAATCCGTTGGTGCGCGCGCAAAGAGCGATGATTTCGGTAAGATACCTCTGTAACCACTAACTCATAGCGCCCTTGCAAGTGTTTGCGCATAAAAAGGTAGAGTTGGTCAAAAAGCCCTATTCCACGATGCGACTCGGCAATACAGATTTGCCCCATTAGGCAATAGCGGTAGGCAGTAAGTGGTTTATCATGATAATATAAGGTGGCAACCATTTCTGCAGTAGTGCGCAAAAAATCGGAAGTGGTAGCCACTTCTAATGGAGTAGGCAAACAGTAGCCCACTACCTTATGATTGTGGTAAGCTACTATAGGAGGCTCAACTGCGTAGAGACGTTCTAAAAAAGGCATGTCGTAGCGTGCTACTACAAAGCCTTGCGACTGTTGAACATCGGCACTAACATACTCCCGCAAGTTAGCGCGTTGCAATTCTAAAATTTGCGGCAAGTCATTTGGCTGAATGTGGGTAACTTTAATCATGATATATGCAAAATACTTTTGCAAATTTACAAATAGCATATCACTACTGGTTTAGCTTGTTACATTTGCATAAAATTTGTACTATTTTTAGCCATGAAACTACTACTGCTGCTACTTGCGGCAGGCGCACTGGTCGCCTGTCAAGGTAAAATCAATCCGGAAGGCGAACCTACGGAAATTAGTTACGATAGCCTTGTTTTTCACCCTGATATTACTCGGCGAAATACCTCGCGGGAGCGCATTTTTCGTCCTAAAATTAGCCCCGAACAGGCACGTGGACGCTTTGAAACTGATATTGCCGGATTAGACCTCAATGAAACAGATGGAAGTATCAATATAGACCGCAGCGAAGCCGGCATTCGCTATACAGTACGCTTTGTGCCTAACGACCCTAAGCTCAAACCCGATACAGTAGGAGTGATTATTGCTGGCATAGATTATTTAGACAGCGTATATGTGTTAGCTCGCAACCGCTTTCGTGCGTTTCCGATTCTCAATGCCGACCGCAACTATCAGGCAACCAAAGGCGTAGCAGCACTGCCTCGCAGCATGACTGCACGCTTTACGGCAAATTTCGGCTTCACTTCTAACCTTCCTCCTCTACTGAACGATTCACTGGGTATTATAGACCTGAGCCGCGCCAAGGATATTATTTTAGAACGCCGCCGACTTAACTCTTCCTTCACTAATCCGCTTAACCTGACCATACGCTAC
Organism: Bernardetiaceae bacterium; assembly: GCA_025056255.1. Lineage (GTDB taxonomy): Bacteria > Bacteroidota > Bacteroidia > Cytophagales > Thermoflexibacteraceae > Rhodoflexus. The sequence goes on along the minus strand of JANWVT010000002.1, from coordinate 137,176 downwards.
ACGCTACGCGACAGTGTAAAAAATACTAAAAACGATACACTTGCTGTTAGCAAAACGCCTTTTGCCGTAGTACAAAATACTATCAGTGTGCAAATCTATCACTACCAATTTCGCACCGATATACCGGCGTTTGTAGCTGATGCCTTGCGCCAGCGCCGTGCATTTCCACGTGGACGCACAGAAAACACCCCGCAAACTGAACGCCCTGTGATTTTGGTAGTAGTAGATAGAGACTGAAAATTGGCTTACTGCTATGGCACTTTTTTGTCGCTCAACGCATAAAAGTTAACTCTCTACTTACTTGCGTTTTATGAAATCACTTCAAACCATACAATGCATCATGATGATGCTCCTGTGGCTGTTGATGGCTTGGGGAAATGGTGTATTACTTGCTCAATCAGATTTGAGAGCAGGCTTAGAACTGTTAGCAGCAAAAAAACTGACTGAGGCACAAGCCTATTTTGAAAACATCATTCGCAACGACAGCAACCATGCAGCAGCTTATTATGCCCTTGCCGAAACATACTATGCACAACAACAAGTTTTGCGCGAAGAAGGAAAATACCAAGTGCGCTTGCTCAATTTGCAGCCTCAGTTAGATTTGCTCAAAAAAAGCTATCAGGCTGCTTCCACTTTTACTCGCTTATATGCGCTGCTTAGTACCGAGCAAAAGAAAAATCTCCGCAAAATAGTGGCAGTGAGCGACCAGATGCTAACTACTACTGTACTGCAAAGGGTTGAACAAGAGGCTTTTCAGTTAATCAACCAAGCCCCCTACCGCCGCCCACAACTACAACTTTTCCAAAGCAAAATTTACAACCGCAGCACCGATTTAGATACGCTCATAAAATTGCGACAATTGCTAATACAGCAATGCAAACAATACATGCAAGACTATCCCCGAAGTCCGCACGTGGCAGATGTTCGGCAGATAGCTCGTGAAATGCTGGAAATATACACCAACAAACAAGAATTGCGGCGCTATGGCGAACGAGACGGTCGCAACTACGAGCGCTTTTGTAAACTGATTTGGGAGTTTAATTCGACCAATACATACAGACACATTTTGCCAGAGTTTTATGGCGCCTATTTTGGCTTTACCCAACAAAACTATCTCAAGCACGCTAATTATGCCAAACTGGTAGCATTGGGAAAACAATTCAATCTTTCACCTGAGCAATTATTGTGTGAGCTCAACCTGCACGAAAGCGGCTATTCACCCGAAAAAAAGTCACTGTATGATGCGTTTATTAAAAGGTTTGCTCCAACCGATGTTGCATTAGTGGCTGTGAAGAAGATGGCAGCGTTTTTCATCAAACAGCAAGATTGGACAAGTGCGCAGCATGTTTTCCGGGAGTATCGTCCGCTTTTTACCAATATGAGCCACTATTTCGACCGCATAGATGCGCTGCTGGCAGAGCCCGAGAGTGAGATAAAATTAGAAAATTTGGGCAATCGCATCAACTCTGCCGAACGCGAGTATAATCCAGTTTTGAGTTTAGATGGAAAAACCCTCTACTTTTCGCGCTACTCTTACGCTACTGGTGAAGATATTTACGTGAGCTATTGGGACGGGAGCCAATGGTCGGAGGCTAAGCGGCTTGGCTCGCCAGTCAATACCGAGTCGCATGAGACTCCGATTGCTATTAGCCCTGATGGCAACACGCTTTTTTTGTTTGGTAACTACTATCTGTTGCCGCAATTTGAATACATCGGTCGCCAGAATATAGAATTGGGGAAGGGTGATTTTTATTTTGCCGAAAAACAGAATAACGCATGGGAAAAAATCAGTGTAATTCCTAATCCTATCAACTCTAAAAACTTTGAATCTGGTTTTTGCATGAGTGCCGATGGAAACGCTGTTATTTTTTCCTCTGACCGGCCAGGTGCTGTAGGCGGCTATATGCCCAACTATCACCCTGACTACCTCTATTATCATGGTGCCGGAGAATTTAACTTAGACTTGTACGTATCGGAACGCACCCAAAATGGCTGGAGTCAACCGATTAACTTAGGGAAGCTCATCAATACGCCCTTTGCTGAAACCAATCCTTGGCTACACCCCGATATGCGCACCCTTTATTTCATTTCTGATGGACATCCCGGGCTGGGAGGCTACGATATTTTTGTTAGTCGCCGATTGCGCGATGACTCCTGGACGGAATGGAGCGAGCCAGTCAATTTGGGTAAAACCATCAATACGGCTTACAACGATGTTTTTCACATGACCTCCGACGGCAAAACTGCTCTGATAACTTCCAGACAGTTGAATAATACATTCGGCGAAAGCGATATTTATCGCATACGCATTCCACAAGCTCACTGGGCTGAGCCTGTAGTTGTTGTTGTTGGCACTGTGTTAGACACAGAGGGCAACCCTGTTAATGACGCTGTGGTAACTTGGCATGCAATGGATAACTCTTCTAAAGGCTCAGTAAAAGTACAGCCTAATGGAAAATTTTCCTTACCATTGAAAAAAGGTAAAAAATACCGCTATCAGCCTTCTGCCCCCAATCATTTTGCTACCTCAAAAATCATTGACTTGTCTGAAGGTGTTGATAACCAAACGGTTATACAAGAGACAATCCATGAAATGCTCCCTTTGAGAAAGCCCAGTAGCAAAGGTTTTGTTATGCAATCGTTGGAGTTTGATTTTGATAGCGATAAAATTCGCCCACCATCTTTACATGATTTAGAGCAACTTGCCGCTCAATTACAAGACAGCAACCAAACAGTTTACATTGAAGGACACACCGACAACAAAGGCAGTGACAAGTTCAATTTAGACCTCTCACAGCGCCGAGCAGAAAATGTAAAGCGGTATTTGCTTGCCAAAGGCTGCAAAGCAAAATTAGTAGCTCGCGGATTTGGCAGAAGTTGCCCTGTAGTGCCTAATACTACCGAAGAAGGCAGACAAAAAAACCGTAGGGTAGAGCTAAGGATAGAGTAGTTGTAAAGTGTTGGCTTGATAAACAGCTGTTTCCACCGAACAATATAAAAACCAAACAAAGAATGAGTCCCCAAGCTCATCTTTTTTATTTTGCATTTTTCAAAGTATTGACCTACTGCCACGCTACTGAGACAAATGGCAAGTAAAAAACCTTTACGCCATGCGTCACAGTTGGCTGTTTTCGCTTCTGATGAGCAACGGCGGCGTGCAACGGCGGCGTGCAACGGCGGCGTGCGACGGCGGCGTGCAACGGCGGCGTGCGACGGCGGCGTGGCAGTTAGGCAAATTTAATTGCACAACTTGCAGCAGTCGTAATAATCAATCCCCAAGTACACCACTGTAATATTTGTACAAAAAACTACTAACTTGCCTGCATGTATACCTATCAATACCCGCGTCCTGCCCTCACAGTGGATTGCGTTATTTTTGGGTTAGGAGAAAACAGTTTAAAAGTATTGCTAATAGAACGTGCCGAGGAGCCTTTTAAAGGCATGTGGGCTTTGCCGGGAGGTTTTGTAGATATAAATGAAAGCATAGATGAAGCTGCCCGACGCGAGTTGGAAGAAGAAACAGGCATTCAAGGCATGTTCATGGAGCAACTTTACACTTTTGGCGACATACACCGCGACCCGCGCGGGCGCGTGGTAAGTGTAGCTTATTATGCTTTGGTGAACTTGTCCGAATATCGGGTACAGCCCGGCTCAGATGCTCGACGCGCTGAGTGGCACGATGTAAACCACATCCCCTCGCTTGCATTTGACCATGCTCTTATTTTTCAAACAGCTCTCAAGCGCCTAAAAGGCAAGGTGCGTTATCAGCCGGTTGGATTTGAGTTATTACCTGAAAAGTTTGCACTTAGCCAATTGCAGCGGGTTTACGAACTCATTCTTAACAAAGAGTTAGACAAACGCAATTTTCGCAAAAAAATTCTTGGCATGGGGTTGCTCATAGAACTTCCCGAGCGCCAAAAAGGCGTTTCGCATCGCGCGGCTAAGCTCTATGCATTCGACAAAGAAAAATACCGCCAATTAGAGGCAGAGGGGTTCATGTTTGAAATTTAGTGCCTTACTTGCTATGTTTATCCTTACACAACACAACAACATTGCGCATCATTTTATTGCCGAATTGCGCGACATTCGCATCCAGCGCGACAGAATGCGGTTTCGCCGCAACTTAGAACGTTTGGGCGAAATTATGGCTTATGAAATTTCAAAAACCATGCGCTATCGCCCACGTGTGGTAGAAACTCCCTTAGGGTTTGCACATATGCAAGAATTAACTGAACAGCCTATTCTTGTACCCATTTTGCGAGCCGGGCTACCGTTCTATCAAGGTTTTTTGAACTTTTTTGACCATGCTCCAAGCGCTTTTATTGGTGCTTTTCGCGGACAACATGCCGCAGACTTTACTTTTGAAATAGAAATGCGCTATATTGCTGCACCTGACCTCAACGGCAGGGAACTGATACTGATAGACCCTATGCTGGCAACCGGAAAATCGGTGGTGCTTACCGTAGAAGCACTGCTGCAGTATGGCGTGCCTGCTACCCTACATATTGTTTCAGCAATTGCCAGCAAAGAGGGAGTAGCGCATGTGCAACAACATCTGCCCAACAGCCACCTTTGGACCGGTGCATTGGACGAAGAACTTAACCACAAATTTTACATCGTACCCGGCTTAGGCGACGCCGGTGACTTAGCTTTTGGCGCTAAAATTTCCACCTAACTATGTGGGAAGAATGGCTCAAATACCTGACTGTTTTCGGGTTAAGCATGTTTAAGTTCATTTTTGGACCTCTGACAGCCCTGCCACTGGGCATTAGCTATGTGGCTGCTGCTTTACTTACCGCCGGAGGTATGATGACCTCTGTTATCATTGTGAGTAGTTTGGGTAAACCTGTGCGCCAGCAACTTCTCATGCGCTTTGCACCCAACCGCCGGTTGTTCACCAAGCGTAACCGACAAGTTGTGCGGGTGTGGCGCAAATATGGCATGTGGGGAGTAGCTATGCTAACCCCGCTTCTGTTTACCCCTATTGGCGGGGCGCTAATTGCTATCAGCTTTGGCGAACGCTACGGTAGAATTTTGTTTACTATGTTTGTTGCAGCACTTTTTTGGGCATTTGTGCTATCTGGTGTGTTATTTTTTGCTAACAATTGGGTGCAACTGCATTTCTGAACAAACAGCTATGTCGAGAATCTCATATCCCTTAGCTCACCTTTGTACGAGCATGTGCCATGAGGAGAAATGATATTGCCATATTTATCTTGCTCGTTAATGAGCAAACATGATGGATAGTGCCTTGCATAGCAATTGCCAACCATACACTAAAATCTGTTGCTTATGAAAGCGAAAACCTCCAATGAAACAGAGCGCACTCGCCTCTATTGGCAGCGAAACTTGCGCATACTGGCTGTTTTACTGACAGTGTGGTTTACCGTTTCTTGTTTGCTAAGCATTTTTTTTGTCAAACAGCTCAACCAGTATCACATAAGAGGCTTTAAGTTAGGTTTTTGGCTAGCTCAGCAAGGTGCCATTTATGTCTTTTTATTGATTATTACCGTCTATGTTTGGCAAATGAACAAGTTAGATAAAGCATTTGACGTAGATGAAAAATAAGTTGTACAAAAGCATTAAACTATCCGCACTATGGATGTTCAAATCTGGACTTACATCATTGTAGGACTGAGTTTTGCACTTTATATCAGCATAGCTCTTTGGTCGCGGGCAGCCTCCACCAGAGAGTTCTATGTAGCAGGAGGCGGCGTCCCAGCTATTGCCAATGGCATGGCAACAGCAGCAGACTGGATGTCGGCGGCTTCTTTTATTTCCATGGCAGGCATCATTTCTTTTGCAGGATACGATGGCTCAGTGTATTTGATGGGCTGGACAGGCGGCTACGTATTGCTTGCTCTTTTATTAGCGCCTTATTTGCGCAAGTTCGGTAAGTATACAGTACCCGACTTCATTGGTGAGCGGTATTATTCCAATACAGCCCGAACTGTTGCTGTTATCTGTGCGCTATTTGTTTCCTTTACTTATGTGGCAGGGCAAATGCGCGGCGTAGGCATTGTCTTCTCCCGATTTTTAGAAGTAGACATCCATACTGGGGTTATTGTTGGTATGTTCATTGTGCTGTTTTATGCCGTACTGGGCGGCATGAAAGGCATTACTTACACACAGGTAGCACAATATATCATCCTAATTTTTGCCTACATGATACCAGCTATTTTTATTTCCATCCAACTGACAGGCAATCCTATTCCTCAATTGGGCTTTGGTAGTACCCTGACAAGTGAACCCCAAGTTTACCTCTTAGATAAACTTGACGGATTGAACCGCGAATTAGGTTTTACTGCCTATACCGATGGCTCTAAGCCACTTATAGATGTGTTTGCTATCACTTTTGCCCTAATGGTAGGCACTGCAGGGCTGCCACATGTTATTGTACGCTTTTTTACTGTTCCTAAGGTGCGCGACGCTCGCTCTTCGGCTGGCTATGCTTTGCTATTTATCGCCATTTTATATACTACTGCACCTGCCGTTGCTGCCTTTGCTCGCACCAATCTGATTCAAACGGTTAGCAACCAACCCTATGCACTTATGCCTGATTGGTTCAAAAAATGGGAAAAAACCGAGCTAATTAAGTTTGAAGACAAAAACAACGATGGTAAAATTCAATACTTAGCCGATAAGGAAAAAAATGAATTGAAAATAGATAACGACATTATTGTACTTGCCAACCCCGAAATTGCTAAGCTGCCTAATTGGGTAATAGCGTTAGTGGCTGCCGGCGGATTGGCAGCAGCCCTTTCAACAGCAGCAGGTTTGTTGTTGGTCATCTCTTCGGCTATTTCACACGACTTGCTCAAAAAACAATTCCTCCCCAACATTTCCGAAAAGCAAGAATTGTTAGCAGCGCGTACTGCATCAGTATTTGCCGTAGTAGTGGCAGGTTATTTTGGTATCAATCCGCCGGGCTTTGTAGCAGCAGTGGTAGCACTGGCATTTGGGCTGGCTGCTGCTTCATTTTTCCCCGCTATTGTGATGGGTATTTTCTACAAACGCATGAACAAAGAAGGGGCAGTAGCTGGTATGGTAGGTGGACTGTTGTTGATGATTTACTACATTTTAGCATTTAAATTTCATGCCTTTGGTGAAACTACTCCGCAAGACTGGTGGTGGGGCATTTCGCCCGAAGGCTTTGGAACAGTGGCTATGTGTGCCAATTTTTTGATTGCTTTTGTTGTCAGCGCTTTAACGCCCCCTCCACCTGTTCGGGTACAAAACCTAACCGAAAGCATGCGCTATCCCAAAGGAGCGAAGGCTGCTGCAGTTCAGCATTAAATCAGGCAGATTTGAAACCCTACCCACCTGAGTGGTGAAGTAGGTTGGGATATGGATGCAACCCACAGGTGCATATTGCTTAGGAGAGGATCAAAAAAAAATGCGAGCCAAATATGTGAAAATGCAATTGCTGCATGTTGCCGTAAGTGGCATATTTTATTGTATGCCAACACACCATAACATTTGAAGACTATGGTGTAAATTACTTGTGTTAAAAAAACATGAAAACATGCTTCTATGGCTGCTTCTTTTTTAATTACAAGCAGTTGGCTATCGAGCAAGTGCTGAACATTCGCGCTACTCCAATGGCACACCAGCACAAGCAGATGATTGTTTGTAGCAGCAGTGTAATTTTTAGTTGGAAAGTTGGTTGTTACCGCCCAGCATTTGTCGATTTTTTGTTAATTTACCAAAGCTATATAAGCATCATTTGCTACACTCAACCGAATTGTATTAGCGGCTTTTATTCGTACAATGAAAATGAAACGCATTCAGAACTTTGAGGACTACCTGCACCAATATCGCGCCAGCGTTACAAATCCTGAACAGTTTTGGGCAGAGGTTGCCCAAAGTTTTTATTGGCGCAAACCTTGGGACAAAGTATTGGAGTGGGATTTTCACGATTACTACGTACAATGGTTCATAGGAGGCAAGCTTAATATCTGTGAAAATGCCTTGGATAGACATTTGCCTCATCGCGCCAATCAAACAGCTATTATTTGGGAGGCTAACGACCCTGAGCAGCCTTCGGTGATGATAAGCTATCAGGAATTGTATGAGCAAGTTTGCCGGTTTGCTAACGTATTGAAAGCCAACGGTATTAAAAAAGGCGACCGCGTGTGTATTTACATGCCGATGATTCCTGAGGTAGCTGTGGCAATGTTAGCCTGTGCGCGCATTGGCGCGGTGCATTCAGTGGTATTTGCAGGATTTTCAGCGCAGTCACTGGCAGACCGCATCATAGACGCCAACTGTAAAATAGTGCTCACTACCGATGTAGGTGCGCGCGGAGCCAAGCAAATTCCTATTAAAGAAATTGTAGATGAAGCACTACAAAAATGCCCCAGTGTAGAGCGTTGCATCGTTTTCAAAAAGGGCACGCAGCCTGTTGCTATGCAAGCAGGGAGAGATTTATGGTGGCAAGACGAAATAGCAAAAGCAGATGCCCACTGCCCCGCAGAAGAAATGGATGCAGAGGACATGCTATTTATTCTATATACCTCAGGCAGTACGGGCAAACCTAAAGGAGTAGTACACACTTGCGGCGGCTACATGGTCTACACTGCCTATACCTTTCAAAATGTATTTCAGTATCGCGAAGGGGAAGTGTACTGGTGCACGGCTGATGTAGGTTGGATTACAGGACATTCCTACATTGTTTACGGACCGCTGCTTTCAGGGGCAACAACCCTAATGTTTGAAGGAATCCCTACCTATCCCGATGCAGGGCGTTTTTGGCAAGTATGCGAAAAGCACAACGTCAATATCTTTTATACGGCTCCAACAGCCATTCGCTCCCTGATGAGTTTTGGAGAAGCCATTCCCAGTCAGTATAATTTAGAATCGCTGCGCGTCATTGGTTCAGTAGGAGAACCCATTAATGAAGAGGCATGGCATTGGTATCATGAATATGTCGGCAAAAAACGCTGCCCAATTGTAGATACTTGGTGGCAAACTGAAACAGGCGGTATCATGATTTCACCCTTAGCAGGTATCACCATACAAAAGCCCACTTTTGCCACCTTGCCGCTGCCGGGCGTTCAACCTGTAATAGTAGACGACAAAGGCAACGAAATTCTGGGCAACCCCGCCGAAGGCAACCTCTGCATCAAGTTCCCTTGGCCAAGTATGCTCCGAACCACTTTTGGCAACCATGAACGCTGCAAGCAAACGTACTTTGGTACCTACAAAGGATTGTATTTCACAGGCGACGGTTGCCGCCGCGACGAAGACGGCTACTACCGCATCACGGGTAGGGTGGATGATGTGATTAATGTCTCTGGACACCGAATTGGCACGGCAGAAATAGAAAATGCCATCAATGAACATCCCTTTGTGGTAGAAAGTGCGGTGGTAGGCTATCCGCACGAAATTAAAGGACAGGGCATTTATGCCTTTGTGATTTGTTCCGATACCCCCCCTGATATGGAGCTTTTCCGCATGGCGGTGCATCGAGAAGTTACTCGCGTGATTGGTCCCATAGCCAAACCCGATGTGATTCAGGTAGTTGATGGCTTGCCTAAAACTCGTTCCGGCAAAATTATGCGCCGCATTTTGCGCAAAATTGCCGAAGGCGATACCTCTAATTTAGGCGACACTTCTACCTTATTAGACCCCAGCGTTGTGGAAAGAATAAAAGCCGGAGCTGCTGCTCTGAGAGAAAAAGTATAGCGGGTAGTGAGGCAATCCAATGACAATAGTCATAATAGCCTTAGGCATTAAACCTACTTATAATAACCCAAAGCACCTCAAATAATGTTTATGAAAATGAATCAAAAACGCCGCGAATTCATCAAGCAATTTGCCGGACTAACCGCTCTGAGCGCTGCCGGCATATGGACGCTCAACTGTACAGGCAGCAACAAGGAAAACACAGCACAAGACACTACTGCTACGGTTAAATCTGCTACTGCTGCCGTTAAACCTCCTTTCTTCAAAATTTCATTGGCAGAGTGGTCGCTACATAAAACTATTTTTGCTAAGCAATTAGACAATCTGGATTTCCCCATTAAAGCCAAGCAAGATTTTGGTATCGAGGCAGTAGAATATGTGAGCATCTTTTTTAAAGACAAAGCCAAAGACACTCATTACCTTACCGAACTGAGAAAGCGCTGCGAGGATAACGGAGTTACCAGTGTGCTTATTATGATTGATGCAGAAGGCAACTTAGCCGACACAGATGCCAAAAAACGCATGCAAGCCGTCGAAAATCATTACAAGTGGGTAGAAGCAGCTAAATTCTTAGGCTGTCATTCCATCCGTGTGAATTCTTATGGCGAAGGTACTGCTGAGCAAGTTAAACAGGCTGCCATAGATGGGTTGGGAAAACTTACAGAGTTTGGTATCAAACACGACATCAACATTATTGTAGAAAATCACGGTGGTTATTCCTCAAATGGTAAGTGGCTGGCAGATGTAATAGCTACTGTTAATAAAAACCTTAATACGAATCGCTGTGGCACCTTGCCCGATTTTGGTAACTTTTGTACCAAATACAAAAACAACAAATGGCAAGACGGTTGCGAAGAAGAATACGACCGCTATACAGGCATAAGCGAACTAATGCCTTTTGCCAAAGGCGTGAGCGCCAAATCGTATGATTTTGATGAGCAGGGTAACGAAACCAAGTTAGATTACAAACGCCTGTTGAAAATTGTCAAAGATGCAGGTTACAATGGCTACATTGGGGTTGAATACGAGGGCACTCGTCTTTCAGAACCAGAAGGTATTCGCGCTACGAAGGCACTTTTAGAGAAATTAGCCCAAGAAATTGAATAACATTTTTTAACACAGACCTCACAGCCTTTTGCAGCCTATTTGCAAAAGGCTGTAGTGTTTTCTGGCAATTTTTGTGAAATTTTGAGTTATCAACAAGTAACCTTATCGGGAAATTTTGAGTAAAAGCCCTTGGATTGAATTATCATCTGTACTGGCTTGCCTTGCACCACTTGCATTAAACAAACATAGAAAGCAATTCTGTTGTTTTGGCTAACAAACACTTCTTCAAATTGATTACGATGTAGTCTTGCGAAATGAAATAACATGAATTCGGCACAATTTGTACCCATTATCAAGCGATTGTCTGTACTGACGGGGCACGGCGACAAACTATTTAATTTCAGTGACCTTTATGGCAATGCCGTAGACTGTGGTGAAGACATAGACAAATTTATAGAACTGTTGGGGGACAAAAGTGAGCAAATTGAACTAGCAATGCTTCGCAATGTGCTCCCCAAAACAAAAATTTCTGCATTGCTACAACTTTCGGAAGTACCAGTATTGTTTTTTATTCAACAAAATGGCAAATGGCAACCGCTTATTATTTACAAAAACAAGCAAGATTTCTTTGAAGGCTATACCTACCAGCCAGATGGAACAGAACTGTACATAGAGGAAATCAGCGACCTACAAAGCTATACATACGGCACAGACAAGCACGGCAACATCATCTATATCATCCCTTTTCCGCGCACTTCATTGCTATCGGAGCGTGAAAAAAGCTACCACCATGCGCATCACCTTTCTCCAATGCAACGCATGTTTAGGCTCTTAAAAATCGAGCAACGCGATATTTGGTATGTATATTTTTATGCTGTTATTATTGCTGCTATTAGTTTAACCCTTCCTTTGGGCATACAGGCTATTATGGAATTGGTATCGGGGGGAGTTATTTTCAGTTCCATTGTCCTCATCATTGCTTTTGTGATAGTAGGAGTGCTCGCCTCCGGTGTGTTGCAAATCTTGCAGTATCATATTGTTGAAGTAATCCAACGACGCATTTTTGTAAAAGCGGCTTTCGAGTTTAGCTACCGCATTCCCAATGTGCGCACAGAGGCGGTAACACAATATTACACTCCTGAACTAATGAACCGTTTTTTTGATATTCTCACTATTCAAAAAAGCCTACCCAAAATATTGATTGACTTAGCTAGCTCTGTACTACAAATCATATTTGGGATAATATTACTCTCTTTCTACCACCCCGCTTTTTTGGTTTTTGGACTTGCCTTAGCAGGCATTTTGACGGCTATTTTTTACTTTACCGGACCGGAAGGGCTTCGTACAAGTATTATTGAGTCTAAATATAAATACAAGGTAGTACACTGGTTAGAAGAATTGGCTCGTAGTTTAGAAGCTTTCAAATTAGCAGGACATACTACTTTGCCACTTAGTAAAACCGAAAATTTAGTCAACAACTATCTCTATTATCGCAAAAAGCACTTTAAGGTGCTGATGACCCAATTTGGCAATATCGTGGGTTTTAAAACCATTGTTACAGGAGGATTGCTTATTATTGGTGTTTCGCTAGTGATTAACCGACAAATTCTGATTGGGCAGTTTGTTGCCTCCGAAATTGTGATTATTCTCATCTTAGCTGCCGTAGAAAAAGTCATCCTGAGCATGAGTACAATTTATGATATGCTCACCGCTACCGATAAGGTAGGACATGTAACTGACTTGCCTATAGAGCGCCAAACAGGTATTGCTATCCCCAGAACACCTAATGTGGGGCTTTCCATTCGCATTAAAAACCTTACTTACCAATATCCAGATGGGCACAAACCTGTACTTAATGGAGTCAACTTAGACATTGCCGCTGGCGAACGTGTTTGTCTTTCTGGATTTAATAGCTCTGGTAAAGACACCTTAGTGCGCATCCTATCAGGTATTTTAGACAATTACGAAGGGCTAGTAGCTTTTAACAATATTTCCTTGCGCGACATCAACCTGAACACCTTGCGCGATATGGTCGCTTCTAACTTCGCCATAGACAACATCTTTGAAGGTACTATTTTAGACAATATCACAATGGGTAAATCCTCTATTAGCCTAGATGATGCTGTGTGGGCATTGGAAAAAGTAGGGCTATCCGATTTCATAAACGAACTACCCAATGGTTTGCAAACTGAATTAATTGCCGGCGGCAAATCATGGCCTAGTAGTATCCATGTGCGCCTCACATTGGCGCGCTGCATTGCTGAACGGCCTCAATTGCTCATTTTGAATGACTTCTTCTCGGTACTACAAAAAAACGAAAAGCGCAAACTACTTGACTTCTTGGTTGACCGTTCCAATCCGTGGACGCTGCTGCTCATCTCTAACGACCCAGTACTAATGCAAGTGTGTGACCGAAACATTATTCTTAAAGATGGTAAAGTGCATTTGCAGGGTTCTTTCCAAGAACTCAACCAACACCCCGACTATTACCAAGTAGTGCTTAGTTGTTAGGCATCAAAAAAAATAAACTAATACTACTATTATGTTAGGCATTTCAGGACATAAAGAAATAGACGAAAACATCAGCAAGAAATTTCTTAGCACTTCTGATGTGTTAATGATGCCCCAAGCTGCCAAAGTGTTAGCCTATTGGTTAGCAGGCATCGGTACAATATTCTTCATTGTGCTTTTTTTGCCTTGGCAGCAAAATATTTTGGCAGATGGTTTTGTAACAGCTCTTAATCCGGCAGACCGCCCGCAAACCGTAGAGTCGGCAATTGCTGGACGTATTCGCTCTTGGCATGTTGTAGAAGGACAATGGGTAAAAGCCGGCGATACTATTTTAGTACTAGATGAAATTAAAGAAAAATACTTCGACCCTGAGTTGCTAGTCAGATTGGAAGAGCAAATTAGAGGCAAAGAAGATGCCATTGTAGCTTACAAAGGCAAAATAGAAAGCTATCAAGCACAAATTGCTGCCTTGCAAGAGGCATTAGAACTCAATTTGGCACAGCAAGACAACAAAATCAAGCAAACACGCTTGAAAGTATCTATTGACAGCGCCGAATTAGAAGCCGAAAAGGTGAACTTGCTGATTGCTAAGCGCCAATACGAAGCTGGTGAAATCCTCGAAAAACAGGGGTTAATCGCTTTGATTGCTTTAGAGTCGCGTCGTACAAAATTGCAAGAAACCAATGCCAAAATCGTTTCGGCACAAAACAAATATTTGCAGTCGCAACAAGAATACATTAATGCCAAAATTGAACTCAATGCCAAGCGTGCAGAATATCTTGAAAAGATTTCCAAAGCTCGTTCAGACTTAAATGATGCTATGTCGGGGCTGGCCAATGCACAAGCCGACCTGGCTAAACTCAAAAACGAGTATGCCAACATGAAAATTCGCAACGAGCAATACGTATGTCGAGCGCCACAAGACGGCATGGTTGTAAAAGCGCTCAAAGCAGGTATTGGAGAGACTATTAAAGAACAAGAGGCAGTAGTTACTATTATGCCTGCCGAGCCACAAGTTGCCGTAGAACTATATGTAAAACCTATGGATGTACCACTTCTTTCTATTGGCAGGAAAGTGCGCCTCGAGTTCGACGGTTGGCCGGCACTCCAGTTTTCTGGTTGGCCTAGTGTAGCAGTAGGTACTTTCGGAGGAGAAATTGCCGTAATCGACGCTGTAGATAGCAAAGATGGTAAATATCGCGTATTGGTAAAACCAGACCCTAATGACGAGCCATGGCCTAAACAACTGCGTCAAGGGTCAGGAGTTTTAGGTTGGGCTATGTTAGACGACGTACCTATTTGGTATGAGATATGGCGACAGTTAAACGGCTTCCCACCGAGCTTAAAACAGGCTCCGGATGACTCAGCCGGTAATAAAACCGAGCAGAAAAAATAGGGTAAGCAAGAAACAGGTACAAAAGGCATGAAACAACTTCTTTCTAGGATATCGGTTATTCTGGGCTTTCTTGCATTTTGCCCTGAGGATAAACTCAAGGCTGGTAACGACTCTACTATATTTGGTATTAAAGAGTTTTACCGCCAATTAGCTATAGGGCATCCTATTGTTAAGCAAGCAGCACTGCTTTCCGAAATGGCACGGCAAGAAATTCGCTTGGCACGCGGCTTTTTCGACCCTAAACTGTCTGCCCTCCACGAGTTTAAAGATTTTAAGAGTCAGAATTACTTTAACACTTGGCATACTGAGGTAAAAATTCCAACAGCTTTTGGTCCGGATTTTAAAGTGGGTTTTGAGCAAAATACAGGGGCTTATTTGAATCCCAAAGAAAGTACACCAAGTTCTGGGCTCCTTTATGCAGGTGTTGTGCTGCCTGTTGCACAGGGGTTGCTTTTCGATGAGCGCCGTGCCGTCTTGCAACAGGCTCAGTATATGAGCCGCATTATGGAAGCTGAACGCGTTAAAATTATTAACAAAATTGTACTGCAAGCAACCAAAGACTATTGGCAGTGGTATGCTGCTCATAAGCAAATGCAACTTGCACAAAAAGGGGTTGAGTTGGCAAGAGTTCGGTATGAAGCTGTTAAAATACGTATCGAACAAGGCGATCTTGCTGCTATAGACTCCGTAGAAGCCAAAATTACCTTGCAAGAACGCGAAATAGCGCTCAACAATAGCCTCGTATTCTTAAATAATGCGCGACTCATCCTTTCCAACCATTTATGGAATGATAAAAGTGAGCCGCTTGAACTGGCAGAAAACGTGTTACCCACACAAAATATCCATGAGCTTGGTGAAAGCGACCAACTGGAAACCTTGTTGCAGTATGCCCGCGAAAATCATCCAGAGTTGCTCAAACTCGATTTTAAAATCAAACAACTAGAAGTGGGGCGAAAGCTTGCCATAGAAATGCTCAAACCAGTTATTAATCTTAACTACAATTTCTTAGGACAATCGCCATTCTTTGACGAGTCTAACTCTGGGGCGTTTTTCCGCAACAACTATAAGTATGGAATAGACTTTTCCTTCCCATTGTTTTTGCGAAAAGAGCGGGCAAAACTTGCACAAACCAATATTAAGCTCAAACAAGCCCGATTCGAGTTTGCTCAGCTCAATCGCGAAATTCTCAACGATATTCAGGCAGTGTACAATGACTTACAAAACTTTCGTGAACAAATTCGGCAACAAGAGCGCGTGGTAAACAACTACCAAATACTGCTCAATGGAGAGCAGATTAAATTTTTAAACGGTGAAAGTTCGCTTTTCTTGGTCAACAGCCGCGAGGCAAAACTGTTAGAAGGAGAGCAAAAACTGATAGATTTTCAATTTAAATATGCCAAATCGTTTGCCGAATTGCTATGGGCGGCAGGTCGTAACCCTGCAGGAGAGTGGATGGATTAAGCTTGTTAAATAATCCAAAAAAACAGCCGTTCAATAAATGGCATGATTGCTTTTTATCTATTTTTGACAATGCGCTGTTTTTATTTCGGTTTTGTAGCAATGAATCGTTATCTGATTGCTTCTTTGTTTATTAGTGTGGTGGTACTAACAGCATGTCAAAGTGAATTTCCACATAATCAAACTGGAAAAGCAATTATAGAAGGCATCATAGCCAATCCACAGCCCGGAAAAAAAGTATATCTAAGTAGGCAAGGGATACAAAAAGCAGAGCTGATAGACTCTGTACAGCCCGATAATTATGGTAAGTTCTTCATAGAACTGCCAGTAGAATCCCCTGCTTTTTACACCTTGAATTTGTATAATACTCAGTTTGGAGACTTAGTCATCGCAAAACCGTCAACTATCCACATAGAAGCAGATGGACAAACGAATGGCAAGTTTAAAGTAACAGGTTCGCCTGATACTGACTACCTGATGCGCTTCTATGAGATAGAAAAAAAGTTTCTTTACAGAAGAGATAGCCTACAAATGGTGATGGCAAAAGGTCAGTTAGAACGCAAGCAAGCCGAAGAGGCATATCGCATGTTTGTGGCAGATGCTACTAATAGTGTAAAAGAAATTATACAGCAAAATCCTATTTCAATTGTCTCTATTGTAGTAGCCGGCGCCTTAGATGTGGACAGAGAGTTACCTTTCCTCAGGCAAATACATCAACAACTGCAGGAAGCCTATCCTGAATCGGAATATGTGATAGATTTCGGAAAACGATTAGAACAAATAGCCAAAACAGCTATTGGGCAACCTGCACCAGAGATAGCTTTGAAAAATCCCGAAGGAAAAGAGGTTAAACTATCTTCGCTGCGTGGGAAATATGTGCTGATTGATTTTTGGGCTTCATGGTGCGGACCGTGTCGTAGAGAAAATCCAAACATAGTGCGCATATACAATCGGTATAAAGACAAAGACTTTGAAATTTTCGGCGTTTCCTTAGACAGAGACAGAGATCAATGGATAAAGGCGATTCAAGATGATGGGCTTGCATGGATTCATGTGTCCGACTTGCAATATTGGCAGTCCCCTATTGTACAGCTCTATCGCATCCAAGGCATCCCTATGACATTGTTGGTAGATAAAAATGGCATCATCATAGACAAAAACTTGCGCGGACAAGCTCTGGAAGACCGCCTTGCTGAACTGTTGCAATAATTGAACTGGTCAATAGTTGTACAAAGATGACACTAAGTTAGTACTAATTTTGCCAAACGCCTCGATAATCGGTTTTTATAAAAAAATTGCAAGCTGAAGATTGGCTGCAGCGTCGTATCTTTATTTTGCACTTTCGTAACCTGCTTGGCAAACCTGTCAGATTCGTTGAAGCTAAACCTCGTAACAACGGCGGCGTGCAACGGCGGCGTGCAACGGCAGCGTGCAACGGCAGCGTGCAACGGCAGCGTGGAAGTTGAGTCTTTTAGTGCTTATTAAATGGATAAGGGCATGTGTAGTCTATACAGGAGCAAACAGGATGGATAAACAGCCTACATGGCTACTTATTATGCAGGATGAACAGGATTTTATAGCTGAAAAGCAACCTTGCTACACAGGAGTGCCTCTCTTTACTGGCAACAGGGTTGCTTGTGAGAACACGCACAACGGCGAGTTTACCTTCATGCATATGCATTTAGCAAAATCGACCTTACAAAAAATTAAGCAACCGCTAAACGGTTCTTTATACTTTCGTTTGTAAAAAAATGAGCTGCACGAACATGTGCAGGCGCGTTGTGAAAGACAGAACGTTGTATTTAGTTTGGTTTCTCACAAGTTCAATTATCATCCAACAGCCTGCTAATATTAGTTTGTTAGCAGGTATTTTTTATTTTATGCCTCGAACAATGCTAAAAAGACAATGACAACAGCAACTAAACCCGCTGTTTTAGTAACAGGTGGATGTGGTTATATTGGCTCGCACACAGTAGTGGCGCTGCTGCAACAAGGTAAATACGAAGTAATTTCATGTGATAATTTTAGTAACTCTCGCCCACAAGTGATTCAGCGCATTGCTAAAATAACTGGCATAACAGTTACTAATTATGCACTCGACTTATGCGATAAAGCTGCGGCTGAATCTATCTTTGCTCAAAACCCTAATATCAAAGGGGTAATTCATTTTGCTGCTCTCAAATCTGTGCCCGAATCGGTAGCCCAACCTTTGCGCTACTATCGCAATAATCTTTTGTCTTTATTGAACCTGTTAGAAGTTTGTCAGACCTATGGCGTAAATAACTTTATTTTTTCCTCGTCTTGCTCTGTATATGGCAACGCCGACGAATTGCCCGTGCGCGAAAGTACGCCATTTAAAAAAGCAGAGTCGCCCTATGCCAATACTAAGCAAATGGGGGAGGATATTGTAAGTCATACAAGTAAATTGGGTACTATAAAAGCCATTTCCTTGCGCTATTTCAACCCTGTGGGAGCGCACCCCTCGGGGCTTATCGGTGAAGATGCCTTGCAAACCACGCTTAACTTAGTGCCTATTATTACACAAACAGCGGCTGGCTTGCGTTCAGAATTAATTGTGGCAGGTAATCAATATCCTACTCGTGATGGCACCTGCATCCGCGACTACATCCATGTTACCGATATTGCAGAAGCACATATTATTGCGTTGGAATATTTGTTTCAGCAAGCCAATACCGCTTATTACGATGTATTTAACTTAGGAACAGGCAAAGGTGTAACTGTACTGGAGGCTATCCAAGCTTTTGAACAAGCCACCAATATGAAGCTCAACTACCGAATCGGACCTCCACGCCCCGGTGATGTGGCAGCAGTATATGCCGATACGCAAAAAACGGAATCCATATTGGGTTGGAAGTCGCGTTTCAGTATCAGCGACATGATGGCATCTGCTTGGAAATGGCAACAAGAACTATTAAAAGAACGCAAACAGTAAACTACTCAATTGAGCGTTGAAAAAAACGCTCATTTCTCTTGCTGCTGTTTTAGCCTACCGTTGAAATAATAGCATGGCAGCAAGCAAATCTATCCCTCCTTTGTAACTACAAAACGCAGTGAAAAAACAGACCCGGCAGACTTTTAAAACTGCCGGGCACTGTGTTTAGCAAGAGCAACGCAAACTGTAATGTAGTTGGCTATATAACTACGACTGTTGGGTCAGAGGAGCATTGGCAGATTTATTTTTCTTGGCTCGTTTGGCATTCAAATAAGGATTGTATCCGTTAGATTCCTTCACATAGTAGCCGGTGCCATCGTAAGGGCGCTTTTTTGGATGAGCCTTACAGGCAGGTGAACAAGCTCCGTCCATATTCCAACCACATTGTTCGCAAATGGGTACGTGGATGTTGCACTCGGGGTTAGCACAGTTGACCATGCGGTCGCAATCAGTGCCACAGATGTAGCACTTAGATATTACCTTCGGATTTACTTTGTTCACATCGGCAACCACACGACCATCAAATACATAACACTTGCCTTCAAAGTCCTCGCCACCTTCTTCAAGGGCATATTTGATGATGCCGCCATGTAACTGATATACATTCTCAAAACCTTGTTCCAGCAGGTAGGCACTTGCTTTTTCGCACTTGATACCACCGGTGCAATAAGTAATGATTTTCTTGCCTTTGTATTTTTCTAATTCGCTAATTTTTTGTGGAAAATCGCGGAAGTTGTCGATATCTAGCGTAACGGCATTTTTGAACTTGCCTATAGCGTGTTCGTATTTAGAACGAACATCCAGAATCACTACGTCTTCTGCATCCTTTAATTTTTTGAACTCGGCAGGCGAAAGATGGATACCTGTTCGCTGGGTGGGATTGATGTGATGTAAATCGGAGTGAACAATTTCAGGTTTTACACGCACATGCAACTTAGCAAAAGCATGCTTGTGATACGGCTCCACTTTGAAGTCGATGTTGGCAAAACGAGGGTCTGCCTTTATTGCTTCCATGTAGCGTTCCGTGTCTGCTTTTAGGCCGGAAACCGTTCCGTTCAGCCCCTCGGCAGCCACAATGATGCGTCCGCGCAGATTGAGCGATAGACAAAGCTCGTGATGCTCGTCCCTGAATGTTTCAGGGTCTTCTATCTGCGTGTAACAATAGTACAAAAGGATGTTATAGGCTTGTTCCATGTGGCAAAATTACAAAAAATTAAGGCTTTGTAGATGTAAAAAATTGGCATGGGCACAAAGGTACGCCATAGGCAGCAACTTGCCTCAGTTTGCAAAATAAACCCGCAAGATTTGCGCAGGAATTTGCAGCCGCTGGAAGCATTGCAGCCAAAAATACTGCTGTGCCGAGAGTTGGTCGGTTTCCGATTTGACTTCCACAAAGAAAAAGTCGGTTTCGCTCCACACCGTTAAATCGGGGAAGCCGCGTGCATGTTCCTTGGGGTGGCGGGCGATTTGCAGCAGTACCTCGCGGATTTGCTCCCACCTCATACGGGAAAAGTACAATTTGGCCAGTGGCAAAAAAGCCTCGTGCCAGCCTACAAAAGCATTGACCATACCTTCTTGTTGGCGATAGAGTTGTTCTGCATAAGCCCATGCCGCGGCACTGTCAGTAAAACGGTTCAGTTGCGCATGAATTGTCGCTTGCCTGTGGCGGTAAAAGTCGGCATGGAACAAGTCAGTCGGGTGGCGCTGTAAAGGATGGTGAATAAACTGCGGGCTGTCGTACAATACTTCCCACAGCATCAACCCAAAAAGTCCGCGCCACACATAGTTTTCGCTGTGGACGGCATGGAAACCTTGCTCCTGATAATAGCGTACTACTCCGCCCTCCACATAGTTTTTGTGTGCAGCGTCTATCGTAATGGCAGGCGCATTGAGCAACGGCTCCGTTACGGTTTTGCGGAACGTGCCTTTACCCTGTGTATGTCGGCGGATAAAATCCTGTGCAAATAGTTGTTCGTCAGCGGTTTGCGGGTTTTCCGAAATAGTAAGGCAAAGTGCCAGCGCCCCGTCGGTATCGCCGCGGCGGTGCAGAATGCGCACCTGTCGCTCACGGGAAGGCGGCTTTTCGGTATATCGGTAAACCGTCAGCGCCTCATTGGGCAGTTTATTTTTTTCCAGCCACTCGCCCAGCCGCAGGCAAAATTTATCAAAAACAGGAAATGAAAATGCGGGCTTTGGCAAGGCATCAAACCATTTAAAAACAGCCTGTGGCGGAACGCCGTATTGTACCAATCGCTTGAAAAAGTGGTAGTTCCAATGCACGGCAAAATGCTCCTGTGCTTCTTGTGCGGAGTGTGCCAAGGTAGAAAGTTGCGTTTCGTCCCAGTCGTGAAACTGCGCATTGCCCAGGTCGCGGATGACGAACTGCGACATATTTTCCTGTTCCAGATTGCCGAAAAACAGGAACTTCCAGAAAGCAACTTCCCGTTCTGAAGTCTGCCAAACCAACTGAAAGTGAGGCTGAAAGCCGCCTTGATAGCTGTGTAAAAAATACAGCAAATCGCCTTTGCGGGCTTTTTTGGGTGCAATCGGCAGCGGCTCGTCAAGGGCGGCACAAAGCTGTTCCAACTGTGCTTTGGTCAAGCTTTCCAGCGCCTCGGCGCGCAGCAACTCATCAGTGATGGCAAGTGGCATGATGCGCTCAATCAACTTGCTTTGGTGCAATTCTTCCAGCATTGGTGCAGGGTCGCCTATTTCAGGATAGTGCAGCTCTTCGGGGAGGAAGAAAACGGGCTTCCGGTTGGCTATTCGCACGTACAGGCATTGCGCCTTGTAGGAAAGTGCACGAAAAGTTGCTGCAAACCGCTGTGCCGCTTCATCGGCAAAGGCTGCATAGCGTTGTGCCGTAAAATCCAGCACATAGCGGAAATAGTGCAGGTAGTAGTCGGGCGGCAGTTCGGGCGTATTCTTCGGCGCGTCCATAGCAGGCAAAAATACAATATGCGTGCCTTTGGATTATATTTGATTGATAGCCAACGTAAAATAGTTTTGCAGCTACCATAGTTAAAATACCACATGCTATCCCTTCCATTCTTTTCCCAATTGCGTCAGTTTGCCGAAAGGCAGGCGTTGAGCGATACCAACGGGACTTATACCTACGCACAACTCATACAGGCAGCCGATACCGTCAGCAGTCGCTTAGGCGATGTGGCGAGTCAGCCAATTTGCTTCCTCTATCCCTCGTCTTTTGATTATGCGGCAGTGTTGTTTGGCATTTGGCAGTCGGGGGGAATTGCCGTGCCGCTGTGCGTTACGCACCCGCCCGCGGAATGGGCTTATGTACTTTCCGATACCGGCTGTGCACAGGTTTGGGTACATCCGCAATATGAAGCAGGCATTCGCGAAGCAGTCGCCATGTTGCCTCATCCGTCTGAAATTGTTGTGCAGGCTGATTTTGGCGGATTATTGCCGTCGGTGGGGACACTGACAACAGCATCAGAGATATATCTTGTTAATGAACAAGCACCTGCACTGATGATTTACACCAGCGGTACAACGGGTAAACCCAAAGGTGCGGTACATACGCACGCAAGTATTGCGGCGCAAATACAATCGCTTTCCGATGCATGGGCATGGCAGGCGGATGATGAAATCCTGAACATCCTGCCGCTGCACCACGTCCACGGCTTGATAAACATCCTTTGCTGTGCGCTTTGGAACGGTGCGCACTGCCTTTTACGCAACAAATTTGACGCGGCGGAAGTGTGGGAATGGTTCAAACGACCCTCGGCGACGCTGTTTATGGCTGTCCCGACGGTCTATCAGCGCTTGATTCAGCATTGGGAACAAGCCCCCAAAAACGTGCAAGCCGAATATTCGGCGGCAGCCCGCAAATTGCGCCTGATGGTATCGGGTTCGGCGGCGCTGCCCGTGCCCGTGCTGCAACGCTGGCAGGCAATCACGGGGCATTTCCTGCTGGAACGCTACGGCATGACCGAAATCGGTATGGCTATTTCCAACCCGCTAATAGGTGAGCGCAAAGCGGGCTTTGTGGGCAAGCCGCTGCCGGGCGTATCGGTTCGTTTGGTCAACGAAAACGGCGAAGTTCAGACCGCTGCTGAAGCCATGGGCGAAATTCAGGTGAAAAGCCCGACGCTGTTCCGTGCTTATTGGCAACGCCCCGAAGCAACGGCGCAGAGTTTCACGCCCGACGGTTGGTTTTGCACCGGCGATATGGCACAGCGCGACGCGGAGGGCAATTACAAAATCATGGGGCGACTTTCGGCAGACATCTTGAAAATCAGTGGCTACAAAGTCTCCGCATTGGAGATAGAGGATACACTGCTGGCACATCCTGCCGTACAAGCCTGTGCAGTTGTAGGCATCCCTCATGCAGAAAAAGGCGAACAAGCCGCCGCTTTTTTGGTGCTTTCCGATGATGCGGTGCTTCCTGCTGTTCAACAATGGCTGAAAACACAGTTAGCCCCTTACAAGCAACCAACACAATGGTTGGTAGTTAATGAACTGCCGCGCAATGCAATGGGCAAAGTGCAAAAGTCGGTGTTGAAAATGCGGATAGCTAACTAAGTTATACCCCAACCTGACAGGTCTTAGGTTTCAGACATTTTTCGCAAATCATTTGTGCTTTTGTACACTACTGATTTTGTTGCTGCAGCAATCGGGCTGCCTCTTCCTCTTTGCGTTTGCGCATTTGGTCAAGGATGTACTGCGGCGACTTTTTATATTCTTCGTAAGCAATTTTCTTTTTCACGCGGCGAACCGAATAAGTAACAGTAGTATCGTAGGGTGTAATTTGTGCCGCACGCTCGTACTGCGCCAGCGCATCAGGTAGGTTTTTGCGTTGGTATTCATAAATCGTTCCCAAGCTGTAAAGGGCTTTTTCTAAATCGGGCTTGTTAGCAAGTGCATTTTTCAGGTACCTCTCAGCCTCTGCGTAGTGTCTTTCGCGGTAGTGGTACATACCTACAATGTAGTGCAACCGCCAATTGTCGGGTTGCAGGTCGGCTGCCCGCTGATACCACTGCATAGCAGCAGATTCTCGACCTTCGCTAAGCATAAGCAAGTCTGCATAGGTTTCCATGAGTCGAGGTTGGTTGGGGCATTGCTCTACGGCTTCTGCGGCAACGGCAGTAGCCCAGCGACGACTGCCGCGTTTTTTGTAGAAATCTATCAACGCCGTGTAGGCTTCGGGATAGTTAGGTTGCAAACCAATGGCAGTCCGCAGATTGCCAACAGTGCGTACAGAGTCGCCTATATCTTTACTGAGCAGTCCTAAGTAGTAGTACACTTCGGCATGGTCGGGGAAGGTCTGTTGAGCGGCAAGCAAGTAGCGGCGCGCAGCAGCAGTGTCTTTTTGCAGATAGTACCATTTACCCATGAGCTTGAAAGTGGTCGGCAGAGGCTGAATGCCTTGTTCCAAGTAAATGGATTCGGCTTTTTGGGCAGCGGCAAGCGCAGCAGCAAAATCAGCTTTTTGGTCTAAAGCCATGGCGCGCACCCAGTAATAATTGGGGTCGTTGTTTTTCAGCGCCAGTGCACGGTCAATGTCTATCAGCGCAAGGTTTTCTTTACCGATAGACAAATTAAGCGCAGCGCGTTGGTAGAAAACCTCCGCATTAGCTTGGTTGGCTTGAATCAGTTTAGAGAGATAGGTAATTTGCTTATCTACGCTGTTATTGTCTTTGTTGGGTAAAGGTGGCATAGATTGTTCTTCCTCCTGAGACACGCAACTCATTAGCAGAAATACCATCAGGAGCCACCCTGTATTAAAACCTCCTTTTTTCATAGCGTCTTTTGCGCACATAGTACCATAATCCTCCTAAAATGCTAACGCTCAATAAGGGCATTATGAAGTTGCCCCCTTGCCACCATTGTTTTTCCTCTGCCAATCGGATTTTATCTAATGGTCGCAAGCGCACCTCTTTCAAACGAGCCTCCAACAATCCTTCTTTGTCAGTAAAGTACAACAACGTGTTCATAATCAGGTCTTTATTGGAGAAAGTTTGCTTGGTGATAGGGTCAAATCCTAAGGGCAAAGGCTGGCGCGACCGAC
This sequence comes from Bernardetiaceae bacterium, assembly GCA_025056255.1. Taxonomy (GTDB): domain Bacteria; phylum Bacteroidota; class Bacteroidia; order Cytophagales; family Thermoflexibacteraceae; genus Rhodoflexus. The sequence continues at coordinate 112,093 of JANWVT010000002.1, read as the reverse complement.
GGTCTAGTTCGTTAACAGCTATGTCTCCATCTCCTATAACAGCAATTTGAGTAGGAATGCTTTCCTGTATTATTTTTGTTCCTGGGGCAATTCCTTCGGGCGCAAAGCGGTTGCGAAAGAGTGAATGAAAACTGCCTTCTAATAAATAAGCCAGTGGAATATGGCTTCTCGTAAACTTTTCTGGGTCGGTATCATTTTTTAACTCGTCGAGGCTAACAATAGTAGGTGCGCGGCGAATACGCGAATATTGGTTGGTCATTAGCAGGGGTATTTTGCGGACTTGCCCTTTTGATTTAACTGTATCTACGCTACTAACGAACTTCGTGTAGATAGCATTTAAATTGCGCGTGATAGGATGCTTTTCGAACTGATTAGCCAATACATAATACGGCCAAGGTACTGGCTGGAGATTAGGTGCATTGCCAAATTGTCCTACATTGACCACTATTGTGCCCATTTGTAGGTCTTGAGCTAAGTCCATATTCACGCGTACGCCATACTTAAACAGCAAGTCATCTAAGTTGAGATTATAACCGAAAGCATATGCGCCGCCTTGGGCAATGCTATCCAAATTCATTTGCACCATGTCCAACATAAACAGCGCTTTGCCGCCGCGCATGATAAACTGGTCTAAACGGAACTTTTCCTCTTCTGTATAAGGGCGTTTAGGTTGAAGGATAACAGCAATTTGATAGTTTGCTAGCGCACTGTCGCTGTGCAGGGTTATTTCATCAGCAATAAAGTATTCGTCTATGCTCGTTTTTAAATCTCCAATAGGCAAACTGTTTAACTCTTGATGCCCTTGAATGAGCGCTATGCGCGGCTTTTGTTGTTGGGTAACTTTCTTGATAGCACTCGCCAGTTCAAACTCTACGCCTTCTATTGACTGGTTAAGCCGCTCTTGTGCAGATGCTGCTAAATTTCCCTTTAAAAAATTGACAGCACTTTGTCGAGTACCTGAGCGGACGATGGCACCCGGGAAAATGAGTTTTTGAATTCGCTTGCCATTCACGTTTTCAAACAGGTTAGTAGGTTGCACGCCTGCATTAACCAGTTCGCGATGGAAAGCATTCCGTTGCTCTACATTGGTTGCTGATTCAGGATTGATGAATCGGAACTGTATTTTGTGGTTGCTGTAAGCATTAAATTCTTCTAATGTTTCACGAATAGCAGCTCGCAAGCGCTTGAAACCAGCATTCAGTTCTCCTTCTAAGTACACTTCTACATAAATGTTGCTTTCCAATTTTTCTAACAATCGGCGTGTGCCGGGGGCAACAGAGTAGCGTTTGTCTTCGGTTAGGTCAAAGCGAATGAAAAGACTGCTCAAAAATAAGTTGGCACACAAGAGAGCCAATGCAACAGCAAGCCATTGCAAAATATCTTCCCATTTGCGCATTTGACGATTTTCCATCAGTATACAAAGATAGACCATTTTAACAGATACGAGTGACAGCGCCAGGTGTGATGACAAAAACCGCATCGCCTGCTTGTGTTTGTATAGTAGCAGTGCCGGTAAACTTGCCAAAGGCAGGCAAAATAGCGCGTTGGCTACCGAAGCAAAAGCAGGGCAGTATTAGCTGTTGCCTGCCGCGTCCGTTCAAGCGTACTGAGGGGTGCAGATGCCCACAGATATTGTACCACCCTTGGGCTACCGACCGAGCAGGCTCATGAGTAAACAAGAAAGGTGGCTGCAGCCAGCAGTCAGGAAAAATTTGGAAGACGCTTTGCTGATAAATACTGGCAGGCAGGATATCGTGATTGCCTCTTACTAACAACCACTGTATTGATGTGGAAAAAGGTTGCAACCATTCGCTAAATAACAACCATTCTTGGTTCCATTGGCTATGAAATAAATCGCCAATAATCAATATTTTTGTGGGGTACCAGCTATTGATGACTGATTCTAAAGTAGTCAAGTCCTGCAGATGAACATGCCGAGGTACAGCAAAGCCGGCTTTTCGGAAATGCCCAGCTTTGCCAAGGTGAATGTCTGCCAAAATCAGCATGTTCTCTTCTTGCCAAAAAAGCGCTTTTTCTGGCAGCAAACAAAAGTTTTGTCCTAAAAGAGTATAATGCAGCGATTTTGACACCATTTTTGCAATTAAACTCAGCGTGAAGTTACCATATCCTTTCTAATGCACAATATTTTCCCGATTATTACATTAATAATTTGAAAATCAGAATAAGCACCTTATTATGAAGCCATTAGTTTTACTTGCCCTGATGCTGCTGAGTGTACCTAATCCGTGGTATGTTGTTGGCAATCAACCGCAACATTTGGCAGCCTTTTACAGAGTGTTCGGTGGAAAAAACTATGATGCCTCTGCCGATGTAATCGCCTTAAAATCGGCTAGTGGTGTGGTGGTTGCCGGTAGGTCGAACTCCTACGGAGTAGGCTCAATGGATATGAATTTTAACATTGTTAAGTTAGATAACAATGGTTCGGTTGTATGGGATAAAAACTATGGCGGTCAGGAGACGGAAGAAGCATTTGCCCTCTGTGAAACTCGCGACGGCGGTTTTATGGTGGTCGGTTCTTCCGATTCTTACGGAGGCGGTCCTGATATGAAAGATATATGGATTGTCAAATTAGACAAAAACGGCGACCGCCAATGGGCAAAAATATATGGTGACGATGACAGCATTGATGAGGCTCGCTCTGTAATTCAACTGGAAGACGGTAGCTTTGTAGTGCTCGCTAATGCCACTAAAATTACCAGTGGCAAATCCGATATTCTGCTTATTAAAACAAACGAAAAAGGCGACCTGATTTGGAAACGAGAGTTCGGACTCCCCAGCAATAGCGAAATAGGTGCACAAGTAATTGCCAACAAAGAAGGCGGGTTTATAATTGCCGGTAGCAAAGAGGTGCGCTTCCAAAATAAAATAGCTTGGAACTTTTGGCTGATTGCATTAGATAAGGACGGTGTTAAACTATGGGAGCAAACTTATGGCGGCAAAATGGGTGAACAAGCCAATGCTATTGCTCAAACACAAGACGGCGGATTTGTTCTTGCAGGCTATACCTACTCCTTTGCTAAAGAAGGCAGCCATGATATTTGGGTGTTAAGAACAGATGCTAAAGGAAGCAAATTATGGGATGCTACCGCTGGTACTAACAGCACCGATGAGGCTTTGGACGTACTGGTAACACGCGACGGCAAAATTGCAGTAGCCGGATACATAGATGTGTTTGTACCAGATGCTAATAACGAAAATTCTAGCAAAGAAGGCAACAATGCTTTTGTAATGCTTTTAGATGACCAAGGTAAAACGCTCTGGCGGAAAAATATTGGAGGCAATGGCGACCAGCGTGCCTATGGAATTGCCGAAGATGTCAACGGCGATTTTATCATTGCCGGATATAACGAGGGCGAAACAACTGACCATTTAGTAGTAAAAGTTTATAAAAACGGGGACGTAAAACAGTAAATTCAGATAGCACCCATTGTAGTGCACAGCATACAGAATGCTTGTTTGTTATGTTGTAGAACGTCGCCATTATTTTTCTAACCCAGTCTGCCGTTTTGCAATCTGGCTTAGTTTCAACACAACAAAAACATTCTTCACCCATAAAATGACCAAGCTCCAAAACTGATTTTCAAGCAGTATTGGGGCTTGTTTTTTACTGGTTGGTTTATCAACGTTCAACGCGTAACCTTGCGTTAAATCAATAAACCCGACAAGTTTTGAAAACCTGTCGGGTTTTTGTGAGTGCTGACGTAGTGCAAAGTAATTAACCCCCCTTACAACAATATGGGCAATTACTGAATTTTAGGCGCTGCAAGCCTCACAACTATCGGGGTCGTCGAGTGAGCAAGATATGTCCTGACGCTTTTGTTCGTAGCTATCTCTTGAACTACTGGGTTTTATTTGCAGCATTTCTGCAGGCAGAGGCTTTCTTTCGTAAAAAGATACTGAGGTAATTGGCTGACCAGCAGCTACATTTTCCAACTGCCCTTGCACTTGTTGCAGCATGGTTTTGTCAACTGTAAACTTAATAGCATCAGCAGCAGGACGAGTGCGCAAATAGTACATCCCTGTTTTCAATCCTTTTTTCCATGCGTAAAAGTGCATAGAAGTGAGTTTGCCAAAATTAGGGTCTTGAATGTGGATATTTAAGCTTTGACTTTGGCAGATAAAAGGACCTCTGTCGGCAGCCATTTCAATAATGGACTTTTGCGAAATTTCCCAAACAGTACGGTAGATATCTTTTAGGTTTTGAGGAATGCCCGGAATTTGCTGAATAGAACCATTTGCTTGAATAATCATGTTTTTCATGGTCTCATTCCACAGCCCTAAGCGAATTAAGTCTTTCATAAGGTGCTTATTCACTACAATGAACTCTCCGGACAGTACGCGGCGCGTATAGATATTGGATGTATAAGGCTCGAAACATTCATTGTTACCCAAAATTTGGGAGGTAGAAGCTGTAGGCATAGGAGCCACTAACAGCGAGTTGCGGATGCCGTGTTGCAAGACTTTTGCACGGAGGGTTTCCCAGTCCCAACGATTAGAAGTAGGTTTTACGCCCCACAGGTCAAACTGGAACAAGCCCTGCGACATAGGCGAACCCTGATAGGTTTCATAAGGACCGTATTGTTGCGCTAGTTCTACCGAAGCCTCCACGGCGGCATAGTAAATGGTTTCAAAAATATCTTTGTTGAGTCCGCGTGCTTCTTCTGAATCGAAAGGCATGCGCAGCATGATAAATACATCAGCCAACCCCTGTACGCCTATGCCAATTGGACGATGACGCAAATTAGAACGACGTGCCTCCTCTACTGGATAGTAGTTTATGTCGATGATTTTGTTGAGGTTGCGCGTTACTACTTTGGTTACTTCATAGAGTTTTTGGTGGTCGAACTTACCGTTGATAACAAACTTTGGCAAAGCCAATGAAGCAAGGTTGCAAACTGCTACTTCGTCTTTGGAAGTATACTCTATAATTTCGGTGCAAAGGTTACTGGATTTGATAGTGCCTAGGTTTTTTTGGTTGCTTTTGCGGTTGCAGTGGTCTTTGTAAAGCATATAAGGCACGCCTGTTTCGGTTTGCGCCTCTAATATTTCAAACCACAAGTCTTGTGCACGAATGACTTTGCGAGCACGCCCCTCTCGTTCATAGCGTTGGTAGAGTCGCTCAAATTCTTCTCCGTAGCAGTCGGCAAGTCCGGGGGCTTCATTAGGACAAAATAAAGACCATTCTTCATCAGCTTCTACGCGTTTCATGAATAGGTCGGGTACCCAAAGAGCATAAAACAAATCGCGCGCGCGTAATTCTTCTTTGCCATGATTCTTTTTAAGCTGCAAGAAGTCGAATATATCGGCGTGCCAAGGCTCTAAATAGATGGCAAATGCTCCTTTGCGTTTGCCGCCGCCTTGGTCTATGTAACGAGCCGTATCGTTAAATACGCGCAGCATAGGTACAATACCGTTAGAAGTGCCGTTAGTACCTTTGATATAACTACCCGTAGCGCGAATGTTGTGAATACTTAGCCCAATTCCGCCGGCAGATTGTGAAATTTTAGCGCACTGTTTCAGCGTGTCGTAGATACCATCTACGCTGTCTTCTTTCATGGTTAGTAAAAAGCAGGAAGACAGTTGTGGCTTGGGGGTGCCTGCATTGAATAGTGTGGGAGTAGCATGCGTAAACCACTTTTCCGACATGAGGTTATAGGTTTCAATAGCCGCCTCAATGTCGTTCATATGAATGCCAATGGCTACCCGCATGAGCATGTGTTGCGGACGTTCTACCACCTTTCCGTCTATGCGAAGTAAATATGAGCGCTCTAAGGTTTTAAATCCAAAATAATCGTAGTTAAAGTCTCGGTCGTAAATGATGACAGAGTCTAACAAGGCGGCATGGTTGCGAACCACTTCATAGACCTCTTTGGAAATCAGAGCTGCATTCTCTCCGGTTTTAGGATCTACGTAGTTGTACAACCTTTTAATAGTGCTTGAAAAAGATTTGCTGGTTTCTTTGTGTAAATTGGAAATGGCAATACGGGCAGCCAATACGGCATAGTCGGGGTGCCGGGTTGTCATAGAGGCAGCCGTTTCTGCCGCCAGATTGTCTAACTCAACGGTTGTAATTTTGTCATACATACCTTGAATAACGCGCTGGGTAATCTGAAACACATCTATGTAGTTCATATCCAGCCCGTAACAGAGCTTCTCAATGCGCGCAGTAATTTTCTCAATTCTGACCGTTTCGGTTGTCCCGTTGCGTTTAGTAACAAGCATATGGATAAGTTTAATACAATAACACTGTGGTGGTAATTAGTTTACTATGAGGTTTGTACAGTTAAATTTTGGGGTTAGGGGCGATGAATAAATATACGATTGAAAAGGTAAGCAAAAATACGCCCAAAATGTCAGAGATAATTGCCTTCATATTTCTATAAAGAAAGATAAAAAAAAACTGCTCAACCAAACAAGTTTGAGCAGCTACAAACAGATAAAATAAATACTTGTGCTAATCTATAAGCCACCTAATTATCAGAAACAGTGTACCCGCTCCTGCCATACAAACTGGGAAAGTTAGCAACCATGCTATCAGAATATTCTTAATAGTACTGCCTTGTAGGTTTTTCAAGCCATTAGAGGCTACCATAGCTCCGGCAATACCTGAGGAAAGTACTTGTGTGGTGCTTACAGAGAGCCCCAAAGCAGATGCTAATCCGATAGTGCCGGCTGCTACTGTTTCGGCACTAGCGCCCTGCGCATATGTGAGATGCTGCTTGCCTATTTTCTCGCCAATAGTAACAACAATGCGCTTCCACCCTACCATAGTTCCAAAACCAAGTGATAGAGCCACAGCAAGAATTACCCAAACGGGAGCATAATTAGTAAAAGGCGTAATGAGTTTCAGTGCTGCTTTTACAGAGACAAGTTGTTCTTGGCTAATGCCCGGCACACTATTTTTTTCTGCATCGCGGAAAAACTTTTCTGCCAATAGGATTGCTTTTCGAAACTCGAAGCGTTCTTCTGGCGGTAGATTGTCCAAAGAGCCGTACTTTATGAGTTCTTGCTGCATCCATGTAAGTTTACTGTTGATATCGGCAAGTTGAGCACTGTCGCGTTTAGCCAACTCTTGCAAGTTGATTTGCTGAATAGTTCGCTGAAAACCAGCCAGTCCGCTGTTAAGTTGTTGGCTGTCTTTGCTGGTATCTAAGGCGAAGTATACAGGTGAGAAGCTCACTAATACCAGCATTACCAGCCCGATGCCCTTTTGCCCGTCGTTAGAGCCGTGTGAATAACTTACTCCGGTGCAAGTTAGAATGAGAATAGTGCGAATCCACCAAGGCGGCGGCTCGCCTTTGGGTGGCTCTCTAAAAATTTTGCTGTCGGCTTTAAAAACAAAGCGAAGCAAAAACATGAGGAATACGGTTAGCCCAAACCCGAGTAAAGGAGAAAAAAGCAGTGCCGAGCCTATTTTACGCGCCTCTCCCCAATTGACTGCACTTGTTGCTACTTCTGCATTAAGTAACGAATAGCCAAAACCAGCGCCAATGATAGAGCCAATGAGCGTATGCGAACTGGAACAAGGTAGCCCTAAATACCACGTGCCCAAGTTCCAAAAAATAGCAGTCAGCAAAATAGCTAATACCAATGCTACACTATGCCCTATGTTGGTATCTAAAATAGTGTCGATAGGCAAAATATTGATAATGGCTATTGCTACGGAAATGCCGCCAGTAAGTACGCCAATGAAGTTCCAGATGCCAGACCAAACCACAGCAGGAATAGGTCTTAGCGAGTTAGTGTAGATAACAGTGGCAACAGCGTTAGCTGTATCGTGAAAACCATTGATAAATTCAAATGCAAGTGCACAAAGAATGCAGAAAATCAGTACGGCAGACAGTGATAACTCAAGTCCAAACATAAAGAAAGAGCTTGCGAAAACTCGCAAAACGATAAAGTTGCCTCAAAGCTATATTTCTTTTTCATAAAGGATGTGAACCCAGTGTTAAATCCGTGCCTTTTAGGAGTTGTTGGCTGATTTTAATGCGAATGAGGCGATGTTAAGCACTCATTCTTATGGGTTGTTTGCAGGCTGCTGTTGTTTGTGTCTTCACAAGTAACAAGCATTGTTTGTAAGCACACACCAGTGTAATGCTATTCTGGCTAATGCTCACTTCTTGTTCTTTTTTGACTGTAAGCAGTTGGCTATCAAGTTGATGTAGCTTCTGCTCATTTGCGATGCCAACCCTATTGCTTGCTTGTGTGAACAGCAGCACTTAATCTGCACAACTGCTTAACTTGCGGCAAAAAATAATTTGCACATGCCGTACTTAGTTTTTGATGTAGAAACAACAGGATTGGAGCCCGACTATCACGAAATTATTCAAATAGGGGCTGTATTGTACGACGACCGATGGGATGAAATTTCTACCTACCTAACTAATGTCTATCCTGAGCATCCCGAGCGGTTTGCTATTCCTTCTGCCCAAGTGCACGAGCTTACTCTTGCCGACTTAGAGGAAGCGCCTATGATTCATGAAATGCTGGAAGACTTTGAAGAGTGGCTTATGGAAGAGCTCAACCTATCCACACGCAGCGATTTGCGGCGCATTGTTGTATGCGGGCAAAGCGTAACAACCGATATCAATTTTTTGCGCTTTGCTTATAAAAAATGCCAAATGAGTTGGGAGTTCTCACTCCGTCCTCTGGATTTGTTTGTACTATCCAATTTTTACTTCCGCATTTTAAAGGCAAATGGCATTCATACGCCTAAGTCATTGAGTCTCAAAAGTGTAGCGGCTTACTTTGGAATGGAACGCCAAACCGAAACCCATAATGCATTAGAAGATGCCATCCTCACAGGACGCTGCTTAATGCTCATTTTGAAAAATGCCGAAAAATTTCGGGTGGACGAACAAGATTTGGCATTTTGGGAAGAAGAGGAGTACGAATAAAAAAGTTGTTCATTCATGTGGATTACTTAACTTTGGCGCTCCGGATATTAAACTTTCGCCCATTATGAACATTCACGAATATCAGGCAAAAGAAATATTGAAAAGTTATGGTGTGCGTATTCAGGAAGGCATTGTAGCAGACACGCCTGAAGCTGCCGTAGAAGCAGCTCGCCAACTGCAAGCCTCTACAGGCACCCAAGGCTGGGTGGTGAAAGCACAAATCCACGCTGGCGGACGCGGCAAAGGTAGAACCATTGAAACTAACCAAGAAGGCGTAAAATTCTGTACCTCGTTAGAAAAAGTAGAAACCGTAGCGCGAAACCTGCTCGGGAATACCCTTGTTACCCTCCAAACCGGAGAGCAAGGACGCAAAGTACACAAAGTATTAATTGCTCAGGATGTTTACTACAAGGGCGAAAGTGAACCCAAAGAATATTATGTGGCAATCCTTTTAGACCGCTCTAAAGCTTGCAACGTTATCATGGCGAGTACCGAAGGCGGTATGGATATTGAAGAGGTGGCTCATCATTCACCTGAAAAAATTATCAAAGTATGGGTAGACCCCCTCAAAGGTTTGCAACCCGAACAGGCAAAAGAAGTTGCCGACAAATTGGGCTTAACAGGAGAAGCCCATCAAGGCATGATAGAGTTTATTACGGCTCTTTACAATGCCTACGACGCTACCGATGCCGTTCAGTTTGAAATCAACCCTTGCCTGAAAACAGCTGACAATAAAATTATCGCTGTGGACGCTAAGGTAAACTTAGACGATAACGCCCTGTTTCGCCATCCCGACCTTGCTGCTATGCGCGACCTCAACGAAGAAGACCCCCTTGAAGTAGAGGCTTCCGCATCGGGACTCAACTATGTAAAATTAGACGGTAACGTGGGCTGCATGGTAAATGGCGCTGGACTGGCAATGGCTACCATGGACATCATCAAACTGTCGGGCGGAGAGCCTGCTAATTTCTTAGATGTAGGCGGTAGCGCCAATGCCCAAACAGTAGAAGCAGGGTTCCGTATTATTTTGAAAGACCCCAACGTAAAAGCTATCCTCATTAACATATTTGGCGGCATTGTACGCTGCGATCGAGTTGCCAATGGCATCGTAGAAGCCTATAAAAAAATTGGCAATATCAATATTCCGATTATTGTCCGATTGCAAGGCACTAACGCCGAAGAAGCCGCACGCGTGATTGAAGAATCGGGGCTAAAAGTAACCTCTGCTATTTTACTCAAAGATGCAGCCGCCAAAGTACAACAGGCGCTGGCAGCATTAGAAAAATAATGCCACACACATCAACTCACAGATGGGTCATCTTGAATTTCCCAAGATGACCTGTTTTTTTTTCCAACCAATCTTCCATTTATTGCTAAGCTCTTTACCATACAAACAAATGTATTTTGCAGAGTACCCATTTAACTCGTCAATCGGCTACCAAAATCATACAAATCTGTAAATTGCAGGTAGAGAAACCTAAATATGAAAATTTAACGCACAAGCCCATGAATCAGTCATATCCATGGTTCGAGAGCTATCCTGCGAGGATGCCTCGTGAAATCAATCCTGATGAGTTTGCTTCTATTCCTGCCATGCTGGAAACAGCCTTTGCGCAATATGCAGACAATCCAGCATTTATACATATGGACAAGACGCTGACCTTCAGGGAAATAGACAAACTTTCGGCGCAATTTGCCGCTTATTTGCAAAACAAAACAGATCTGAAAAAAGGCGATCGCGTAGCTATACAGATGCCCAATGTAATGGCATATCCGGTTGTAATGTTTGGCATTTTACGGGCAGGCATGATAGTGGTCAATACCAATCCGCTTTACACTCCTCGCGAAATGGAGCACCAGTTCAACGATTCAGGCGCCAAAGCGATTGTCATTCTTGCCAATTTTGCCGCTACTTTGGAAAAAGTACTGCCCCATACACCTGCTCTCAAACATGTCATCATTTCCGAAATTGGGGATTTTCTGCCTTTTCCTAAACGGCAAATTGTGAATGCAGTAGTGAAATATGTCAAAAAAATGGTGCCAGCCTACCATATTCCGCAAGCAGTAATGCTGCGCGATGCATTGACAGAAGGCGCCAAGCTTCCTTTTACAAAGCCTGCTATTCAATCTTCGGATATAGCATTTATTCAATACACGGGCGGCACTACAGGGGTTTCCAAAGGCGCTATGCTTACTCACCGAAATATCACTGCTAATGTGTCGCAGATGCGCGGTGCTATGGAAGTTTCCTTAGAATTAGGCAAGGAATTAGTAGTGACAGCGCTGCCACTGTACCACATCTTCTCGTTAACAGTAAACTGTTTCGGATTTTTTATGATGGGGGGTGCTAATTTGCTGATTACCAACCCGCGCGACATGAAGTCTTTCATCAGGGACTTGGCAAAGCATCCTTTTACAGCTATTACAGGGGTAAATACACTTTTCAATGGGCTACTCAATCAACCAGCTTTCCGTGCACTCAACTTTTCTAAGCTCAAAGTATCAGTAGGCGGTGGCATGGCAGTACAGGCGGTGGTAGCCGAAAACTGGCGCAAAGTAACTGGCTGCTATTTGGCAGAGGGATATGGACTCACGGAAAGCTCACCTGTGCTTTCTTGCAATCCTACTGATGGCACAGGGCGGCTCGGCACCATTGGTATTCCGCTGCCTTCTACTGTGATGAAAATTGTGTTAGAAGATGGCAGCACTGCCCCCTTAGGCGAGCCGGGTGAAATTTGGGCATACGGACCGCAAATTATGGCAGGCTATTGGCAGCGCCCCGAAGAAACTGAAAAAGTACTTAAAGACGGTTGGCTGGCAACTGGCGACATTGGCATTCAACTGCCCGGAGGCTATTTTAAAATTGTGGACAGGAAAAAAGAAATGATTTTAGTATCCGGCTTCAACGTGTATCCCAACGAGATTGAGGACGTAGTGGCACTACACCCCAAGGTATTGGAAGTGGCTGCTATTGGTGTGCCTGACCCCAAATCTACCGAAGCAGTGAAAATATTTGTAGTGAAGCGCGACCAGTCCCTTACAGAAGAAGAGCTCCGACAGTACTGCAAAGACAACTTTACCAACTACAAGCAGCCCAAATACATCGAGTTTCGTACCGAGTTGCCTAAAACCAATGTAGGCAAAATACTCCGTCGGGCGCTTCGGGAAGAAGAACTGAAAAAACATCAGCAATAACAATACAAGGTTGATTGATTATGCAGAGGTCAGGATAGGCTCTTTAAGTCGTACTGACTGCTTATTATGTCCGCTGTAACATTAGAAAAAGCAATACTCCCTCCTGAGCAAATAAAAGCACTCAGGCGGCGTATCATGTGGCGCATCATGCCATTTAGTATGTTGTGCTATTTTATGGCACAGTTAGACCGCGCCAATATTAGCTATGCCGCCCTACAAATGAAAGACGAGCTCCAATTTAGCGATGCTGTCTACGGTTTGGGGGCGGGCATTTTTTATATTGGTTATTTCCTCTTAGAAATTCCCGGCGCCATGATTGCTGAGCGTTACAGTGCCCGCTTATGGATATTGCGCATCATGACAACGTGGGGGCTTATTTCAGCAGCAATGTGTTTTGTGCAAACGCCCGGGCAGTTTTACACACTACGCTTTCTACTGGGGCTGGCAGAGGCAGGATTTTTTCCAGCAATGATGGTAGTGTTGCGCAGGTGGTTTGTAGAGCAAGACCGCGCCAAAGCCATTGCTATTTTCATGGGAGCACTTACAGTTGCCTCTATTCTTGGTTCACCGCTCTCAGCTTGGATGCTTACCTTAGATTGGTTAGGGTGGAGTGGTTGGCGGTGGATGTTCGTTTTACAAGGGCTTCCCAGCGTGCTAGTAGGTATTCTTTGCATTTGGCTGTTGCCCGACCATCCTTCACAAGTTCGATGGCTCTCCTCTCTGGAAGCCGACTATTTAAAAAAAGCTACGCAAACTACTACTCCACTGTCTCATGTGGGTTGGAAAGAAACCTTCGCGCTACTAGCCGACAGCCGCATTGCGCTGCTCAGTCTCACCTATTTTTTCATGCAAAACAGCGTAACAGGATACAACACCTGGATGCCGCTCTTGATCAAACAATTAGGAGAACTCTCCCCTACTCAAGCCGCCCTTTGGGCAATTGTTCCACCTACTTTGGGCTTTGCCTCAAAACTTGCTGCTGGTTGGTCATCTGACCGCTTTGAAGAACGCTATTGGCATACTACTGGCTTGTTACTGGCAGGCACTTCATTTATTTGCTTGTCAGCATGGTTGGTAGTAGCAGGCTATCCACTCGGAGCACTGGCAATGCTTTTTCTCGGAGCAACAGGTTGCTTAGGAGCACCGCCTTGTTTTTGGGCATATGCCACCCACTCAGGAGCAGGTATTGCCATAGCTGTATCTATTGGAACAATTAATATGATAGGTAGCTTGGGTAGTGCCGTAGGACCGTATGCGTTTGGTTACTTAAAAGAACATTTCGGGGAGCCGTTTTATAGCCTTATTTTGTTAGGAGCTATGCAACTTGGTGCTGCTGCCTCTCTGGCATGGATAGAGCATAGCAATCAGAAAAAAATTGGTACACAAACATGAAAGTTGAGCAAATAGACCTTTTTCATGTAGACCTGCGAAACACCTCTCCTAAGCATCAACTTTTTTTGTTGCAAATAATAACCGACGAGGGGATTACTGGAGCCGGTGAAATAGCTATGCCATATGGCGTAGGGGGAGAAACCGTGCTAGCAGCAGCAAAAGCCGTAGGCGAAAGGTTTATTTTGGGTGCTAATGCTGAACATCCAGAGCGTCTGTGGCAAAACATTTTTCGCTCGAGCTATTGGACAATGGGACATGCTACTGCCCTTTATGGGGCTATGAGCGGTTTTGATATTGCCCTATGGGACATTAAAGGAAAAACAGTAGGCAAACCTATTTGGTATTTATTAGGCGGGAGAGTACGAGAGCAACTACCACTATATGCCAATCATTGGTATGGCAACGCACAAAGTCCAGAAGAATTTGCCGAACAAGCACAAAAAGCTGTTGCACAAGGTTGGCGCGGGCTAAAATTTGACCCCTTCCGGCAACATGCTGGCAGAACCCAGTCGGCTGTACTACAACTTGACTCTGCCTCTGCCCGAAAAGGAATTGCCAAAGCACAGGCAGTACGCCTAGCCGTAGGAAGCGAAGTACAACTCTACTTTGACCTACACGGAGCTCTTTCCGCAGCAGATGCCATTCGCTGGGGCAGCGCCTTAGCCGAACTAGCTCCTGAGTTTGTAGAAGAACCTACCGATACCCTGCACTATGGCGCAAGTCTGCAAATTGGTAAAGCCTTACCACATTTGCCTTTGGCAGGAGGCGAGAGGCTCTACTTGCGCCAGCACTTTATTCCCTACTTAGAGCATCGCATTTTTCACACTATCCAACCCGATGTATGCTTGGCAGGGGGTATTACCGAAACGCGAAAAATTGCCACTATGGCAGAAGCTTATCAAACACTTGTACAGCTACACAACTGTGCCGGACCGGTCTGCTCTGCTGCTACTGTGCAACTCATGGCTGCTACTGCTAATGCTGTTGTACAAGAATGGTTCCCATTTTGGGAAGACGGGCGCTATGCCATCGTAACAGACCCTATTGAAATGAAGGCTTCTAACAGCACTTTAGATATTGCCCTACATGCCTCACAGCCCGGATTGGGAGTACAACTCAACATGGAGTATCTTAGGCGGTGGCATGTAGAAACGCTTCGATGCTAACACTACTCTATCACAACACGGCGCATAATTACCCCTCCACCCAAAGTGTTCACTTGCAGCAAGTAAAGCCCCTTAGGTTTGCCTGATAGCGAAAGCGACAAAGCATAACCCGCCGCCCAATTGGCTGCTTCCACCTCGCGCCCCCAGATGTCATACAGTCGGTAAGCAATAGGTTGCGCTCCGTAGATTTCTACTGTCAGATTTTCTCGGGTCGGATTGGGATATACGCGCACCTCAGCGCGTAACTCTTCGGCTTCTAAGCCTACTGTGGAGGTTACCAGTTCGCGTCGGCGCGGGCTTACTTCCAATACCCGTCGCATGCGCTGCGCCTGACATTGGGTAAACAAGTTCATGCAAAAATCGTCGGTAAAGTCCATGTAGTTCTGAATCATGGTAGGAGTAGGAGAATTGCTACAATAACGCACATTGAGATTACAACGGAAATTTTCAGCATTAGTGGGCGGCGTATCGGGGCAGAAGTCGCCGTCTGTGTTGCATGAATAGCCATCGAATGGATGCAACAAACCTAAAAAATGTCCCATTTCATGCGTAAGTGTGCGTCCTAAGTTATACGGTCCTCGTGCCAACTGTGGCACATTGACTTTTTCGAAAGAGCCAATGCGATTGTAGCGGATAACCAATCCGTCTGTAAGTGCCAAGCCACCTTGCTGGGGCAGTCCTTGCAAACTACTTAGATCAGGAAATTGCGCATAAGCAAGCCCTACGCGGTTGTTGAGCCGTAGGCTATCGATGACCCAAATATTCAGATAGCGCGTTGGGTCCCAAATTGTTTGGGGTTTAAGGTCGCGGTCTAAGGTTTCATTGGTCCAAAAAAAGCCGGGAATGCGTTGAATCTGATAGCGACGAATACCGCGCTCGGGTAGCAGGCGTCCGGCAGAGTCGTAAGCAGCAGGATAAAACTCGATACCCACATCGGCAGCAACGCTCTGGAATTCGGGTAGTGTTTCTGTGCGATTGGCATTCAACCGGCGGAAATCTTCATTGAGCACTTCTATTTGAGAGTAAATTTGGGCGGCACTGATGTTAGTACCTGTTCCGATTGGTTCGCCATAATGAAATACATGGAAGATTAGTGGAATGCGATAGATAATATTTTCAGTGCGGGTATTGCTAGGCACTTGCCCGAGTTTTTCAACATGTTCAAAAAAATATGCCATTTTTTGGCGCAACTCGGCGCTATGATACAATCCGCAACGCATCTCTTCTTCCTGTTGAGCAGCTGCACTAAGCACTACCCAACAAAGTCCAACTGATGTAAGCCACTTTTTCATATGCCAAACATACTTTATTTCGCATGCTTTTCCATATAGACCGCCTGTAAACAAGCAGCAACAATACTGCTGTGGCATTGCAAAAATGCCTACCTTTGAAAACGGTTTTTATTTGGTACGACTGTGGCGGTCAAAAAATTATTACAAATCTTCAAACAACGTTTGACCAATCTTTCCGGAACCAATCGTTCTTTAATGCTGCTACGGCTCTACGCAGGGCAACATATAGATTTGCAACAATTAGACTTTGCATTAGACAAACCGGCTTTTGACATTGTTCGACAGCTCATAACAGGTAAAAATCGCATTCCAATTTGCCGGTTTGCCGATATGCACGATGCTGCCAGCAACCGCGCCAGTTATGCTATTAAGCAGTTGTACCGCACTACCCAAGTAATATTAGAAGAACAGGGGGCAGAAAATCTGTTTGTTGGCTATCCCTTCCTGCAAGGAAGACTCAACAACGATACGCCGGTGCGCTGTCCGTTGCTATTTTTTCCGGTGCGTTTGGTTATTAGCCATGGCACATGGGAACTGATGCCACGCCACGATGTTCCTGTTGGTTTTAATAAAACTTTTTTACTTGCGTATGCGCATCATAATGAGTTGCCTTTGAATCAAACGCTTCACGAATGGATACTCGACAGCCCTGCCGAAGATACTACCTCCTTTCTAACTATGCTGTACCGCCTATTGGAAAGCGCTTCTTTGGAAGTACATTTTAATACCGAACAATTTTGTGAGCATCTTCAGCCATTTCCTTCCTTAACAAAAAAAGAATTAGAAAGAAATACTGCCACAGGAAAACTTAGGCTTATGCCTCAGGCAGTGCTTGGACAGTTCCCCCAAGCCGACTCTTACTTAGCACCTGACTATGACGTACTCCTGTCAGATGAGCAAGTAGTAGACTTAGAAACTTTTTTCAACAAAGGTATTGCATCTGTTGCTTTGCGCGAAGAAGATGTAGTGGTACCTTATGAAATAGACGCTACACAACAAAAGGCTTTGCTACAAGTTAAAAGCGGGCAGTCGCTGGTAGTACAAGGTCCTCCCGGAACAGGCAAGTCACAACTGATTGTCAACATGATTGCTGACGCAATTGCCTCTGGTAAGCGCGTGTTAGTTGTTTGTCAGAAAAAAGCAGCTTTAGACGTGGTCTACAGGCGCTTACAAGAAAAAGAACTGCACTATTTTGCCGCACTTGTCCATGACTTTCAGCAAGATAGACCCTACATTTATGCCAACATTGCGCAACAAATTCAACAAGTGCGAGAAAAGCATGAACAACGAATAGACCTAGAAGCCCTGCAAAACGAACAGCAATTTTTGCACTTAGCACGCCGAATTGTACAGTTGGAGTATGAATTGGAAAATTTTCGAGAAGCACTTTTCGATGAAAGCATTTGCGGCATTAGCGCTAAACAATTATACCTGACAAGTTCTTTACGACAGCAGTCAGTAGCGTTACCAGACCAACTGCGCATCTATTTTCAGGCTCAACGGGCACAATCATTTTTGCCAGTATTACAGCGATATGTTGCCTATATACAACACATCAACTCTTTTGGCTCATATTGGCGCAATCGACGTTCTTTTGCTGGCAAATCGGCAAGTGATCAGCAAGCCATTCGGCAGGCGCTGCAGCAAGTTCCTGCACAAATAGATGCTGTTAAGCAAGCACTTATCAAGAATGCCCTAACCGCCTCTTTGGTGCAACAAAAGTGGGAAGTAGTACGGCGCCTTTTACAGGCTACCCATGAAGTTACTCACTCGCTTATGCCGCATGCGGACTGCGGCAGTTGGGAAGCCTATAACCAAATTGCCACCCAATGGGCTGTTCACTCCGAAGGAGAGCTACCCCCAGAGTGGCACTTATATGCCGCCCAAGCCATTGAGGCAAAAACAGCACTACATGAGCAACAACTAGAAGAAGTCCTCATACCTCATGCTCGCAACTTACTGAACGCCTATCTGCAGGACCAACAAAGTTGGATTGGCAAAATTAGGTGGTTATTTTCGAGCCAAAGGAACAAAATAAAGGCATGGCTGGCATTCTATCAGCTTCCATTTACGCATGCAGGCATTAGCCAAATGCTGCATCAGATTGATTGCTATGAAAAATGGACAACAGCGAAGGCTGCTATGCAGGCACTGCTGCCTTTTTTGCCGTACCCTAATTCGTTTAAAGACAATTGGGCAGCATTTGTCAAACAAACCATTGCCTACCGGCACTTTCTCCATTCATGGCTGCAGTTTGCCAAACAGTGGCTGCCCGACGTAGATAGGGAAAAAGTAACTTGGCAGCAGTTGCCGCAACAGTGGGAGCAATTGCTCACAACTTTGCAGCAAATTAGCACTTTGCAAACACTGTGGGAGCCACTGCTTTCCGAATGGCAACAAGAGTTGCTGTGGGCACAGCCCCAAAAAGCATTTTCCATGAGTGAGCAAGTAGATGAACTGTTTGAAGACCTCTGCGCCGTAGATACGCTACAGGCACAACTAAGCAACGAAGAGCAAGTAATGCTGTCTGCTTTGGAAGCAGCAGCCCCTGAAAATCCAGAAAATTGGACTGCCATTTTTGAAAACTCGTGGCGGTTAGCCTGGCTGTTCGAGTTAGAAAAACGCTACCCTATATTGCGCAAAGCAAGTGGACAAGCAATGTTGCAAATGGCTGCTGAATTACGCCAAGCAATTGTACAAAAGCAACAACTCAGTTTGCAAATTGCTCGTTCGCGTGCGTGGGAGCGTGCTTTTAGCAATTTGGAATACAACCGCCTGCAAAACTTAGTCAGCTACCGCGACTTACTCCATCAGGTTAGCAAAAAGCGAGGCATATGGCCGCTGCGAAAATTAATAGCTGTTTACTGGAAGGAGTTAGCCAACCTCATGCCTTGTTGGCTGGTCTCCCCAGAGTCTGCTTCAGCGTTGTTCCCTATGGAAGAACTTTTCGATTTGGTTATCTTTGATGAGGCTTCACAATGCTTCGCCGAAAGAGGTATTCCAGCTATGTACAGAGGTAAGCAAGTCGTTATAGTAGGCGACGAGCAGCAGTTAGCACCCTTTGATTTGTACCGTCCGCGCTGGGAAGAAATCAATCCTGAGGAAGAGATAGCACCTGAGTTAGAAGTAGAGTCACTTTTAGACTTGGGCAAACGCTACTTGCCACAAGTAATGCTTACAGGGCATTATCGCAGCCGATACCCCGAATTAATCGAATTTTCCAACCGCCATTTTTATCAGGAAAAACTTCACATGCTGCCCCATAAAAACGACTGGCAGCCACAACCCAATGCCATTCGATTTGTGAAAGTAGAAGGAATTTGGGAGGGGCAAACTAACCGCATAGAAGCCGAAACAGTAGTGAAAATGATTCGCCAGCAACTGGAACACTTCCCCGCAAAAAGTATTGGTGTAATTACTTTCAACATTCATCAGCAGCAGTTGATTATAGATTTGCTGGAAAAAAGCGACTTTGTAGTGCCATCTTCTTTATTTGTGAAAAATATTGAAAATGTGCAAGGCGACGAGCGCGACTGTATTATTTTTTCTATAGGATATGCCCCTTCTGCTTCGGGAAAAATGCAACTCCAATTTGGTAGCCTCAACCAAGCCAAAGGCGAAAATCGCTTAAATGTAGCTATCACACGCGCCCGAGAGCAAATTTTTGTAGTCAGCAGCATTTATCCTCAGCAATTGGAGGTGGCGGATACAAGCAATGAAGGTCCTAAGCTTCTGAGGGCATATTTAGAGTATGCTTTTGCCATATCGCAACAGGCAGCTTATGTTGGTACAACTCGTTTTGCGTTTTCCCAATGGAGCTCTGCCGATATGCTTGCTAACTGCTTACTGGCTGAATATCCAGATTTGCGACCAGGGAAACCTTTTGCCGACCTCATAAGAGTAAATGCTCAGCAAGTACCTGTGGAAATGATTATAACAGATGACTCATCGTTCTATTGCGCTCTTTCTGCTCGTGATGTATTTGTTTACCAACCCTTGCACTTCGAACGCAAGGGCTGGCAATATCGATATGCGTTCAGTCGCAATTGGTGGAAGAATCATTAGGGGGGTGCCTACTGGTACATCAGCCTGTAATACTCATCTGCCATGCGGTCTGAGTCGAAATGCGGTACTACATCGCGCATGCTTTGTTTCATCATGCCAACCCACCGTTCGGGATGATTGTAGTACATGGGAATAATGGTTTTTGTGAGCGTTTCCATTAAGTTGTCGTGGTCGGTGATGTCTTGTTCAGGAATGGTACAGCGCAAATCTGAGGGGGGGATAACAAATGCGTTGACGCCATCTACGGCAAACTCGGGAATCCATCCATCGGAAATAGAAAAATTGATAGCACCATTCATAGCAGCAGTCATGCCACTGGTGCCAGAGGCTTCGCGCGTACGACGTGGGGTGTTCAGCCATATATCTGCACCATTTTTTAGCAGACGCGAGAGCTGCAGTTCGTAGCCAGTTAGCACGGCACAATTGGGTAAGCTGCGCGATAAATCTACCAAATAATTAAATAAGTTGACCGCTGCATGGTCGCCCGGATAGGGCTTACCTGCCCAAATCATCTGAATGGGGCGGTTGCTGTCGCGGAGCAGGCGCTCAAAGTAGCCCAAGTCGCGAATAATTAAATCAGCTCGCTTATAGGCAGCAAAACGCCGTGCCCAAACAATCGTCAGAATATCGGGAGAAAACAAATTACCTGTTTGGTCGGCAACAACGCGGAATAGTTCTGCCTTCATTTGCTTTTTGCGGGCAACAAGTGCACGGTCATCATTGTTTTGCAATGCTTTTTGCAGTTCTGGATCTGCCCAATAGCGTTTGTTTTGTGCGTTGGTAATAGAAATGATTGGGCAAATATCATCATCGTGTCCCCACATCTGATTGCTAACGATACCGTGTAATTTGGAAACAGCATTGGCTTTGCGCGCCATATGTAGGGCTGCCAGCGTATAGTCCAGCACAGGGCTTCCCTCCTGTCCGCTGATGCGCATAGCCTCGTGTGGGTCTATTCCACTGAAGAAATTCATGACCCGCATCAACTCGGTATCGTGTGTTTCGTTGCCCGCTTTTTCGGGTGTATGTGTGGTGAAAACCAAGCGTTTGCGCACTTCGTCAATATTGCGCTGGTGTTGCTTGTATAGGTAGTAGGCAAGCGGTAAAGCGTGTCCTTCATTCATGTGGTACACATCTGCACCGCCGAGTGCTTCTATCACCTTTGCCCCAGCAATGCCCAACACCATGCTTTGTGCCACGCGAGTCAGTTCGTTGTCGTCGTAGAGTCGTTCGGTGATAGTGCGCGAGAGGTAATCATTTTCGGGAATGTCGGTTGTCAGAAAATAAATCGGTACGGTGCCAAACGTTTCGGGGCGCAAGCAGTAGGCTTTTACATACACATGCGCATGTGTAATCTTCAAGCCTACCTTAATGCCTGTGTCTTCCAGAAAACTGTAATGTTTTTCTTGAAAAAGGACGTTCATGTGCCCATTTTCCTGACGAGTTTGGTCGTAGTAGCCGCGTTTCCAAAGAATACCGATACCTACTATGTTTTGCCGTAGGTCATAGGCACTGCGCATATGTGAACCTGCCAAAAAGCCCAAGCCGCCCGCATAGGTTTTCAGGCATTGGTCTATGGCAAATTCCATGGAAAAGTAGGCTACTCGTTTGCTGTATTGCGGGTCGGGGGTATAAGGATGCCGCCAATGGCTGTACTGTGCAATCTCGGGAAGGGTATGAATCATAGCAGAAGATTTTCAGCGAATATGGCAAATTTTTGCTATTAATCTGTTGCAAGTCTATCGGCAACTGCACAAGTTTTTGCTAATGGATGCCCTTTGATAGTTGCCATTAGTTGATAATCACACTCAATGTTTTCCCGAAAGTGTGTAAAAAGAAGGAAAAAACAACTATGAAACACTACGCTTTACACAAAAGCATGTTTTTAACATTTTAGAAGAGGATGCCCTTTGTTCAGGCATAGGATTGGATGCGGCGCACGTGTGGATGCGGGCAGCTGTTAACCCGACGGGATTACCAAGTCATGAGGGGCAGTTTTATCCGATATGCTTGCATGAGGAGGAAAAGGCGTGTCGGCAACTTGCCTTTGCTTGTATGGAGCAGATAGGAGAACTTTTTGGGAAGGTGTATGAATGATAGCTTAGAGCGTTATTATGAAGGGTTGATACCTATTGCTACCTGTTGTAGGGGCAGTAGAACCCAAGAAACTTACTACACAATTGTGGGTTTTGCCCAGATGGGACTAAGGAGGTGCTGACAATTGTGAATATGTCAACCAAAAGCTCGTGGGCATCGGTAGTAGAAGGATTGAAAACGCAGAGGGGGCAGCAGATAGGGATAAACGGGTGATAAATCTGCATTTGGAAAAACAATTCTACTGCTTATACACATTTTGGAGACAAATCAACCCGACAGATAGCAAAAATCTGCCGGGTTTGATGCAACATAATACTCGATTAGTACGATTTATTTTACTGGCGTTTCTGAATACTTTCCAACAAGCGCACTGCTGTTTCACCCAAATGTGTGTTGAGTGAAGCGCGGTATTCTGCACTATTGCGATAATTTCTGCCTCCAATAGCAAAAAAGTCTTGCATGGCTGGCAGCCAATCGGAAGCCATAGGCATCATTATTCCGAAATCCTCAGCTGTAAAATCGCCAACAGGATGCCGCTTGATAGGCATTTTATCGCGAATGGCATCGTTGTAATACACAAAATCCAAATTTGTGAACCCTTTGGGGTCTTGGGCAATAGCTTGAATTGCTTCGATGCTGGAAGAGAGATACTTAATCTGCATCTCGGGCATGTATTGCTTTTTCAGCATTTCAATTCGTTGGGCATTAGTAGTGCCTCTGACTGTGTATGCGGTCATACCAGCAAAATCCTTTCCGAGCAACTCCATCTTCCGCAGCGTAGGCACTGAATTATGTGTTAGCAATACGGTAGTATTGCTAATAAAAGGGGGGGAAAATTTTACCTCTTTTTTACGTGCTTCGGTGATGGTAATGTTACCGATTCCGAAAGTGCCGCTGGGAGCGTTTTTTGTGGTTTCATAAAACTTCACAAAATCCTCATAAGGACGGTATATAACGGTTATTTTAATTCCCTTCTGCAACTCCAAGTACTTGGCAAAGTTATCCATCAAATCCACACAAATTCCCTTTGGTTTGTCTTTCTGGGAAGTGCTGTAAGAGAACATAGGCGTTTGAATGTAGTTTACTACAATAATGGCTTCCTTATTTTTTTTGGCATCTGCCCATGTAGTAGGTTTTACAGATTGGGCGTTAACAAGCATCGGAAACCAAACAAATAGTGCCGTAAAAAACCTGCAAATAGTAGATAAAGATGCCATAAGTTTTGAAAATTAGAATAAAAAAACAAAGCATTTATAGGTTGTAAACAAAGATAGCATTTTTTGTGCAAAATACTATCTTTTCAGCTTATTAGGATAGTAAAAGCGCCGTTTTAACATTTCGCTGACTTCCCCGCGCTGGCGATATCCTTGGTATGTACCCCAAAATTGCATTAAGCGAAAAACAACAATTTCGCGCCAGTTCTTGCTCCAAACACCTTCTTGCCAAGCGTGGTACCAATCGCTGATAACGTTAGTAGAAAACAGATATAATAAATCCCAAAGGGAAAAATGCGCCTCTGGGAAAATACGCTTATATGCAATAGCCTCTCGCCTGTAGCGATTGAGTATGCGTTGTGGCGTCTCTTCATGAATATGGACAATAGGGGCTTCTGGTACGTAAGCCAGCAAGTAGCCTTTTTGTAAAGCTTTTTTTGCCCAATCTAAATCTTCCAGTCCGGTCAATTGTTCGTCGTAAGGCAGTTGCTCCCACACATCGCGTCGGATGCAAGCGTTGGCGTTGTTGCAGAAGGGGTGGTCTTGCAAATACCAATGCGGTTCGGGGGGAAACCATTTGCGAAAAATCTGATGCTCCGAATATTTGGTAATTTGGTTGCCAATTTGTCTGCCAAAGCTAAGTGCCACCCGTTTGTCTGCTGCAAAAGGCGCGAGCATTTTTTCTATCCAATCGTTATGGGTAGGATACACATGTGCACTGACGATAAGGATGTATTTGCCACGAGCAGCTGCAATGCCACGATTCAATGCTCGTCCAAATGTAAATTCATGCGGGGCAATTTGTACAATGCGTGCAGGATATTGCTGGACAATAGAAAGCGTTCTGTCGGTAGAGCCAGAATCAACTATTACTATTTCGCAATCGGTAACTGTTTGTTGTAAAATACTTTCTAACAGCTTGCCAATATATTTTTCTTCGTTGTAGCAGCGAATGACAACCGAACAGAGCGCCATAGATATTATCAATCAAAATCATGCAAAAATAAGCTAACTTTTGCCCGCTAATCTCTTCAATTATACCGATGTTACCCAGTTCTACCTTGTATGCCGATTTTTTGATGCACTTGCTCAGTAGTACAGCAGATACAAAGGCGCTTGAATGGATACGCACCAAACAAAAACAGCTATCTGAAAATTTTGCGCTGAAAAGCTTTTATTTGGCTTTTGCTACCGCAGCACGCATAGTGGGGAGGAAGCAACTGGTTGTGTCGGACCGAGAAAAGCAACAAGCAGATAGCTTGCGCAAAGCATTTAATCCTTCCCATTGGACTGCCGACCAAGTAGCTCGTGCCATCCTACTATTGGCTGTACCACAAACCGACGCTGTTAGCTACAAGCAACTACTCAATCCTCTTTTCGAAACTGGGGATGTAGCCGAGCTGGTGGCTTTATACAAAGCTACACCGCTGTTGCCTTTTCCAGAAGCCTTTGTTTCACAGGTGAGCGAGGGCATCAGAACTAACATTGCTCCTGTTTTTGAAGCCATTGCTTTACAAAACCCATATCCGGCTGATTATTTAGACCAACCCGCCTGGAATCAAATGGTGCTAAAAGCTGTTTTTATCGATAAGCCGCTACAAAAAATTATTGGCTTGCGGCAACGCGCCAATGCTAATCTCGCCCAAATGCTTTCTGATTTTGCACGCGAAAGATGGGCTGCCGGACGACCCGTAAAACCAGATTTATGGCTACCGGTCAGCAATTTTATAAACGACGCTCTCATTGCCGACTTGCAAAAACTTATCGCAAGTGAAGAGCTTGCTCAGCGCCTTGCAGCTGCCTTAGTATGTCGCGAAAGTGCAAACCCAGCAGCCAAAAATTTATTGCACCAACACCCCGAGCTGCAACAATTGCTTGCACAAGGTTTGGACTGGAATGATTTGTATGCGCTCAGGTAGTTGAAATATTCAAACTTATGCGAACTATGCAATGAAAACTGAAAGTAGCTTTATTTGATGTAGGTGCAGAATCGAAAAGACCGACCGCTTTTTAACGGTCGGTCTTTTTATTAAATACATGCTATACTAATGAGATTGTGACTTACTATTTAGAAGAAGGGCGTTTGCGGATGGTAGTGCTTACGTTAATCCAGCAACCCACATTGATAGGAGTGCCTTCCTGCATGCCCAGCGTAAAGATTTCTTCCATAGAAGGGAACTGTGCTTTTGCTTCTGCCATACTTTTGCTGTCGCCAGCTTTTTCGTACATGTCGTAGGCTGCAAGAAATACAGCGCGATTTTCAACAGGATTTTTACCTTGGCATTGCTGATAGCTGCTCATGTACATGTCGCCAATAGCTTTGTAGGCTTCTTTTGCGTTGGCAGGGTCGTAAGATACGGCATCCATATATAGTTTGCGTGCTTCTACAAATTTGCCGTCTTTGCGTGCAATTTTGGCAAGTTCTATTAGCAAGTCGGCTTTTTTAGATTTTTCGTCTGCGGGCAACAACTCAATAGCTTTTTGATACATTTCTTTGCCTTCGGCAATTCGGTTTTGTGCCATTAATAACTTGCCAATGGTAATAGCATTTCCTGCACTGGGCTCTGCTTTAAAGATAACTTGCAGTGCTTGTAAGAACAAGGGCTCAGTAACGCATTTAGACATGTAGGCTGCTATTTTTTTCGCTAGCTTTAGGTCATCAGGAGTTTCTTGTAACTTAGGTCCTAAATTTTTCTTCACAAACTCACAGTCTACCTGCACATATAGCTGTACCATGCCGTCTATAGCATCTTTGGCTTTTACCCAGCTGGCAGCGGCATCGCCTCCGGCAGCAATCTTTTTTTCTATTACCGGCATTACTTCGTTGTCGTAAGCATCCATGAAGGTATCCTCAGTAATGCCTTGTACCCCGGCTTCTTTGGCTTTTCCAACAGCATCTAAATAGTATTGGAAATAGACAGGGGAGGAGAGTTGGTCTTTGTATTTTTCTACTAAGTTTTTGTAGAATTCATACACTTCTTTCTCTTTGCCTTTGCGGGGCATGAGGTAATCATAGAAAATAGCTCCTTTGCGCTCCAACAAGTCTTTGGTTACCCCAAAGCAATACATGCGTTTGTCGTACAACGCTAACACTTTATCCTGATAGGCTTGCTTTTTAGTTGCATCGGTTTCCTTATTCAAAAGAGCAGTGTAGAGTTGTACAGATTTAATATACAAAGAAGCATGTAAGTTAGGAAGATTGGTTAGTAGCCACTCGCCATTTTCTACAGCAATATCGTACTCTTTTGTGTTAATGGCATCTGAAAAAAGTGTCCATTTTTCTTTAGCCGTTCCTGGGTCTTTTCCCCAGCACCAGCCGTTATCTAATCCAGCTTCACAAGGGCAATTTTGAGCAAATGCTGCCTGCAACAAACCTACGCCGAGCGCTATGGCAACCAGTAGTCTCTTCATTGTCTTTTCAAATTTAAGTGGTAAATAAATCGCCTGTATCATCAAAAGTTTTAATTGATTCTACGCCTCTGAAACCAGTAAGGGTCGTTCACAGTAAGCCCTACATGAAGCCGGAAGAATGACTCTTTCAGCAAATTGTTTTCGGCAGCCCCTCTTTGCCCCAGTGTAAGAACGAAGTTAGCAGCCGAAAATGTGCGACTTACTGGTAAAGATATTCCAAAATTGATACCAAATTCCCGAATCTGCGTATCGTTCAGCACAGTTGGGGTAAGGGCATAGTAGCCTCCTACACGGTAGGCAACGCGCGCAAAGTAGTTGGTTAAGGAGTTGATGTTGGGAATTACCTCGGCGCCGAGGCTGAGCCGCCAAGAATTTGCCAGATTTTCTTGGTTGATGCCCCTGTAAGTACTCCATGGTTGCATGCTGTAGTCTATGGCAAATGTATAGGCATACAATTTTTCAAAACTAATGCCGAAAGATTGCTGCCGAGGAACAAAAATCTGGCTGACAGTACCATTAAAGACCGTATCGGAAGAAATAATTTCATCTACAATATTTTTTCGCTGCACGGTTTGCAAGCGTGTTGCATTCATATTAGCAGCTAAGTCGGTCACATAGCCGATGTTTAGTGTTTTATTTTTACCTATTGGTTGGCGGTAGGCGGTTCCCAACCGATAGGTAAAGGCAGAAATATTGACCCTATCAAAGGAACCAGTGGTATAGCCTCCTGTAAATTGGTTGTCTATCAGAACAGAGAAAATCTCAGTTTGAACAAGACCAAAATTATAGTTAGCAGTGGCGCCTATATGCAGCCGATTAAAAAAGGATGCGCCTGCACTTAAAAATGCTTGGCTAACGCTGCCCGAGCCTTGAAAACGATATTCTACAAATGTGGGAGTAAACGGCAACTTGTCAGTAGCTATGAGTTTGTAATTAATGGTACTGTAGGGCTGCAAACCGGTAGCAATAGTAAGGCGGGTGGGCACAATAGGAAAAGAGAATGCCAGATAGCCTAAGTTGCCGTAGCTATATCGGCGTGTGAGAGCACTGTTGCGCAGCTGTTTCACCTCTCCAAAGTAGGCTGCTTCAAAGCTCATGATACTGTTGCGGCTTAGAAGTGCGGGATTGGTCAGGTTGAGTGCTGTGGGTGTGGAATTGCTCACTCCTACTCCGCCCATGGCATGGCTGTAAAGCGAAACGCGGGGACTGAGTTCACCCAAGCCGGACAAGGAGTAAGGCGAGTTGCCCGACTGTGCACGTAAAACAACTGGCAAACAAGCCGTTGTTGCCAAAAGCAAACAAAACCTCCAACTAATATTTCTCAAAACTTTGATAGTGCTAAATTGAAATCTAAGGCTGCTTTTAGTCCGTCAAGCACCATATTCTCATTCACAAAATTGACGTCTTTTATGATTTTATCAAAGCAAAGTGCGTCTCCGCCAGTGAGTAAGATGTTAAAACTTTCAAAAAGAGCCCGATAATGACAAATAATACCTTGAATTTCTGCTGCTAATCCGTAGAAAGCACCGCTTAACATAGCATCAGTAGTATTTTGCCCAATAACAGGCGGTGGCAGGTGGGAGCAATCGGCAGTAAGCAAAGGCAATTTCGAGGTGAAGGCATGCATAGCTCGCAAACGCATTTGCAGCCCCGGGGAAATGATGCCGCCTAAAAATTCAGCTGTTGCTGTTACAAAATCATACGTAACACACGTACCAATATCTATGACAAGGCTGTGCTGATGTGGAAACCGTTGCCAAGCACCTACTGCAGCAGCTAAACGGTCTGTTCCTAAGGTATGAGGGGTTTGATAACAATTTTTAAGAGGTATGGGCAAGTGGTGTGTAAAGGAAAGCAGATGCCCTTTAAAGTGGGTAGCTGCTATTAATTCAGCAGCAGTGCCACGTACATCGCAATAAATAATGTGTGTAGGATAGTACTGCTCAATAATCTGGCAAACAGCTTCGTTGTCAAGCTGCCTATAGTAAATCGGTGCTTTATCTGGCTGATCTATCCGAATTTTCCCGAATGTGTTGCCCAAGTCTAAGCAAAGTGTTGTCACTGTATCATCAGATATTATTGCCAAATTTGCAAAACATTATTTCGTACAACAAAACCTTTCCATTCAGACATGATTAAAGTAGGTGTTATAGGAGCAGCAGGCTACACAGGTGGCGAAGCCATTCGCATATTGCTGCATCACCCCAAAGTTGAAATTGCATTTGTACAGAGCAATAGCCAAGCTGGCAAGCCGGTAAGCAGTGTGCATACCGATTTACTGGGCGATACTAACTTATATTTTTGTGCAGAATGGCATACGGATGTAGACGTGTTACTGCTTTGTACCGGACATGGTGAGGCTGCCAATTTGATGCAAAACCACCATATCCCCGATGAGGTGAAAGTAATAGACCTTAGCCATGACCACCGCATTGGAAAATGGACGTATGGCTTACCCGAACTGAACAAGGAACAAATCCGGCAGACCAAACGGTTGGCAAATCCGGGCTGCTTTGCTACAGCCATTCAGTTAGCCTTGCTGCCTTTGGCAGCACAGCAACTGCTTTGTTCAGAAGTGCATATTAGCGCAACTACCGGTTCTACTGGCGCCGGACAGAAGCCAACTGAAACCTCACATTTCAGTTGGCGCAGCAACAATCTTTCGGTTTATAAAGCCTTTGAGCACCAGCACTTAGCAGAAATTTACCAAACACTTCAACAATTGCAGCCATCTTTCAACCAACAAGTTAATTTTATTCCCTATCGTGGTAGCTTTACGCGTGGTATTTTGGCTGCTGTTTACACCGACTGCAGTCTTAGTTTTCAGCAAGCACGTCAGTTGTACGAGCATTATTATCGTTTGTCTCCTTTTGTACTTCTCTCCGACGAGAATCCAGACTTAAAGCAAGTGGTTAATACTAACAAGTGTGTTTTGCACTTGGCAAAGCATAACAACAAGTTGCTCATTATCAGTATTATAGACAATTTGGTAAAAGGAGCTTCTGGGCAAGCCATCCAGAATATGAACCTGATGTGCGGCTTAGAAGAAACAACAGGACTACTTATGAAGCCAGTTGCATTTTAAAT
Organism: Bernardetiaceae bacterium; assembly: GCA_025056255.1. Taxonomy (GTDB): domain Bacteria; phylum Bacteroidota; class Bacteroidia; order Cytophagales; family Thermoflexibacteraceae; genus Rhodoflexus. Next base: position 82,256 of record JANWVT010000002.1, on the reverse strand, counting down.
TTTTACTCTTGTTTCAGTATTAGCATATTGGTCAAAAAAATCGGATATGCTAACTTGTGCGCGCAACCAAACAGGGCTGAAAAAACTGTTTGCTCTTTGTTGCATTGTTTGTTAGGTTAAAGTATGAGAATAAACAAAAAACGAGTTTAAAAAGTCAACTAATGGAAACTGCCCTGGTTATTATCTTCGTGTTAGGTTACTTAGCCATCGCCTTAGAGCATCCCTTAGACATCAACAAAGCCTCCCCCGCCCTCATTATTGGTGGGCTTTGCTGGGCTATCTATGCCCTTTTTGGTGGTATAGAAGCCAAAACAGTAGAACACCAGCTATTAGAACATTTTGGCGAAATTGCCAGTATCCTGTTTTTTTTACTGAGTGCCATGACAATTGTGGAACTCATAGATGCACATCAAGGCTTCTCCATTGTAACCGACCGCATTCGCACCACCAACATCACATCACTGCTCTGGATTATCGGCATTTTAGCATTTTTTCTCTCAGCAGTGTTAGACAACCTCACTACCACAATTGTGATGACGTCCATCTTGCGTAAGATGATTAAACAACGCGAAGCACGGCTGTATTTTATTAGTTTGGTGGTAATTGCTGCTAATGCCGGTGGTGCCTGGTCGCCCATAGGAGACGTAACTACTACGATGCTTTGGATTGGAGGGCAAGTAACTACTGCCGCACTTATTATTCATTTGATTGTTCCCAGTTTGATTTGCCTTATTATACCCATTCTGCTTATTACGCCAGTCATCAAGCGCATTCCCATTTCAAGTGTAATGCCCGAAGAAAGTATTTCTGAAGCCGATTATGCTGGGCACGGACACCCTGTTCATGAAATTTCCAAAGGTAGGCGAAACACTATTTTCATTACGGGAATTATTGCGCTGATTTTGGTACCAGTTATTAAAACCATTACTCACTTGCCACCATTCATTGCTATTCTAATGAATTTGGGCATTATGTGGCTGGTAACTGAGTTTGTTCATCGTGGTGAAGAGAAGCATGTAAAAGACCCCCTAACCGTTGTCAATGTAATTCGCCGTATTGATACGCCAAGCGTGCTGTTTTTTGCTGGTATCCTGTTAGCTGTTGCCTGCTTGCAATCTACTGGCATTTTAACACATTTGGCGCAGTATCTAGACAAAACCATTGGCAACCTCACTATCATTTCATTTATACTTGGTTTGCTTTCTGCCGTGGTAGATAACGTGCCATTGGTGGCTGCTGCTATGGGCATGTACAGCTTAGATTTGCATCCGGTGGACAGCGAACTATGGCAGCTAATAGCTTACTGTGCTGGAACGGGCGGAAGTTGCTTAATCATTGGTTCGGCTGCTGGCGTAGCTGCTATGGGTATGGAGCGCATCGAGTTTTTCTGGTATGCCAAAAAAATCTCATGGATTGCTTTTTTAGGCTATGCAGGTGGCATGCTCTCCTTTTTGCTGATGTTTTAAGTGGGCGATGCGCGCTGTGGCAGAGCACTTTGTCACAGCGCGCCGAACCACTCTGCTAACAGCAAAAATTAAGATAAGCACAAGTGGCATTTATTTGAGTGAATACCCTCGAGGCGCTTAGCCTACTAAGAAATGATAGCCTACATTTTTGATAGAGACAATTTGAATAGAGGGGTCATCTTTCAAAAAATGGCGCAATTTGGTGATGTACACATCTAAGTTGCGCGAGTTAAAAAATGAATCGTCGTGCCACACACGCATAAGAATATCTTGTCTATTGATAATTTTATTTTGATTTTCAGCAAAAATAGACAACAGTTCTGCCTCTCGATGAGAAAGTTTGCGCACTTCTTCTCCTAATCGCAACTCGTAGCGCTGGGGCACAAACACATAGCGCCCTATGGGAATGCTACCATCTTGCCGAGACAAGGACTGGTTTTGCGTAAGATTTAACAAATTTTGGATACGAGCTATCAGCTCTTCTAAGCTGAAAGGTTTGCGAATGTAGTCGTTTCCTCCTACTTGAAATCCTTGTACAGCGTCTTCGGCTTGAGTTTTGGCAGTGAGAAATAGTATAGGAATTTTTGGGGCTATCTGTCTAATTTCCCGAGCAACAGAAAAGCCATCCTTGTGAGGCAACATTACATCTAACACACAAATATGCGGCTGAAAGCGGTTGAAGTGTTCTATGACTTGTTTGCCATCGGTTAGCATGAGCACTTCAAAGCCACGACTAACGAGGCTATCTTTTACGATACGCCCCAAAAACTGTTCATCTTCTACATATAAAATTTTAAAAGACGAAGGGTTCATATTGCCACTGGCGAACAGCCGCTTTTATTTTAGGCAGAGTTACATAGAAAGTACTGCCCTTGTTTGGCTCGCTTTGCAAAGTAATAGTACCGCCATGACTTTTCACAACATTGGCTACATAGCTCAATCCCAGTCCGTAGCCTTTTACATTGTGTACATTACCGGTAGGCACGCGAAAAAACTTATCGAAAATCTTTTTGTGGTATTCGGGTGCTATTCCAACCCCATTATCCTGCACCGAAAGCACGATATTATCTTGTTTTTCGATGAGTTGTACTTTTATATGGGGATTTTGCGGGCTGTATTTAATTGCGTTTTCAAGTAAATTGAAAACAATGTTGGTAAGGTGGGTGCTATCGCCGTGTACCTGCCACGACTCTCCTTCGGTATGCAACTGTATGTGTACATTAAAATGCTCCAACTGCGGACGCATGGAAGCAATTACTTGTTGAACGGTTTGTTGTAAGTCAACCGTAGTATTTTCTACGTGGATTCCTTTTTGTTCAATTACTGCAATTTTCATAATCTGGTCTATCATGAGTGAAAGCCTGCGCAACTCGGTTTTACAGATGTCTAAGTATTCGGCTGTAAGCGAGCGATTTTGCAACACATTAAAGTTATTCAATGCCTCTATAGCCACACTTACAGTAGCTACAGGTGTTTTTAACTCGTGTGTTACATTGCCAATAAAGTCATTTTTTAGCTCAGAGAGGCGCTGCTGTTGGCGCATAGAACGATACATGAGTGCGAACGCCATTACGGTAACCGTAGTTAGAAAAACGGAAAATAAAATTAAAGGAGTCATTTGTTGCCATACGTTCCACATAAAACCTTCTATTTGCGCTTGATAGCCCCAGCCGGGTAATATGAACACACGCTCGCGAATAATATGGGGTTCTTGTAGTTCATTTTCGCGCATCTGGTGCCACTCCTCTTCCGTAGGTGGACGAGTAAACTGCAAAGATGAAATCATCACTTTTTCTACTTGCATCTGGCGTTCGTGTATTTCATTTCGTACTCGCTTAACAATTAAAGTGCTATCTATACGAATGCCTGCTGCTAACAAACCTATTGTATTTACAAAGCGTGCTCGACGAGGGGAGAAGCGCAAGTAGTTTTTACTTAGCGAATCACTTTTGGCACTAATAGAGAGAATAAAAGAAGTATTTTTAGCTGTATCGGACAGTAAAGCTGCCGAATGGTGTGTACCTATCCGATGCGCATGGGTGGGGCTTGGCATTACCAAGCGAATAATGGAGTCGCTATTAATACCCAAGGAGTCCATTAAACGCATAGCGAGCGAATCTTGCACATGCCGGACGCTGTGCTCAACTATATGTCCTAATTCACGACGAACGGTATGTCGCAGCTCGTTGAACGAGTTGCTCAACCACAAAAATTGCAATATTAAAAGTAGTACAAGGCTGGCAGCCATTAAAGCTAACGGCAACCATTGTTTGACAGTATGAGCAGACATCCTCATTGTCGTTTTCTAAGTTTTTGTTGTTCAAAAGAAAGTAACTTTTGCCTGATTGTCTGCTTTCATTAACCTTGATTAACACAACTTTCAGCCTGATTAACACAGCCTTACAGTGGCTTTGGCGTACCTTTGCCATTACATAAAAAGCAAAGAAACCACATGAAAAAAATCTGGATAGCTCTAAGCCTTTGTTCTTTGTGGAGTGTACCTGCACTTGCACAACACCTAGAAGGGACTATTATTTATGAAATGAAAATAAACTTACATCGGAATCTGCCTCCTGAGCGCGAAGCTATGAAAAGCATGATTCCTGAGTTTATGACACAAAAAATGCAACTGGCTTTCAACGAAAACGAATCGGTCTACAAACCAATAGAAGAAGACGACGATGACCTATCGGCAGGAGGCGGCGGCAATCGCATGATGCGTTTTATGCGCAACATGGGCGTTACATACCTCAACTTTCAAACGCAACAGTGGCTGGAATTGCGCGAGTTTATGGGAAAAAAATTTCTCATTAGCGATACGCTTCGCGTGCGGTCGTGGAAATTTGAAGACCAAGAAAAAACTATCAACGGTTACGTTTGCAAAAAAGCTACTATGGAAGATGAATTTATGAACCGCAAGGTACAGGTAGTAGCTTGGTATGCTGAGCAATTATTAGCGCCAGTCGGTCCCGACCGTTTTCACTCGTTGCCCGGAACAGTATTAGAAGTGAATGTAGATGATGATTTGGTAGTATTTAAACCGCTCAGTATCAGTACTAAGTCGCCTGACAAGTCGGAGCTGAAAGCCCCTGCTGAAGGCAAAAAAGTTACCCGTGCCGAATTTCGCAAAATTGTAGAAGAACGTATGAGAGAAATGGGCGCTCAAGGCGGTATGATGCGGCGCGGGGGAAATTAAACAACAAATAATATTCTACGCCAGCAGGCTCAACCCTTGTTTTGGCTATCAAAAAAACCCGACAGTTTGTAAGTCTGTCGGGCTTTTTTATTAGCTAGTTTTGCTGCTTGCTCATTTCCGTAAGCATGTAGTTTGCTTGCCGAATCAGCAAAGAAGCACATACGTTACGTGCAACTATCGCATCACAAACATTTTCGGATACTCTAAAATTAGGTAGTTCAAAGTAGCCTTGATAGCCGCGTTTAAATCGGTGCCATTAGGTTGAATAAACTTATCGTATTGTTGCGAAGCCACAATACCCTTTGCACTGCTGTTGAACCGGTTAATATTACCCACAGGCTCAAACTGCAAGTTGCTGTTTTGCAGGTTAGTAATGCCGCGCAACTTGTCGGTTTTAGAGGTTACCCACATGTATCCTTTGTTTTCTACTGCTGGCACCTCTACAATGCGGTTGCCAAGGCTGTCTTCACTGACAAGTACTTCGCCGTTGAGCACTAAATTAGAAGCATTGTTAACAACTGCAAACATTTGCATTTTATATTTGCTCGAGTAACGACTACGCATGACTTTGTAAAAATAATAAATGTCGCCGCGTTGTACGCCACCCGTAAACCAATAGCGGCTGTCGTTGATGAGTTGAAAATAGCGCTTTTTACCTTCAGGATTAATCCAGTCTTCGGTTTCTACTAAGCGCTTCATGGCTTCAATATCTTCCATGTAAGGATGTTGGCCAAATATGTCTGTCAGGATTTTCTCGCGCAGCAAACTGAGCAATACTGTTTTCTTGCCTTTGGCAAAATCATTACGGGCGAGCAGTTGATAGTAATAGTTGCGCCCTTCTTGTAGTGTGGTAAATGTATGTTCTGCAATAAACTTCCGTACCTCAACAGTGTTTTTATCGTCAGCTATGGGTGTAGGCAAGCCACCTGCACCAAAACTTGCCAATCTGATGCTGCCCAGTTCTATTAATCCGGTCAGTTCTTCTTCGCTTACTTTTTCGAGTGCCTCACGGCGCGCTTGCAGATAGCGCGGTTCTTCGGGATATAAGTCTGCCAATTCTTGATAGTCGAGCAGGGCAGCAGCATAGTTATGTGTTTGCATGTTCAATTCAGCCCTGTGGTTAAGCAAGTCTTTGTTGCGGTTTTCTTTTTTGTCGAGTAGCAGAGCTGCATCTAAGTCTTTCAAAGCTGCTTGCAGATTGCCTGCCAGCCGGTATGCTCTTGCTCTGCCAGCATATAAATTAGCGTCGTTAGGGTTGATTTCAATGGCTTTGGTATAATCTGCTATAGCACTGTTGTAGTCTTTAATAGCTATAAAAGACTCGGCACGCATCTGGTAAGCAGCCAAATGGTCTGGATGGCGACTGATGACTTTGCCCAGCAACGTAATGGCGTGGGTATAATCTTCTTTTTTGAAGGCAGTTTCTGCATTGCTAAAATCTTTGTCGGCTCGTTTCTGTGCTTGCAGAGTTGGCAGTATGCCAACACACCCAAAAAACAATAACAGAACAAAAGTAAGCACCGGTTTGTAATGGAGTGTTTTCATAATACAGTACAAGTATGTTGATAAGTATTAGGGAGTAATTCTGCTATGGCTGTGCACATTTTTTGCAGAAATTACGGTAATTTACTGTAATGATACAAGCAAAAATAAAGACAGTTGCTAGTTGGTTGCAAAGAAAATTGATGCAACATCAGATAGGCTGGATGGTGGCAATCGGCATGTTGCTGTCGGCATTTTTGTTGGCAGAGGGCTTTTTGCCTTTGCCGTTGCCGGGTATTAATTTTTTGATGCAATCGGTAAACAGCCGCTTAAAAGCCGAGCTGGCACAGGCGCGCTTGCAAGTAGATGAGGTGAGGCAGCAGTTTGAGCAGGCAGAAAAAAGTGGGCGAATGCTTGGTTTTCAGGATTTGAATTTTACTGGCAAGTATCCAGTATTAGTGTTTCGCAACAACCAACTGCTGCTGTGGACAGACAACCGTTTCTGGCTCAATCGGGAAGACCTCAACGGCAAGTTTGATGTTCAAACCATGAGCCACTCTGGTGGTACGTTTATCATCTACAAGCAGTCGGTGCGCCAAAGCAACGGCGACCGCATTCACTTTGCAGCACTAATTCCCTTAGAGGTGCGCTACAAAACCTCAGCACCCTTCCTTCGTTCCGGTATTAATCCAGATATTTTCCCCGATGAAAAGGTTAGTATTTCGCGCAATCCCGAAGAGGGCATCCCTGTAAAAGATGAAGAAGGGAGGTATTTATTTTCGGTATTACTGCCCGACAATTATCATTTTAGTGGTGGCGTTTCAGAAGAAAATCTGATTTTATTGTTAGTAATAGGCGGGTTGCTACTTGCTGGTGTGCAAGTGCGAATGCGGTTTAAAAGCTACCTGGCAGCCAAGCGCTACACCGACGGACTGATACTACTGGCTACTTTTTTGATTGGTGTACGGCTGATTCTGCTGTTGGCTAACGAACCAGCTGCTTTTAACCGCTTGTCGTTGTTCAGCTCGTCCAGCTTTGCCTCTTCCATTGTTTCTCGGTCGTTGGGCGATTTGCTCATCAATATCTTGTCTATTTTTTTGATAAGTAGTTATTGCTATCTGTACTATGCGCACTTAATTGATCGCCGCCAATTAGACCCATTGCGCAGCCGCTTTAGGTGGCTGGCAGCAGCCATGTTAGTTGTGCTTTCCCATGTTTTTTTCTTTTTTCACTTTTCACTGTTGCGCAACCTATATTTCAACTCGCAAATTAGGTTAGACCTAACCGTAGAGCCCAGTTTTGATGTGTTGAAGGTTACCAGCCTAATTATTTTCTTGCTTAGCAGCCTGATTTTCTTTTTCATTAGCCACATTGCCATGCGCCTTAGCGCTTTCCTACTGACTAATCGGCAGCACTTAACAACATTAATCGTAGGAACAGGACTGTTGGCAGCAGTTGTAGCAACAGTTGGGCAGGCAAATATTGAGTGGTACATTTTGCTATTGTGCACAGTTTACTTGCTCATTGTCAGTTTGGGCAAACTCACTCGGCAGGTAAAAACCTTTAACTATTTTTCTTACCTGTATTTGTGTTTGAGCGTTGCTGTATCAGCTATGATGGGAGCTATTGCCACTTACCATTTTGAGCAACAAATGCAACTGGAAAACAAACGCAAGGTAGCCTTGCAATTAGTAGAGGGAGGCGACAAGCTCGGTGAATTTTTGCTACAGCAAGCACTCAAAAAAATTCAGAGCGACCAAACCATCATCAACCGCATGCTTACTTCTTATTCCAGTAAGGACATCATCATACAAAAAATCAAAAAACAGCACATTAATAAATATTTCGACAGCTACGAAACCAGTATACTGCTTTTTGATGGCTACGGCGAGCCATACAACTACTACACTACCTACGACTCGCTGATGCTGATGTCGGAGGCATCTAAGTACAGAACCGAATACCCAAATATTCTGTATATCAACAAATTAAATGGCGAAGTTCCTAAATATGTTTGCTTTACAGATTTGCTGCGCAACGGAGTAAGAATTGGTAGAATTGTCATTGAACTGCAGCCCAAGCGCATCACTCCTTTTGGCATGTACCCAAGTCTTCAACGTACAGCAGAGCTTCTTCCAGAGGCTATAGAAAAGGGTATGAGCTATGCCATTATAGTGGAAGGCAAGCTGACCCATAGCAGCAGCAACTTTAATTATACCCCTTCGCTGCTTAATCGCTTGCAAGTAGCTGATATGCCTGCTAACCAAATCCCTATTACGCGTACTATCAGCGGATTTCAACACTTGTTGTTTGCTCCTAAACCCGGTGTGTTAGTAGTTGTTTCTTCGCCGGTTTATCCTACGCAAAATATTATTGCCAATTTTTCATTTTTCTTTTTAGTGCTTTTAGGAGGTAAGTTGCTTATTCTGATTGTTTACGGTTTGCGGCTGGGCATGTGGCAACTGTTGCGCGCCCCTATGAGCCTAACTGCACGCATTCAGATATATTTGAACTTAGCATTTTTTGTGCCGCTGATAGTAGTTAGTGTAGTTATCACCAGTTTGCTTAATAACCAAAACCGGCGCGAGATACAGGATGCCTACATCGAAAAAGCAGTTACCATTAGCACTAATGCTAGCATTGCAGCTAACATGGAAGCCTACAACAAAGGAGTGCTCAGCAAAGACAAGCTAGAAGATATTGTAAGCAAAACAGCAGAACTTGCCAATGTGTACATGAATCTTTACAGCCGTTCAGGGAGGCTGTTAGTATCCAATGAGCCTTTTAGTTTACAAGGCGGGCTTACCACCGACCTGATTAATCCACAAGCGTTAGCAGAATTGAACCTCAATCCGCAAGGACGCACCCTGTTGAGTGAAAGCATCGGCAAATTCCGCTATAGCTCGGTGTATGTAGCCGTGCGCTCCACTGACTTGGGCGATATTGCTGGCATTATTGGCATTCCGTTTTTTGAGTCGCAGCGCAATGCCGAAAAGCGCATTATTGGGGTGTTGAGCAGTATTATGAATGTGTTTACCTTCATTTTCTTGGCAATGGCGGTATTGTCTTACTTAGCTTCGCGCGTGCTGACTGAACCCCTGCGAATGATTACTAAAACCATTGGCAGAACCAGCCTCAATAAGCCCAACGAACCGCTGAACTATGCCTCTGCTGATGAAATTGGGCTGTTAGTAGATGCCTACAACCGTATGCTGAAACAATTAGAAGAAAGTAAAGAAGCTCTTTCGCGTAGTGAAAAAGAATCGGCATGGCGAGAGATGGCAAGACAAGTAGCCCATGAAATCAAAAATCCGCTTACTCCTATGAAACTAACTATTCAACACCTACAACGCGTGCTGACACATGAAAATCCACGTATTGGACGTTCACTGGAATCTCTGCTTCATCAGATAGACACCCTGAGCGATATTGCTACTTCCTTTGCTGCTTTTGCTACTATGCCTATTCCCAAAAATGAAGAATTTGAAATCAGCGAATTGTTGCAACAAACCTGCTTGCTACATCACAACCACGAAAATGCTATTGTACACTTACAGCTGCCCGAAGGAAAATTTTTTGTCAATGGCGACCGCCAACTAATGGGGCGAATTATTACTAACTTGATTATCAATGGCATTCAAGCGGTACCGCACGGCAAACAGCCTGTTATAGAAGTAGCGCTACAACCCACTGCCAACGAACGCATACTTATTTCAGTGGCAGATAACGGAGTAGGCATTCCAGAAAATATTGCTGCCAAAGTTTTTTTGCCTAATTTTAGCACCAAGTTCTCCGGCTCTGGCATCGGATTAGCACTGGCAAAGCGCGGAGTAGAACACGCTGGCGGACGAATTTGGTTTGAAACCCGCATGCTCGTAGGTACTACCTTTTTTATAGAACTACCGCTTTTGCGTAGCATATCGGGAAGTGGGGAATACCTAACAGAAAAGCCAGCAACATACAATCAACAACACATGTCTTCATGAACCATCCTTTGCTGTTTTTATCTCCTCGAAGGCAATTGTTTTGGCTAAGTCTCATGACAACACTTAGTCTGTTGATGACGAGCGGGCAGCTGTGGGCAAATATGCGTCTTATCAATAACCATGCACCAGCAGGCATCCTGTCGTTTGAGTTTGCCGGAACCCTCGCCAATGCCCGACTAATGATACATTCATGGGACTACATTGCCAAACTTCAAGCTGCTTTTTGTTTGGGAGTTGATTTTTTAAACCTTGTCATGTATTCTACTGCTTTTTCGATTGCCTGCCTCTACATTGCGCGCATGAGTCTAAAAAACAGTTTGCTAAGCCAAGTAGGGATTGCCATAGCATGGTTACAATGGATAGCCGCCCTTTTTGACGGCGTAGAAAACATCTCACTCATGGCACTATTGTCTGATAGCAACTACGAGTGGTTGCCACCTCTTGCCTATGCCATGGCAGCTGCCAAATTTGCCTTTGTCGGATTGGCATTGTTATATTTATTCACAGGATTTTTTAATCTTTGGTGGCAGATTCGAACCGACACATAACCATATGAAAAACTGAAAATGCTATTTGCTTGATATGCAACAGTCTAACTTACTGACCGTATTCCTGCCCATTGCACTGGGTATCATTATGTTGGGCTTAGGGCTTACCTTAACTATTGACGATTTTAAACGCATCGTCAAATATCCTAAGGCAGCTTTTATCGGGCTGTTTTGTCAGATGATACTGTTGCCAACAGTATGTTGGGGTATTGCTGTTGCATTTGGGCTGGCGCCTGCTCTTGCGGTGGGCATGATGTTGCTAGCTGCTTCTCCGGGCGGTGCTACTGCCAATTTGTATAGCCATCTTTCCAATGGCGACGTGGCACTCAACATTACGCTGACTGCTGTCAATAGTTTGTTAAGCCTGTTTACATTGCCACTCATTGTTAATCTCTCACTGCTATATTTTATTGGCGCGGAAAGGTCTATCCCTATGCAATTTGGCAAAATTATGGAAGTATTTGCCATTGTGCTGTTGCCCGTTTCCATAGGCATGCTTATCCGGCGATTTGCTCCATTGGTAGCAGCCAAAGCAGACAAACCCGTCAAAATTGCCTCTGCTTTGTTGCTTGTGTTAGTCATTGCCGGAGCAACGTTGAAAGAAAAAGACAACTTAGTCAACTTCATTCAACAAGTAGGGCTGCCAGTATTGGTTTTCAATGTGTTGAGCATGTTAGTAGGTTATACTGTCCCGCTCATGTTTCGCGTAGCACCTCGCCAAGCCATTGCTATCGGTATGGAAATAGGTATCCATAATGGTACGCTTGCCATTTATATTGCCCTAAACGTGTTGCAAGATTCTGCTATGTCTATTCCACCAGCACTCTACGGACTGCTGATGTTTTTTACGGCAGCTATTTTTGGTTATTGGGTGAAAAACCGATAATAAGGTTGCTAACTGGTAGTTTGTAGTGAATCGGTGATGGTGTATTTTATACTTGCTTGCTCGATGCAAACTAAGCAATGGTGCATTTGAAAAATGGAATTTCTACGCGCCGTTGCACACGCGTTGCACGCGCCGTTGCATGTCACTTGTTTTTTGTGAAACATCCATAACTATTTGTGATGCGCAAAGCCCCACATAACGGTACAGAAGACAGCAAAGGTACGCGTGTCCCTACGCACATACTTACATCGGAAAAATACCATTATAAATACGGCTTAAAACAAGTAGATTAATATTTGCGCGTTTTACATAAAAAATTCTGCTGCACTTTTGGTGGGCAAAAAATCAATACAACAGAGTAAAGCGTACAGAGAAAAAAACCTATAGTTGAGGTTCTATTATGACTGCAAGCGTAACCCACGGCAGAGGTAGCTTGTTTGCATGCATAGGATTTGCAAAACAATTTTTTACAACTTCGGGATTAGACGAAAAAAATAAAAAGTGCGCTCAGTAAAACTATTTACTTCCTGAGCGCTTCATAACATTTTTATACAGGGCTACAAATTTTTTATCTGCAGATTGTTAGCAAAGGCTTAGTATTGTTGCGCTTGCTATTATTGATTTAGTCTGGCTATCTGGCTGAGGCTTTGCTTGTTTAAGCAAAAATCAAATCCACATAAGGCAAAGCAAAATTATTTAACACCGAGCTTGATACCGTATGTTGATAAAATTTTGCATTTGTAATAGTCATAATTCCAGCAGTATAGGGAAAGCTCATAGGTGATTTGCGGGCTACCCTCCCAACTGTATTGCCTATATTGCCACCCCAATTAGTTTGAATGCGCTTAACAGTATAGCTGTTGCCTGCTTGCAAAATGACTGGTGCATTAAGGCTCACATATGAGGTAGCACTACTTGAAAAAACATGGTTCCCCGTGTAAATGGTTGTACTATTAGTGTTGTCTACAATTGCGATGGTGTAAGGCGTGTTGGCAAGTGCAGAATGGCTCCGATAACCTATTTTACACAACGATTTGGTGGTGCTGAGCGTGAAGGTGTATTCATGGACTTCGGTATCTATAAATACTTGGTCGTTGTGTCCTGTGGCGAGCATATTCTGGAAAATAGTCTGAAACTCGGAGTTTGAGGTATCACAAGTAGGTAAGGGGCTATCAGGATTACAACCCATGAAAGACGCAATGACAAAGGCGAATACAATTTGGACAAATGCTTTGCCAGCAATAAGTCTAAGTTTTGTTGTGCTACTATAAGATTCCATAGTTGAATAAAAATTTTGCGGCTTTTGTTATTTTGTGAATGACAATGTTAATTTTAAATACGTATTGCTACACACTTTGTTGCGTTGTACAATTTATCTAGTGTATTTTTGTAAAAGACGGTTTTAATCAATGGCAAGTAGAGTGCAGCAAACGATACTTGTTGGTAATTTTTACTAAAACCTACAATTTGTTTGAAACAACGAGAAGTGTCTTCAATTTATTTTTGGGCAAATACTGTGTGTAGCGATTGTCGAGCAACTGCAACAAACTCAGCCAACTGGTTTGGTTAATTGGCTTTGCTGCTTACATGCACACTGCTGCACCTATGCCCAGTTGTTACAAGGCTTTTTTGGCAAATACAGTGCTTTGATGCAAATTGCAGCGTTTTTAGTTACGCACTAAGTTGTATTCATGAGAAGAGTAGTTGTAACAGGTATGGGTGCATTGACTCCCATAGGCAATGGAGTAGCTAATTTTTGGAAAGGACTGACAGAGGGTAAAAGCGGTGCTGCTCCTATCACTAAGTTTGATGCAAGTAAATTTAAAACGCGTTTTGCCTGCGAACTGAAAGACTTTGACCCACTTGCTTTTATTGATAAGGCTGAGGCAAAGCGTTATGACTTGTTTACACAATATGCATTAATTGCTGTAGATGAAGCCATCAGGCATGCACAAATAGATTTTGCATCCGTTGACCGCAACCGCGTTGGTGTTATTTGGGGGTCGGGTAATGGCGGTATTCACACTTTTCAAGAGCAAGTTTCGGAGTTTGTCAAAGGAGACGGCACGCCAAGATTTAGCCCGTTCTTTATCCCCAAAATGATTGTGGATATTGCTGCTGGTATCATTTCTATTAAATATGGTTTGCGCGGTGTGAACTTTACTACGGTTTCTGCCTGTGCCACTTCCACAAGTGCTATTATCGAAGCGTTTAACTATATCAAGTGGAATAAAGCAGACATGGTTATTACCGGAGGTTCAGAAGCACCTATTACGGAGAGTGCCGTTGGTGGATTTAATGCTGCCAAAGCACTTTCTACTAATAACGAACATCCGCAAACTGCCTCTAAGCCGTTTGATGTTAACCGCGATGGTTTTGTGATGGGTGAGGGAGCAGGAGCGTTGGTATTAGAAGAACTTGAACATGCTAAAAGGCGAAATGCGCCTATCTTGGCAGAGGTGGTAGGGGGTGGAGCAGCCGCAGACGCTTATCATCTAACAGGTTCACATCCGGAGGGGGAAGGTGCTTATTTAGGAATGAAAATGGCGCTTGAAGAAGCAGGTATAGCTCCTCAACAGTTAGATTACCTGAATGCTCATGCTACTTCTACGCCACTGGGCGACGTAAGCGAATTAAAAGCCATACTACGGCTTTTTGGAGCAAATCCCCAACTAAGTATTAGCGCCACTAAGTCCATGACAGGACATTTGTTAGGCGCTGCCGGTGCAGTGGAGGCTATAGCTTCTGTTTTAAGTGTCATGCATAACCTTATTCCCCCAACTATCAACACAACAGAGTTAGAACCAGAGTATAAAGACTTGTTCCATTTTCCGCTAAACAAAGCTGTAGCTAAGGAGGTCAACTTTGCCATGAGCAATACGTTTGGCTTTGGCGGACACATTGCTACTATATTGTTTGCCAAATATCGCCAATGATGTAATTTGCATGTTGGGAACATTTCATTATTCATGCCTGTACAAAGCATGCATTGCTGGTTACATGTGGCGCTCCTCTCAGACTATGAAGGTTTTAAACCTTCATAGTCTACTTGCTGCGGCAATCTACTTATGTGCCGAAGTTGTGCATGGATTTCTTGTGTATGAGTACAACCCCCGTGTAGTTGGAAGACTTGTCGGCTTTGTTGCTAAGACAAATAGCACAAAACAATACAAAACTGATAGGCGCACTTCCTTACAATTGGAACACTACCCAAAGTAGGCAAGGGGTATGGTTTGGTTTTTTCTTTTCCAAAGAAAACAATCTTTGCTACTCTACTGGGCAACAGCAGCAGAATAGTATTTGCCCACAAAAAAACCCGACGGTTTTATGGGCTGTCGGGCTTATATAACAAAGTAAAAAAGAATATGCTTAGCTACTTATAAGTTGCTGAGGTCGAAATTCTCTAAAAACTTAGTGGTAAAATTGCCTGCACGGAATTGTGGGTCATCCATCAGTTTGATGTGGAACGGAATAGTTGTTTTTACACCTTCAATCACAAATTCTTGCAAGGCGCGCTTCATGCGTACAATTACTTCGTCTCGCGTTTGTCCTGAAACAATTAGCTTGGCAATCATGGAGTCGTAGTTAGGGGGGATGACGTAGCCTGCATATACGTGTGTGTCTACGCGTACGCCGCGCCCTCCGGGAATGTGCAGGTTGGTAATTTTGCCGGGTGAAGGGCGAAAGTCGCGTGCGGGGTCTTCGGCATTGATGCGGCATTCCATTGCATGCAGTTGCGGATAATAGTTGCGTCCTGAGATGCGTTCACCCATTGCCACCTTAATTTGCTCTTTAATCAAGTCAAAATCGGTTACTTCTTCGGTAATGGGGTGTTCTACTTGAATACGCGTATTCATTTCCATAAAATAGAAGTTGCCGTGTTTATCCACTAAAAACTCGATTGTTCCGGCACCTTCGTACTTGATATACTCTGCTCCGCGGATAGCGGCTTGCCCCATGCGGTCGCGCAACTCTTGTGTGATAAATGGTGAAGGCGTTTCTTCTACCAATTTCTGATGGCGGCGTTGGATGGAGCAGTCGCGTTCGGAGAGATGGCACACGCGTCCTGTTTGGTCGCCCACTACCTGAATTTCAATGTGGCGCGGTTCTTCTACAAATTTTTCCAAATACAGCCCATCGTTGCCGAAGGCAGCTGCTGCTTCCATTTTAGCATCGTGCCATGCTTTGTCGAAAGCGGCTTCATTGTGTATAACGCGCATACCTTTACCGCCGCCGCCAGCAGTAGCTTTAATAATTACTGGATAGCCAAATTCAGCTGCCAATCGTTTGGCTTGGGTGAGGCTTTCTACCACGCCATCCGAACCGGGGATAACCGGCACGCCGGCTGCTTTCATGGTAGCCTTGGCTGTGGCTTTGTCGCCCATTGCTTGAATCATTTCAGGCGTAGGACCAATAAACTTGATATTAGTTTCTGCACAAATAGCAGAAAACTCGGCGTTTTCTGACAGAAAGCCATAACCCGGATGAATAGCGTCGGCGTTAGTGATTTCGGCTGCTGCAATAATACGAGGGATATTCAGGTAGGACTCTTTACTAGGAGGAGGACCAATACAAACTGCCTCGTCAGCAAACTTTACATGTAGGCTTTCTCGGTCGGCGGTGGAGTAAACCGCTACGGTTTTAATACCCATTTCGCGGCATGTGCGAATCACGCGCAGCGCAATTTCGCCGCGGTTTGCTATTAGTATTTTCTTAAACATGCAAGTGGCAGGTTTATTTCAAATAGGCTGTGTTGCAACGGCTGAGAATTAGAACGGCTCAACCAAAAACAGTTCTTGGTCGTATTCTACTGGACTGGCATTATCTACTAACACTTTAACGATGCGTCCTTCTACTTCCGATTCAATTTCGTTGAATAGCTTCATTGCTTCTATAATACAGACCACTTGTCCTTTGCGCACTTCATCGCCCACATTTACATAAGGCGGATTTTCGGGTTTGGAGGCGCGATAAAAAGTACCAATCATTGGCGACTTAATAGCTACTAATTTTTTAGCAGGTTCTGTACTTTTTTGCGCTTCTTTTGTTTCAACTGGTTTGGTTTCTACTGCCGTAGGCTGCGGGGTAGTAATAACTGGGGCTGCAATAACAGGCTGAGGATTGGCTACAATAGGCGTAGGAACCGGCAAGGTTTTGGGTTCGGAGTGGCGCTTGACCCGTAGTTTAAAATCGGCTGTCTCGATATTGACCTCGTCTAATCCTGAGCCAGCTATAAAACTGATAAGTTCTTGAATTTCTTTTGGGTTCATATCATCAAAAGGCTAACATTATCCTAATTGGGAGGCTAAGTTAGGTGTTAAAAGTGGAAAGTGAAAAGTTTTCAGTGTTTTATACTTCTATTGCCCACTTTAAATAAACAGCTCCCCAAGTAAAGCCACCACCAAAGGCTGCAAAAATCAGGTTGTCTCCTTTTTTAAGTTGGTGGCGGTAATCCCATAGGCAAAGCGGCAAAGTAGCATTGGTGGTGTTGCCGTAGCGGTCGATATTGAGCATTACTTTTTCGGGAGGTAATCCTGCTCGCTCAGCTGTAGCATCAATAATGCGTTTGTTGGCTTGATGCGGTACTAAAAATGCGATGTCTTCAGCGCGTAAATGATTGTTGCGCATAATAGTTTCCACTGCCTCTGCCATTTTGGTAACCGCAAACTTAAACACAATGGCTCCTTCCTGATAAACGTAATGTTCTTTGTTGGTCACCGTTTCTATGGATGCTGGACGGACGCTGCCCCCTCCTTTCATGTGCAAATATTCGGCACCATTGCCGTCGGAGCGCAGGTAGGCATCTATAAACCCGTTGCCAGAGGTGTCTGGTTCAAGAAATACTGCACCGGCTCCGTCGCCAAAGATGATACAAGTTGTGCGGTCTTCGTAGTTAATGATAGAGGACATTTTATCAGCTCCCACCAGCAATATTTTCTTGTATCTGCCCGACTCTATCATTTGCGCTCCAACGGTAAGTCCATAAAGAAACCCAGAGCAAGCTGCTTGCAGGTCGAAGCCAAAGGCGTTAGTGGCACCAATAGCTGCTCCAATCAGGTTAGCGGTGGCGGGGAAGATGTAGTCGGGGGTGGTAGTACAGCAAATGATTGCGTCAATTTCTAAGGGGTTAGTAGGGCGCATAGCCATCAGCCGCTCGATGGCTTGCAAAGCCATGTGCGATGACCCCTTCCCTTTTTCTAAAATATGTCTTTCTCGAATACCAGTGCGGGTTACAATCCATTCATCATTGGTATCTACCATCCGTTCTAAGTCTTTGTTGGTCAGGATATGCTCGGGAACGTAGCCCCCTACACCGGTAATACTTGCACGAATTGTTGCCATACGATTCAGTAAAAAAGTTGAGCAAGATAAAAAAGGAGAAGCGCTATCACTTCTCCTTTGCTAACAATGTCTGATAGAAAACCGCTTGCATCATTCTTGTGCGTCGGAAGTGTCAGCGGTTTGCTTTACGGCTACTAACTTGCCGTTGTAGTACATATTTCCCTCAAAGAAGTAGGCACGATGAGGCAAATGCTCTACTCCAGTTGTTTGGCAGATGGTTGTTTGCTTCGGAGTGAGCTTATCATGTGTTCTTCTCTTGTCGCGACGTGTCCGGGATATTTTCCGCTTGGGATGTGCCATAACTGCTGATGATTAGTCGTTCAAAAATTTATTCCGAATTTTTAAATTTTTCTCTTAATATCCATTTCCACTGCTCTTCTACCGTGTCGTCTGCTGTTGATTGCTGGTTTTCTTCTTCGCTAAAAGGTGAAGAGTAAATCAGCAGCGTTTCTTGGTTATCGTCTGCCAGAAGTGCTTCCTCGTTCCTAAAGCGCGGATGCAATTTTTTCATAGGAATGGCAAGCGATATGAAGTCATATATGTGATGTGCCACATTGATGGTGGTGGTACCATGTGGAATAATCATCACATCTTCGGTCAATTCTTTTGCTTCTTCGCCAAATTTGTAGAAGATGCGCTCTTGTAAAGCTATCGGGTCGGTAAAAGGTTCAAGGCTGCGGTCGCAAGTCAGTTCTAATGTGCCAGATATGTTGAAATGGAAGGTCAGAACGTTTAACGACTTTTCCACATGCAACACCACCTTGCACGTACCGCGCTCTACCAATCTGCCTTCAAAAAGGGCAAAGAACGTTTCGTCTATTACATATTCATAGCGATGCGTCTTTTCTTTGAGGGCGAGAATATCAATATCGTATGGCTTGAACGCTTTCAACAGCCGATAGCTTTTGAGTGCGCAAAGTTAAAGGTGTAGGCTTTTATTTGCAAGTAATTGTTCGTAAGTTTTGGCTATTTAACTTATTCGAAAATAAGTTTGTCGAGCACCTCGCTATACTCTGCCAAGCGCTCTATGACGATTTTGTTGAAATCATCCTGATAATCCTCGAAATTAAATACTTGAATCAGCCCGAAAATGCCAATGAGGGAGTCCTTGATTTCTTCGGGTAAAGTTGCCAATACGTTTTTAACATTGGCTTTTTTTTGTTCCTCAATCGTCATGAGTTTTTTGATCCGCTCAGTATAGGCTTCAAGGTCTTTACGTGCTTTTTGTGCGGCGGTGATGTCAAATCCAATGCAGCGAATGCCGACTGGATTGCCGCTACCATCTTTTGCCATAGAAAACTCCCACGCCGTCCAAAAAAAGCCTCCTTGCTTGTTGGGTTTCCGTATGTCTATGGGAATAATTTTTTCAGGATGGGTAATAATTTCATAAGCTACTTGGTTGCAGCGTTCCACATCGTCGGGGTGCACAGAGTTGCTAAAATTGGTACCCATAATTTCCTCTTCTACAAAGCCAAACTTCTCTAAGAAGTAATTGTTCGCATAGGCATAGCGCCCTTCCAAATCGGTGATGATATGGTAAAAGGTAGATGAGTTTGCCAGAAATTCCATGTTGCTGATTGATTAAAAACACTGCGTTTAATTATTGCCAACCTAATTTAATTTAACCTGAGCATATTCTTTGCACTCAACAAGAAAATTTTTAGGCGAACGAGCAGTTATATTGCAAGGAAACAGTCTGTATGGCGAAAATACTGAAGCACGGCATTCCACCAACTTTTCCAATAAGCATTACTAATCGGGTTTTTAGCACCGGCATGAGCCTACTTTCATCGATTTTATTGGCTCACTATTGCAAAAGTTAGTTAATTTTGGTAAGTTAAATATTTGTTTAGGCTGCTGATAATCAGTGGTATAAGTCTTTTTGAGGAATATTTACATCATCTCTAACGGAACTTTTCACTTGGAAAAATATCGTTCTTAATTCTTTTTTGCAAAGTTTTTGATTTAAGATGTGTATTGTTCCATCATTCTACTAACAAGGTTATGAAAAAGTTCGGTTTATTGAGTTTAGTTGCTCTTTTGTTTTTGTGCACAGCATGCCCCTATCAATCTCCTGTTCCGGTAGATGCGCCCAATCAGCCGGTAAGAGACGAATTATTGGGCAGATGGAAAGTAGATGTAAATGGGAAAGACTTTTATGAAATTTCCAAGCTTAATGAGTATACGTATCAAATCGTGGAGCACACACACAAAATAGAAGGCGCAGTGGAGCGAAAAACGTATGTGGCGCATACTTCCTCGATAGGTGATATGATTTTTTTAAATGTGAAAATGACACGTCAAGGGAATAACGCTGTACCTAATGCCGACTTTCTGATTTTTAAAATGCAAACTGCCGAAGGTGGAAAGGTTACGCTGTTGCCTGTTACTGAAAACGTGCGTGAAAAGTTCGATAATTCGGAAGCCTTGCGAGCCTTCATTCAAGAGAACGATAAGTTGAGTTTCTTCTATGAAAAGGAGACTGTTTATACAAAAGTGAATTAAGCCAGTATTTGCTTATACATTGGAGATTAGCTCGGCAAGCTTTGTAGCTTGCCGTTTTTGCTAACCATAGCTACAATATTAAATTACTCACTGGAAATAGCGCTTGTAAATGGGCTTGCGATACAAAAACTGCAAATACAACACGGGGAAGAGCACATATTCAATCATCTTTATAGAAGACTTAAAAGTAACCTCATCTGAGATGCGCGTTCCACCGTTGGGTAGTGCTTGCAACACATGTTTGTGGCGCCAATAACTCAGAAAAAAAGGCAATTGGATACCTTCATCTACAAATGAAATTTGCTCTGGGGTAGTTTCTTGTTCAGAGATTTTGCTTATCCACATTTGTTTAAAAACGAAAAAATCAAGTTGTAAGTGCACCTCGTCATCTTTTAAAGAGCCATCAAAACGCAACAGGCGAACAGGAGGAAAAGGTGGGGAGAGTGCTTGAAAAAGATTTTTGTTAAAATTAGCCCACACGGTCGCTAAATTTGCGCGAACCTGAGTGTTGATTACAAATCGCATGCTTATTCAAAGTTTAAAATTTGTTACTTTACATAACTTTTTTTTGATTGTTGGGTTTTATTTTTTAATATTGCATGTTATCCCCAAAATTTAGATGTGATAAAGCTATGAAAACAATCACTATTACTCCAGAGATGTATCCGGTTATTATAAAAGCTTACGAAGAAAAAAAAGCTAAACTGCAAGAGCAAATTAAATTGTTACAAAGTCAGATTAAAGAAATTGAAGCCGAAATTAATGAGCTTAGCAGTGAGCTGAAAAAGAAACCGGAGGGCGCTGAAAAAACCAGCAAGAAACGCGGTGCTAAAGCCATCAGCAAGCGCAAACAAAGCAGCTATCTTAAGTTAGACTATGACAACTTAGTGTTGCAAGCGCTGCAAGCTGCTAATGGAAAATTTGTAGAGGTAGCCGATATTCAAGCCTCTATTATAGAAAATCAGGGTTTAGACGAGAGTTATGCACAGAAGGTTGGCGCCAATGTTTACCGAATTTTATCGGAAATGAAAAAACAAAATAAAGTAATTGCTGAGAAAATACCTGGTTCTAGGAAAATAGCTTATAAACTTGTGTAGTTAGTTAGCATTTTCGTTTCGCTACAACTATTTTTATCAGTACTCACACTTGAACGATTTGAATTGGGATTTTATCGCTATTAAATAGTTTTTCAGTTCTTTCAGGTCGGGCATCGGTAACAAATACTTGCCCGAATCTGTTTTCTGACATCAGTAGCATCAATTGTTTAATTCGAACATCATCTAATTTATCAAAAATATCATCTAGTAATAAAATAGGTTTCTTGCCAGTTTGAGTAGCTAATACTTCAAATTGAGCTAATCGCAAGGCAAGTGTATAAGACTTTTGCTGACCTTGAGAAGCAAATTTTTTAACCGAATTGCCATTCATTTCAAAAATGAAATCGTCTCGGTGGATGCCCTGAGAAGTATATTGCAAGGCAATATCTTTGTTGAGGTGCTGCCGCATCAAATCAACAAATGATGAGGCAGAGAAAATACAAGTTTGGTAAGCAAGGGATACTAATTCTTCTGATTGACTGATAAAACGATAATGATTTAAAAACATAGGCAGAAATAAGTTTACGAATTGCGTGCGTGCTTTTGCAATAAAGTGTGCACAATAAGCCATTTGCTCATCATAAACTTCCAGCATCGTCATAGCTTGTTTTAATGCTGCCACTTGTTTTAGCAAGCTATTTCGTTGCTGTAGTAGCCTGTTGTAGCGCATCAGTTCTTCTAAGTAGGTTTTGTTAATTTGGCAGAGCATAGCATCGAAAAACCGACGACGAACTTCACTGCCTTCTCTGATTAAATCGCTATCGTATGGTGTTACTAATACACAGGGAAATCTTCCTACATGTTCACTGAGTTTAGAATAGACTTTTTTATTAAGTTTAAAAATCTTACCTCGTTCGCGAGAGAAACTCACCTGTAAATGCACAGGGACATCTTCATGCTCAATAGTACCTTCCACAGTAAAGAAATGTTGACCAAAGTGCATGTTGGCTTGGTCTGTATTTTGGAAAGCGCTTTTGGTCATGCACAGATAATAGATAGCATCTAACAAATTAGTTTTGCCTGCACCATTTTTTCCAACAATGCCATTAATACCGGGTGAAAAGTTGAATGTAGCTTCATGATAGTTTTTAAAATAGCGCAAATGAAGTTCTTTCAAGTACATGAGGTAAATGATACAATCTCAAAAATCCTACTATTTGTCTATTAATGATGCCAATAAACCTTCTCGAAGCGAGGCAGACACTACTGTAATTTTTTCAGGATTTAACAAGCGAATGAGAAAATAGATGATGCAAGAAGCTGTTACAATCATATCTTTTCGTTCTGGTCTCATACCGGGCATTTCTGCGCGCTCGTTTCGATTTTTGAGCAGCAGTTGTTTATGTACTTTGTAGTATCCTTCAACGGGTAACTCATATTGCGGCAATCCTTTTTCATACACAATTCCTTCCATGCCAGCGTACAGTTTGTAAAGTGTACTGAAAGAACCCGAAGAGCCAATAATATTAGCAGGCTTGTAGTGTGCCACGGCGTCGGACAGCGGTTGTAAAATGTGTGAAAGATAGTGGTTAAGTGCTACTACGTTTTCTGCTGGAATGGGGTCGATAGTGTGAAAGCTATAGAACAAGCGTTGTGCGCCTATCTCGAAACTGGCTTTCCAATAAATTTTGGCTGCATCGCAGATAATAAATTCAACACTACCGCCTCCTATATCGGCAACGAGGGAAATTTGAGCAATATTGATTGTATGACGGATGCCTTCGTAGATGAGTACTGCTTCTTTCTCCCCGTCAATTATTTCTACGTGGATGCCAGTTAGTTCTGCAATTCGGTTGATAAGTGTTGTGCCATTTTTTGCATTGCGAACAGCGCTGGTAGCCACAGCGCCTACTTTTTGGCAATGATATTGTTCAATAAGCGTCTTAAAATCGCGCATTGCACTAATAGCACGCTCCATTGCCTCGGGCATAATTAGCGACTCGTTGATGCCTCCTTCGCCAATGCGTACAAAACGGTCTTCTTTCAACAAAATGTTCAGTTTGCCGTCTGGGTTTTGCTCAGCTATTAGCAGATGAAACTGATTGGTTCCTAAATCTATTGCTGCAAGTCTCATTTTCAGAAGTTTGTTTAATCTGGTTCTATTCCGCTGTCAAAGATACTTTGCTCTGTTACAGTTCCGCTTTCAATAATTGCCCGTCCAATGCAGTTTGGCGTTTGGCAATATGCTACTTGTTCAGCAAGGCGGTAAATTAGCCCTATGTTGGGGGCGTAAATTTCCATTCGCTTGTCTTTTCCTACTAAGGTGGAATCGTTGCGATGTAAAACAGTTAAAGTTTGGTTATACGGTTTGCCATCAAACATATGGCTTTTGCCGATGCTTGTAATCCGATAGTTTTCCCGTCCTAAGGTATTGTATTGGTTTCCGTTCCATGTTTTGCCAACGCTTATGGGAAAAACTAGTCGCAAGAAAGGTACGTTTTCTTCGGTTCGCATGGCAAAGGTAGCGGTTTTTCGTACCGTCCAAACATTGATAATTTCCCAATTTTGCCTACCATTTGCCCGCCTGTAGCGCACCAGTTGCCATGCTTCTTCACCAGCCGGAGTGATGTAGCGCTCGCTGACGACTTCTTTGAGTTGAAAACTGACAACTTCAGGCGGCTGATTGAGCCGATAGATAGTTTGGCGCACATTATAAGACACAAAGCGACCTTTTTCTAATGGAAAATATTCGCTGCCTGCTTGCGGATTCAGCGGCTCTAAGGGGCGAGTGTCGCAGCCAGTAATTAATAAGATTATCATTGCAGCTAATACGAAGCGAAACATAGACCCTCCTTTTTTACGATAATTAACACATAGCGAACAGGTTAATTATTCTTAAATTCTCATCATAGCAATTAAAAGTATGCAATTTTGTAAACAGTTGGTACTGTTTTATCGGATGAGGCAGATTACTTTACAATTACTATTTTGTTGCTTTTGTGTTATTGCAGATATAAAAATATTAGCATGTAAACCGCTGCCTTTTTCAGATAGTTTACCAGCACCTGCTACTGCTCAATCTGATAGCTTTCTGATTCGCAACATATTCGTAGACTGCAACAAGCGCACCTTAGACCGTATTATCCTACGTGAACTTGCCTACCAGCCGGGAGACAAAATTGCGAAAGAAAATATCCAAGTTACACTACAAAAAGAGGCAAGCAAAATATTTAATACTAATTTGTTTGTACTGGCTGAAGTATTTTACTTTCCTGTTGCCGGCGATACCATTGACCTGATAGTAGCTGTTATGGAAAAATGGTACCTTTACCCAATACCCTACGTAGAACTTGCCGATAGAAATTTCAACGAGTGGTGGCAACAGCGAGGACGTGACTTAGACCGCCTAATTTATGGCATTCGCCTTTCGCAACAAAATGTACGAGGCAGAAATGAATATTTAAAACTTACCTTCCAACTGGGATTTACCCGCAAATTTGAAATAGAGTATAACATTCCTTACATAGACAAAAAACAAACTACCGGTTTAAATTTTAGTTTTTTATATGATAATAACAAAAATTTAGCCTACAAAACAGCTGAAAACCGACTACTGTTTTTGCGCTCAGAAGAGGTGTTGCGCAGCCGCTTCATGGCTGACTTGGCTATTTTTAAACGCAGCCAATTCTACAACACGCACTTTTTTGAGTTGCGCTATCATCACTACCGTATTGCCGATACGATTGCTCGCCTCAACCCAGAGTATTTTGCAAATAATACTACCCAACAAAAATATTTTGAGGTTGCTTATGTTTTCAATCGAGACCTGCGCGACATGGCAAACTATCCACTCAAAGGGCGTTATCTTCAAATTACCGCCTTACAAAAAGGCTTGAGTGCAGCCGACGATTTGAATTTGTTTGATTTTAGAATTGTTTATGCCCAATTTCTCCAACTTAGTCAATCATGGTATTTTTCTACAAGTTGGCGCGGTCAGTTGATTCTTCCCTTGCGTGTGCCTTTTGCTGAAATGCGTGGGTTTGGCTACAGTAGCACTTTTGTTCGTGGCTACGATTTGTACGTAGTAGACGGTCCGCGTTATGGTGTCTGGAAAAATACGCTTCGCTGGCGCCTATTTGCCAATGACCATTTTTTGCGCAATGTTATTCCTATGGAGCAGTTCAAGTCGATTCCTGTTGCCATTTATTTGAAAACATATGCCGATGCGGGGTATGTAGATAACCCTTTTGTAAGCATGGAAAATAAACGACTTACTAACCGTTGGCTTATTGGTGTAGGAACAGGTTTAGACTTAGTGTTGTATAACTCTGCTGTATTGCGTTTTGAGTACTCGCTCAATCGAGAAGGAGACAAAGGTTTTTTCTTTAATTTAATGACCGATTTTTAATTTTCTTAAACTGCCTATGATTTTGGCAAAAAATGAGATAAAAAAATTTGCTCAGTTAATACATTCCTGTGCATAAATGGTTGGTCAGAAATTTACTAGTTTTATTGCATCAGTGTCAATCATTCTATTGGCGAGCGCCTGTACTATCACCCGCAACATACAATTAGCTGCTATTAATAACAACTGCAACCAGCAAAGAGCTTTTTCCTATACTAAACAAGACTTGCCTCAACCGATTCATCTTATTCATTTAGATACTGCATTGGTCAATCGGTTTTCCTTCCAATCGTTGCATGTTGCTAATGCCATCGGCATTTTAGATTTGCTAACAGCGTTTGTACAGCTGAACGATGACTATCGGGTAAATCCTTCCCTTGAGAAAAAAATTCAGCTTGTAGCATTGTTGCAAAACATTCATCAGAGAATTCACGTTGCTTCGCTTGAGATATCGGCAGTAGCAAGTGAAATGGACTGCGAAGAAGAGCGCGCTGACCAAGTTGCCAGCTATTTGAAAAAGCAGGAAGATGATACAGAAAGTAAGCTGACAGTTGGTGCTATTGTTGCAGGAGCAGCCGGCGCTATTGCAGCGGGGGTTTTATTAGCTAATAACAATGCAGACAGTACGCCGGAAATCATTGGAATAGGGGCAGGATTAGTAGAGGCTACTTTAGGGTTACTTATTTTGTCATACAAGCCAACAATCCATTTTTATCATCCCCGAAATGCACTCCGGGACATTTGGGTTGCTCCTGAAACATCTTCCATTTTTCCAAGAGCTGTTTGGTATTACCTCAACTATTGCAAGCCCCACACAAATGAAAAATCGCTTAGGCAACAACTGGCTGATAAATGGTTAGCCTTTGGTCAGATTGCTGATACAAAACAAAAGGATAGGCAAAAAATATACGACCTATTTTTTGGTGAAGGAGGTACCTATTCGGCAGACCAATTGATGAATAGGGCTAATATGTACGACCAATTAGAGGCGCATGTTAACTTGATGAAACAAGATTTAAAACTTCTCTCTTCGGAGATAGAAAAAATCAGTAGCTATTGAGCAATAGCAATTGTTAACAATTTGGCTTAAAAACCCCGAGGGATTGCGTATTCCCATCGGGGTTTTAGTATCTCAACAAGCAAAGTTGAGTTAGTGCACTTAGCTATACTAACTGGTTTGCAAGCAAGTACTCCGCAATCTGTACGGCATTAGTGGCTGCACCTTTGCGCAAGTTATCGGCTACAATCCACATGTTTAGCGTATTGGGTTGGCTTTCGTCGCGGCGCAGCCGCCCTACGAACGTATCGTCTTTACCGTGTGAAACAATGGGCATCGGATAGATATTGTTTTGAGGGTCATCCATGAGCACTACCCCCGGTGCGTGGCTCAAAATTTGACGAACCTCCTCCAAATCAAAATCATTGGCAAACTCTACATTTACCGCTTCCGAATGTCCTCCAATGGTAGGTACACGCACAGTAGTAGCTGTTACGCGGATGTTCTCGTCGCCCATAATTTTTTTGGTTTCATTGACCATTTTCATTTCTTCTTTGGTGTAGCCGTTTTCTAAAAAAACGTCAATATGAGGTAGCACATTTAAATCAATTGGGTGAGGATAAGCTTTCGGACCTTCTACTCCAGCGCGCTCGTTCATTAGTTGGTCAACTGCCTTTTTACCCGTTCCAGTAACAGATTGGTAAGTGCTAACCACTACGCGTTTTACAGTGTAGCGCTTGTGCAAAGGATTTAACACTACTACCATTTGAATGGTAGAGCAGTTAGGGTTGGCAATAATTTTATCTTCTTTGGTGAGTAAGTGTGCATTAATTTCCGGTACGATAAGTTTTTTGGTTGGGTCCATTCGCCAAGCAGAGGAATTGTCAATTACCGTAGTGCCTACCTGGGCGAATCGGGGGGCATGTTGTAAAGAAGTACTTCCTCCTGCTGAGAAAATAGCAATGGCTGGACGCATCGCAATGGCATCATCTATACTACATACCTTGTAGGATTTGCCTTTAAACATTACCTCCGTACCTACTGATTTTTCTGATGCCACAGGAATCAGTTCTTCTACCGGAAACTGACGCTCAGTTAATACTTTCAGGATTT
Organism: Bernardetiaceae bacterium; assembly: GCA_025056255.1. GTDB lineage: Bacteria > Bacteroidota > Bacteroidia > Cytophagales > Thermoflexibacteraceae > Rhodoflexus. The sequence continues at coordinate 54,293 of JANWVT010000002.1, read as the reverse complement.
CACCGCCAACCAATCCGGTTGCGCCTACTACTGCAACTTTCATTTGCTTTATTTTATTTCCCGTGTTTAATTAGTTTGCCCCGCAATTTACAATACACGTATGAAAACTCATGACTTAGCTGTAACTTTACAATAAGCTGGCTTTTCACTTATGTATAATCGCAAAACCTTATTGTTGCTTATGTCGGCTGTTTTTCTGGGGTTGATGATTTATTTTACCATTGACATTATGACAAAAACTACACCGCCTTGGATGAAAAAGAAAAAACAAGCCGACTCCTTACTACTATTGCAGTCTTCAGCCGACTCGGTTGTGTATTTTGCTGACACTGTGTATGGCGAATATCGCGTGCCTGCAGGGCAAGTGCTGAGCCAAATTGCTGAACTGTTTCGCTTTCCAGTAGACTCTATCAAATTGGTAAACGGGCTTACCTCCGACCATATCCGCGAGGGACAAAAATTGAAAGTCCGTATTCGCGCGCTTCATCAAATCAAAGCAGGTGAGGTGGCTGGCAAAGTAGCTGCCCTCTATGGCATTAGCGAGCAAGCACTGTTAAAGGCTAATAATATCCAAAATCCACCGCGCCAATTCAGAGAAGGGCGCGTAATTCTCATCCCCAGACCCTAAGTAGTTATGCCTCTACTTGAATTCTCTCCCAATGGCATCTATTGCCCGCAAGGAGATTTTTACATAGACCCATGGAAGCCAGTTCATAGGGCTATTATCACTCATGCACATGCCGACCATGCACGCCGAGAGCATAAGTACTACTTAGCTCATAAGCACTCCGAAGAGGTGTTGCGACTTCGGCTGGGTGCTGATATTGTACTTACAACGGTAGAATATGGAGAGTTTTTACATATCAATGGCGTGCGAGTGTCTCTTCATCCAGCAGGACACATCATTGGCTCGTCACAAGTGCGTGTAGAGTATCGTGGGGAGATATGGGTAGTTTCAGGCGACTACAAAACTTACGATGATGGTATTAGCGGCATGTTTGAACCAGTGCGTTGCCATACGTTCGTAACAGAATCAACTTTTGGCTTACCCATTTTTCGGTGGAAACCTCAACAAGAAATATATGCAGCTATCAATGCGTGGTGGCAACAAAATCGCGATGAAGGACGGGTGAGTATTCTCTGTGGATATGCGCTTGGCAAAGCACAGCGCCTCATGAAAGGGTTAGATACTTCTATTGGAAACATTTATGTACACGGAGCAGTAGCAAATGTTAATGAAGCGCTTGCACAGTCGGGATTACAACTTCCGGCATGGCGCCGCATAGAGGCAGCGGCTGGTAAACAAGAGTGGCGCGGCAGCATTATTATTGCTCCTCCCTCAGCACTGAATACCAATTGGATGCGTCGTTTTCAGCCTTACAGCACTGCTATTGCTTCCGGATGGATGCAGTTGCGCGGCAATAAAAGGCGCGCTGCTGTTGACCGAGGTTTTGTCCTTTCCGACCACGCCGACTGGGAAGGATTACTAAGTGCTATTGAGGCCACGCAAGCTCAGCAAGTTTTGGTTACACATGGTTACACACACATTTTCAGCCGATATTTGCAGGAAAAAGCAATAGACGCACAAGCTGTGGAAACGCTTTTTGAAGGAGAACCTATTTCGGCAGAATAAACAGAACAGGCTGTTAGGTGGTTTTTTGTTAAAGAGTTTTCATTATGGTTCACCTGTAAAATACAAATGCAATGGAAAATTGGATAATCAATACAGTCGTGCTAATAAGCAGTTTCTTGCTTATGGAAGGGGTGGCTTGGATGCTACATAAATATGTGATGCACGGATTTTTGTGGATTTTACACAAATCGCATCATCAAAAAGACCATAGCCACTTTTTCGAATGGAACGATTTGTTCTTTCTGTTTTTTGCTATTCCGGGTGCCTACTTTATTTATCAAGGCATTGCTGGCTCCAACTTCCAGCTCTACATTGGGTTGGGTATTGCTTTGTATGGATTAGTATATTTTATTGTACACGATGTATTCATTCACCAGCGATACCCTCCTTTGCTGCGTTATAGCAACAATCGCTATTTTAGGGCATTGCGCCGCGCCCATCACGCTCATCATAAACATACGGAAAAAGAAGGAGGTGAGGCATTCGGATTACTCTGGGTAAGTCGCATTTACTTCGAAAAGGAAAAATAGCAAGCCTTTTACCTTACACGATACCCAGCAAAAAGCCGTTCCAATTAAACTTGGAACGGCTTTGACGGGAGAAAGACGGGATTCGAACCCGCGACCTCCAGAGCCACAATCTGGCGCTCTAACCAACTGAGCTACGATCTCCGTATGGGATTGCAAATTTAGCATAACAACTCCGTAAAATCAAACGTTGCGCGTAAACAAAATTCTTTCACCCAATTTACTGTCGTTCAATATGCCATTGGCAAATGCCAAATGTCCTGAGACAATGGTATGCGTAATGGTTGAGCTGAAAGTATGTCCTTCCAAAGGCGACCAGCCACATTTGTACAAGATATTTGCTTTGTTAACAGTGTAAGGACGATTCAAATCTACCAGTACCAAATCTGCCCAATAGCCCTCACGAATGAAGCCTCGTTCTTCTATTTGAAAGCAAATGGCGGGGGCGTGGCTCATTTTTTCTACCATGCGCTCTAAGGTTAGTTTGCCTTGCGACACAAAGTCGAGCATCATTTGCAAGCTATGTTGCACCAAAGGCAAGCCTGAGGGTGCCTTCCAGTAGTTTTGCGATTTTTCTTCCCAAGTATGTGGTGCGTGGTCAGTAGCAATAATATCGATGCGATTGTCTAAAACAGCCTGTAAAATAGCATCTTTGTGACGAGCTTCTTTAATAGCTGGATTACACTTAATTTGTGCACCAAGTGTATGGTATTGTGCAGCATCGAACCATAAGTGATGCACACAGGCTTCTGAGGTAATGTGTTTTTGTGCCAAGGGTAAGCTGTTATTAAAAAGGGCGGTCTCCTCGGCAGTAGAAATATGCAGAATGTGCAGGCGTGTGTGGTGTTTTTTTGCCAGTTCAATAGCCAAAGAAGAAGATTTGTAACAAGCCTCTATGCTACGGATTTCAGGATGACAGTGCATGGGCACATTGTCGCCGTATTTTTGGCGGTATGTAGCCGACTGGGCGCGAATGGTAGTCTCATCTTCACAATGGGTAGCAATCAGCAGCGGACATTGGCTGAAAATAGTTTCTAAGGTCTGCGGATTGTCCACTAACATATTGCCAGTAGAAGACCCCATAAAAATTTTCACGCCACATACGTTGCGTGGATTGGTACGCAGCACTTCCTCAATGTTGTCGTTGGAAACACCCATGAAAAAGGAATAATTGGCAAGTGAACTACCAGCAGCGATAGCATATTTTTCTGCCAATAGTTGTTGGGTGAGTGTGTTGGGAACGGTGTTAGGCATTTCCATAAAAGTGGTAGTGCCGCCGGCAACAGCTGCACGCGATTCTGTAGCAATGGTTGCTTTATGGGTTAGTCCCGGCTCGCGGAAATGTACTTGGTCGTCAATTACGCCGGGGAGCAGGTGTTTGCCAGTTGCGTCAATTACATGTGTGGCTTTCAGATGTGCCAAGTCGCCACTCATGCGCTCAATACGACCCTTGTTAATAAACACATCTTGCTCAACAATTTTGCCCTCATTAACCATTCGGGCATTCAAAATTAGAATAGATGACATGACTTAAAAGATAGGTAGATGGATTAGAAGTCCGCATTTGAGTTGTTTGGGCTCAGGTGAATTGCCAGCAAAGTAACTACTTTTGCAACAAACTATAACTATGAGCGGACTTATCCGAAAATTGATTGAAAGCTATCCTACACAAGTGTTGCAAGCGATAGCATTGGGAAAACAACAACAACTGGCTACGCCTTCAGCAGAAATTCGTCAGGTTGTAATTGCCGGCTTAGGTGGTTCGGGTATTGGTGGTAGCCTTGTCAAGGCACTGACCGTACAAACCCTATCCGTTCCTGTGGAGGTATTGAAAAGCTATGACGTGCCTGCATGGATAGGCAAACACACATTAGTGTTAGCTTCTTCTCATTCTGGGAATACTGAAGAAACACTCACCGTTGTGCAACAAGCAGCTACTAAAGGCGCCCAAATTGTTGCTATTACTACGGGCGGGCAGCTGGCAAATTGGGCGAAAGCTAACGGTTGGGATTGGGTACAAATGCCTTTTGAGGAGCCTTGTCCGCGCCAGTTTTTGGCTTATTCGCTCATTGCACAACTTTATGTACTTATTAATCTTGGGCTTGCCCCCGCTGCATTGGCTGCTGATATAGAAGAAGGTGCAGCATTGGTGCAGGCTTCACAGGATAGCATTCAGCAGACTGCTCGCGCCATTGCTGCCCGATGCGCCAATCGGCTACCTTTTATATATGCCGATGAACGGCTTGGTGCCCTTGCGCTTCGTTTTCAGCAACAAATCAACGAAAACGCCAAGCAGATGGCGCATGTGAACGTGTTTCCTGAAATGAACCACAATGAACTGGTCGGTTGGCGGCTACCTGTACAGCATTTGCAACAGTCGGTTGTAATTCTGCTGCGGTCTACACACAACCACCCGCGTGTAGAGGTGCGAATGGCAGTTTGTGAGCCTATCTTTCGCCAGCTTGCTGCCGACGTAGTGCATTTACCCTTGCAGGGTAATTCGCTGGCGGCACAAGTGCTGCACTTCATTCATTTAACCGACTGGGTATCTTACTTCCTTGCTGAAATAAATGGCGTAGATGCCTATGAAATTGATGTAATCAACCATTTAAAAAACAAACTGGCTACAGTATCTGCATGATTGACCGCATCAGACAGGTAATTGAACAGGTACAGCAGCATCCTGTCAATGCTTTTGCTTCGCCGCTGCTCACGGGCTATTCAGGTAAGCGAATGATTGCTGCCTTGCAGCATTTTACCTCTCTTTTGGAAGGACAAAACGAGGCTTGTTATTTGGAAGTTGGTGTTTTCCAAGGACTTACGTTGCTCTCAGTAGCAGGTGCTAATCCAACTGTGCCTTGTTTTGGAATAGATAATTTTCAAGCGCATGACCCAGAAAAGAAAAACATGAGCGTGTTATTGGAGCGTCGGCAAAAGTTGCATCTTAACAATGCACATCTGATTAATATGGACTACGAAGATGCGATGGAAAATTTAATGGTGCACACACAAGGGCGCAAAATAGGTGTGTATTTTATTGACGGACCGCACGACTATCGCAGCCAGCTCATGTGCCTGCTATTGGCAAAGCCTTACTTGACGGATGATGCCGTAATTGTGGTAGATGATAGCAACTATTTGCACGTGCGCCAAGCCAATCGCGATTTTTTGGTGACACATCCCGAATTCAAATTACTTTTTGAAGCTTATACGCCTTGCCATCCCACTAATATGACCCCTGTACAAGAAATGGAGGCGCGTGAGGGTTGGTGGGATGGTGTCAACATTATTGTGCGCGACAAAGCCAACTTGCTACCTGCGCAATACCCGCCTACCCGCCGCAACCGAGTATTATTTGAAAACGACCACCTTACCCATGCTTCGCGTATTGGCGAACTTGCCCCACGCGCACTAACGGTGCTCAATTTGCTGTTTACAGGAAGGTTTCTTCGTGCTGCCAAAAACCTGCAGATGGCTTATCGGGAATACCGGAACCTTCGCTTCAAGGGACAATTTGACGATGCCAATACATTTTGGGAATAAAAATTTACTTGGCTAATAATTAGCCTATCGGGCTTGATAGTCAGGTGGTTGCAGATAAGCAAATGCGAAAGGTCAAGCAAGGATGCACGCCAATGCTGCATCAGAAAAGTTTTATTTGACCTAAGGTTGTAAAAAAACCTACAGCCGACCTAAACATTACAGGTAGCGCGCCCGTTGCACACCTACGCTTACCTTTTGTCGTCAGTTTGTGCTGCATATTGCACCATTAGCTCTGCAGCTGTTTCCGAGGCACTTTTAGGCATTGCAATTTTTGCAATCAGTTCATCGTAAGCTTTTAGCGTGTAAGCACGCTTGTAGCTGAGTAGGTGATTCAACGCATCAGCAATGCGAGATGGAGTGCAATCGAATTGCAGCAATTCTGTTACTATTTCTTTTTCTGCTATCAAGTTGACCAACGATACGAAGGGGAGCCGAATAAAAAGCCAAAAAAACAAAGCAGAAATCCAGCCGGTGCGATATAATACCACTTGTGGCACGCGAAAAAGGGCTGTTTCTAAGGTAGCAGTGCCCGAAGCAACCAAAGCAGCTTTTGCATGGTAAAGCAAATCATATGTTTTTTCGGGATATACAGCAATACCTGTATTGAGGGCGGGCGCATAAAGTTGTGGAGGCAAATGAACTACGCCTGCCACTGCAAATTGGTACATAGGAAACCGTTGAGCAGCTTGTACCATAACAGGTAGTATTTTTTTTACTTCTTGCACACGGCTGCCGGGTAATAGTGCAATCAGTGGGCGGCTGTCTTTTTTAATCAGCGCTTCAAAAGCGGGGTCAGGTTGAAATGTTGCTACTGCATCAAATAGCGGATTGCCGATGTAGTCCACTTTGTCATAGCCTTCTCGAATGTAAAATTCTTTTTCAAAAGGCATGATAGCAAACATTCTGTCTACGTATGCTTTAATTTGTCGGATGCGTTTTTTATTCCACACCCACACTTTTGGCGAGATATAATAAAAAACTGTACAGCCCAGCTTTTTGGCAAAAGCTGCCATGCGCAAATTAAAACCTGCATAATCAATTAAAATAACTACGTCGGGCTGATATTGCTGCATGTCTTCACGGCAAATTGCCATTAGTTGGGTGATTTTACCAAGGTTGGCAACTACTTCGCCAATGCCCATAAAGGCAGTATCTTTAATATGTCGAACCAGCTCTGCACCAGCTTTTTGCATAGCGTCGCCGCCCCATGCACGGAAGGTTGCCTGCGGAGCATGTTTTTTCAGGGCACGTATCAGGTTGCCACCGTGCAGATCGCCTGATTTTTCACCAGCTATGAGGTAGTATTTCACTTTTTAAACAGGGCAATATGTTCTCTAAGCAAAAGTGTTTTCTCCAATGTGTCGGCTTGAGCAACTTGCTCGTTGAGTTGTGCCAACTGTTCTAATGTAGAAAAATCTGTTTCTGAAAGCTGTATGGAAGCAAGGCTGTTTTGTTGAATTGTTCGGGCAGTGTTTTCTTCTTGCAATTCTTTGAGGTTATTAGCAAGGCGGTTGAGTTGTTGGCGTTTGATGTGTTTGTCTGTTAGCCTTTGTAGCTCACGAGCTATTTTTTGGTACGATTCTATTCGCGCATTCACCAATTGAAGATTGTCGTTAGCAGACTGTATCAGGTTTTCGCCGGCTTCTATTTCATCGGCTTCTAACTCTTGCTTGTAGTCATCTTTAAAAAAGTACACGTTTTTTTGGTTAGCATCAACAAATTGGGCAATAATAGCTTGTCCTACCATTTTTTGCCGGTCAAATTCATCACGAGGAACATAAAGCATTTCGTAAGCTTGTCGCTGTGCCTGCTCTAAGCGCATTTTTAGCTCCAAGTCGGCTTGCAAATAAGCCTGATTTTCCTTCATAATGGCTTGTATATGCAGGGTAACTGCATCTTGACAGCTATCTGGCTGAGCAAGAGATGCCTGTTCGACTGATGAATGGTTTGTTAAAAATTGGTGCAAGTGGCTAACAAAATCGACAAAACTTTTTCCCGGAAAATAAGCTGCTCGAAGAGTTATTTTTTCGCTATTTTTTAATATGAGATAACAGTCTGCCGTGATGTGATTATCTTGTTGAATTAATTGCAGCAGGCGCTCAAATTCGTGATGAGCAGCACGGGCAGTGATCACTCCTTTTAAAGAATGGACATATCGCACTTCCATTTGGGCAATATCGTTGAGTAGCAATTCAATCTGCTGCTTACGAGCTCCTAAGGACAAACTCAACCTAAAAGGCGTAAGCACAAGTCTGTTAATAAATTTTTTGTGCCAGTCTAAATAGATGTAGCGAAAATTAAAAAAAGCCCCCAATAGCCCTATCAGGAATCCTACTCGCGAATAAATGCTCGCCGAGTAAATGGCAATGCATGTAGAAACAATACCCCAGATAGTTTCACTGCCAAAATGCTCCCATAACTCGGGCTTTTGTTGAAAAGATACTATTTCTTTTGGTTTTAAAAGCCACTCCATACTGCTAAAACGCAACAGACCCTCAAAAAGTTAAGTGCTTTATCAGATAGAAGTAATGGAGTTTATATCGAATCCAATTTTACAGCGTTCGCGTCGCAAGCGCTCTAACACTTGGTCGATGGTGTAGTTGTCGAGGTCTTTTATAATTTTAGTACGCATAGCAGTACGAGCATCTTTGCGCACAATGGCTTCATAAAAATGGCGCAATTCCTCTGGTGTTTCTAATAACAATTGAGGAACCGGAGCAGCTTTGCCGCTGGGGTCTTTGGCAACCATATGGAAGTAACCAGTGTTGGTATGTTTTTCTTCTTTGCTGCGAATATCTTGCGCATCTACGCGAATGCCTACAATTAATGAGGTTTGTCCTACATAATTTACTGAGCCGGTTACAGTCACTAAGTCGCCTACTTTAACAGGAAAGGTAAATTCTATCTCCTCTACCGTAGCTGTTACGCAGTAGTTCCCTGCATGGCGACTGGCACACGTGAAAGCCACTTTATCCATTAGGCTCAATAATATACCTGCATGTACGCGCCCTTCAAAATTGGCATGGTGAGGCATCATCAGTTCAGTGATAGTTGTATGAGAATAACTTACAGGGCGGCTTTGTTGTAATATGGGCTGCATAGATTCTAAAAGCGTACGTATACAAAAATAAACTTTTGGGTTAATTTTAGCGCAAAGCGTAAAAGTATGAAAATCATTTACATGATGATGAGCTGTTTTTGCTTGTCATGTCTTGCACAGGCACAAACACGTATTGCCATTGCTATCCACGGGGGGGCAGGCACTATTTCAAAAGCCAACATGACTGCCGAAATGGAAAAACAGTATACTGAAAAATTAGACGAGGCTGTGTCAGCGGGCTATGCTGTTTTGCAGAAAGGTGGCACCTCGTTGGAAGCTGTTGTGGCTGCCATTCGGATTCTGGAAGACTCGCCATTGTTCAATGCAGGGAAAGGGGCTGTATTTACTAATGAAGGAAAAAATGAATTAGATGCTGCTATTATGGATGGCAAAACATTAGCCGCCGGAGCTGTAGCAAGCGTTACTACTATCAAAAACCCTATTATGGCAGCCAGAGCAGTAATGCAACAGTCGCCGCATGTATTGATGATAGGACGCGGGGCAGAGCTGTTTGCCGAACAACAGGGTTTGGAAATAGTACCCAATAGTTACTTTCGCGACGAGCGACGCTATCAGCAATGGCTGAAAATAAAGGCTCGCGATAGCATTGGCGAAGGACGCCTCCATCCTGATTGGCTACCTAAGGAAGACTCTTTCGTAAAAGATCGAAAGTTTGGTACAGTTGGCTGTGTCGCCTTAGACCAGTACGGGAACTTGGCTGCCGGTACCTCAACAGGTGGGATGACTAACAAGCGCTTTGGCAGGGTTGGTGACGCGCCTATCATTGGAGCAGGCACATATGCCAATAACCAAACTTGTGCAGTTTCTGCCACAGGGCACGGAGAGTTTTTCATGCGAGCAGTAGTAGCACATGATATTTCCGCCCTTATGGCATATAAAAAAATGTCGCTAAAGAAAGCTGCTGACGAAGTAGTAATGAAAAAATTAGTTCAACTGGGGGGTGAAGGAGGCGTTATTGCAATAGACAATAAAGGGAATATTGCTATGCCATTCAACTCAGCAGGCATGTATAGGGCTTGTATCTATCCTGACGGCAAGAAAAAAATTGCCATCTACAAAGACTAAACGGTACATCATATGCGGCAAACGCTGTTGAGTAATACAATGTTGCATCAGAGTACTTGCATGATTACCAAAAAACCTGACAAGGCTAAAAAAACTTGTCAGGTTTTTTACCATCATAATTTTACCTGCGCCATGTAATTTCCACCAAAACACGGGCGCATAATCAATTTACTCTTCCTCTTGTTTTTTGTCGGCAGGTGCTGCTTTTTTAAAGTTAATTGAGACCGAATTCACACAATATCGCAAGCCAGTGGGTGCCGGACCGTCGTCAAATACGTGTCCTAAATGCCCATCGCAGCGAGCGCACATAATTTCGGTGCGAATCATGCCATGTGAAGTATCAGTTCTGTATCTGATTCTGCCTTTGCTCATTTCATCATAAAAACTCGGCCAGCCACAGCCTGAGTCAAACTTTTGTTCAGAGGTAAATAATTCATAGCCACATGCTGCACAAGTGTAAACTCCTTTTTCTTTGTGTAAATAGAATTTACCTGAAAAAGGACGTTCCGTGCCCTTCTCACGCAAAATGTAATATTGCTCAGGAGTGAGAATTTTGCGCCATTCTTCTTCTGTCTTTACCACTTTTTCTACGTTTGCCAAAGCCTTTTCATCTACTTTGAGCTTTTTTGAGGTCATGTCCATATGTTGTCCGTTTGTGCAATTGGCAAAAAAACATACCAAAGATGCAATAGCCCAGTATTTCATCATGAGTTTTTGTAAAAAACATTTTGGATTTGTCTTTTGTTTTCCGAGCCTTTATAACACCTGTGAATATCGTTGATTCTAACGAAATTTGCCTTTGAATTTGTAATGTTTGCTAATATGCTGCATTTGAAATTGCCAACAGACCCGCGTTGGGCTGATATTGCTGAAAAAAGTTTGGAAGATATTTTAACCGACCATGCCTATTGTGAGCAAAAGGCTGCCTCTACCTGTATTTCTTTGATTGTAGAATATCCCGAAGAAGAGAAATTGGTAGAAGTACTTACCCCTGTTGTGGCTGAGGAATGGCAACACTTCGAGCGGGTGTTGGCGCAAATCAAGAAACGCGGTTTCAAGTTGGGCAAACAGCGTAAAGACGAGTATGTAGTTGCACTCAATCAGCTAATTACCAAAGGAGGCTCGCGCCAACAGCGTTTGGTAGATAAACTGCTCATTTGTGCACTGATTGAAGCACGTAGTTGTGAGCGCTTTAAGATGTTGTGGCAACACATCGCCGACGAAGAACTGTCCCAGTTCTACTATGAACTGATGGCATCTGAGGCGGGGCATTATGTCAATTTTATTGAATTAGCGCGCGAAATTATGCCACGCCCAATAGTGGATGCTCGCTGGCAAGAATTTTTGAAAGCTGAAGCTCAGATAATTGAAACACTGGGCGTAAGGGCAGGAAAAATGCACTAAGCTATTGGGCTGTTCTAATTTAATGCAAATGATGCAAGAGTAAGTAATTGTTGAGGTTTGGGTAAATGTATTTTGCCTTCATTCATATTCATGCATGAAAGCAAAATCATTTTTGCTTGTTTCCTTACAAGCAACACCTTTGCAAGTAAGGACAGGCACTACAATGTAGCTTTGTCAACTACTCAATACTGAAATCTCGTTCATCCTGTCATCTTGTTTAAGGAGTCATTTAGGCAAAAAATAATGAATGGCAGAAAAGTTATTTACAAGGCAAACGCACTTCCACCATGGCTCCGCTTTCCAATAAATTGGAAAAAGTTATGCTGCCGCCATTGGCGGCTACCAACTCGCGAACAATCATCAGACCTAAGCCGGTGCCTTTTTCATTGCTCGTACCGCGTTCGGGTTCGGGTTTAGCGCCGTGCAAAACCGCCTGTAATTGTATGTCGGAAAAGCCTTTGCCGCTGTCTGCAATGCGAACAATCAAGGCATTATCGTTGGGGCTTACAAAGGTTTCTATGGTGATGGCTCCGCCTTGAGGCGTAAATTTGAGCGCATTGCTGATAAGGTTGCGCAATACAATGTCCATCATGGCTCGGTCGGCAATAGCCTCCGAAGGCTGCACTATGCGGCGATAGAGGTCAATATTTTTTTCCTCAAACTGATAGTCGAACAGCAACAGATTTTTTTCTATCAGGTCGCCAATATCCAGCCGCTCACGCTGCACGGTGTAATGCGCCATTTGTGTTTTAGACCAATGTAGTAAATTTTCCAGCAAAAATGACAAATTACTAAGCGCCTGTCGCGTTTTTACGGAAAGTTTGCGCATCTCTTCGGGGCTGAGTCGTTCGGCATGGCGGCTGATAAGGTTCAGGAATGAATCCAGCGTTACGACGGGGCTGCGCAAGTCGTGGGAGATGATGGAAAAAAGCTTGTCTTTAACCTGATTGAGTTGGCGCAGGTGGTTTTCCGAATCGGAAATGCGCTGTAAGGCTTCTTCCAACGCCGTTGTTTTTTGGCGCAAATCTGCCGTGCGCTGGGCTACCTCGCGTTCCAATGCCTGCTTCTGCTCGGCAATCAGCAACGATTTTTCCCGCGCCTGTTCGGCAGCCAATCGCTCTTTGGCTAATTTCTCGTTGGTAAGCTCTAACTGTGCGCGGTTAAGCCGATATGCCAAACCCAAAGAAAAGATGATTACTTGTGCAATAATGCCGATTTGAGCAACATAGCGCGTAAAAAAGTTGTCTTCCCACCAGCCTGTTTCGCGGAAAATAAACAGAATAGCCCCCACGATAAACAAAGCGTTGGCGATGATGAAAAACAGCGCGGGTTTGTAGCCTTTGCGATAGCCTGCAATGCCTGCCAGTAGCATCATGAGCAGCACGGCAGTTCCCAGCGCACCGATGATTTGGATAAGTTCCGCCACGTAGTCGCCACCACCGCTCAGACTAATGACAGCCAGCGACAACGGAATCAGATACAAGGCTGCCAACAAATACAACAGCCTATTAATCAGGGGTAATTGCTCGGGCGTGTGCAAGTAGCTTCGGGTAAAAGATAACCGTGCAAACCCTGTGAACGAAAGCACAAAAACAAAACTGTGCACGTCCCAAACGGGGCTTTCCTGCCAAATGAACTCTATGGTAAACCCGTAAAAAAAGGCAAAATATACGCCTACGCCCACCAGCGAAAGCACAAACCAAAGGTAGCTGATGTCGCGCACGATGATGTAAATCAGGAAGTTGTACATCACCATTACCAGTATTACACCCAGAAAAACACCTTGACTTATCCAGCGTTGTTGTTGTTCGGCATGGAAAGCGGTGTGGGTCAGCAAGCTGACTGCAAGCTGCTGCGGCACAAAGTAACTGAACCTGCCGCCTGCCTGTACAAGCACTTGCACCTCTTCGCCTGCTGCCAGCGACAGCGGAAGCAGCGGATAATGATGAAAAAAACTGCGCTGCGACATGGGCAGTTCACCGCCGTTTGTCAGACGCTGCCACTGCTTGCCGCGTTGCACAAGGGCTGTTATCTGTCCCCAACGCCCAACATCCAACGCCAGCCATTGCGGGCTGCCCGAATCGTTTTTCAGGATAAAACCGAAGTAATGCTGTTGATTATCAGGTGATTTTACGGTAACAAGGGCTTGTTTGCGGGCAAATTGTTCGGGGCTTAGCCGTTGATAAGCGACTGTTTGCCGCTCGTTTCGGTCTGCCGTCAGGTGTGTTACGGGCAGTTCCGATGCCCGAACATTGGCAACGGTTAAAATTATCGGCAATAAAAACCCGAAAATCAGCCGTTTTTGCTGTTGCATACGACTTACGGGGCTTCAAAAAATTCAATCCATGCCCCTTCGGGCGACTGCACGGCAAACATGCGTGCTTCGCCAATTCCGCCCCAACTTACCTTTTGAAGGCTGACAACGGGTTGAACACCGTTTTTTAGGATTTTTTCATGATAGGCATTCAAATTTTTGACCGGATAGCGGCACATCAGCACGCCGCGGTTAGGTGGCACGGCGTTTTTACTGAAATCTTCTCCTGTTGCCCCGTCCATTGCCAGCAGTTCCATCATGCCCTCACTTTTGCCGTTGGGTGAGAAAAGCAGCAGTTTGGCAGTTACTTGCGTGCTCAAATTATAGGGCAGGCTAAGGATGTTTTCCCCGGGCTGTTCATTGCGGATGGTTGTTTCTAAAATTGGCACAAAGCCAAGTTTGCTGATATAAAAATCTTTGGCTTGGTCGTAATTTTTGACGATTTGTGCAGAATTGATGATGTTGCCGAAAGCCCAACTGCGCGGCGGCGGTTCGGGCAGTGGCGGCTCAATGCGCTCAATGAATGCAATCACTAAGTCATCATGCCCTTTAATGAGCAACTCCCACACCTCAAAAGGTCCCATTTTGTAGCGGATGGGGTTGCTAAGCCCGTGCCAACCGTGTTCGCGCAGGGTGTCGTAGAGGGCGTGGATGTTGGCGCAGCGCAGGTCTATGTCGTAAATGCCGCCCGTGTCCCAGATTTTGCCGCCCGGTCGGATGTAAGCCTTTGGCACACCGTCAAACTGTATCAGCCGTAGCCGCCCATTTTCGGGCTTATCGGGTGAAGCCAGCACTACCTCGCGGGCAGTGGCAGACGCGGGCAATCGCCATGCTTGCAGTATGCTTCGGTCGGTGTTGCCGCGATGGACAACCTGCCATTTTAAAACATTCGTGTAAAAACGTTCGGTACGGCTCAAATCGCCGACACTGAAAACTACTTCGCTGAAAGGCGCAATTTCGTAGGTGGTCATAGCAGGCTGACGGGCATTGAGTTCCACCACCGTCAGTAGGCAAAAAATAGCAACAATAGTCCGCATACAAAAGTCTTTTTAAGCAATTTAAGACTTTTGCACTTGCCTCAGTCTAAAACAATTTCGGGAATTTCACCTTCTACAACCAGTCTACCTTCTGTTACTGAGCGGATATAATCTACACTAACCCCCGGGGCTCGCTCCAATAGTTTAAAACCGCCTTCTGGCAAGATGTCCATTACTGCTAAATCACTTACAATTTTTTTCACGCACCGGATACCAGTTAGGGGTAAGGTACATTCTTTGAGCAATTTAGACTTACCGTCTTTACTACAATGCTGCATAGCTACAATAATGTTCTTAGCAGAGGCAACTAAGTCCATGGCTCCTCCCATGCCCTTAACCATTTTGCCGGGTATTTTCCAGTTGGCAATGTCTCCTTTTTCGGAAACTTCCATGGCACCCAAAATAGTCAGATCTATATGTCCGCCGCGAATCATTGCGAAGCTGTCAGCAGAACTGAACAAACTTGAACCGGGTATCATGGTAATGGTTTGCTTTCCTGCATTAATGAGGTCGGGGTCTACCTCTTCTTCGGTAGGGAAGGGCCCGATGCCCAATAGCCCATTTTCCGATTGTAACACTACATTCATTCCTTCGGGAATATAATTTGCTACCAGCGTAGGAATGCCGATACCAAGGTTTACGTAATAGCCGTCTCGAAGTTCGCGTGCAATTCTTTTGGCAATTCCGTTCTTGTCGAGCATGGTTCTATTTTATTGAGTTGTAATAAAAGTTAATTCTTAGCCAATTTAGCATGGAAGGCAGCTTTTCCCGCATCCAAGAAGCGAATAAAGTTGATTACATTCTCATCATAAGCCATAGGTGCTACTAATGGCAGTTCGTCATGTCCCAGCAGCACGTAGTAAGGTTGCGCATTATTGTTAAACTTGGTGATTTGCAAATCGGCGTTAATTTTACCAATAGTTTTTTTCACTTTGCCATCGTAGGTTGAAGTAATCCATTCGTTCTCAGGAACCTCTGTGGGGTCGTCCACATACAGTGCCACAATCACGTAATCGTTTTGTAGGCGTTTTATCACCTCAGGATGGAACCACACATTGGCTTCCATTTTTCGGCAATTAACGCAACCATGTCCTGTAAAATCAATAAAGAGGGGCTTATTTTCTTTTTTGGCGGCAGCAAGTGCTTCTTTGTACTCAAAATACCCTTTTAAGCCATGTGGCAATTTAAACTTGTCGCCATACTTCACATTTGAAGATATGTTCCCAGAAGGGGTAGTTGGCATTGCAGCATTTTGGCGGATGATGCTCACCAAATCAAAGTCGTGCGTAGTTTGTGGGGGTAGATAGCCAGAAAGTGCAGCAAGCGGTGCACCAAACATGCCAGGCAACAGATAAATTACAAAGGCGAAAGAGGCTACGGCTAAAAGCAAACGAGGCACCCCAATAGATTCTACTGGACTATCGTGTGGTAGCCGAATTTTACCCAACAAATAAAAACCAGCAGTAAGGGCAATAGCAATCCAGATGGCAATAAATATCGGACGGTCGAGCAGTCCCCAGTGATATACTTGGTCGGCAACGCTCAAAAATTTGAAAGCCAGTGCTAACTCTATAAAGCCAAGCATCACTTTTACTACGTTCAGCCAACCTCCCGATTTAGGTAAACTGCTGAGCATTGAGGGGAAGATGGCAAACAAGGCAAAAGGTAGTGCAAAAGCAAGCGAGAAAGCAAACATCCCTAGTGCGGGTTTAAATAGCGACCCTCCTGCTGCTTCTACTAACACAGTACCAACAATAGGACCTGTACAAGAAAAAGAAACGACTGCCAGCGTTAGTGCCATGAAGAAAATACCTGCTAAGCCGCCCCTATCTGCCTGTGCATCAATTTTGGTAGTTAAACTGGCTGGCAGTACAATTTCGAACATGCCAAAAAACGACAAGGCAAAAATGAAGAAGATGAGGAAAAACAATACATTAGGAAGCCAATGTGTTGCTAATAAATTAGCAGCATCTGCTCCAAAAATAATGGAAAACAAGATGCCTATTATCATGTAAATGCCAATGATAGACAAGCCAAAAAGCACGCCTTTGCCAATGGCTTGCGCACGCGACTGACTCTTGCGAATAAAAAACGAAACTGTCATTGGAATCATGGGAAATACGCAAGGCGTGAGCAAGGCAAGTAAACCGCTAATAAATGCCGCTATCATAAAGCCTATGACTGACTCATCGGTTGGGGAGAGCGCATCGTTTGTCGCAAGCGGCTTCACAATGGCAGTTGTATCAATCACATTAGTTGCGCCAGAGTTAGCATTTGTATCGGCTTGAATAGTTGGCTGTTTGTCGGGTGTTTCTGAGTTAGTAGGCGGCGCAATCGCAGTAGGTTGTTGTGAAGGCATAGGTGCCTGAGCTGGCAACACTTGTACTTCTGCACCTACCGAAAAATCATCTTCCAATGGAATGCAGCGCCCGTCCACATCGGTACAAACTTGGTAGTTAACAGTTGC
This sequence comes from Bernardetiaceae bacterium, assembly GCA_025056255.1. Classification (GTDB taxonomy): domain Bacteria; phylum Bacteroidota; class Bacteroidia; order Cytophagales; family Thermoflexibacteraceae; genus Rhodoflexus. The sequence continues at coordinate 37,182 of JANWVT010000002.1, read as the reverse complement.
CACTACATTAAATCGCTCGCTTAGCACTCGCACGGTTTGCCGAAACTCTGCCTTGCCCTTAAAGTAGGTATACTCTCCTTCCCAAATAGGGTCGTACTTTTTTTTTGCACCAATAGGGCGGATGCCTCCTACAAGCTCATAGGAGGAGTTGGGGGTAAACTTAAAAGTAGTAACAGTAGGTCCTAGATTAGGGTCAAAGTCAGAGGAGTACAAGTACCAGTCGCCGTCTATACTAGCTGTAAAGATAATATCTACGGTGGAGCCTATTGTTACGCGGTCTTTTTCAACTTTGGCTGTCCAACTAATGGGCTTTTGTACTTGTGCATGTGTACTTATGCTTGTTAGCAAGCAAGTGAAGAGGAAGAGGCTTTGTAACTTTCTCATGGTTACAAAGTTAGGCAATTATTGCGCCTTTTGTATAACCAAAGTTACATACCCAAAGTCAACGGCACAGTTTTTTATTCGCTGGTATTGCTCATGGAGCGACTGTGGAATATCAACTTGAGGAAAATATTCTTCAACATTAATTACCAGCGTGTTGCCATTCCAAGTGCATGAAGAGTGAAAACTTGCATATATGATTTGATTCTCTTGTAATACGGCTGCTTTGTTTAGTTGGTCTATGTTAGCTATGTGCCAGCCAGCCGGTATTTGCACATGGATTTGATAATGTCTGCCAAAGGGATAGTCGGGTGAGTATTTTTTTATGCTTGTTTCTATCATTCTGCCAATTCGCAACAAGCGGGTTTCTCCGGCGTGTTCTAACAAGTTATCAGCTTTTAGGGTAGCTTGAATAGCCATACATGGCAAGTTGTCGGGCAGTTGTGTTTCCTTCCAAGTTATATGAGTGACAAGCGCCTGCGGTACGTGGTATTCCACTACTTTTTGCATAAGGGCTTCAAATTCTTTATCAGACGTGTTGCGATACCACTTGCGCAGCAAAACAGCCAGATGTCCGGTGAGCGTTCTTTCCCAGTGAGTAGTGATGCTTGTCATGGTAGAGTCGGCTTGTAAATGGATGCAATTTTGGTCTAATGACTGCATGAAATGACTCACGGGCAAGCTGTCTATCAACTGTTCGGTAAGGGGTTCCTCCCAATCGTCAAAGGGGGGAGTAACTACTAGGGCATGATTGCCTTGCAGCATGGCGGGTATCATGCCTAAGTTATACTCGGTATGTATGGGCGAAAAGTAGAGGTTGGAGTAGGTGAAGTGAAACACAAATTCCTCTAAGGCATAAAGTGTAGCAAAATTACTGTCGAAACCTGTTTGGTTGCGGTCTGCTGTAACGAGTAGTTGGTGAGGAATGTCGGCAATGGTAAACAGTAAGGCGTAAAGTTGGATGATATCCATTCTTCCGCCAATATGTGTTGCAAGGGTGGCAAACACTGATTCATGCAGGCGCTGTTCTTGAGGCTCTATCCGGATGTTTTCATTCACAAACCGAATAATAGCGTTTATTTTTTCTTGTTCATTACACGCATTTTTTAGCAAGGCAGATATTACTTGATGCAGTTGGCTTATCTCAGTATCTGTAAGTGCATCGAAATCATAGATTAAACTGCGCACCATGTACGCCACATCTGCCCAAGTATGCAATGGCATTTCGCTGCTTTGTTGCTTGTTATACGACAGTTTATAGTCTACACGCATAACAGATAAGTGGCGGCTGTCGGTTGATTTTTTTTCAGGAGGCAAAAGTTGCTGTATGCGTGCATATAGCGAGTTTTTCCCCGGATACCGTAGCGGTAACAAACTCAAATCTGGAAAATGGTTATAGCTTTTGGCTTCAAAAATTAAGTGTTCAGGGGTGATAATTTCAAATTCCAAATACCAAATAGGAAAGTTTGCTTCAAAGATAGCTCTGCCAAAAAAACGTGGGTCGCGGCGTATTTTATAAATGTATTCAATTTCGCTGCCCTGTTCAATGCCTTCAAAGGCAAAAATTAGGTAAGCATCTGTGTTTTCTACTTCTAAGGAACGCATAGCCTTAGGAGCTACCTCGTTAATAGCTCCTGACGGATGCACCGTTCGAGCTTTAATAGCGATCACATGATTGGCATCGGCTAAAGGGATATATACTTTGTTAAAGTGACTGATAGCTTGCCGGCTATTAATGCGAATGATTTTGTGTACAGTTTCGTAGAGGTGCATTTCTTGATTGAGCTGAGCATACTCTAAAATGCGACGGTCTTCTACTATTACAGCCTCGCTGTATGTCATGTTAAAAGGAATGCCGATAGGGTGCCTTTGCGCTTGCCAATCGTATTGTTCATTTTCAAATATGCCAGCAACAGAAAGGGCACCAAAGGTCAGTTTGTTACTGGGATTAGCAGATAGCCCGCCTACTAGCCTTTTAGTTGAAACAAAGGCACCAGACACAGAGGGCAAACAAAGTTGCAAGCATAAAATAATGCTGCCACCAACAATGAGGTTTAGGATGCGAACAGTCAAAGATGTAAACGTTTTTTTGCAAGGTATAACGAATAAATCTACGAATTATTTAGTGAATCGGATACAAAATAATATTTTGGCGGAGATGATGTCGGTAATTTTCCATCCATGTTTGCCATTCGCTTAGTTGCTGCTCTGTTATGGAAAGCGTGTTAACAAATACCATATGGTTAACCAAGATGCCTCCGGCTTTTTTTTCATAGCAGATGTCGAAACCAAAAGCAGCATGTTGCTCACTAGCATTAGCAGGTAGCCATGCCAGCTGCCAGCCTGCAGGCAGCTCAATCCACTGCCGTTGCCGAAGTGTAAAGGCATATTCTAATTCCCAAGGTCGGGATAAGTGCTGAGGAGGCATCCACTTTTCTTGATACTTAGCAAATGCTGTATGAGGGTTAAAATAGAGTTGGTTGTTGTGAATGATTACGGCGTGATGTTGTTGATAGCGATAAGTAATTGTTTGTAGGGTATCAGAGGAGCCTCTTGGTTGTGTTTCCCATTGGCTTATCAAGAGCGTGCGCTCAGCTAATAGCGGGTTTTTTCCGGTTAGTTCTCCCTTCATATATCCGCTTCCACTTATGTAGCCACTTACTCGAACGGTATCGGGAGCTAGTATTACCTGTGCACTATCGTACAGAACACTTTGGGCGGCATTAGCAATAGGTATGGTTGTTACTTCATAAGTGTGGCGCGAGGTACCAATAAGCGTTTCTTTTCCTTGAATCATGGCAGAGGGCAAACCAAAAGGCAGTTCGGGGTCGGTTGCATCTAAAAACAACCAGCGGTTGTCAATTTTGGCAGCTGCTATCATGTGGTTGTCGGTCATAGGAGTGGGTAGTTGGAGGTATCGATATGGCAAGCGGCGTGTGCCAATCCATGCAAAGTATGCCTCAATACCAGCACGCCGCATCAGAGCAACTAACAGGGCTGTCATATCTTTGCAGTCGCCATATCGCTTGCGCAATACCTCAGTAGCTTTTCGAGGAACCAAGCCTCCATAGCCATCTTCAAAAGCAACATACTGGATATTTTGCTGTACCCAGTGAAAAATAGCTTTTGCTTTTGCTTCTGTACTATTAATACCTGCCGTGAGGCTGTCTACCAGTTGCATAAGCAGGTGAGTATGTGTTTTTTCCTCGGTACTGTCGAGTAAGGTGCTGTACCAAGTGTATAAGTCTTTGAGTGTAGCCAGTATCGGCACCTTGGTTTTGTCAGCCAGTTTGTAGTAGGCTATCCGCGGAATCACATGAGGCGCACGGTAACTTATATTTGTTTCGCCATGTGCTTTTTGAAATACAGGTACGTGGGTAGCCTTCCACTGATATACTTGTTGTTTGCGCTGTTTTTTTTGCTGAAAACTGACCGAAGCCACATTAAAGGAAGCAAACGCTAATTGGATTTGTTTGTCGCAGTAAATCTCAAACTCGCTTTGCAATACAGGTAGATAAGAGTTAAAATAATAACTGCCCAAAAAATGCGGCTCAATAAGTTCTTCCGTATAGTATAAATAGGAGATAGCTCCTGCAATAACTCCGGGAAACAAAAACACGCGCTCCATGTAGTCGTCGTAAAAAACGCCAGATTGCACAGCACTTTGGTCGCTAAACTTTGTAACCCGTAGGGTATCTCCACGTGGAGTGACTGTAAATGCACAAATGCTAAGCAATCGGTTGAACTTAGAATACCCCACCCGTTCTAAAGGGGACAAATCGGTACGCTGTTGCCCATGCTGGATAACAAGAACATTATCGGCGGTAATTTTGAGTTGGTCGTTGATAAGCCTGATATGTAACACTCTTTTTTTGAGTGTAATAACAGTAGGGCTGAGGGTTTTTGCCCAACTGGAAGTTGCTAAAAATAAGACCGACAGAATAATCAGGATGTCATTTCGGTAATTAATCAATAGCATTTAAACTGTTAGTGATGCCAAAGCGTCTTAAAGATTCTTCGTTGTAGGCTCGTGCAGCTGCCTCAGGAGTATCAAAAACGCCCAAATAGATGCGCTCTCCTTTGTCATAAAGCACAGCACGATACTTGTTACCATCTTTGGAAACTCCTCTATAATGGTTGTGTACAGCTTGTTGTCTTCTTAGGTTGGACATTGTTGTCCATTCTAAATTTGTTATCCTACAATCTAACTTATCACCATTTCTCATGCGAACAAAAAGTTTTTTACCTGCATTAGGCTTTTGCAAAAATTGGTCAGCTAAGAGTTTGTGCATGTAATAAGTTTGGATACGACCAAACTGGGTAAATTGCAAAACAGCATAGCCAGCAGAATGGAGACGCCATCCTTGGTCCATGCCTTTCTTTTTAAGAAACGAGTAACCCTGCCGGCAGAGCTTTACTTTCCGCTCAGAGTTAGTCAGGCGCAGATACATATAACAACGGGGTTAAAAAATGGCAAACAAAGGTTTCATAACCCCTAATCTAAATAATACAAATGGTACTTACAAATTTTAAAGTAAGTTATGATGGTTTTTTTGTTGTTTTTTTTCCTTATAAGCTGCCGATATTTGCTTGATGCGTGCTTCAAAAGAGGTGCTGTTAAAATCAAATGCTTGGTAGTGAATAGCTTGTAAATATTGCATTACCGGCTGATGATGAGGCTGCCTTTTTCCTGTTTTTACATCAATGTATTTGAGTGTAGTCCACAAAAGTGTTTTAAAAGTAATGTCTTCCTCGCAAGTCATTACATATTCTATAACAGCCGTATCTTCGTTGTAGTGAATTAGTCGCGAATAAATAGTAACCCATTCACCTACCATTGCTGAGCGTACGTAGGCAATGTGATGATTGTACACTACCCAAGCCGCATGAAATTGTTGAAAAATATCTAATGGGCGCAGTCCGTACAACTTAGGCACTTGGTCTTCACGCGCATTAAAGAAATAGTCGAAATACTTTGCATTGTTTAAGTGTTGCAAAGGGTCGCAATCCTGAAAACGAATAATAGCCTGCGAAACGGTTTCTTTCGGGTATTCTTTGTGAGGGTCTATAAGAAGCATGTGCAATAAAACAATGAGCGCACTCAAAAAAACATAACAGGATATAAAAAATCAATACATTGGTGCAAGTTTTTTATACTGCTTTGAAACGAGTCTTGTGCAAGTAGGCACAAAGCCATCCAAACACAGGTAGCTTCGTTAGCCAGCTTAACCTCAACCAATGTTTTAGGTTTTGATTAGCTGACTTGTGTTTCCTAAATTTGATTTTCGGATATTTTATTTGTTAATACACCTGTTATGTTATCTCCATACCGCCAAACATTCAACCAAAAGTTCACCCAAGCTCGCTACAACACCTTGCTTGCCGACATTAATGCACAGTTTGGCTTTGAAGTGGCTTTTAAAATTTGCGAAACCCCTATTTTTATTCCACCAACTTTGCAATTACGCCTGCAAGAAGCCGGAGAGACTATTTGGCAACAAGTGAATAGCGAGTACTATCGCCGCGAGATGCACCGGGCTATTCCGCCACATCTGTTCGTGCCCCATGATACCGATATGCCCGACTTTGCTGCCATAGATTTTGCTATCAGCAAAGACCACAACGGCGAATTGATACCACAACTAATTGAGTTGCAAGGCTTTCCATCACTATTTTGCTTCCAACATTTCATTGCAGGCATGTTCAGAAAACATTATGAGTTACCTCATACTCTCACGCATTTTTTCCCTGCCGAACTGCAACAAAACGAAGAATTGTACATAGAGAAGTTGCGCCATGCAATTGTAGCAGATGCTACGCCAGAGAATACTATCTTGCTGGAAATCACGCCTGAGAAGCAAAAAACCCGTATCGACTTTGCCTGCACAGAGCGCTTCCTAGGCGTAAAACCTGTTTGTATCACTGCCGTACGCAAAGAGGGTAAAAAGCTATACTACAAGCAAAATGGGAAAAAAATTTGGATTGAACGCATTTACAATCGCGTTATTTTTGATGAACTCAGTCATCGTACCGATTTATCGCTGCATTTCAATTTTACTGACGAGTTAGAGGTACAGTGGGCTGGGCATCCAAATTGGTTTTTTAAGATGAGCAAGTTTACCCTGCCGTTTTTAGACAGCCGCTATGTACCCCAAACGCATTTCTTGCATGAAATTGCCACTATTCCCAATGATTTGGAAAACTATGTGCTTAAACCCCTATTTTCTTTTGCCGGAGCAGGTGTCAAATTCGATGTAACCCGCGCCGATATAGATGCTATTCCCGACAATCAGCGCAGCAACTATATACTCATGCGCAAGGTTCAATATGAACCGGTAATAGAAACACTAGACCAGCCTGCCAAAGCAGAAGTGCGTTTGTTGTTTGTTCGTGTAAACGGTAAAATGGAACTACTCACCAACTTGGTACGCCTGAGCAAAGGCAAAATGATGGGGGTAGACTTCAACAAAGGAATGACGTGGGTAGGGGGTACTATTGGTTTTTTTGAGCGGCAAGCAGTCTAAATTTTTTGCATCAGCACCGATAAAAATGCCATTCCATATCTGATTTGAACTACTCTTTGTCTGCCGCAGCAATCCCATTGGTTTTTAATGGGTGAGCAACCTTATGGAGGTATTATGGCAGGGAATTGGTGTGAAAATAAGCTTGTCAAGACATGAACAACAGCGCGGTGTGCAACGGCAACGTGCAAATTGAATTTTTAATTTCCCGGCTGCACCAATATAAAAAGTCATTCCACTTTGCTTGGAATGACTTTTTACTTGGTGGAAAATCTTTTGGAATGACTTATCGCTTGAAACCTAACACCGCTGCACCACAATAGCTTTCAGAGTCTTTAAATGAGAATAGGATGTAGTAAATACCTGTGGAGCGGCAGCGATAAGTCCAGCCTGGGTAAGATTTCCCATTTAGGTTATTGGTTGTTAACTCTTGCCTTTGATTATCTAGCAAAGTAGCTACGATGCCTTTAGCACCGCCGTCTTTGCCTTCGATACGAAGCATGTAGTTTGTGTCTTTGCTGAATACGCAAGTGTATTCAATGTTTTTGCGGACGCCGTTTTTACCATCCACCTTATAGCTTTTCACAAAGGTATAACCTTGCTGCAATGCTTTCAGAGCCTTTTGACTGTATCCTTCTGCATCGCATTGTGCAAAAGCGCCTACAGAGAAGAATAACAAAGGCAATAACGCTGCTGTCTTAGTTAGTGCATTCCGCATATTCACAAATTAAAAATTAAGAAGGATTAAGACTTAATAATTTTATTACGAATTGACCTTACCATGCTGGTAATCTCTTGAACATCAGCATCTTGTATAATAACAGTGCTAACTGTATTATCTTCGGTGATAATCTCGCCGTTTACAACCTTTTGTGTAGGTTTACCAACGGTAGTCTTGATCTGTACTTTGCTGTAAATTTTGCTTAATTCTTTCAAATCAGCAATCAGATTGGCAAAGTTAGGCTTGGTTTTGTAGACATCTAAGATAGTCAAAATTTGCTCTAGTGCAATTTTCTGTTCGCCGATTCGGTCGCGGAGTTCCTTGTTATTAGTTTTCTGGTAGACAAGTGTTGTCAGATACAGTGCTTCTACCCAGCCACCTGTTAAGATGAGAATGGTTAAGCTTTCCCGCTTTTGCTCATTGAGGTGGTTGTGAATTTTTTCCAAATTTTGTTGGGTCAGTTGTAGTAGCTGTTCTACGTTACCACTGGTAGAGGCTAATTCTTTAATGGTTTTGTAGTCAAAGTACTGACCGATTCCCAAGTTGTCGGCAAGCTTCTTAACGGCGTTTAGGTAGTTAAGAACATCCTGATTTTTGTCGTAGAGATTAGCAAAACCCAAATCGGTACTGTAAACACCTAAGTTGAGCGCTTGGCTGTAGTTGGTGTTGTAGTTAGAGACCAAGTTGTGGTCGTTCAGGTTAGAAACATTGTAAGGCGCGCCTATTCCTTTAATGAGAAACGAGGTTTCTATGGGAGAAGGAATAGACTGCATAATGTTAGCAACCAAGTCGTCTGAGATTTGGGGCAAAGCAGGCTCATTAGCAGCTTGTACTAGGGGGTCGGCTGCTTGTTGTTTATTGTTGTCAGCAGTATTAGCCCCGCAAGCTAGCACTAATACTAGAGAAAAGGATAAATATAATCTTTTCATAATTGAAACAAATCTTGATGTTAAAATAGCGTCCACGGTTGTCTACGTTTTAAGTTAATCAAAAAAAAAGCCAAAAATGAACGTTATGAAGAAAGGTCATTTCTTTGGTAGGTCTAACTTGCTGAATAACTTGACAAATTTACGTAACCATTCGAAGTAGAGCGCAATATACAACAATACGGTCATCAGCCAAATAACCACTAAGTTGAAATAATAAGTGCTGAACAACCGACCACCGAAGTGTTTTAAAGGGGCAAAAAAGTGGGTTCTATAGTCCCACCATCCTTGTGGGCTAGGCAGGGTAAATACTGGGTCTGTATTTTGGATAATTCTATTTCCTTCTATGGATGTTTTTTCAAGTACGTTTTCGTTTTTTACAAACTCGGCAAGGCGTTCGTTATAGTATAAGTCTTTGAGTTGGTTAATATTGGCAAATGTTCCTTGTTGTTTTGCCTGTTGCTCCCACATCATAATCACCGAGTCGCGGCTGTCTGCCATTCTGGCTTGAATCTGTCCATATGTAATGTTGAGTTGCTTAGTATAGGCACGTACTTTCTCTATTGCCTCTTCGTTAAAAGAGGCAGGGGTTAATAAGGCTAAAATTGCCTCTTTGCCGGGTAAAGGGGTTTTATCGTTGGCAAGCTCGTGAGCAACAATAGCAAGGTTAGCTCTCATTTGCTCTTGCTCAGATTTAACCTTACTATTGCTCCATTCGCCTGCTGCAACCAGCAACTCATCAATTTTGGGCAGCCAAAACGATGTTCTGTAATTAGCCACACTTTCTTTTAGGTCTATCTCGTAAAACAAACGTTCATAAGGGTTAGTCTTAAAATGTTCTACGCAGATAGCTTCATATGCCCAGCGCGACGCCCAAATATCGGTAATAAGCGGGGTTTTGCCTTTACTAGTGATGGCATTGTTGAGCTTATCGAAACTAAAAATACCGCCGCTGAGAATCATTTGCGGAATTAATAACAGCGGAATAAGTACATATACGGTAACAGCGTTGTCGAATGCAGAAGATATGTTCAAACCCAATACGTTAGCAAAACACGAAACTGAAAATAATATGAGCCAATAAGTGATGTATTGCTCGTCGATACCGAGAATCAGGTTGCCAATAACAACAAACGAAAGGGTTTGGATAGCAGACAAACTGAAAAGAATAATTAACTTAGAAAACAAGTAACTTGTTCTACTCAGATTGAGGAACGACTCTCGTTTGAGTATTTTTCTGTCGCTGATAATTTCTTCTGCACTCACCGTTAGTCCCATAAACAGAGCAATGATGATGCAGATAAGAATATAGGCGGGGATATTGTCGTTGTAGCGAAATACATACTCGCCTTTTCCTAAGCTATCTTTATAGCGAATCACCAAAGACATTAGCAGAGCAAGTGCTGGCGCTTCTATAAGGTTTACCGTGAGGTATTGTTTGTTGCTAATTTTGGCGATAGCATCTCGTGTGGCAAAAATCAGTGTTTGCTTTATTTTAGAAGGAATATGGAGGTTTTTGGGTGGCTTTTCTCGTACTTCTTCCACTCGGTCTATTTTAAAGTTTGCCTCATACATTTCGTACCATTCCTCCGGCGTGATTTTCCTTTTGTTAGTAAACTCACCATATTCGTCTACTACACGTGCTTCAATAATGTTGAATATTTGTTCAGGATTCACGTTGCCGCAAGTCATGCACTGCCCACGTTCGCTGCCTACTTGGCGGGTTGCTTTTTTAAAGTAGGTGACGGCTTCTATTGGGTTGCCATAAAAAGCAGGATAGCCGCCGGTGTCGAGAATGTACATTTTGTCAAACATTTTGTAAATGTCTGACGAGGGTTGGTGGATAACGGCAAACACAAGCTTCCCTTTCAAAGAAAGTTCTTTGAGAAGGTCTATTACGTTTTCTGAGTCGCGGGAGGAAAGACCTGAGGTAGGCTCGTCTAAGAATAGGATGCTGGGTTCACGGATAAGTTCAAGGGCTATATTAAGACGTTTGCGTTGCCCTCCACTTATTTTTTTGTTGAGCGGATTGCCTACCTTGAGGTGCATAATGCGGTCTAAACCCAAACTTTCTAAAATGGCTACTACTTTTTGGGTAATTTCCTCATCCGAAAGGTCGCGGAAGCAGAGTTTAGCATTATAAAAAAGGTTTTGGAATACAGTTAGCTCTTCTATCAGCAAGTCATCTTGGGAAACGTAGCCAATAACACCTTCTATGTTTTTCTTTTCTATGGGGTGGTGCACGTTGAAGCCATTGATGGTTACTTTTCCCTGATAGGGTGTTTCCAACCCTGCCATCACATTAAGCAGAGTGGTTTTACCTGCTCCACTGGCTCCCATAATACCTATCAGCTTGCCGGCGCTTTCCGAAATATTGATATTGCGCAAGCCAATTGTGCCGTTGGGAAATTTGAACCAAACCGAATCGACGTTGAAGGAAATATTATTTTTGACTTTGTCGGCGGTGTACTTGCTCACCAAATCGCTGTAATACAGCGGTGCCCCTTTGGGTGTTTTAATAATGCTACCATTGGAGAACAGTACAATGCTGTTGCGTTTAACAAGTTGTCCGTTAAGGTAAATTTCGTCGTGTCCGGTGTATTTAATAAAGTATAAATCGACGCTTTTTACACGGATAAAAATAATTTCTCCGTCTAATTTGCCGCTGTCTATGTAGCGGCGTTTGCTACCTTCGGTAGGCGGCTCATCATCAAAAATGAGAATATCTTCGGAATCTAATGCTGAGGAGTGTTCTTCTATGGCAAAAGATTCCATGAGTTTGTACTCTTCTTTGGGAATATTGAAAACAGAAGCTACGGTTTGGATAATTTCCATGCGCTGGGCGGTAAAGCTGCGGTTAGTGCCTACCATCTCCAGCAGTTTAAACAGTACAATGACTTTCTGCTTCTGGGTTAGGGTTTTATTAATTCGCCTGCAAAGCGACAATACGCGCACAGCTTCGTTAACGCGGGTAACTCTCTTTTTGCGCTCTACTTTGGTATCACCTTCGTCGGAGTCTTCGTCAATACCGTATTCGGCATATTTGTCGTAAAGCGCTAAGTATTCAGCCATCGTTTCTGAGTCAAGATCTTGCTGATAGAAGCTGATGATAAAGTTGCGCTCAGCTTCGCTTACGCCTGTATCCTGCTTAGAAATGATGGCGAAAAGTTGGGTTAATGCTTTGAGTATTTCCTCACTCATAGTTCGTTACAACTGCTGTGCTGTAGTAAAAACACTGCAAAGTCTTTGGGCGGCAGCACTATGACCTTGCAGTGCTATCAAATAAAGAAGTCAAACAAGCGATTCAGTACGATTTAAACTCAAAGGGCAAGTTTTCAACTAATTCTGAAAATTCTTCTCCGGCTTCTTCCATGTCTTCGTCGTCTTCGTGGTAGTACCATGTAACGCGCGACCCTGGTATATTGTCCAATTTCGACAGTATATCTAAAATCAATTTAGAAGAAGCTGTATTAAAATATTCAAGTTTAAATGAAAAATTGGTTTCCGGATTAGGCATAGTTTGGTATTTATCGAGCCACTCTAAAATAGGCGCATAAAATTCTGCGGCATCTTCGGGCAACGATCTTCCGGAAATTTCAAATAGCGCCTTTTCTTTATCTAAAATGATTCTTGGCGTATCCTCAGTGCCTTCTAAGTTGATGATTTCCATTGATTATAGTAAATTAGCTATTGGTTCTTGAAATGGTAGTTCTCAGCGAAAAGAAAGCAAGTGAATCATTAATGGGTTCAAAGTCGTAGCGCAACTTGTGCCCGGATTTACGAGCCATATCAATAAAACCAAGCCCGGCTCCGCCTTTGGAAGAAAGTTCGCCTTTTTTAATGATTTCTTTATAAAGGTTTTTCAAGCCTTCTTTGTCTAAACTGTTGATATGCTCAAGACGAGCGGAAAGCTCCTCTACCCTATCTTGAGGAATGGCGTTACCGGAGGTAATAATGTACTCGTTGTTGTGCTTTCCGATCATAAAAATAGCACTGTTTCTGCCATAACCATCTGTATCGTATGCTTCGGCATGCTTGCAAATATTTTGCAAACATTCCACCATTACATTAAATACCTTTCGCTTAATGGCTGCTTCTTCTCCAAAAGCATCCATGTTGCGCTCTGCCATTGCCAAAACCGACTTGGTGATTTCTTGGGTGAATTCACCCTCGTACACCAAAATCAGGTTCTGCCTTAGCATGATTCTGTGCAAATCATAGATGTATTTCATTGCGTACTCGGGTTTTCAGTACAAAACTTACTACGGGGCAATACAGCCGGAACCCGTCAAAAAACTGTGTCATATTCAGCGGCTCAATTTAATAACTTTTTGAACACTTCGCATGGCATTCAATCAAAATTTAATCCCAATAAGTAAGATATCATCGGTTTGCATGTGTCCATTTCGCCAGCTTTCAAATGCTTGGTCAAATATACGTCTTATTTCGTTCATAGGTTTATGATGATGGGTGCTAATCAGTTCTCTAATTTGGCGTGGTGAAAACTTCCGATTGTCTGGACCGCCAAACTGGTCGGCTAAACCGTCGGAGAACAGGTATAAGGAGTCGCCTTTAGATACTGTAAATTCATGACTACTAAAGCTAATTCGGTTACGAATCTGTCCGCCGCCTATCGGAAATTTGTCACCTTTTAGTACTTTCAATTCGCCATTGGTAACATAGTAGAGTGGTCGGTGTGCACCGGCATATTGTACTTTGCGCGAAAGCAGGTTAATCTTGCACAGGGCTATGTCCATGCCATCGCGGGTGGTTGCGTTAACATCTTGCTGGCGCAGTGTGCGCGTTACTCCTTCATTTAACAAATCTAAAATTTGCCCTACATGAGCAGCGTGTTGGCTATTGACTACATCGTTGAGAATAAAATAGCCGATTAAGGAGATAAGGGCGCCCGGTACGCCGTGCCCAGTACAGTCTACGGCTGCAATGTAAATATCGCTGCCTTTTTGCAAGAACCAAGGAAAGTCGCCACTGACTACGTCGCGCGGACGGTAGTAAATAAACGAGTCGGGTAATATTCTTTGTATAGTTGCTGTATCGGGTAAGATAGCACTTTGGATTCGCTTGGCGTAGTTGATACTTTCGGTAATTTTCCGGTTAATGGAAAGTATTTCCATCTCGGCTTCTTTCATCTCTGTGATGTCGTGTGAAACTATCAACACCGACTCTATTTCTTGATTCTCATTTTGCTCAGGTATAGCGTTAACTTGCATAATGCGGTTGCCCGACAGAGAGGGGAAATTCATTTCTGTCTTGATGATTCTGTTAGCAGCAATAGCATTGTGCAACAAGTTAGACCATTGTTTGATAAGTTCTTCGTGCAAGCCAGTCTCTTGGATGCGTTTTCCGAGTAGCTCGGAAGGCATTTTGCCGGTGTAAGAAGTGATAACGGGGTTGATGTAGAACAGTTTGCCCTCTGGGTTGATGCGGGTGATCAGGTCAGGAGAGTTTTCGGAGAGGGCTTGCATTTGTCCGCGCATGCGTGCTTCGCGCTCAGCGAGCAAGCGTTCGGTAATGTCGCGGTAGTTGACCACAATACCCCTGATAGCAGGGTCGGAGAGCAGGTTGTTGCCTGTTGCTTCCAGCCAAATGGCTTCCCCGTTTTTGCGCAAGTATTCAAACTGTACCATCACTTTTTCTTCGGGGTTTTCCAGCAAGGACTGGAACATTTGGCGAGCAGTAGCTACACTGTTTGGATGTACGTAGATGATATCGTTGATACCTATCATCTCTTCTTGGGTGTAGCCCAAGATAGATTCTACCGAAGGGCTGATATAGCGGATATAACCGTCTTGTTCATAGATAGTAATTACTTCGGAAGCATTTTCTAAGAGTAACTGCATTCGTTTTTGAGAGCGGTTTACTTCTTGTACTTGCTCTTCTAAGCGGGCATTGATGCGGCGCAACTCTTCTTGGGTAGCTTCCATGATGACCGCATTTTCGCGCAGGGTTTTTTCTCTTGCTTGCAACTCTTCGCTCATTTGTTGGGCTTCTGTTAGCAAGCGTAGCGTGCGTTCGTTTACTTTGATGTTGAAAATGGTGCGAGCGGTAATGGCACTGATTTCTTCTACAAATTTTATTTCTACTTCGTTGAATCGCTCAAAACCGGCAAGTTCCAGTACGCCGTATACTGTTTCGTTGGTTATCAAGGGTACCAACAGTAAGCACTCTGGCTTTCGGTCGCCTAAGATACCCGAAGAGATTGTCATGTAATGTGCCGGTATTTCGGTGCGCAGAATGGTGTCTTGCTCTATGACGGCTTGCCCGACTAGTCCTTCGCCAATCCGGAAAGTGCTTTTCAAATACTTACGCTTGGCATAGGCATAAGAGGCAATCAGTTCAATTAGCGACTGTCCGTCGGCTTGCTCATTGACTACGTAAAATGCTCCTTGCACTGCTTCTATTTTTTGCACAATGTAAGCAAGCACTTCGTAGCCTACTTCTTGCAAGCTATTGCCAGAGCGTAAAATCTGCCCTACTTCTGCTACCCCCGATACAATCCAGTTGCGTTCTTCATCGCGTTGTTCGGCGCGTTTGATGTTATCGCGCATGGTAATGAGCGCATTGCCCAGTACATCGTTGGCGCTTGCTGGTTGGAAGGCTACATCGTACTGCCCCTCACCAATTTTGCGGGCAAAGTCGGCATGGTTTCGCAAGGTGCTTACTAAGTTGCTCACAGCTATAGCCATTTCGCCAATTTCGTCACGGCTTTGTATGGCTACTTTTTCAGGCAGTATTCCCTGAGCTACTAAGCTCAAAATGGCTTTTAGCGATTGTAGTGGTGTGGTAAGGTAGTTAGAAAATATTAGTGAAATGGCAAAAGCAACCAGTAGAATAAAAACAGCTGCAAACAAAAAAGACATTAACAACACGTCTAAGCGTTTGTTAAGTTCTTCTTGATCCATTTTTACAATTATGCCCCAGTTTACTCGGGGCAGGTGCCGCCATACAGCAAGGGCTTTTTTGTCGCGGTAATCTTGCATTAAACCAAACCCTGACTCGCCAATGGCTGCTAAGTAAATTGGGTCTGGATTGTTCTCATCTACAATAGAAGATTGGGTGAGCAAGGGAAAGGAGGACAAGCGCGGTTTGTTCAGATAGTCAATTTTGTTACCTGAAAGTCGGCTAATAATTACCTCGCCAGTACGCCCTAAACCAAGTGTATCGGAAGTAAGTCGGTATACTTTTGCCATGTCAAATTCAGCAATAACATGACCAATAAGTTGCTCGTTTAAGTCGAACACGGGGATGGCAACATTTAAGAGAGCTTTTTTTTCCGATACCTTATTGATAGCACCATAATAGATTTTTTTGCTTGCGTTGAGTTTAATTTGGTCATAGTCGGGAAAATTTTCACCAACCAGTAGGTTGTCTAAATTTTTGTTGGTTTTGTAGATGATTAATCCTTGTGTATTTAGCAGCAGGATGTTATTGTAGCCGTATATTTCTTGAATGGGTACTAAGTAATCGTTGAGTCGTTTTTCAATTACAAAATATGCGCTGTCCACATTGTTGATAGTGCTTGCTTGCATTAGGCTTTGCAGCACGCGGTTGGAGCTTTGAATCATGCGCAGGTTATACTCCAACTGCTCAAACATATCGTCTAATTGCGAGCTAATAATAGAACTTTTAACGTTGAGTGCTTGCAAAAAGCCTTGCTCGAAAGAGTCTTTGCCAAAACGGTAAGAGAGGAAGGTTATCGAGAGAATAACAATAGTTACTACACCGAGCAACAATACGGATATTTTGCTTCCTATCTTGATTTCGTTAAACATAAAGTTGTTGCAGTATCAGTTTGGCTTAGGCGTTGGGCTGTGCGCTTTCGTTGGCAAACAGCGGACTTGACAAATGTATGTTTTTTTGAAGGTTTTCCAGCAACTTTTCCGAAACTTGTTGGAAGAAGGCTAATTCTATCACTCCCCAAGTTTGGTTGTTTGCCACAACGGGCAAAAAGAGTAGGGAAGCCGGTTGGGCTTTGCCTAAACCCGTCTGTACAGGGATGTAGTCTTGCGGAACAGGGTGTAGGTATATGGGTTTTCCTGCTTGTGCTGCCTGCCCTACAAAACCTTCTCCATAGGCGAACGCTTCGGTAGGCAAGGGCTGCATAAGCGCAAAGCCCGCTATGGCATGAATGGTTTGGCTGTAAGGATTGGTTTTAAAACACACTCCTGCTACGGCGTTGGTAGCATGGCAAATAGCAGAGAGTAGTTGGTTGAGTTGTGTTGGGTTATTTTCAGCTGATTGCTTAGCTTGTTGCACTAGCGATGCAATCTGCTGTGTCAAGCGTTCTAGGAGGTAGTCGTCCGTGCTGGCTTGTAATTGTGCAGCGTTGTTGTCGGTTGGGCGGTTTTGCTCTGCACTTGCTACGTATATCACATTTGCATTTTGGGTTTGCCGAATATACAGGGCAAGTGCAATAACTAATATGAGCGCTACTACCAGCTCAATGGAAACGTAAATGAGTATTTGCCTAACCACTTGGTTGGCTGCTTCTTGTTGTTGTGCAGGGCTGCCTTTCATGGCAAGCGCCTCTGCTAGTTGCTGTGGAGCAAGGTAGCCAATGTGGTACAATATCAGCAGCAGCCCAACGGCAAAAGAAAGAGCAAGGATAGACAAAAAAAGCCGCATAAGTTTCACATTTGCGCCATTTTACAGGCTTGGTCAAGTTCTAACAAAAATTCTATAATTTCATCTACTTTCAAAATCATATCCACTTTTGTTTGTGCCAAAGCGGCATTGGGCATGGCATTAATAGTGCTTTCTTGTGGGTCTTGTACA
The DNA here is from genome assembly GCA_025056255.1 of Bernardetiaceae bacterium. Classification (GTDB taxonomy): domain Bacteria; phylum Bacteroidota; class Bacteroidia; order Cytophagales; family Thermoflexibacteraceae; genus Rhodoflexus. Next base: position 19,837 of record JANWVT010000002.1, on the reverse strand, counting down.
ATGGTTAAGCCTCCTTTCTGTTTAATGCGCATCATGCCGTAGGCACCGTCTCGGTTGGCTCCCGACAGTAAAATACCTACTAACCGGTCGCGGTACACGTAGGCTGCAGTATCGAAAGTATAGTCGATGGCAGGGCGGGAGTTGTTTTCCATTTCTTCGGTGGAGAGTGCGATGCTGTTACCCAGTTCTAAACACATGTGGTAGTTGGCAGGTGCCAAATAGATTTGTCCTCGCTTAACAGGTTCTTTATCGTAGGGTTCTACTACCGGCTTGGAACTTTTAATAGAGAGCGCCTCTACAAAGCCGTTGCGAACGTGTTTTAAGCGGTGCAAGCACATGAAAATGGGCAAAGGGAATTCTTTGGGCAGTTCTGCAAGGATTTTGTTAATGGCTTGAAAGCTACCTGCAGACCCCCCTATTACCACCGCCCTGTACTTACCGCTCACTTTGTATTTTCCCAACATGGCGCTTGTTCAACTGCCGGTTTCAGTCTTTAATTTTTTTGTAAATTTTCTCTTCGTTATTTACAACAATAAATTTATTGGCAATGTCGCACCAAATTAGCGACTCTTTGGAGCCAATGGCTAAATATCCGTACTTAAACATGCTTTCGTGCAGCTTAGCTAACACGGCGTTTTGAAGTGTCTGGTTGAAATAAATCATGACATTGCGGCACAGTATCAAATCGAACTTAGAAAAAACAGCCCCTTGCACTAAGTCATGTTTGCGGTAGGTTACGTTTTGTAGCAGCGACTTGTCAAAGACTGACTCTTGTCCTATGTCGCGGAAGTATTTTTTCAGGTTCAAAGGTGCACCGCTTTCACTGCCAAAAGCTGCTGTATAGTTTCGTTGGTTTAATTCCATGTTTTTTAGTGGAATAGAGGCAGTTTTTGCTTTGTTGATAATGGCAGTGTCAATGTCGGTAGCTGTGATTTTGGCTTTATCGAGAAAACCCATCTCATGCAGTGTAATAACCATTGACAGCACCTCTTCGCCAGAAGAGCAGCCAGCATGCCAAATGCTGATGCGGTCGTGGTTAAGAATAATGTTAGGGATAATCTGTTCTTTGAGCACCCGCCAAAAAGTAGGGTCGCGGAACATTTCGGTTACGTTTACCGTAATTTCCGAGATAAATTCTTCAAAAAATGAAGGAGTAGTATCTAAAACCTGAATGAGTTTGTCAACCGTTTTAAATTTGTACAATTCTATGACGCGCTTAATCCGCCTACGAAAAGAAGACATGGCGTAGTCTTTAAAATCATAGCCATATTTATCTTTTATCAGGTCGGTAAGTCGCCGAATGTCTGCAATTTCAATATCTAATTCGGTAGACATAGCTTGCTTATAAGTATGTAGAAGCCAAAAATGAACCCTATTTCGCTAACGATTATTTGCCGTTGTTATTGCCTTTAAAAGCCTTTCGGGGTTTCAAATCCAATATTTGGAAAAGTTGTTTGTCTGCATCTACATCAGGGTTCGGAGTAGTCAGCAGTTTTTCGCCTGCAAAGATGGAGTTCGCTCCTGCCATAAAGCACAAGGTTTGCTCTTCAGGGCTCATACTTACCCTACCAGCAGAGAGGCGCACCATGGCGCGCGGCATCAGGATGCGAGCAGTAGCAATCATTCGCACCATATCCCAAACCGGCACGCGCTCTTGTTTTTCAAGAGGAGTGCCCGCTACAGCTACTAGTGCATTCACAGGTACCGATTCAGGATGCTGGGGTAGGTTTGCCAGTGTCCATAACATCCCAATGCGGTCTTCGTGGGTTTCACCCATGCCAATAATGCCACCAGAGCATACCGAAATATTAGCTTGGCGCACATTCTCCAAGGTTTCTAGACGGTCTTGGTAGGTACGAGTGGTGATAATTTTGTCGTAGTAGCCTTCACTGGTGTCTAAGTTGTGGTTGTAGGCATACAAACCTGCTTCTTTAAGTCGCATGGCTTGCTCGTGTGTAAGCATGCCAAGCGTGCAGCAAACCTCCATACCAAGAGCGCTGACACCTTTTACCATTTCAATTACTTTGTCGAAATCCCGATTGTTACGCACCTCGCGCCAAGCCGCTCCCATGCAAAAGCGAGTGCTACCTTGGGCATGTGCTTCGCGGGCGCGAGCTAACACGGTTTCTACGTCTAAGAGTTTATGTGTATGGATGTTGGTATGATAACGAGCAGCCTGCGGACAGTAGGCGCAGTCCTCAGGGCAACCACCTGTTTTGACCGACAGCAGGGTACAAATTTGTACTTCTTGTGGGTCGTGATAGAGGCGGTGGACAGTTGCCGCACGATAAATCAGTTCTAAAAGCGGTGAAAAGTATATTTCTCTGATTTCTTCCACTGTCCAATCGTTGCGGATAGTTCCTACGGAAGGATGAGAAGAAATTGAATTGGGGGCAATAGGCTGTAGTGTGTTCATTTTGGCTTACATCATAATTTACGAGCAAAAATAGCACTATATCGTATATAATTTGTTTGACATACAAAATAGTAAGCGCAAAGCGTTTTTACGCGAAAAAATCATTTCTTTGTACCATTATTATCCTGTAGAGTTTGCCGCTTTTGCGTTCCACATAAGTTGCTGTTAGTCATGCAAAAACAGTCTGTTAATCACTTTTCTGTTCGCGGTTTAATTAATCTTGCTGCTGTTGTATTGGTACTTACCATTGTACTCTGCTACATTTTTACTGGTAACGAGGCTACTTGGAAAGATGAAATACTCTATGGCGCCCTACTGGGTATTGTAGGGATTATGTATCTGGTTTTGATGATAGGGCTTGTTAACCCCATGATACAACTTTCTAATGTGTTGGAAGCCATTGCCAACGGCGACTATACTGTTCCGGTACCTTACTACAACAACCGGTTATTCATTAAATTTAACCGGACGGTTACTAACTTGCGCGATAACCTGAAAGCTGCTCATGCGCTTGTTAATGCTATGATACACTTTCAGGTAGACAATAAAGCCGATTATTTCACTTTTTTGCAGTTGCAGCAAAATCCTCTTGCCAAAGCATTGCAAGAACTCTACGAGCAAGATATTGCCTTTGCTGCCAAAGAGGCAGAAAGAACCTGGATAACGCAAGGGATTGCTAAGTTTGTTGAAATTTGGCGCTCGGGTAATCAAAGTATTGAAGAGCTTAGCCGCGTTATTATCTCTCACTTGGTACAATACCTCAACGCCCATCAAGGAGGTATTTATGTGGTAGAAACCGACGAGGCAGGAATAGATTTCTTGCGCCTAACAGGTGCTTATGCCCACGACAGCGAACTAATAGGCACTACCTACGATATTGGCGAAGGACTGGTGGGACAGGCTTTTCAAGATAAAAGCACGATTCTTATTAACGACCTTTCCGAAGGGCAATTCATAGTTCGCTCAGGAATTGGCGAAGCGCCTCCTAAAGCACTGCTTATTGTGCCAGCAGTGATTAATGACACTGCTTTTGCCATCATTGAAATTGCTTCCTTTTCACCTTTCCAACCCTATCAAGTAGCATTTGTAGAACGGCTCGGCGAAAGTATTGCAGCCTCCATTGCAGGTTCTATTGCAGCCTTGCGCAATCGGCGACTGGTAGAAGAGCTTAGCCTGCAAACTGAACAAATGCGTGCGCAGGAAGAATTGATGCGCCAGAATGTGGAACAAGCATTTCAAATGCAGGCAGAACTAGAAAAACAGATGGAAGAAATGAACCACATGAAGCAAGAAGAACAAAAACGCATGGAGGCTTTGCGAATAACACAGCAGAAAATGATAGAACGCATAATGGAAAAACACAAAGAGCAAATAGTACAAAAAGATGCTGAAATAGCAGCTTTAAAACAAAGGCTTGAACAATCTAACACTCCCTCCTAAATTTGCAACATGAAAAAGCTACTATTAACGGCGTGCCTTTGGGGTGGTATAAGTGTTTGGGTAAGGGCACAGGAAAAAATTGCCATTACTGAGAGAGACTACGGCAACCCAACTGTAGAAATGGCCGATACTTTTCGCAAAGAAGGAAAGATTTACGTAGTGGTTGGAACGCTCGGAACTGTGCTTGCTGGCATGTTTGTTTACTTAATAATGTTAGACCGCAAAATCACTAAAATTGAAAAGTCGGAGCCATGAAAAAGTCGTATATATTTGGCATTATTGTTATCGCGATTGCCATTGGTGTGATTATTTCTTCTGCTGGCGATGCCAGTCAATATGTATCTTTTAAAGAAGCCTTTGCTATGGCTGAGGCGGGCGACAATAGCAAAGTGCACGTGGTAGGCAGGCTGGAACGCACTCCTTCTGGCGATGTTGTTGGAATCAATTACGACCCCGTTCGCGACCCCAACTACCTTGCCTTCAACATGATAGATAACAATAACGAAATCCGTCGCGTTGTATGTTACAACCCGCCCCCCTCTATGCAAGACTTCAAGCGCTCCGAGCAAGTAGTAGTGATTGGGCGTGTGAAAGACGGACAATTTATAGCTTCCGAAATCCTGATGAAATGTCCTTCTAAGTATGAAGACAGCCAAATAAAAGGATAATTTGATGCATCTTGCTCCATGCCCGACCTCATTCGCCTTTTGCCCGATAGCCTTGCCAATCAAATTGCTGCTGGCGAAGTGGTTCAACGCCCAGCCTCTGTGGTGAAAGAGTTATTAGAAAATGCTGTAGATGCAGGGGCTACTTACATTCAGTTAGTTGTTAAAGAAGCAGGCAAAGCACTCATTCAAGTAACCGATAATGGCATTGGTATGAGCCCTACCGATGCACGCATGTGCTTTGAGCGCCACGCTACCTCCAAAATTAGTCGGGTAGAAGACCTGTTTAACATTCGCAGTTTTGGGTTTCGTGGAGAGGCAATGGCTTCTATTGCTGCCGTAGCGCAAGTAGATTTGAAGACCTGCCGCCCTACCGATACGTTGGGCACGCACGTTGTTATTGAAGGTTCTAAGGTGCTTTCCCAACAGCCATGTGCACATCCGCCGGGCACACAAGTAAGCGTTAAAAACCTGTTTTTTAATGTACCCGCGCGTCGTAACTTTCTCAAATCTAATCAGGTAGAGTGGAAACATATTGTAGAGGAATTTACACGCATGGCATTGGCACGCCCCGAAATCAGTTTTAGCCTTTGGCACAACGATGCGGAAGTAATGCACCTGAAAGCAAGCAATTTAGCTCAGCGGATTGTAGCTTTATTTGGAAAAACTTGGAAAGAAAACTTGTTGCCATGTCGCGAAGAGTTGAGCCATGCTGCCTTGTATGGCTACATAGGAAAACCTGAAACGGCTCGCAAAACGCGTGGCGAGCAGTTCTTTTTTATCAACAATCGCTATGTTCGGCATGCCTACCTGCACCACGCCGTCATGACGGCATTTGAGCGGCTGATTCCCGAGAGTAGTTTCCCATTTTACGTTATCAAACTCACAGTAGACCCTGCCAGTATAGACGTAAACGTGCATCCTACCAAAACGGAGGTGAAATTGGAAGACGAGCGGAGCATGTATGCCCTTGTGCAGACTGCCGTGCGCCAAGCCTTAGGGGTGCATCACCTTAGCCCTGCTATTGATTTTACAATAGATGCTAATTTCGACCAGCCCGGACGCATGACCGACCAACAAGACGATACGCCACTTTCTCCACAAGAGTACAAAATTTTACAGTCTCATGTGCACAAAGCCACTCAGTCCTCTGCTTGGCAACAACTCTATCCGCCTCCTAACCGCTCTTTGGAACAGTCCAATCGTTATCCAGACCGCTTAACTCAAGTTAATCCTGAGCAGAAACTAGCACTTTTCCCCGATACGGCTCCCAAACCCGGACTGTTGCTTTTACATGGGCGCTACTTGCTCAGTCAAGTAAAATCGGGGCTGATGGTGTTAGATATCCGCGCTGCCTATGAGCGCATCTGCTACGAAGAGCAGTTGAGTAAGTGTGGAGTGCACACCCCAGAAGTTGCACAACCACTCTTGTTTCCCGTAAAGATAGAACTTGCGCCGGCAGCGCTGATACAGATTGCTACCTTTGCCGACGAGCTAATACGGCTTGGCTTCCAAATAGAGACTGAGGGCAATCATGGGCTGGTGTGCAAAACTGTTCCAGCAAGCTGTCAACAGATTAATCCGGCTGAGGTGATGGCTACCTTAGCAGAGCAAGCTTCGTTTTATACCGACCAATTGCGACTGGGTAAACATGAAAGTGTAGCTGCTGCTATTGCTAAGCGGCAAGCTGCTAGCATGGCTTTGCCTGATTCAGAAGAAGCTATGCAGGCGCTCATTAACCGATTGTTTGCTTGCCAGCAGCCCCACTACACGCCCGACGGACGCAAAACAACTGCTATTATCAACCTTGATACCTTAGACAGTCTTTTGGTATGAGCGCTTCATTTATCAGGTGCTTGTTTGTAATTTGCTGCCTGCCCTGTTGTTTGCGGGCACATCATGCGTTAGTATCCGACAGCCTCTGCTTACCTGCCCATTTTCTCATCAAGGGGGTAGTTGTAGACAGCCTTACCAAACGCCCTGTACAAGCAGCGTGGATTTTTGTCAATAACACCACGCTCGACACAGTTAGTTTGCGGAGTGGTGCCTACCGACTCAGTGGCGTACCGATGGGTAGGCATGAAATTGTAGTGTCAGCTACTGGCTATTTGCCACGCCGCATCATTGCCGACGGTACCAAAGAGCCTGCTTTAACAGATACCATATGCTTGCTTCCGCTTCGCCCTAAGTCACTTGAAGAAATGCTGGCGCGAACCAAATATAAAGAATGGAATTTTTTCTATCACAAATTCAAAGCGCATTTTCTCGGAACATCGGATTGGGCAAGCGAAGTGCGCATACTGAATCCGTGGGTCATTTATTTTGAATACACTAATTCTAAGGAATGGCGCGCTCTTGCCAACGATTTGCTGCTAATAGAAAACATGGCACTTGGCTACAGAATAAGGTGCTACTTAGAGCAGATGGCAGTTGCCGGACAAGTAGCTGTTTTCGACGGATGTCTTTTTTTTGAACCTATTGCCACCATTGACCCTCACATTGCCGAAAAATGGCGCAAAAATAGGCAAGTGGCTTACAGGGGCTCACTGATGCAATTTTTGCGCTGCTTAGCAACTGCCGAAAACGATTCGCTCTTTAAAGTTTTTCGCTTGCGCGGAACAGAATATTTTTACCATACCCAAGAGCCTGCTAGTAAGGTTGCACAGTCACCTACTTCTGTTATACAGCCCACTGAGTCGCCGTATGAGTTTAGTTTTGTTTTTGCGCGCGACCAGATGCAAATTAACTACTACGGAGCAGGTGAAGACATGGCATACCGTCGGTTTGTGAACCGCATGACGCGTATCCAACGCCTACCCGAGCGCTTTCGGGCTTCTTGGCTAGCTTCCAGAAGTGAGCGAGTTATGTTTAACCGGCTTGGCTATTTTTACAACCCCCTCACAGTAGAAGTGTACGGATACTGGGAGTATCAACGCATAGCTGAACGCTTGCCCATTGACTACAATCCCTAAATTTCTTGGCTTGTCTGATTAGCCAAGCAAAAAAAAAATTATCTTTCCGTGAAAACCCTCTCACCTAAAACTCTAGTAAATATGAATCGAAACATCAACAAAAGCCGCTTGTTTGTTGCAAGTTGTTTGGCGCTCATCACCACGGCTATGGCTTTCGCTATTCGTGCTGGCATCATGAACGACCTGACTGTAACGCTTGGTCTTTCCGATACGGAAAAAGGTTGGATTAACCAAATGGCCTTTTTAGGCTTTCCTATAGCCACTATGATAGGCGGACCCCTGTACAACAGTTTAGGACCTAAAAAACTTGGCTTTATCGCATTTTTTGGGCACATGCTGGGCATCACTTTTACCCTGCTTTCCAATAGCTTCTGGCCGCTGTTTCTCTCTACTTTCTTGATTGGCTTTGCCAACGGTATGGTAGAAGCTGCTTTTAACCCCCTGATTGCCAACATGTACGATGAAAACAAAACTACCATGCTCAACCGCTTTCACGTATGGTTCCCCGGGGGCATTGTGATTGGGTCGTTGATAGCCTTTGTGCTTACGCAAATGGGAATGCCTTGGCAAGTGAAAATTGCAGCCATGTATTTGCCTACGCTCATTTATGGGTTCTTGTTTTTTGGGCAGCCGTTTCCTGAGCAGAGTGGCGGCAGCATCTCTTCTTCCAATGCAGAAAACTTCCGCACCATTTTCACCTCGCCTTTGTTTTGGTTCATGATGGTTTGCATGACCATGACGGCTACTACCGAGTTAGGCACTCAGCAGTGGGTAGAGCGAATTTTGGGTAACTCAGGAGCAGAGCCTTTGTTAGTGTTGGCATTAGTAACTGGGCTAATGGCTGTTGGTAGGTTCTTTGCCGGACCTATTGTACATCGCCTCAACATCACAGGTGTATTGTTAGCGTCTGCCATTATTTCGGCCATATCCATCTATTTGATGAGCTCTGCTACAGGTGCCATGGTGTATGTGTATGCAGTGCTTTTTGCAGTTGGGGTATGTTACTTCTGGCCTAACATGATTTCATTTGTAGCCGAATACATGCCTAAAACAGGAGCACTGGGAATGTCGCTAATGGGAGGAGCAGGCATGTTTGGTGCCTCTATTTTCCAGCCTATTATTGGCAATTGGTTAGACTCTAACCGTGAAAAAGTGCTTGCTCAAGGCGTAGCCCAAGAAGTGGCTGAGCTTGCAGCTGGGCAGGCAACACTAGCCAACATTGCCATTATACCAACCATTCTGATAGCAGCATTTGGATTTTTGTTTTTCCTGATGCGCAACAAAAAGCCCGCTATGGCACACTCCTAAGGTTTAGGGTTGCGGCGGTTGAAATGGCTCATTCTCAGTCCAATACCTATACCTAAGTGCCATTGTCCGCTGGCAGTCGCGGTTTTAGCATTGTAGTACGCTGGCAACTGCAATGCTAAAGCTTTATAACAAAATGTTAAGCCTACCCCTAAGGCAGGCGTTACAAAGGCATTATGCGGATTTGAATGGTCTTGCTTGAAACGCAGTGAAGGCAACATCCCTAAAAGTAGCCGTGTATGGTTCCTTACTATGCTTATATTAGGACCAGTACAATTCAAGAATGCACCGTTGTTAACATACCCGGCTATAAGGGCGCCATCGTATGAAATAAAGGTAACCTTTTCGGTTTGAGCATTGACAACTGCAGATGTCCATACAAGTAAACAAAACAACCAACATTTCTGACACATATCTAAGCTGCTACCCTCAGGGCATTTGATTGATAGAATAGTTTTAATGCGGCTGCAATTTGTTCATATTCTACCAAAAAACCATCATGCCCAAAAACAGAGTCAATTTCCTGATAAGTAGCACCGGGGATATGTTGGGCAATGAGTTTCTGCTCGATAGTAGGGAATAGTATATCGGACGAGATACCTATCACTAAGGTTTGTGCGCAGATGCTTGCCAACACTTCGGGCACCTCGCCACGACCGCGTGCTATGTTGTGGCTGTCCATGGCTTGTGACAAGCGCACGTAGGCAATGGCATTGAATCGCTTGGTGAGCTTTTCTCCTTGATATTGTACATAACTGGCAGCTTTAAAGCCGGTTAGCTTATCATGGCTTGTTTCTTGCTGTCGTAGCTGGTAGGCTTCATAATTGCGATATGAAAGCAGAGCCATGGCTCGGGCAGCTTTTAGCCCATTTAAGCCAGCATCGGGGCGAGGTTCGCACCAAGTAGGGTCGGCGTAGATAGCCATTCGTTGGGCTTCGTTAAAGGCAATGCCCCAAGGAGAGTGTTGCGCGTTGGATGCCATAATAACCAAGTGCTCAATGAGGGAAGGGTTCATAATAGCCCACTCTAAGGCTTGTTGCCCGCCCAAAGACCCTCCTATGCAAGTATGTATTTTTTTGATATTCAGGTGTTTGCGCAATAGCTCGTGCGCACGAACCATGTCGCGAATGGTTACTTCAGGGAAGTCGGCATAGTAATGGCTCCCAGTCAGCGGATTCACTGTAAGCGGGCCCGTGCTGCCATAGCAAGAACCAATCACATTGGCACAAACAATAAAGTATTGCTTAGGGTCAAAAAAGCATCCTTGACCAATTAAACCAGACCACCAACTGGCTGCATCCGCATTTCCAGTAAGTGCATGGCATACCCACACTACATTATCGGCATTCGTGTTAAGTGTTCCTAAGGTAGTGTAAGCAATTTGCAGCTCAGGCAATACAGTACCTTGTTCCAAGGAAAAGGGATGTTGCCATCTGAAAATATAGCTGGGTGATTGGGTGTTCATATATTGATTAAGTTTCCATGCGCAGGCAAAGAGGGCACCTGCCTTATCCACAGTTTGGGGTGCCCCCGCCTTTGCATTACTACGAAAATGTTACACTAAAACGCTTTCTGGCTCAGTTACTTTGGCAAGTGCCTGCTCAATATCGGCAATGATGTCATCCACGTGCTCAATGCCTACGGAGAGCCGCAGCAGAGTAGGCTGCACACCGGCTGCTAATTGTTCGGCATCAGAAAGTTGCTGATGCGTAGTAGAAGCAGGGTGAATAATAAGTGTTTTGGCATCGCCTACGTTTGCCAAATGGCTGATAAGTTGCAAGTTGTTCACAAAGGCGGCTGCCCGCTCGCGGTCGCCTTTTAAGGTGAAGGTGAGCACGCCGCCATAGCCTCGTTTCAGATATTTGCGGGCAATCTGATGGAAGGGGCTGCTTGGCAAACCGGGATAGTTCACCGAAGCTACTTGCGGATGCGCCTCTAACCAGCGCGCAATTTTCAGAGCATTTTCCACAGTACGCTCTACGCGCAAGGACAGTGTTTCTAAACCTTGTAAAAGCAAGAAAGCATTAAAGGGGCTCAAAGCCGGACCAAAGTCGCGCAACCCTTCCACACGCGCACGAATTATGAAGGCAATGTTGCCAAACGGACTGTCGCTACCAAACACTTCCCAGAAGTTCAAGCCATGATAGCCTTCTGCTGGTTCGGAAAACTGTGGAAACTTGCCATTGCCCCAGTTGTAGTTTCCGCCATCTACAATTACGCCGCCAATGCTGGTGCCGTGCCCACCGATCCACTTAGTAGCCGATGCCACTACTACATTGGCACCATACTCAATAGGGCGGAACAAATATCCTCCGGCTCCAAAAGTGTTGTCCACAATCAGGGGTAGGTCGTATTTGCGGGCTAAGGCGGCTACTTTTTCAAAGTCAGGAACGCTAAATGCACCATTGCCAATTGTTTCTACATAAATGGCTTTGGTTTGCTCATCTATTTGGGCTTCCAAATCTTCTGCACTGTCGCTGGCAGCAAACTTGACTGTAATGCCTAATCTTTTAAACGAAACTTTAAACTGATTGTAAGTGCCGCCATATAAATAAGGGCTGCTGACAAAATTATCGCCTGCTTGCAAAATATTGTGCAGTGCAATAAATTGTGCAGCTTGCCCCGAGCTGACAGCCAAAGCTGCTACACCGCCCTCCAAAGCCGCAATGCGTTTTTCAAACACATCGGTGGTAGGGTTCATGATGCGGGTGTAGATGTTGCCAAACTCTTTGAGCGCGAACAAGTTAGCCCCGTGTTCCGAATCTTTAAACACGTACGAAGTGGTCTGATAGATAGGCACTGCCCTTGAACGAGTAATAGGGTCGATCTCTTGCCCCGCATGTAGCTGGAGCGTCTCGAAATGAAGTGATTTTGACATAGTTGTTGATGGATTAAAATAAATGGTAATTATTTTGAAAATGTAGGAATAGCACACTGCAACCTTTTTTGGCAGCTAACAGCGAAAAAGCAATACGTAGTCAGCAAATTAACAACAGCAACAACAGCGCATTCGCGCCAATATGCTTGCCATTGGAGCAATTAGCAAAGTGTAGGAACAAGTGGAAAAACGGCAGCTTAAAGTGCCAAAGGTGTGGAAAAATGCAGCTAAAAAACCAATGAGAATGTTTTGTGTGTTCATAATAGCAATCAATTTATATTTCCCTTTATGGGTTAGGAATTAGCACCTTGAATAGCTCAGGTTGCTAAGGGTTCACAGAGCCTAATCTCTCCCCCTTTCTTTATAAATCAATTGCTGCTTTTGCAATTGACTGATATTGCAAATAAATAAACTACTTTTGTCAATTCCAAATTTACTGGCTTTTTTTTTGCAAAAAATTATAAATCAAGGGCTATTGATTGGCAGAAATGTATTGGTGTATTTTGTTGTAAATATAGTCGGCATTTAACTCGGTGCCGCTAACAGCCACTTCTGCTTGGTCGTAATAAGGAAATCGTTGCTGATACAATTCTTTGAGCTGGGTAAGAATATCTTCTACACTTTGTGCAGTAAGCAAAGGTCGCTGCTGCTGTTGGCGCTCTATTCTGCCGGCAATAATGGAAAGTGGGATATTGATAAAAACAGCCAATCCGTGTTTGTTAATTTGTTCCATGTTGTCGTAAAAGCAAGGTGTTCCTCCGCCAGTAGCAACTACCGTGCGCGTCATTTTAAAGGTGCGGTGCAGGGCTTCTTTTTCCTTTTCCCTAAAGTAGGGCTCACCTTTTTGAGCGAAAAGGTCGGCAATGCTCATTTGTTCTTGTTCGGCAATTAGCTCATCCAAATCTACAAAATGGTATGCCATACGGCTTGCCAACAATTTTCCTAAGGTGGTTTTGCCACAACCGGGCATTCCTACCAGATAAATGCGGGATGGAATCATACTGAAAAAGTTTTATTTCGGGCGCAATATACAAAAGCCTTTATTATAGCGTAAAAGTAATACTTTTGCTTACCTGCACTTGTTGCTGTTGCTATGAATGTATTTAGGCTGCGCAATGTGATGTACTGGTGTTATGGCATTGCCGCTACTTTGATTTTCTCCGCCAATTTTGTTGGCATGGCAGCTTATCAGTACGATATAGAGGGTGCCTCTTTGGAAAATATCGGCTTGTACAGAGAGCTGGCAACCTTGTTGAGCGGTTTATTATTGGCTGGTGTGATACCTGCTGTGGGTATCCGGAAAGTTATTTCTTTCTGTTTTTTGCTAATAGCTGGGCTTTCGGCACTTGTTTTCATTTATCCTACTGCTTGGGGGTTTGTGCTGCTTTATGTAGTGCTTGGGCTTGCTTTTGGCGGCTTGCAGATAGGCTTTACCAACGAATTAGCTTCCCTCAATAGCCAACAAGCCGGTTTACTCTCCGACGTGTCCCATTTGGAGGCAGTGTATGTGGTGGGTATTTTGGTTATTACCCTTGTTTCGGGGCTGCTGATGCAATATCAACAGATTGAGCTGCATCACCTATATATAGTGGCTGCTGTGGTATGTGCTGCTATTGGCATAGTGGCTATTAAAAAAGCATCGTGGTTTGCCCAGCAGCCAAGTGTGTCAGCTAAGGCTGTAATGCTTACCGGATGGAGAGCCTTTCTACAACTATTCCGCGCCTTAGGCAGCACCTTAGTGATTCTTGCTATGGCTTGCTTGGGCTTCATGGTAGCTACTACTACCTATCTGCTCAATTGGATTCATTTTTTTAATACTACTACTTTACAGCTGAGCGACACGCTGCTTTGGCAGTTTTCTATAATCATTGCCATTTCTACTATCTGTGGCAGGCTTGTAGTAGCCGCCTTAGTGCACTACCTACGATTGCTGACCATATTACAGGTGCTCTTAATAGCCAGTATTGGCTGTGTGATGGGATTTTGCATTAGTTACTATCAATATCCTGCTGTTGCTATACCCGACACCATGGCAGAACTGCCTACTCCCATCCTCTTCGTTATTGTAGCAGCTTTTTTCAACGGCGGAGTGGTACCTATTCTGACAGGTACTATCACCTATCATACACCCGCTTTGCAACGCGGTGTTATATTAGGATTGATTACTTTTGTTATGTCGCTTGCCACTTTAACAGGCACGCTTGCCTTTCAGTGGTCGAGCAAAATGTTCACCCCAGTGGTATTGTTAGCGCTTATTGCCATTCCATTGGCAGTAGTGCTTATTTTGAGCATTTTGTTTATTACCGATTTAAGAAAAAGCACTTCTGCACTGTCAACATGAAAGATACCTACAAACCACTCATACTTATTTCTAACGACGACGGCATCACGGCAAAAGGGCTACGCGTATTAGTGGAAACCATGCAACCCTTAGGCGAATTGTTGGTGGTTGCACCCAATAGCCCGCAGTCGGGTATGGGGCATGCCATTACTATCCACTCTCCGCTGAAAATCTACCGCTCCACAGTATTCGACGACTTGGGCGTAGAAGCCTATGAAAGCTCTGGCACCCCTGCCGACTGCATCAAATTAGCCAAGTACTACGTGCTCAAAGGGCGCACCCCCGACCTAGTAGTTAGCGGCATCAATCACGGCAGCAATACTTCTATTAGCATTTTGTACTCGGGCACCATGTCGGCTGCCATTGAAGCTGCCATTGAAGGAATGCCTGCTATTGGCTTTTCCTTGTGCGACTATGAGAAAAATGCCGACTTTAGCCATGTGGTTACCTACGTTTCGGCCATTGCACAACAAGTGTTGCAAACCGGATTGCCGCGCGGTACCGCCCTAAATGTAAATTTCCCCCGAAAAAGCCATGAGCAAATTAAGGGAATTAAAATTTGCCGCCAAGCTAATGCCCGTTGGAAAGAAGAGTTCGACGAGCGAACCGACCCCTACGGCAGAAAGTACCTGTGGCTAGCTGGCAGTTTCGAAAACCCTGACAAAGGAGAGGATACTGACGAATGGGCAATTGCACACAATTACGTTTCTGTAGTACCTTGCTTGTTCGACTTAACGGCTCACCATGCCATTGCTACCCTCAACTACGAATGGCAAATTCTCAAAGAAACTGCTCCGCGCACCATACAAGAACACTTCGACAATTTTTAAGACTATTCATGATTGCTGTCATTCAACGTGTTACCGAAGCCTCCGTAACCATAGACGGACGCATACATGGGCAAATTGCAGCAGGATTGTTAGTGCTACTGGGCATTGCCCACCACGATACCTTAGAAGATGTAGAATGGCTAGCCGGTAAAATTGCAGGGTTGCGCATTTTTGGCGACGAACAAGGAAAAATGAATCTTTCTTTGGCAGAAGTAAATGGCAATATTTTGCTCATTAGCCAGTTTACGCTACATGCCAGCACCAAAAAAGGCAACCGACCTTCTTTTACCGAAGCAGCACCACCGCCAGTAGCTATTCCCCTTTACGAGCTGATGATTGAGCGGCTGCAAGCCCTGACAGGGAAAAAAATACAAACTGGCATTTTTGGAGCCGATATGAAAGTCCGACTACTTAACGACGGACCGGTTACTATTATCATCGATTCGAAAAACAGAAAATGACACTTCACCAAGCACAACAAATAGTAGACGAGTGGATTCGCACCGTTGGAGTGCGCTATTTCAATGAGCTGACCAATACAGCTATCCTCATGGAAGAAGTAGGCGAGGTGGCGCGCATTATGGCGCGCCAATATGGCGAACAGTCTTTCAAAGACTCCGACCGCGAAATAGACCTAGGCGAAGAACTGGCAGACGTGCTGTTTGTGCTCATTTGTTTAGCAAATCAAACAGGAATAGACCTCACAACAGCCTTTCAAAAGCGCATGGAAAAGAAAACTCGCCGCGATGCTACCCGGCATCAACACAACGAAAAACTCCATTAACCAATACCAGCAAATAAAAAGCACACGCTTACCTCCCTCTTACTGATGGTTCGTCCAACGGCAGCCTCGCGCCGTGGAAATCGAATTTTTTGCTCCATTGCATCACTTGCAAATAAGTACAGTTTGAGCTGTAGGTTGTTTTGCTATCAAAAACTGACGGTTAACTGTCAAAAACTGATAAAAAATCGTTTTAACTTGCTTTTTTTGCTCCTTTCGAAAAGTTGCAACAGCTTGACTGTCAGCAACTTAAAAAAAATTTTTAAAAAATGGGAACGCGCGGCACAATTCTGTTATTAAACAACAGCAAAACACTCTAATTCTAATACAATTCACTCTTATGGAAATACAGTTTGATGTGCTGCGCAATGCCTGCCTGCCTTTTGTAAGAAAAATGGTTGTTCGCAACAGCGGTTCTGTAGAAGATGCCGAAGAGATTTTGTCTGAAGCTCTTTTAGTTTTCCTCACTAAGAGAAAACCCCTCTCCAAAGCCACTCCCGCTACCTACATATGTGCAGTAGCCAGCCGGCTATGGATGAAAGAGTTGCGCCGTCGTCGTACTGCCCTCAGGCACTGTGCCCGCCTACAATGGCATACGGAGCAAAACAACCCCTTGCGCAGCCCCATAGAGGAAGAAGCCGTGCTATGCGCCTTTGAAAACCTACCCGAAGACCGCACTAAACAGATACTCGCTGCCTTTTACTTAGACAAAAAGAGCATGGTAGAAATTGCTCATTACTTTGGGTTGCCTTCTGAAAACGCTGCTAAAAAGCAAAAGTTTCGGGCTATTCAAAATGTACGCACCCTATTGCGCAAACAGGTTCCCGAAGCCTTTCAGATGAGCTAACCGGAGCAATGCGCACCCAGTTGTGCGCTTTGCTACTTCAATACAATCTTTCTTCAACTAACCTGCCTTAATAACATTTTACACATATGAAAAAAATAATTTGCTGGGCTACTTTCCTGCTTATTTGTGCTAGCCATACGCTCTGGGCGCAAAGCAACGTAATAGTAATGCGATATATTGCCGGATGCCAAAAAAAAGTAACCGACGCTAAGTTTTCCGATTGGCAAGATATTGATAATACCATTAAAGTGGTGATGGATTTCGATAAAATGATAATCCAGTTTTACAACAAAGCTAATACGAAGTTCGACCTGCTCTATCTGATAAAAGAAGGCAAAGACCACGACGGCGACAACTACTTAGAATACCAAGCCATCGACGAAGAAGGAATCAAATGCCGAGTGCGCCTGATTGCCGATAAGGAAAACAACCATGTGTACCTCTATGCCTTTTACAACAATATTACCTTTGGTTTTTTACTAAGCTACTAATTAGGAAACATATGCCTGTTTGCTCTTCTCTGTGGTGTGTATTGTTGTTTTGGATAGCTACCAATAGGCTCTGTGCTCAAAACGATACCGAGGTGCCGCCGGGCTTTTTCGGCGACCAAAATAAAGATAACCTGCCTGTTCGGGTGCAACCCGCTCCCAACGGAGGCAACAAAACCAATGGCGAAAATCCCCCTCCAGACCCCTCTTCTGAGCCCGACCCAGAAACCTTGCGCACCTACATCCGCGTGGGGGCAATTTGCAAAGACGGTACCCGCAGCTACTCGGTAAATAGCGGTACTTGCTCTGGACACGGCGGCGTAGCCTTCTGGCTCTACGGACCGCCCGGAACCCCTCCCAACACCCCCTTAGAAAAACTCGTGCAAATAGCGCCCGGCAAACGCCGGCGCGGAAACTATCGCGAAATACCCTTAGAACCATACTATGGTATGCCTTACGAACAACGAGCCATGATAGAACCCGACCAAACCTATGGGTGGATTTACAAAAGCCGTCATCCTGCTGCCATTTTTGTTGATATTCTCATCATTGCTCTTGCTTTCCTACAAGTAGGATGGTTTATCCGAAAAACTATTGAACGATACAAATCCCATCAACAGCCATGACCCAAATCCATATCAACGCCTATGGTGCGGCTGTGCACCGCGTACAAGGCAGCTTCGAAATTGTTACTCAAGAGGGTAAAACACGCATTGCACCCGAAAAAATTCGCAGCATTATTATCAGCACAGCTGCTCGCATCAGTTCAGACGCTGTTTTGTTGGCTATTGAAAACGAAATTGAAATTCTATTTACCGACCGCCGCGGGCATCCTGTCGGGCGCGTATGGAGCCATAAGTATGGCAGTATCAGTACCATCCGCAAGCAACAAGTCTTGTTTGCCAAAGGAGAAGCAGGTGGCCAGTGGATTAAAGCCAATGCCTTGCAACGCATTCGCGCACAACAAGCCATCTTACGCGCCATCGCACGCGACCGACCCGCACAACAAGCCCTCATCAGCGAAGCCATTGCCCGGAAAGATGTTTTTGCACAACGCATCGGAGAATTGCCACAAGCACCTACCCACGAATGGGCTTCGCTGTTGCGTGGATATGAAGGCAACTCCTCGCGCATCTACTTTGAAACCCTTTCCGAACTGCTCCCAGAGCAATACCGCTTTGAGACGCGTAGCCGGCGCCCTGCACAAGACCTTTTCAATGCCGCGCTCAACTACCTATATGGCATTTTGTACGGCAATGTAGAAGGCGCACTTATCAAAGCAGGTATAGACCCCTACCTTGGCGTACTGCACGCCGATGAATACAACCGCCCCGTGTTGGCTTTCGATATGATTGAACGATACCGACATTGGGCAGAAGCCGTACTGATGCAACTCTGCTTCCGCCGGCTGCTCATACCCTCCATGGCTGTTTTTCAGCAAGGGGGCTATTGGATGGAAGCCGATGGCAAACGACTCCTAGCTACTGCTTTCAACGACTACCTGACAGAGGTGATAGAGTACAACCGCCGCCGACGTACTCGCCTTACTCATATACAAGACGACGCCCACGAATTAGCTCAGCAACTACTTAAAATGGAAACCTGAAGAGAACCCCCGACCAAAACCCAAAAAATGTAAAGCACAAAGTAAAAAAACAACATCGCCCCTATGAAAGACCCTGTGGAACTTATGCGGCAACTCAACAAGTCTTTACAAAGGCGAAATCAGGCAATCCACAATCGCCTATTAGGTATTGATACGCCTTATGTCCCTGCTAACAACACCTCCTCAGAAGAACACCCCAACCAGTTCCATACAACCGAAGAAGCAACACCCGCGGATGCTTTTGGGCTGTCGTTTTTCTTATTAGATGAGTCGCCGCCCCAAACAGACCAAGCATGGGTACAACAAACCGCAGAACTCGCTCGTTCATGCCCACAAACCCGCAAAACTTGTTCAACAAGAGGAATGCCCCAACCCAACAGCGAGCAACTTGCCGCCGCCGCCGAACGAGTAGAAGCGCTTAAAAGCTACTTTGCTCAGCTAAAACCCAAACCTATTGGCTATATGCTATGCTTTGTAATGTACGATATTGAAGATAACCGAATCCGAAAAAAAATAGCTGATTACTTAGTCGAAAAAGGCTTACAACGTATACAAAAATCGGTTTTTTTAGGGCAGCTTAGTCAAAAGGTTTATCAGGAAATATACCAAACCATGCATGCCCTGCAAGCTGCTTACGAAAATGAAGATACCATCATAATTGTTCCTGTGGCAGAGCAAGACCTACGCTCCATGAGACTAATCGGGCGCGAGATAGACATGGAAATTACCTTAGGTAGAGCCAACACTTTGTTTTTTTAACCATTCTGTCCTAACTTACAGGTAAGTTGCTACTGCAGCGCACTTGAAAAATGCAAATAAAAGTCAGAAAAATGCAAGGTCTTATAAAAAGTACAAGGATTTTTAAAGACTATATGGCTGATATTCAAGGCGCTAAGCGGCAGTTAGTGTCGGAGTACTCCCTTCAATCAGAGATGGATTGCGACTTTTCTTCCTTTTTATCCCACCACATATAATGGAGTCGGAGTACTCCCTTCAATCAGAGATGGATTGCGACAGTGCTGATCGAGTATCTGCATTTTCCGGAGTGTGGTCGGAGTACTCCCTTCAATCAGAGATGGATTGCGACAGATTGCGTCGAAACGATAAACGTCCCGCAGGCCTGTCGGAGTACTCCCTTCAATCAGAGATGGATTGCGACAAAAGCAGAAACGTAATCGCTTTCTTCCCACGAAGGTCGGAGTACTCCCTTCAATCAGAGATGGATTGCGACTAAACCTGTCTCAGACAAAGCTTCCACTCTTTCCTGT
>JANWVT010000029.1 GCA_025056255.1 Bernardetiaceae bacterium | reverse complement strand
TTTATTGTTTTGTAAATTACCAGTGGAAAATTGTATTATATCAATTAGCTATATCAACGGAATTTGCGCTATAATACAAGCAGGCAAATATTTGCCGCCACAAACAGCATGTTTGTCATTATCGTAAACGTTTCTCATTCTATAACCTAACCAATTTCTACTATGGCAAAGAAAATTAATAAAAAACCTACAGACCAACAAGCTAAGCCCAAAGTAAATAAGGCATTAGAAGGCTTTGAAGTAAGTATCAATTCGTTTGGCGAAATTGTTTCTACTAAAAGCATAGACGAAATCAACGCTTTTTTAGACGAACACCTGCCCGACCGCAAAATCAAAAGGAAAAAAGACAAGCCCGAGCAGTAACCAACTTTGCAGAATGCCATGCGTTTAAGAACAAGGCACCAAACACACAATTGTCATGATAGATTATTTTCTGAACAAGATTAAGGAAAGCATGGGCAGCCGAAAGGACAAATCCGAAGCTGTTATCAGAAGCAGCGTGATATGGTCCATGGGTGCGGGGCTGATACCGATTCCGGTAGCAGACATGGTAGCCGTTACGGCTATTCAGATGGATATGTTGAAACAGCTTTGTATGATTTACGAAATCAACTTTTCCGAGTCGCAATTCAAAACGCTGCTGGCAACACTGACGGGCAGCGCACTTTCGCGCATGGGTGCAGAGGCTATTAAGGTGATTCCCGGACTGGGCAACGTGATTGGCGGGGTAAGTATGGCAGTCATCTCAGGGGCAACTACCTACGCCGTCGGTCAGGTTTTTATGACACACTTTGAGAACGGTGGCAATATGCAAAACTTTGACGTAGAATCGTTCAAAGATTTTTACAAAAAACAATTTGAGCGCGGCAAAGCCTTCGTGGAAGAGCTGCGCAAAGAAAAAACTACCAATCAATCGGCAAAAGCAGCAAGTGGTGAACAACCGCCCCAATCAGCCAATAGCAGCACCAACGCCAATGACATACTTAGCAAGCTACGCGAACTCTCAGACCTGTTAGACAAAGGACTGATTACCCCCGAGGAGTTCAAACTGCTCAAAGAAAACTTATTGAAAACGATTTAACATAAATTAGCATTGATAAACCCGCATTTTATAGTAATTTTGAATACTACATAAGTACTTAATGTTTCTATGTCGTTCAGGCAAGAGGTTTAAATGGTAGGATGTTCAATCTTTTTTCAAATCAATAGGGTTAAGTTGTAAGTTTGCAAAAACCCCGCTTGCTTTCAGGCGGGGCTTTTTTATTGGTAATGGCACCCATGCAACAAAGTTTAGCGCAAATGCTGCAATTGCAACTGAGAGTATTTGAAAAATTCAATTTTCACGTTACTGTTGCACGCCGCTGTTGTTAGTATCTTCACAAACAACCATTTGACTGCATCATAAAGACCCACCCAAGAGGAATAGCCAAAATTAGCAAATGAAAAATTTGACTTTTTGCGTTTTTTCAATTCCAATCCACCCTTACCAAGATACACACAACGCAAACTTTTAGGGCACGAAAGCACTACCGTTATCTCAACATTGGCAAGTGAACAGTTAGACTATGTGCTTGCTACTGGAGTGTGCTGTTAACTTTGGCAATGCTTTTGCCCTATAAAACTTTGATTACTTTCACGCCTCATTACCTTACCCCACAACTACGTAGTTGTTATTTATAAAACATTCCGTTGCCTATGTATTTTTTGTTGCTACTGCTTGTTAGCCTCACTACTGCCATGCGGCACCCTATTCATATTAGTTTGTGCGAAATAAATCATAATGCCGCTACGCGACAGGTAGAAATTACTCACAAAATTTTCATTGACGATTTGCAAGATGCTATACAAAAACACTACCACATATGCACTCACTTGGCAACTCCCAAAGAGCATCCTGATGCAGAAAAATTAATTGAGCAATATCTGCGAATGCAATTTCAGTGTAAAATTAACGGACAGCCCATACGTTGGAAATACGTAGGGCGCGAATACGAAGCCGATGCCTGTTGGATTTATTTAGAAGCCGAGCAAGCATTACCTATCCATTTGATAGAAATTAGAAATGCTGTACTGCTTGAACTGTTCGAAGACCAAATCAATTTTATTCATGTACGCACCGCCGGAGAGCGCAAAAGCATGCGACTTGGTCTTGACAATGAAATAGGAGTTTTGCGGTTTTGATGTATGCCTATTGGTATTGTTGAAAAAACACGCCTACATCCAGATTGCCACCCGTAAGAATTAGCCCTACGCGTTTACCTTGTAGTGCAGCAGGACGATTTTGTAATAATGCAGCAAGCGGCAGCGCACAAGAAGGTTCGATGACAATTTTGAGGCGCTCCCAAATGAGGCGCATAGCTTTTACAATCCACTCCTCACTGGCAAGCAGTATATCAGCCACATATTGGCGAATAATGCCAAAAGTTTTATCACCCAAAGAGGTGCGCAACCCGTCGGCAATTGTACTGGGATTGTCTGCGGGGATGATGTATCCTGCATGGAACGACCTGTAAGCATCGTTAGCATTTTGAGGCTCAGCACCTAACACAATTGTTTGCGGCGAAAAGTAATGAGCAGCCAGCGCCGTTCCGCTGAGTAAGCCGCCACCACCACAAGGGGCAATCACATAGTCCAAACTTTCCGTTTGTTGAAACAGTTCATAAGCACAACTTGCTTGCCCAGCAATGGTGCGATAGTCGTTGTAGGGGTGAATAAAGGCGGCTCCTGTTTGGGCAACTACTTGGGCAAGTGTCGCCTCGCGTGCTTGCAAGGTTGGTTGGCAGAAAACAATTGCTCCTCCTGCTGCTTTTGTACCCTCCACTTTTGACTGAGGTGCGTTAGAAGGCATTACTACATAGGCAGGAATGCCACGCAATTGGGCAGCCTTAGCTAACGCTTGTGCGTGGTTGCCCGAAGAGTGAGTTGCTACGCCTTTGGCTGCTGCTTGTTCTGAAAGTGAAAAAACCGCATTAGTTGCCCCGCGCATTTTAAAAGAACCCGTACGCTGGAAATTCTCACATTTAAAAAACAACGCAGCACCTGCCAACGCATCCAGCGAGCGACTGCTCAACACAGGAGTCTGGTGAATATATGGCTTAATGCGCGCCACAGCGGCTTGTATTGTAGCTTTATCGGGTTGAGTCATTGTTTTTGAAATTTTTTTGCACGATAAGTTAGGTAATTCCAGCTATTACAACGATAGATGCTTGCAGAAGTTAAAGCACAATGGCTATCAAAACATTGGCTTTTACACCAACGTGGCAATCTGCAAAACCTTTTACTTTCCAAATAATTTCCTTCTCCTTCCTCCTAACTTGTTTTTGCTCGTTGCTGAGAGAAGCTAAGCAATAGTAATAGGTTTGTATATCAGCAAATTGCCAGAAGGCTTTTATCTTTGTCTGGTCTATGATAAATCTGCTATCGATGAGCAAATTACTACGCTGCTTGCTAACAGGCTACGGCTGGTGCCTGTTGAGTAGTTTATATGCCCAATCTCTACAAGAGTTTACCAACAGCTTTCAGTTAGGCAAAAGGCTGGTAGACGAGAAAAAATATGTGGAAGCCAAACATGTACTTGCCAATGTGCTCAAAGATGTTCCACAAAATCCATACTACAAATATGGCACTTATTTCTATGCACTTGCCAGTTATTACACAGGGGAGTATGCTCGTTGTCAGGAAATAGCGCTGCAGTTGCTCAATCGCTATCCTACTTGGGAACAAGCCGATGAAATTCGTCTGTTGGCAGCTCTTTCTGCATTAGAAACTGATGACTTGAACAATGCCAATGCCATTGGCAACTTGCTGAAAAACAACCAGACAAAGCAAATATTTGAAAATGCCAAACTTGCTCGTCAGCAAAAAGCCACTGTTAACGCGTCTCCCAGTAAAACTTCCATCACACCACTTGACAATAAAAGGCGTTATCATGTGGCTGTTTTTCTACCCTTTATGCTCAGCGAAACAGATCCTTCCAAACCCAGTAGGCGTTATCAGTTTGTGTACGACATGTACGAAGGTATGCAATTAGCCCAAGAAGATTTGGCAGAAGAAGGCATTGATATTCAACTCTATCCGTTTGATACCGAACGGAGTAATGTAGCTATTCGTCGCCAACTTGATGCACAAAGCGGTGTAGACCTACTCATCGGACCATTATACAGCAATAACATAGAGCCCTTGGCAGCCTATGCTTCCCAGCACCGCATCAGCTTAGTCAATCCATTTGGCACAACAACAGAGCCAGCCAAACACGACCCAACTATATGGGTAGAGCCTAATGCGGCTGCTCTTGCCCAGCAAGCTGCTCTATTTGCCGCTGAATTTTTCCCTGGCAAAACAGCCATTATTTACTACGGCAATACCCCAGAAGACTCTGTGATGGCTCATTATTACAAGCAGGCGCACGAACGCAATAACGGGCGCGTTTATCTGATGCGTACACTAACACCAAAGATGAATTTTCAGCGAATCATCGGCGAATTAGACGGCGCTCCTCGCAACGATTCCACCCACTTGTTTATTTGTGCGCGCCAGCCTGCTATTGCAATAAGCTTAGTAAGCGCTATACTTTCTACCAAAAGAGTGTTACCTGCTATCACCACACAAGAATGGCTCAATTACGACCTAATCAGCTACGACCAGCTGCAAAAAGCAAGAGTGCATTTCTTAATACCAGATTTTGTTCGAGAAACGCCCGCTAAAACGCGTTTCGACAAGCTCATTGTAGAGCGCACCAACATGGTGCCATCTAAGTTTGCATACATTGGTTATGAAACTGTATATTTTTTTGGCAAGATGTTGCGTCGCTATGGAAAGGAATTACAATCTTATCTGAGTCAAGAATCGGCTGTTTCGGGCAAAATGATGCCCGGCTTCGACTTTAGCAATGGCAAGGAAAATATGCGCACGGCAATTTGCACGTTTAACAATGGCGTTTTGCAACAAATATTCCCTAATTAAACTGATAAATATGCGGCGCTTTTTAGGGGGCTCGGTGCTGTTGTGGATAGTATTGAACGATTTATTGGCGCAAAATCTGCCCGTACAAAACATACGCGGAGCAGTAACCGAAAAAGAAACGGGTGCAGCCGTGCCCGGCGTACTGCTGCTATTGCAGGGAACAACTACACAAAAACATGCCGTTTCAAATCAACAGGGCGCCTTCCAAATAGAACAAGTTCCAGTGGGACATTACAAATTGGAAGCTCGTGCCGTAGGCTACGAACCTTTTGTGACCGATGTAGTGCTTAGCTCTGCTGCCAAAGAAGTGGTGCTACACATAGCGCTTACTGAAAAAATCAGGCAGCTGGCAGCAGTAGAAGTCAGTGGCAGCCGGCAAGCTACACAACCACTCAACGAAATGAGCACGGTCAGTGTGCGCAGTTTCTCTGCCACCACACTTAGCCGCTATCCTGCCTCCTTAGGCGACCCAGCACGCATGGCAACTGCTTTTGCCGGCGTAAATAGCGGAGGCGACCTAACCAATGAAATCATTATTCGGGGCAACCCTCCCAACGGGCTGCTGTGGCGATTAGAAGGCGTGGAAATCCCCTCCCCTAACCACTTTACTAATGAAGGCGCATCAGGAGGCGGTGTTAGCATACTTAGCCCACAAGTACTTGGTACCTCC
The DNA here is from genome assembly GCA_025056255.1 of Bernardetiaceae bacterium. Taxonomy (GTDB): domain Bacteria; phylum Bacteroidota; class Bacteroidia; order Cytophagales; family Thermoflexibacteraceae; genus Rhodoflexus. The sequence goes on along the minus strand of JANWVT010000029.1, from coordinate 14,777 downwards.
GACTTCCTCACCGGTGCATTTGCCGCCGAATATGGCAATGCCCTTTCAGGGGTGTTTGACCTCAATTTGCGACGCGGCAACAACACCCAACGCGAATTCACTGCCCAAGTGAGCGGCGTAGGCGTAGAACTGGCTGCTGAAGGACCTTTTCGCCGGAACCAAACTAATGCTGCTGCTTTCTTAGTAAATTATCGCTATTCAACTGTTGACTTAGTGCGAAGAACAGGCATAGAGCTGCCCTCTGGTGTGCTCACTTTTCAAGACTTGTCGTTCAACACCGTGTTCCCACTGAAAAAAGGAGGTACTATTTCTATTTTCGGCATTGGAGGGCTGAGCGCGCAAAAGCAAATTGCTGTGCGCGACTCTGCCCGCTGGCGCAATACCGCCGACCGCACCGACCGCATTTTTAGTTTTCAAATGGGTGCTATTGGTATTTCGCATCAGGCTACTGTAGGTAAACGCGCATGGTGGCGACAAACCCTTGCCTTTACCTACGGCGGCAACAACGAATATGAAGCCCGCGTAGGAGGGCGATACGTGGTTCAACCCCTCCGCGACAACGACTATGGTGAGCAGCGGCTTGCTTGGGCAGGAAGTTTCAACTATAAGCTCAACGCCCGTTTGACCGCAAAAACAGGTATGTTTATCAATCGAATTGCTTACGATTTAACTACCCGCCGACAAAATACACCCGGAAGACCCTTAGTAACGCAATTACAGGAAAAAAATAGTGCCTTTTTGTGGCAAGCATATATGCAATGGAAATATCGCCTCAGCACACACTTAACAGCACTAGCAGGCATACACTTTACACGCTTGACTTTCAACAACCGCCAAGTGATTGAACCGCGCCTATCGGTTCGTTGGCAAGCCTCTGAGCAACACAGCTTTACAGTAGCTTATGGCAGACACAGCCGCATGCTACCGCTCGGCACATATTTTGCCCAACAGCAAATTCGCAATATCGGTACAGTTCAACCCAATAAGCAGTTAGATTTTACCAAATCTGAACACTGGGTAACAGCATGGGAGTGGCAACCTAACGAATATTGGCATATCAAAGTAGAAGGATACTACCAACGCTTATTCAGCGTGCCAGTGCGCACTATTGCAACAAGTAACTTCTCGCTTATTAACCAGTTCAGTGGCTTTGTTAGCGACAGTCTTGTAAACAAGGGGAAAGGTAAGAACTACGGCTTAGAGCTCACCATAGAGCGCCCCTTTGCAAACAACTGGTTCTTGCTCAATACACTTTCGCTATACGACTCGCGCTACATGGCTGCCGATGGTATTTGGCGTAATACCCGTTTCAACGGCGGGCACGTATGGAACGTAGTGGTAGGAAAAGATTTTGTCAAAAACAAAACAGATAGGCGCGGCAGAAACATCCAACGTATAATTAGTTTGAATGTACGCAGTGTTTGGTCGGGCGGTTTCCGCTACACACCTATTGATGAAGTCCGCTCGCTGCGCGACAACACGGAGCGCCGAATAGAGGCGCAGGCATTTGAAGCCCAGCTACCCGACTATTTTCGCTTGGATATTAGGTTTGCTCTCCGCAAAAATCGCCCGCACTACAGTCGCGTGTTTGCTATTGATTTGCAAAATGCGACCAATCACCAAAATGTAGCGCGCTATTACTACGACAGCAACCGCCGCGCTATACATACGGAGTACTGGCTTCCTATTTTACCAATCCCCTCATGGCGAATTGAGTTTTAGCCCTGAGGAAAGCAAATGCTCTAAAAGCTGTCCCTACTGCTGCCTTCACGAACAACAGCAGTAGAGTGTGAGGACACACATTGCAATGCAGGGGCTTATTGCCAGTCGCCGTTGCACGTCGCCGTTGCACGCCGCCGTTGCACACCGCCGTTGTTCGTGTCTTCACGAACAACCATATTTTACCAAGCCGAATTTCCAGCATTCGCATTTTTGATTCGCTTAAACGTTTTTTCTAAAAATGAGTAGCTCATCGTTCAAAATGTACTGCTGGTAGACAAGCCTCCCTAAGGGGCGTGGTGCAGCCACCCCTATCCCTAACGAATGAGGAGCGCGAAAGAGCCGTATTTCATCCCAGAGGTCTGCCGCCATTAAAATATGTAGCAATTCGGCGCCTGCTTCTACCAAAACCGACTGTATTTGCCGCTGATACATATCGGCAAAAGCAGCAGGCAAAAAATTTTCAGCGGGCAATTGCCGCCAAATCAAATTGGAAGTTTCCTCGTTTCGGTGTAGGTTGTAGCAGATAGTAGGTTGCGAACGGTCGAACAAGTGCAAGTTAGCAGGCAATCGCAAATGGCGGTCTATTACAATTCGATAGGGCTGGCGGCGAATGAGTGGAAATGCGCGCACGTTCAAGCGGGGATTGTCGTGCAAGGCTGTTCCTGACCCTGTGAGAATGGCGTCTTCTTCACTTCGCCACTTGTGCACCAGTTGTCGGGAAAGCTCGTTGCTAATCCACAAAGGGCGCCGGTCGGCTGCTGCCATAAAACCATCAGCAGTTTCAGCCCATTTCAGAATGATGTATGGGCGTTTTTTTTGCATGAAAGTTAAAAAGCGTCGGTTTAGCTCTGCTGCTTCCTGTTGCAAGATGCCTATTTGTACTTCTATGCCTGCTTGTTGTAACTTAGCAATGCCCTTCCCACTCACTAAAGGGTTGGGGTCGGCATGCGCAATCATTACCTTAGGAATACGGCTTTCTACTATTAGGTCGGCACAAGGCGGTGTTTTACCAAAGTGTGCACAAGGCTCTAAGGTGACATATAGTACTGAGTGTGGCAGCAACGACGAGTCGGCAACAGCACGAATGGCATTTACCTCTGCATGAGCTTGCCCATATAATTGGTGATACCCCTCGCCAATAATGGTTCCATTATGCGCTACCACGCAACCTACCATTGGATTAGGGCTAACGCTACCCAGTCCAAGCTTAGCTAATGATATGGCTCGACGCATTAAATCTTCATGGCAAGTATGCACTTTGTCGCTCATTTTCGTGTTTTTACAAATGAATGCACTAAATTAGTTGATGTATTTTTCGACTTGTCGGTTATGATTTCATCTCAGGAGTTTTTTCGCCTCTCTCTTACCAGCCAGTGCACTCTTTTAGGCACCGATGGAGTCTTAATCGGCACTCGAAAAAGTGGTCATTATAAAGTCAAATTATACCTCATTTACGATTTCTTAGTAGAAGTATTTTTTGAGCACAACGGCTGGGTAAGTACCACTGCTATGCCAGATAGTTCGATGCCTAATTCATATCAGCGCTGTTTTGGTCAAGCATAAGAGTATGTGTAGGTTTTACAAAGGTAAATTAGGATGCACAATCACCTCAATTAGATACAGGAACACGACTTTAGTAATAGCTGAAAACAACCTTGCTACGCAATAGCGCCTATTCTTATTATGAGGCGGCGGGTTTGCCTTCCTGTATATGCATTTGGCAAAATTGAGCTTACAAAAAACTAAACAACCAATAAGAGCAATGCTCTAATCTCAACATCGTATAAGTTTACACTCATTTTGCGCAAATGACCGTTTCAATTTTGACAAAAACAATTTTTACAGTGGCACTTCAAGTTGTTTGGGGATGAGTTGTTGCTTTGCAGATGCTAAAAAAGCCCACTGAATACCTCAGCGATTGTATCACTACCGATGCTATCGGAAATACCACAAGTTTCGGCGGCTGAGTTTCAAATCAGAAAGGACTGAGGCGCGCACATTGATATCTAAGGTATAACCAGCACGCGGTCCGAAGGGAATCCAACTCACGTTCATCACCCAGCAGTGCAAGTCGCGATAAATGGTGAACTGGGTAAAACTTAGCCCTTTGGCTTCAAAATCGTAGCCAGAGTTAAATCCAATCTTCCACTTCTCAGTCATTTTTAGGTCGCCGTTGAAATTGAGCGTTTGTGTTACACGAGCTTGCTCAAATCCTGTTTTGTTGTAAGAGAGGTTGTAACTGACGCTCAACGTCCATGGCACAGTAAAATCAACGTACAAGTTGCGATTGCGGCTAATAAAATCCAATTCTTCCTGCGTAGCCTTATTAGAGCGCAGCTTGCGGTTGGCTTGCGGCGGAGCAAAATTGGCGCTAATAGCAATACTGGCATTGGTAAGATTGCCCAAACCGTTCCCATTTTGCCAAGCATAGCTGCGGTTGCGCCGTTGGACTACTGCCAGCCTTCTACCAGTAGTATCTACGCGCAGCAACTCATAGCCGTAGGGGTCTAATGTAGCATTAAAGGCAACATTGAACTTTTTTAACAAATTGGTTCTGGCACTAAGTGCAATAGGTGCCAGTTTAAACGAATCGGCAGCCATATTATAACTGGTGTTGATGCCGATGTTGTCTAAAATCGTAATTTTTTCACCTTGTGGGGCTTTGGCTGCACCTCTGGCAGAAGCTGCCGAAGCAGAAGCAGTATCTTCCTTAGGACGCATCTTCATTTCCAACGTGTTGGTTAAGCCAAAACTGATAGACCCTTGCCGACCCGATATAGGCTGCCCGTAAATACCATTGAGGCGGCTTTGACGCACTAAATTGGCACTGGTCTGATTCTCTGGCTGAATGGTGAGGTTATCGAAGAAATTGAAGCGCGGGTCGCCAAAATCTGGTTGGTAGTTAAATCCTGCATTGGGGTTGATAGTTAAGCGAATGCGGTCAATTTTTTTAGATTTTGGGTAAAAAAATCCATAAAGCCTTGTTTGTACCGAAGCCCCAATGTTGTACGAATAAAAGCGTGAGAAGCCGCGTATGGTATCAATTCGCACAATATCGTTGCGTTCTAAGGTGTAAATGTAGCGCTCTGGATACCACACCTCAGAGTAGTTACCATTGAAACTTGTAGTAAAATATTTGAACAAAGTAACAGCCGTAGTAACAGGAATGTTATGCTGTACCCCCATCTGAGCACGCCCGAATATGGTATTGAGGTTTTCAAAATTGAAGGGCAGAAAAGATGCCGGTACTTGATTAACCGGCTCGCCTTTTTCGTTTAGGTTGCCGGCTACTTTAAAGGGAAACGACTGCCCTTGTCGGTTGTTACTAATAACAGCACGCGCTCTGCCCGTATAGCTAAAATTAAACTGACTGAAAATAGACTTGCCATCACTTTTCTTGCCTTTAAACGGATAAATCCGGTTCATACCTATATTGGCTTCTGGAAAAATGCTTACAATGCGCGTAATGATGTTTTGTTCGTGGCGCAGGTTAACACCTGCCGTAAAAGGCGTACCCGTAAATGTTTTGTTGTAGGAAATGTTAGAGTTAAACGAAGAAGACTGGAAATTGTTAAGTTGAGGTGCGTTGTTGCGTCCAAACGTATTGGTGCCTGCATTTACACTGGCACTAAATCGGCTATCGCCTTTGCTTTGCGGAGTATGATTCCAACTGATGTTGAAGTCGTTTACCACATTATTTTCTACTTGTCCGGGCACCTCATTAATGCGGCGATTGTATTGGAATCGGAACTGTCCGTCGAAGGCGTAGCGTTTTTTGTAGCGAGTAGCAGCAGTCAGTCCCCATCCGCCTTTGGTATGTACCTCGCCCAGTAGAGAAAGGTCAAAATTATCGCTCAAAACAAAATAGAATCCGCCTTGGCTGAGAAAAAAACCGCGCTCACGTGTTTCGCCATACTGCGGCATCACAAAACCCGACGAACGCGACTTAGGTTGTGGAAACATCCCAAAGGCAAAACCCAGCGGAGTAGGAATGCGGTTGATTTCCAAGTTAAACAATCCAGAAACTATTACTTTTCCGGGAATCACTTTCATTTTACGGGCACGAATACCAAAGTGAGGGATAGGGGCGTCGCAAGTAGTGTACAGTCCATTTTCGCCATAAGAATTATCGTTCTCATCCTTTTTGACGTTTTCAAGCAAGATAAAACCCTCCCCGTATTTAGTAGTTACCCCTGTTACTTTCGCCTTTCTGGTTTTGAAATTATAAGCCAATTGTTTAGAAGTGTAGGTTTCGCCACCTTCGGTAAATTCGGGTAGCCCAATCTCGCGGTTGGTGGCCGTATCGCGCACATAAGTGGCTTTAATGGTATTTTGTGTCCAGTCAATTGCTACCTGTGCTGCTTTTAGCGATATGTCTCCATACACAATTTTTGCATCGCCATACATGTAAATCATCCGCTTGCGAACATCGAAGCGAATAGAATCTTTTGCCTGATAATTAATAGTAGTGGTTATGTCTCCTTTGGGTACGCGATTGACCAAAGAATCTGACTGAGCAGCCAGCGAGTCAGTAGCTACCGCCAATGAATTGATATTCTCTCTACGTTGATTTTGTGCAACAGCCGACAGGCTCACCCAAAGCCCTAAACAAGCAAAATAGGCTGAAAATGTAACTTTTGCTAACTTTTTCAAAAAAGTTAAGGGATTATTGTGCAATAATAGCGGCAAGTGCTTATTTTTACAACGTTTGGAAACAGCTCTACTCTACTTTAACATTTGTTAATGCAATGAAATCTTGTATCCGGATTGTCTTACTTGTATTCGGACTGTTTCTAATATCATTCTCTCCGAGCAACTTCATTGCCAACGACTTGAAAAAAATAATGATTGATATTGGGCACGGGGGGAAAGATCCGGGTGCTTTGGGTGCCACTAAAAGCTTTGAAAAAGATATTGCCTTTCAAATAGCTACGCAACTGGGCAGCATATTGCAAGTACACATGCCCGACGTACAATATTTCTACACCCGCTATAACGATGATTTTGTGCCAGTGGCAGAACGCGCGCGCATGGCAAACAAACAAGGAGTCGATTTTTTCATGTCTATCCATACCAATGCCTCAACCAACCCCTCTATAAAAGGTACAGAAACTTACGTAATGGGGCTATCGGTTAGTCAAGAAAACATGGAAACTGCTATGCGAGAAAATCAGGCAATTAAATATGAAAATCCGCGGAGAAGAAAAGAATACCCCGACTTTGCATCTGATGAGGACATAGCCTTTATTCTCACCCGTATTCGCCAGAACAACACCCATTTGAAGAGCATCCGAGCAGCAGAGCTCATTGAAAAATACTCTCAACAACGCGCTATCAATCGCCAAAGTCTGGGCGTGAAAAGCGCGAGTTTCCTTGTGCTTTACAAAAGCCTGATGCCCTCTGTGCTAGTAGAAACTGGATACATTACCAACAGCGAAGAAGAAAAATATTTGCAAAGCGAAGAAGGCATCCACGAAGTAGCTTCGTACTTGTATCGTGCTTTGCGCGACTACAAAGCCGAAATTAAAAAATAAAACCTTGACAATCAACCTATTGCACTTGCCCGATTTTGAAAATCAGGCTCGTTTTCGCATTTTTGTGGCAAACCGAACAAACTCGTGAAACTATCAGGAGAAACCAAAGTAGGGTTGCTAGCACTTATTTCTGGAATAATCCTCTACGTGGGGTTCAACTATTTAAAAGGTATTGACTTCTTCGACCCTACCACTACCTACTATGTAATTTACGACCGTGTGGACGGATTAACCGTTTCTAACCAAGTACAAATTAACGGAATGTCGGTCGGAAGAGTAGCAAGCGTGAACATCTTACAAGAGCGTGGCAACCAATTACTGGTAGCCTTAGATATTCAAGATGAAATCAAACTGGGCAAAGGCACAGTGGCAAAACTCTCCGACAATGGACTGCTCGGCGGCAAAAAAGTAGATTTGATAGTATCTTTTAATAAGGACCTTCTTAAAGAAGGCGATACGCTCCTTGCCCAACGCGAAGGAGGAATGACTGAAATTTTAACAGAAAAAGCCTCCCCGGTGTTACAAGGATTAGATTCTGCTATTGCTAATATCAACCGCTTAGTCAAAGAATACCAAGGAATGAGCACAGAAATCCGCCGGCTCGTAGGCAATGCTGCTGATGCATCTGGACAAGCCAGCGGTATATTGGCAGAAAATCGCCGCAAAATGTCCGCAATTACCGACAACCTTTCTGAGCTTTCCAAACAACTCTTACAAACGGAAAAAGCCGTTAGACCCCTCATAGGCAAGCTCAACACTTTTGCCGACTCGCTTAATACAATGCAACTGGCAGCAGCAGTCAACAACGCTAATCGCTCGCTAACAAGTTTGCAACAAAGTCTTCAAGCTATTGAAAACGGGAAAGGTACGCTTGGCAAGTTGATAGCTACCGACTCTTTGCACCAAAATCTTAATCGCACTTTGGTGCATTTAGACAGCCTTTTTATCGATTTGAAAGCCCGCCCTAAACGCTACGTACATTTTTCCGTGTTTGGTAAGAAAGATCCGGCAAGCAAACGGTAATTTAGCTGTATTTTTGTAACTTGCACCCCGTTCGAAGTTGAACATTTTTATAAATGCGGAAAGATATTTGCCCTCATGCAGCTATCTTTCCCTCTGAAGAGCTATGCAAGAAAGCAACGTTATTCCAATCAATATTGAAGACGAAATGCGAAGCGCATACATAGATTATTCTATGTCTGTGATTGTATCGCGTGCGCTTCCTGATGTTCGCGACGGGCTTAAACCTGTTCACCGCCGCATATTATACGCAATGGATGAATTAGGGTTGTCCTCTAACAAGCCCTATAAAAAATCTGCTCGTATTGTCGGCGAAGTACTGGGTAAATATCATCCCCATGGTGACTCGGCAGTTTATGATGCCATGGTGCGCATGGCACAACCTTGGAGCTTGCGCTACACAATGGTAGACGGACAAGGCAACTTCGGCTCTATGGACGGCGATAATCCAGCAGCCATGCGCTATACCGAAGCGCGACTACGCCGAATAGCCGAAGAAATGTTAGCCGATATCGAAAAAGATACGGTTGATTTCCAGCCTAACTTCGACGACTCTACCAAAGAGCCTTCCTTTTTACCTGCCAAAATCCCCAATCTATTAGTAAATGGCTCATCGGGAATTGCCGTAGGCATGGCAACCAACATGGCGCCTCATAACCTAAGCGAGGTAGCCGATGGCATCATAGCCTACATAGACAATCCACAAATTAGTGTGGCAGAGTTGATGCAGCATATTAAAGCCCCCGACTTCCCTACCGGAGGTATTATCTACGGTTATCAAGGAGTGCGGGAAGCCTATGAAACCGGACGCGGACGCATCATCATCCGCAGTGTAGCAACTATTGAAGACTTGCCCTCTGGTAGGCAGCAAATTGTAGTTACAGAATTGCCTTATCAGGTAAACAAGGCACAGATGATTGAAAAAACAGCTGCCTTGGTCAATGAGAAGAAAATTGACGGCATTGCTGCCATTCGAGACGAGTCGGACCGAGAAGGCGTGCGCATTGTATACGAACTGAAAAAAGATACCAACGCAAAAGTAGTACTCAACACCTTGTATGCTTTAACCTCTTTGCAGGTTTCTTTCAGCATCAACAATGTAGCATTGGTCAAAGGTCGTCCGATGACCTTAAACCTTAAAGATTTGATTCGTCACTATGTAGAGCATCGTCATGAAGTTGTGCTGCGCCGCACTCGCTTCGATTTAGATAAAGCCGAAAAAGAAGCACATATCTTAGAAGGACTACTCAGAGCCTTAGACATAATAGATGCCATCATTAGTCATATTCGTGCCTCAGCCAATGCCTCAGCCGCTAAGCAAGGGCTGACAGAACAATTTGGCTTCAGCGAAGCACAGGCACAAGCCATTTTAGAGATGCGCCTGCAACGCCTCACAGGGCTGGAACGCGAGAAGTTACAGAAAGACTATCAAGAGCTAATGCTCACTATCGAACGGCTGCGAAGCATCCTTTCAGATGAGCGTTTGCGTATGCGCCTTATTCAAGATGAGCTGCGCGAGCTCAAAGAAAAATATGGCGATGCCCGTCGCACAGCCATTGTGCACAGCGCCGAAGATATCCACATAGAAGATATGATTGCCGACGAAGAAATGGTAATCACCATTTCGCATCAAGGCTATATCAAACGCACTCCTCTTTCCGAATATCGCACGCAAAATAGAGGCGGAGTAGGCTCTCGGGGTGCCGCCAGCAAAGATGACGACTTCACTGAGCAGCTATTCATTGCCAACATGCACAGCTATGTGCTGTTTTTCACCAACAAAGGACGCCTGTATTGGTTGAAGGTGTATGAGATTCCGGAGGGTAGCAAAACAGCAAAAGGACGCCCCATCCAGAACCTCATTCAGATTGAACCGGGCGAGAAAGTACGCACCGCACTTAAAGTCCGCGACCTCAACGACCCTGAATACATCCACAACACCTACATTGTGATGTGTACCGAACAGGGCATTATCAAAAAAACAGCGTTGGAAGCCTTCTCGCGCCCGCGTGCAGCAGGCATCTACGCTATTACCATTAACGAAGGCGACAACCTGTTAGATGTCCGCCTCACAAGTGGTAACGATGATATTGTCATTGCTGTGCGCTCTGGTAGAGCAGTACGCTTCAACGAAAACCGCGTACGACCAATGGGCAGAACGGCAGCTGGCGTTACAGGTATTACCTTTGACGAGGCAAATGACAAAGTAGTGGGCATGATAGCTGTTAGCCGACCCGACAGCCAAATCTTAGTAGTTTCGGAAAAAGGATATGGCAAACGCTCTCCTTTGGAAGACTACCGAATCACTAACCGAGGCGCAAAAGGTGTGAAAACCATGAATATCACTGAAAAAACTGGTGCTTTGGTGAGTATTCAAGAAGTGGTAGATTCCGACCAATTGATGATTATTAATAAATCGGGACTAGCCATTCGCATTTCGGTTGCCGACTTGCGTGTAATGGGCAGGGCTACACAAGGCGTGAAACTTATTCGCCTCAATGAGGATGATGAAATTTCATCTATTGCTAAAATTGAAGGCATTCACGAAGAGACTTACAGCAATGCTGAAGTTCCTAATGCACCACAACAGAATAGCGATTAACTAATTGTATAATTTAAATAATAATTTGTTGACAATGAAAAAGTTGTTGCTTGCCGTAAGTGTTGCGGCTATTTCCTACTGTGGGTATGCCCAAAAAGAAGACAAAGAAGTAACTGCACGTGCAAAAGAAGCCTACAAGGCTGCTGAAAGTGCCTTCAAGAAGAAAGATTTTGCCACAGCCGCCACCGAAGTGGACAAATCCTTTGAGTCTGAAAAATACAAAAACGATCCAAAAGCTTGGATGTTTCGTGGCGATATATATGCCGAGCTAGCTGTTGCCGATAGTGCTAACACAGACAACAATGTAGTAAACAAGCGCGTAGCTATCATTAGTGAGTCGTATGCCAAAGCAGTAGAACTGAATAAAAACTATGACCTGCTCTATATTCAACCTAAACTCCAAAACATCTACGCCAAATACTTCAACTGGGGCGTAGCTGCTTATCAAAACGACAACGACTTTGAAAAAGCAGCTGCCGATTTTGAACGCGCTAATATGCTCAAACCGACAGATACGCTCTCTGCTTTCTTTGCATTGGTAGCCGCCTCACAAAATACTAAGAAAGACTACAACAAAATTGAAGAATTGGCGCAAAAGTGCATCAAGCTGGGAGTAAAAGATGTATCCGTTTACTACGCACTGCTCGACAAATACATCAGTATCGACCAAAACTACGATAAAGCTCTTGCTGTTCTAAAAGAAGCCCGTGAGAAAAATCCTACTGACAAGAACCTGATGTTCCAACAAATTCAGGTATATATTAAAACTGGAAAGGAAAAAGAAGCCATCGCCGACCTTGAAAAAGCACTAGAAACTACCACCGACCCCAAAGAACGATTCCCTGTTGCACTTAACTTAGGTATCTTGCAAGAAAATGCTAAAAACTTAGATGCCGCCGAAAAAGCCTATAAAGAAGCCTATGCCCTGCAACCGGATAACGACGATGCCATCTATAGCTTAGGCGCTTTCTACTACAACAAAGGTGCTGCCATTAAGAAGGAAGCTGACAATATGGACATGGAAACCTTCAAAAAAGAAGGTAAAGCAGTGATAGACCGTGCAAAAGTTTATTTTGAAATGGCACTGCCTTTCTTCCAGAAAACAATTGTCAACAACCCAGACGACATGCAACGCTTAGGCGCACTGAACTCTATTTACAACATTTTGGAAAAACCCGCCGAAATGTTACCTTACTACAAAGCAGCTGTTGAAAAAAATCCTGACGATGCTACTCTTATGCTCAGCTATATCCAAGCAGCTGATAAAGCCGGCAAAATTCAGGAAGTGGTGCCACTAGTAGAAGCTGCTGTTAAGAAAAGACCAACTGACGTAGAAACCTTACAAAACCTGTTGTATGTGTACGAAAAAACCAAGCGCATTAAAGATGCTGAGCCATGGTTTAAACAAGCTGTTTCTATCTATCCAGACAATATAGAACTACTGGAAGGCTATTCCAGAATTCTCTACACTATCGGCAAGAAAAAAGAAGCCGATGCTATTGAGGTCAAAATTGAACAATTGCAGAAAGCTAAAAATTAATCTACTCCAAAACCTCCTAATTTTCTAAGGAAAAGTCTAATTTTAACAGACTTTTCCTTTTTTCATTATGCGCTGCTTGCTTTTGCTGATTCTAATTTATTGGTTGGGAAACACAGCTGCGTGTGCGCAAGCCCCTGCTGTCCCACCAGCTCAGAGCCAACCCATAGCTATGATGGCACTCGGCACATCTATGATTGCCTACAACGGCGAGTTGAGCCAATATAATACTTTTAGCGCTATGTTTCATGGCAAGTTGATTCAAACGCGCAACCGTTGGCTAAACCCGGCAGTTGAGTTTGGTGGAGGCAAACTTACAGCCAACAACGTCCGCTACACCAGCGAAACAGGCACACCCAATCGTTCCTTCAACACTTCTTTTTTTCACCTCTCAGCACAACTACAGCTGAACCTCATCAAAAAGCCTCATCAGTGCTTATACCTTAGCCAAGGCATAGGTATGATGCGCTTCTCACCCCAAGACGACCGCAACAATGCCTTGCTCAAACGTCCAGAAACCCGTGCCAATGAAGAGACTTACAGCAATTTTGCTTTGCTATTGCCTACTGCCATCGGGGGAACCTACCAATTCCCAAATCACTGGGGAATTGGCATGGAAGTAGGATTATTGAACACACGCACTGACTACTTAGACAATATTAGCCTGTTGGGCGACCCCAGTACAAAAGATAATGTGTTGCGCATCCAGTTTGCCGTGATTGCCCCTCTTAGCTACGACCTACCCGAGCGCAATGCTGAGAGAAAAGAACGCTTAGCCAAGCGTCGCGAGGAAATCCGCCTGAAAAATCAGCGCGAAAAAGAAGAGTTTGAACGCCTCAAAAAGGCTAAAAGCAAAACTAACACCACCCAAAAGCCTACACAAAAAGTCCCCGCTAAGAAGAAACCGATTAAAAAAGCACCTAATAAAACTCAGCAAAGGAAAAAACCTAAACTTTTTGGCATTTTTTAGGGTTACACGAGCGTGTTGGTTATGTTAGACGTACTCATTATCGGAGCCGGACCTATTGGTTTGGCTTGTGGAATAGCTGCTCAAAAACGCGGATTGAATTATTTGATAGTAGAAAAAGGTTGTTTGGTCAATGCTATCTATCACTACCCTGCCAATATGACCTTTTTTTCTACGGCAGACCGTTTAGAAATAGGAGACGTTCCTTTTGTTGCCCATGGCGACAAACCTACCCGACGTGAAGCCTTAGACTACTATCGCCGCGTGGCACTCGCTTTTCGCTTGCAAGTGCGCCTGTATGAAGAAGTTCTGACCATTACTAGGCATCCCAGTGGCAATTTTCAGGTAAAAACCTCCAAAACAGAACATTTTGCTCGCCACCTTGTATTTGCCACAGGGTTTTACGGACTTCCCAACCTTTTAAACGTGCCCGGCGAAGACCTACCCAAAGTGCGGCACTACTACGACGAAGCCCACCCCTATGCATTCCAAAAAATTGCCGTAGTGGGCGCTGCCAATTCGGCAGTAGATGTGGCTTTAGAAACTTGGCGACGCGGTGCAGAGGTAACCATGATTATTCGCAGTGGGGAAATACGCCCCAGCGTGAAGTATTGGGTCAAACCTGACATAGAAAACCGTATTAAAGAAGGTAGCATCAAAGCCTATTTTCACTCGCAAATTGTCGCCATTCGCCCCGATGAGATAGACGTGCAAACTCCTGACGGCTTGCTTACCTTACCCAACGACTTTGTACTTGCTATGACCGGCTATCGCCCCGATTTCAGACTGCTACAAATGGCAGGTGTTGCCCTGCAAGGCGATAAACACGCACCTGTTTATCATCCAGAAACACATGAAACCAACGTCAAAGGCGTGTATGTGGCAGGCGTAGTGTGCGGCGGCATGGAAACTAACAAATGGTTCATCGAAAACTCGCGCGAACATGCCGAAAAAATCATGCAGCACATTACGTGTAGCATGCAAGCAAATGGGTTAGTGTAAATACATGAGTTTTGTTATTGTTGCTTTCACCTACTAGCGTTGCAAACTAATAGCCACTACTGTTGCACGCCGCCGTTGCACGCCGCCATTGTTCGTGTCTTCACGAACAACCATTTTGCCGTTGTTGCTGCCCTTTGTTGCGAGTGGGAACACGCGCAACGGTGGAAAAACGCCGTTGTGCGTGTCTTTCTGCCGTTGCACGCTGCCGTTGCACGCGCCGTTGTCCGTGTCTTCGCGAACAACCATTTTGCCACCCGTGAGGAAGTACAACCTCCACAGACAAGCCACTCATGGAACCTTCCTCCCCAATTTTTCCGTATCTTTACACAAAAAACACCTAACAAGCCCCATGAGCAAAAGACTTATCCGCTTCGACTGGGCTATCAAAAGGCT
>JANWVT010000028.1 GCA_025056255.1 Bernardetiaceae bacterium | reverse complement strand
TTATCCTCTAAATACTGCTCTATGCCTTCCTGCTCATACTGCTTCTTGTAGTTCCAAACCGTCCCTTCACTAATTCCTAAATAAACACTTATCTCTTCTGCCCTACAACCTGAATGCAACATCAGCAACACCGTTACCTTCTTGTAGGCTCGGGCTTGCCGCTCATTCCGCTGTATTTCTCTTAATAGCTCGTATTCCTTTTGACTCAGCATCGCTTCTTTATTTTCGCTCACAAATATTATACTATTTTTAGAATTTTCCTAATTTGTTCTATAAAATATAAATAGGCGGCTTGTAATCTTGCACAATTACAACAGGCATACGGCTTATTGAATGAGTTGATATTCTTCAATAATGACAATTCCGGGTTGCGGCGTTTCGGTAGTGCGCAAGGTAGTGGCGGTTAAGTCGGTAATAGAAATTTGCCGACCGGTGGTGATAGCGCCCAGTATAATCCCGCGCTTGTCGGGTGCTACTGTCCACACATTAGCACCTACCTGCTGACCAGCGTTAGGGCATCCTGCTGCATTAAAAATATTCACAAATCCGTCGCGGCGAAACTCATGTACCTGTGTAAATGAACAAGAAGTGTTCACATTCCCGTTAATATTGTAAGAAACTCTTTGCCAGCGTCGGTTAAACCTGCCCGCCAGAGCATTTTGGATACTAGCTTCGGTAATGCGGATGGTTCGCTCATATTCTACATTTCGCGTATCAAACAAGACATTGGCGTTAAGCTGGTCGCTCCAATTGTTAGATGAGCCTCGTTCTGCACTTACGTAATACCCCCAAGTGCCGAAGGGCAACCCTTCAAATACCACTTCGCCATTGCGGTCGGTCTGTTTAGGCGGAATGCTGCGGCGATCGTTAATAAAAGCCTCTTGGTCAGCGTATAGCGTTACTGTTGCGCCCTCTACTGGCTGATTGTTGAAATTTACTACTTTGATTTTAAGAGCAAAGCCCGGGCTGACTGTATCTAATGGGCGACAAGCTCCAAACAAAATGCCTAACAGTAAACAATAACCCAATCGTTGTGCCTGCATGTTTGCCTCATTTTTGTTTCAAAATTAGCAATTCTCTTATCGATTGAAAAGCCCATTGCCTTGCAGGCAGATTTCAGAGCATATTTGGGTTTTACAAACATGATGAATAAAACCTAAACAACTATTTAGACACAATAACCGGATTAATGGAGTTTAAAACATCCTTGCTACACAGTAGCGCCATGTACCGCTTGCAACAGAGTGATTTGTGAAGACACAAACAACGGCGAGTTTGCCTTCATCTACCTAAACTCATCAGCAACAGATGCAAAACTGCCCAGTTTTATAAAATAACTGTTAAATTTTTGGGTGAAGACTTTTTCAAGTCTAAATTGCAAACCGATAATTTTCCCAAGAAAGAATTTCTTGGCAAGAAAAATTACTTTTGTGAGAGCATTTGTGTGAAATGCACAGCTACATGTTATTAGGAATAAACCTATGACTACAGAAACAACCAAATGCCTGATTATCGGTTCAGGTCCGGCTGGTTTCACGGCTGCTATTTATGCAGCACGCGCTGGACTAAACCCTATTCTGTATCAAGGCAATCAACCTGGCGGACAGCTCACCATTACTAGTGAAGTAGAAAATTATCCCGGCTATCCTGATGGCGTACAAGGTCCTGAAATGATGATGGATTTTCAGCGCCAAGCAGAACGTTTCGGCACACAAGTACGCTCGGGCATGGCTACCAAAGTAGATTTTTCAGGCTATCCGCACAAAGTAATTATAGACGATACTCACCTAATAGAAGCCTACACAGTTATTATTTCCACAGGCGCTTCTGCCAAATGGTTGGGGCTCCCTGCCGAACAGCGCCTTAATAGTCGCGGCGTGTCTGCTTGTGCAGTTTGCGACGGGTATTTTTACAGAGGAAAAGACGTAGCAGTAGTAGGAGGCGGCGATACAGCTGCCGAAGAAGCCACCTATTTGTCGAAACTGTGTAGAAAAGTTTATATGTTAGTGCGCCGAGGAGAAATGAGAGCCTCCAAAATTATGCAAGAGCGCGTACTGAAAACAGCTAATATTGAAGTGCTCTGGCATACCGAAACAGTGGATATTTTAGGTGAGCACGAAGTAGAAGGCGTACGCGTGCGCAACGTACAAACAGGCGAAGAACGCAACCTCAACGTACAAGGTTTTTTTGTAGCTATTGGGCACCAACCTAATACAGCTATTTTTAAAGATTTTATAGAAATGGATGCCAATGGCTACATCAAAACAAAGCCCGGCTCTACTCATACTAACATAGAGGGTGTTTTTGCAGCAGGCGACGCACAAGACCATGTCTATCGGCAAGCGGTAACTGCCGCAGGAACTGGTTGTATGGCTGCCCTAGATGCTGAACGCTTTCTGACTGCCAAAGGCTTGCACTAACCAGCCAAGATTTTTCCGGATTTGCCCCGCTAACAAACCTCATGTGTTGTTTACTACGAAACTATGCTTTATGAAAAAAAGCTTCTTTACCATTTTACTGTTTGCACTTCTATGGCTAACAAACGACTTGTTGGCACAGAAGAAAGCAACCAGAAAAGAAAATACCGGAGATTTCGTAGAATTTACTATTCCCGGACAGCGTTGGAAGCTCTCTGATGAAGCATCAATAAACGGAAAACGCACCAAAGGAACCCAGAGCGGTAAAAACGGAAACAGCCTACTCGATACGCTCGTAGCCCAAGAAAATGGCAAAGAGAAAATCAACCGCATGGCAACTGGTGGCTCCAGTGGTATCCAAGATGGCCATACAGCCCAAACAGAACAGATGCGAAAAGCCTTGCGCAACTATTTGCAAAGTCGCGGTTTTGACAACGACACGCTCATCATCAAAGACTTATTCAACGAAAACCGCCCACCACTCGATTTTTTAGACTTAGGCATGAGGCGCTCTATGTTGCGTGAAGATACTACCGACCTCTACGACGTTCCAGAAGAAGACATCGTCATTGTATCGGAAGAAGTTAACATTGACTCCACTTGGATAACTATTAGCGACTACTACTCTATTTGGGATACAGAAAATATCAACCCTTACAAATTCGATATCCGCCAATTCCGCGACACCATTCCCCTGATTTTGTACGACTCGCTTAAACAACAGCGCTGGTCGCCCCCCCTTACTAATATCAAACTTACCTCAGAATTTGGCATGAGAGGATGGCGATGGCATCATGGGGTCGACTTAGACCTTAATACCGGCGACCCTGTCTTTGCTTCTTTCGATGGAGTGGTGCGCATTAGGCGCTACGAACGAGGCGGCTATGGCAACTTCATCGTATTGCGCCACAGCAACGGATTGGAAACCCTCTATGCGCATCTGAGCAAACAACTGTTGCAAGTAGGCGATACGGTCTCCGCTGGTCAGATTATTGGTTTGGGCGGTAGCACTGGCAGGAGCACCGGTCCGCATTTGCACTACGAAGTACGATACAACGGCTACGCCTTCGACCCCAAGTACATCTACGACTTTGAAGAAGGTAAAATTATCAGCCATATTTTTCGCCTCAGCCCCGAACACTTCCAACACCTCCTTAACCAGCGCCAAACCATTTCGCACATTGTCAAGCGAGGAGATACGCTTTCGAGAATTGCCCGAAAATATCGCACATCGGTTAGGCAGCTGATTAAACTCAACGGTATTAGCGCTACTGCTACCTTAAAACCCGGTAGAAGAATTAGAGTGAGATAGACCTGCACCCAACCACATGGAAAAAAAATTAGCAGAGATTAGAAGCCAAATTGACATTATTGACAATCAAATATTAGAACTGCTTAATAAGCGGATGGCGCTTGTTAGAGAAGTAGGGCATTTGAAGCGCAGCCATAATGCAGTTATCTACCGCCCCGAACGCGAAAAAGCTATTTTAGACCGACTTAACAAAATCAATAAAGGACCCATTGCTTCGCAAGCAATTGAAGCAATCTTTTTAGAAATTTTTGCTGCAAGCCGCCATTTCGAACTGCCTGAACGAGTAGCCTATTTAGGTCCAGAAGGTAGTTTTACGCATCAAGCAGCAGAAAGCCGATTTGGTGCACTTAGCGACTATGTGTCGCTTAGCACCATCCAATCTGTTTTTGAAAGCGTAGAAACAGGCAGGGTTCGCTTCGGAGTGGTTCCAATAGAAAACAATCGCGAAGGTTCGGTGCATGAAACCATTGACTTGCTCATTACTTCCGATGTGCGTATAGTGGCAGAAATCCCCTTAGACATCCATTTTACCTTTGCCTCGATGGAAGACCGCTTATCGCACATTAGGAAAATATATTCCAAAGACATTGCCTTTCGCCAATGTAAAAAATTTTTAGACGAGTATTTCAGCGACAGCGGCGTAGAACTTATTCCTGTTGAATCTACCTCCAAAGCAGCCAAATTAGCTTCGGAAGAGCCCTTCACAGCAGCCATTTGTGCGCGTGTAGCAGCTACCATTCACAAGCTGCCACTGTTGTTTGAAAACATAGAAGACAGCAGCTACAACCGCACCCGCTTTCTGATTATCAGCAAAGACTTTCACAATCCCAAAGCAAGCGGCTCTAAAACTAGTTTAGTAGTAAAATTAGACAACGACACCAAGCCCGGCACGCTGGCAAGTTTTCTCAACGATTTCAACGAGGCAGGTATCAATTTGACCAAGATTGAAAGCCGCCCTGCCAAACAAAAAGGTAAATTCCACTACTGGTTTCTCATCGATTTCGACGGACATTGCGAAGATGAGCATATTGCCCCTATTTTGGCAAAGCACGGCGACCACATCAAACTACTGGGTAGCTATGTTAAACTGATTTAATGGCACACATCGCACTTGCAACAAATTGTTGGGTTTACGGTGGCAATGCTTGGCAGATAAGATGCCCAAAAAACATTGTGGCACTTGCAAATGGTTAACTGCATCACTCTTCTCAAACACTTTGCTAACTTGTTTGCCACAGCCCCCTGTCGGATGCTTCAAATTGCTCGCTGAGCGAGTTTTCGATGCCTCTGCCAAAAGTAAACTGCTGAGGCAAGCATCAGCAACAAGCCTATTACCGATACAAAGTAGCTGCTTGCTATAAAAAACGATAGCCAACCAGCTTGTTGTTGTCCAAAATTTTTGTAAAACAACACTGCAACGCTGCCCACATAACCAAACGAATCGGCAAGATAAATGAGAAAACCTACGTTGCCCACATGGCGAAAAGTAGCAATTAAGCGGTCAAAAAGTACACTGTTGAAGGGCACATAGCCCAAATATAGCCCTAGACCTACGCTGATAATCCACCAAACTGGTGAAATCCAACCTGCCTGAAATCCTACTGTTGCCAAACCAACCAGCAAAAATCCGCCCCCTACAATAGCATGATTGAGCAGCAACGCCTGTAAGTTGTTCTTCACTAACATCATTAAACTGACAGCAATCATGACGGCAAAGGCAATAGGGGTTTCTGTAAGGGTGAACATCTGTGGCGAGCTGCCATAGCCCAGTGCTTGCCAAATTTCAGCAGCATAGTTATCTCGGAATTCGCGGTAAATTGTTAATAGGATATATGCTAAAATCAGACCGACCAATCCTCCTGCCAGCCGACTGAAAAATTGCCAACGTGCTGCCCCACTCATTGGTTGGCGACGGGTGCGGGCAGCTTCATCAGCCGCAGAAGGAGGCGGCAATTGCTCCAATAGCCAAATGAAGCCTGCTAAGGGTACAGAAAAACCCAATGCAACTACTAAGGGCATCACAAAAGGACTGATGCCCAAGCTATTCATTGTCCACAAGGCAATGGTTTTGGAAATACCTGAGGAAAAGATGAAACTAACCGAAAGTCCTGCTCCTAATACTTCTGTTACGCGCCTTCCTTCCAAATAACCAATCATCAGCCCCCACCCCATTCCCAGAGGCAAGCCGTTGAAAAATAAACAAACGATGTTGTAGGGCAGTGGCACAAAAGCAAAGCCAACCCAAGCCATTAGCGCAATGGCAACCATAATAGCAATGCTGGTTGCTCGCCTACCCGGTGGCATTTCAGCAATCAGTTTGATACCGATGAATTTAGAGAGCATGTAGCCCAATACTTGTGCTGTAATTAGCCAAATTTTGTAGTCAATGCCCGCAAAAGAGAGTCCCTCAAAGGTAGCAGCTGTAAAAGGTTTGCGAAGTGCAAAAATGCAGGTATAAGCACAAAAAGCAGCGCCAGCCGCGTATAGAGAAAAAGCAGCGGGCGAACATTGCAAAAGCCAGCGTTGGAGGCGCCAATTGTACATGCAAATAGATATTGACGGCTAATGTTTCTCAAGACTTCAAATCGATAAAAACTGATGCTGCCTTAGGCACTCGCAATTAAAGTGCACGGATTTTGCCTCCATCTACCGGAACATTGATGCCGGTAATGTAAGCTGCTGCAGGACTGCACAAAAATAACACTGCATTGGCTACTTCCTCAGGTTCAGCAAAACGTCTGGCAGGCACTTCGGCAAGCAATTGCTGCTCAATAGCTTGCGCTGTGGTGCCTTGTTTTTCAGCACGCGTTTTAATGAGGCTGGCAAGGCGGGCAGTTTTGGTATAGCCGGGTAGCACGTTGTTAACCGTAATGCCAAAAGGTGCTAGCTCGAAGGAGAGGGTTTTCGCCCAACTAGCTACCGCGCCGCGAATAGTGTTGGAAACCCCCAAACCAGCAATGGGTTCGCGCACACTGGTAGAAATAATGTTTACAATGCGCCCAAAATGTGCTGCTTTCATGTATTCCACTAAGGCTTTCGCCAGTAACTGGTTGCAAAGCAGGTGCTTTGTAAACGCATCGGTGTACTCTTCAAGTGATGCATCAATTGCCTGACCTGCCGGCGGACCTCCTGTATTGTTGATTAGAATATGCGCCCCCCCATGAGTAGCTTTCCATTCGTCTATTACCGCTTGCACTTTTGCCGGATTGCCAAAGTCGGCGCATAAGTAATGGTGCACTTGCCCATTGGGCGTGGGTAGCTCTTGTGCAGTGGCTTGTAAAGCCTGTTCATTGCGCGCCAGCAAAGTAACGGTTGCTCCTAAGCGCGCCAATCCAATAGCTGTGGCTTTGCCAATACCTTGCGTACTGCCGCAAACAATGGCTCTTTTATCTTGCAAATTCAGATTCATTGCTACCAAAATTAGGTTTTGCAATGATAGGTCTTTTTTGCTAAACTAATAACCGCCTACCAACAAATGCAATAAATTCGCTTATGTTTGCGTCAATTGGAAAATACCATCCGGCATGAAAGTTATCAAATGGCTTTGTTGCTGGCTTTTGCTTAGCTGTATTGCAAAAGCACAAATACAGATTTCGGAAGTAGTACAAAATGTAGGGCGCATTAGCAAAGATGAAACACCTGTAGTGCATGAATTTGTCATTAAAAATCAAGGCAATACAGCACTTACTATTCAGAAAGTTATTCCCGACTGTGCATGCAGCACAGTTTCTTTTACGCAAACTCCTATTGCACCTGGCAAGTCGGGTAGCATCAAAGTTGTTTTTGCACCCTACAAGCTAGGTCCTTTTCAAAAAATTTTTACCGTACACATCACCGACCCACAACCGCGGGTATTTACCCTCAAATTGGAAGGATACATTGCGCCTTCGCCATACACGCCCGAGGCAGCTTTTCCCTACATCAACGGGGTGCTTCGCTTTCGGCACAAAAATCTCAATTTTGGCACTATTGCAGGGCAGGCAGTTGTGAGCAAGCGATTTGAAATGTACAATGCGGGCAACGATACCATTGTTTTTACCGAACGCATAGAAACCCCCACCCATATTCGCGTGTATTTTGACTCTTCATTGGTAATTCCTCCTGGCAGGGTTGGCTCCATAGTAGTTACATACGACCCTAAATTGAAAAAATCGGCAGGTTTTTTTCAGGAAAACGTAGCACTCTTTACCAAAAATGCCATTCAACCACGTGTAGAGGTTAATATGATAGCTAACATACTACCCTCCTCAGAAGACCTGCTACTGAACGACAATGGCAAAATACTGCCAGCAGGAATGGCTCGCTCATCAGGAGCACCTGCAAACCCTGACGCCGGACCGCGCATGCAGGTGAGTGAACAAATGCAAAATTTGGGCGAAATTTACCTCAATGTAGGACTGGTTACTGAATTTGTGATTTACAACGAAGGCGGCAAAACACTAGAAGTTTTTGATATTAAACCCTTCCCGGGCTGCGAAATTATTTCTGAAAAAAAGTTTTCTCTTGCGCCGCAAGAGTTTGCCGTTATTCAGGTGAGGTTTATTCACGATGGCACACTAGGCAAACAAACTCGACGCTTTGTGATTGTGAGCAACGATGAACAAAATCCTGAACAAACACTTGAGCTGCAGGTAAATGTAATTACTGGCAACAAATGAAATGCTGTTTTTCCGTGCTGCAGCAACTTTTGTCTACATGAACACTGTTTGCGCTTAAACTACGTTACTGCACGTTGCCGTTGCACGCTGCCGTTGCACGCTGCCGTTGCACGCTGCTGGGTTGTTCATACCTGCACGAACAACCCAACAGCACACAGCTTCTTTGGAAAATGCAAAGCAAAAGCACGCCTTTTGGTCTAATCCCTTATGGTGTCTACAAAGTAACTGCTTATCGGTAGGGTGCTAATAATTCGCGTGCTGTTAAGTTTGTTCAACTGCTGAACGTAAAGGCAATAGGTTTATCCAATCGATTCCTCTTTTCAACCATGTAAGCGTTGCTGCTTCGGGGCTCTCTGCCGGAGGAGTAAAATTGTACTCCCAGTGTGCCTGAGGAGGCATGCTCATTAAAATGCTTTCCGTGCGACCGTCGGTATCTAAACCAAACTTAGTACCTTTATCCCAAACTAGGTTAAACTCTACATAGCGTCCGCGCCGGAGCTGTTGCCATTTTTTCTCGCGCTCGCCAAAAGGTATGTGCCGATTAAGCTCTACCAGATGAGCATAAATAGGCACAAATGCTCTGCCTACAGACAGTACAAAATCAAAAAGTTGTGGTTGGGTTTTGCCTGTTTTTTGTGTGTTGAGGTGGTCAAAAAAAATGCCTCCTACTCCGCGCGTTTCTTGGCGATGTTTAATGTAAAAATAGTCGTCTGCCCATTGTTTAAAGGTTTGGTAATAGCTGCTGTCGTGCTGGTCGCATACTTTTTTCAATTGCCAATGAAACCAAGCGGCTTGTTCCGGCACTACGTAATGCGGCGTGAGGTCAATACCGCCCCCAAACCACCATACGCCATTGCTCATTTCAAAATAGCGCACATTCATGTGAATAATAGGTACCATAGGACTTTGCGGGTGCAGCACAATAGAAACTCCTGTGGCAAAAAAATCTGCCTGTTCGAGTTGTAGCGCAACAAGCATTTTTTCAGGAGGCTCGCCAAAAACAGCAGAAAAGTTGACCCCTCCTTTTTCAATCACTTCTCCGTTGCACATGACACGACTTCTGCCACCTCCGCCCCCCTCTCGTTGCCAAATATCTTGGACAAATTTGCCTTTGCCATCAATAGTTTGCAGTGCAAGACAAATTTGGTCTTGTAATGCTTGGAACTGTTGTTCGATTGCTTGTTTCATGGTGCAATTGTTACTCCCGATGTGCTTTTTTAAGCAGATAACTCATCATCAGAGCCAGTAAAGCAAGGCTCAAATAAACAAGCCCCTCGACCGATATGCCTCCACTGAGGCTGTAAAGGGCACTTGTTAATACCAACAAGCCTGTAACAAAGGCTAACATGGCAAAAAAGTTCTTGTTCATTGTAATGAAGTAGTTAAAAAATATCGTTGGCAGTTTGTATTTTGCCAACGATATCAACTTTTTGTTAAATTTACACACTACCCGAGTGCTTTTACACCCGGTAATACTTTGCCTTCTATCAGTTCGAGCAGGGCTCCGCCGCCAGTGGAAACATAGGAAACATCGTTGGCGTATCCAAGTTGATTGATAGCAGCTGCCGAATCGCCACCGCCAATAAGTGAATATGCGCCATTTTTCGTAGCAGCTACTACCGCCTCGGCAATTTCAATGGTACCTCGCGCAAAGTTGCTAAACTCAAAAACCCCCATAGGTCCGTTCCAAAGAATGGTTTTTGACTCTAAAATAATTTTTGCATATGCTTCTCGCGCTTTCGGACCAATATCTAAACCTATCCAACCGGGAGCTATTTCCATGCTGTTGACTAAGTGCTCAGTAGCATCATTGCTAAATGAATCCCCCACTACACTATCCTCGGGCAGCATTAGCCTTACGCCTTTTTCCTTAGCTTTTTTTACAAGGTCTAAGGCTACGTGCAGCTTATCTTCTTCGCACAGCGAATTACCAATTTCACCGCCGGCTGCTTTGAAGAAGGTATAAGCCATAGCACCACCAATAAGCAAATTGTCAACTTTGTTGAGCAATTGCTCTATAATAAGAATTTTATCGGAAATTTTGGCGCCACCCATAATAGCTGTAAAGGGTTTTTCTGGATTTTTCATGACTTTTTCCGCATTTTCCAGTTCTGCCTGCATCAAGTAGCCACAAATTTTATCTTCAAAAAATTGGGCTACAACAGTAGTGGAAGCATGCGCGCGGTGAGCTGTTCCGAAAGCATCGTTTACATATACATCGCCAAGTTTGGAGAGTTTTTCTGCAAAATGGAAGTCTCCTTTCTCCTCTTCTTTGTAGAATCGCAAGTTTTCTAACAGCAATACTTCGCCTGCACGCAAATTAGCAGCTTTTGAGAATGCCTCTTCCCCTATGCAATCGTTAGCAAAGTGTACGGGTACTTCCAAAAGCTCGCTCAGTCTGCCTACGATATGTTTCAGGGAGTATTTTTCTTCTGGTGCGCCTTTGGGTCTGCCTAAGTGCGACATTAGGATGGCACTGCCCCAGTCGTTGAGAATTTTTTTAATAGTAGGCACAGCCGCCCTGATGCGCGTATCGTCGGTAATTTGAAAATTATCGTCTAAGGGAACGTTGAAATCAACCCGGACAAGTGCTTTTTTTCCTGCAAAGGAAAATTCATTGAGATACCTCATACAGCGTTTGGTTTAGTTTTTTTGGCTTTCGGTTCGTAAACTTAGCCAATTTATTGTTTTTTGCAGTAAAACCAAGAAAAATGAAAACACCTTTGATAACGAATGATGCAGTAGTATTGGGGTTGCTACTAAGTTTGCTTGCACTGGTGTTTTACACAGCCGGCAAGCAAACCCCGTTTTGGAAAAAATTTTATGGCATTGTACCGAGTCTGCTACTGTGCTATTTCTTGCCTTCTATTTTCAACACACTGGGGATTATTTCTGGTGAATCATCTGGGCTTTACAAAGTAGCTTCGCGGTATTTTTTACCAGCCGCTTTAATTCTTTTAACAATCAGCATGGATTTTCCTGCCATTTTGCGTTTAGGACCGAAATCCTTAGCTGTATTTTTAGCAGGAACCTTAGGCATTGTCATTGGAGGTCCTATTGCATTAATTGTAGTAGCATGGATGGAGCCAAGCATTTTGCAAACCACTGGTGAAAATGAAACTTGGCGCGGCATGGCAACCATTGCCGGCAGTTGGATAGGAGGAAGCGCTAATCAAACTGCTATGAAAGAGGTGTTTGGCGCCGGAGATAAGCTATTTTCAACCATGATAGCTGTGGATGTGATTGTAGCGAATATTTGGACAGGTTGTTTACTGTATGGTGCAGCACGTTCATCTAAAATTGACAGTTGGCTCCATGCGGATGCCTCTGCTATTGCAGAAACCCAAAACCGGATAGAACACTATCGGGCAAGCATTACCCAAGTGCCCCAATTGCGCGATACGATGAACCTGTTAGCAGTTGGGTTTGGCGGCACTGCTGTTGCGCATTTGCTTGCCGACAGCATTGTACCTGCTTTGGAAAAAAAGAAGGCGTGGCTCGAATCCATTTATCTGGATTCTATTATCTCCAACTTTTTCTGGATTGTGCTCATTGCTACTACCATTGGGCTGTTGCTTTCTTTTTGGCAACCTGCTCGCCAATTGGAAGGCGTAGGGGCTTCGCGCATAGGCAGCGCCTTTGTGTACTTGTTAGTAGCCACCATAGGTATGCAAATGGATGTATTGGCTATTTTTGACAATCCGATTTTATTTTTAGGCGGCGTGGTATGGATGTTGACCCATGTAGGAATCACGCTACTCGTAGCCCGACTTATCAAAGCGCCTTTCTTTTTTGTTGCCGTGGGCAGTCAGGCAAATGTAGGGGGGGCTGCCTCTGCTCCTATCGTGGCTTCGGCTTTTCATCCAGCACTTGCTCCGGTAGGCGTATTATTAGCTGTATTAGGGTATGCCCTGGGCACCTACGGCGGCTGGTTGTGCGGCATCAGCATGCAAATCGTTTTTGAATGGCTGAAATGAAGAGAAGGCGGCATGTGGAAAGATTCCAAACTCAAAACTCCAAAAATTCGCAATCCCAATTCCCCTTCTTACTTCTTCTTAGTTGATTGTTGCAAATAGTGCATGAATACCTTGCGAATGTCGGAGCGGAAGTCGTTAGTATCTTTAAAAATTTGTAAATCGGAAATTTGTGGATTTTGGGCATTGAAAAAACTCAAGTTAAATTCTTTGCCGCTGATTAAAAAATCGGTAGTTGCCAAAGTGTACACTTTTGATTTATCAATAGCTTCATTGCCAATCAACCAGGTGCCTTCACTGTTTTGTGTGATAGCAGCATGCACCAAATAGCCGCCCAAGCCCTTGTTTTTCAAACCACTTGCCAGAACTTCTAAAAGCAATGCTCCGGTAATTTTCATTTTGGCAAGCCCCCCGCCAAAGGGTAAGATACGCATAATATCGTACTGAGTAATATTGCCTTCCAGTTGATCGTCTATGCGGATAGAGCCTGCATTAATAATAGCGGCATCGGCATCGGGGAAGGCTGCTTTTACCGCTTCGGCAATCATTCGGCTTAGGTTGGTGGGGGCATTTCGAACACTTTTTTCCATGCCATCCCAGGGTTGGTGGGCAGTAGCCACTACCTCAGCAGCTCGAAAGCCCATTTCAGTAAAGCTTTTATCGGCAATGTGTTGCCATTTTTGCACTACGGCTGCCGTTGCAGGCTCCTCAGGCAGTTGAGCAGAGATGGAAATCAACCGAGAGCGCACTTTTTGTTTGCGGGTGCGGGTAGCTACCTTGAGCCGATGCAAATAAGCTGTTTTAGCGTTGGCATCTGCTTTGGCAATAATGGTATTGCCTATTTTGTAGCGCATATTTTCGTGGTCGTGCCCCCCTATAATGAGCGCCAAGCCGGGCAAGCGCCGAGCTAATGCTACGTCTTGTGCTAGCTCCAAATGAGTAAGTGCTACCACAGCATCGCACTGAGGGACAATTTGTTGATATTCTTTTTCAGCTGCCACAAGGAAATCTTCAAATGCTGCATAAGGCTTTTCTACTGGGATAGTTACTGCCAGCATCCCCACTTTCAGCCGGTCGGTCTGTAAAATCACTGACCGGGGGATAGGCTTGCCATGCTGCATAAACGGCTGGCGCTGAGTGTCTTGCTTCGATTCTAAATTAGCAACTAGCCATTGAAAATCCGCCTCTTCTATGCGTGCCAATAAGTCTGCCTCTTCTACATCAAGCTCGTGGTTACCAAAAGTGGCGTACTGTACACCAGCAGCGTTCATAGTTTCTACCATGTGCTTGCCGGCAATGCGTTTGCCTTGGTGGTGCAGCGTGCCTATAACAGAAGGGCTCAGAAAATCGCCAGCGTGTACAAAAAACGTATGCGGGTGCTTTGCCTGCTGTTGCCGAAATGCAGTGGCTACACGTGCCATCCCTCCTACCGTACCGTTTGACAACGGAGCAATTTCATAGGTATCGTTAATGGCAAAAAACTGTATCGTATGATAAGTTTGGCAACTAGTAAACCCATATAGTAAGGTACAAGCAAGGCTAATCAACCAGCATTTTCTCATTACCGTAAACACAAGCATCTGGCAAAGCTAAAAAAAACTTCCTCAGAACTACACCCTAATAGCAAAATCAAACAAGAAATTGTTAGATTGCAATTCAATTGAGTACCTTTTGTCAGATATCAAATTATGCTCCAACGCCAATTAAATATGGCAGACATAGAAAAATACGCACATCAGTTTGCATATACCGTCTGCCATCAGGTTTATAGCCAAAAAGAAAGACTCAGCGGACAGGAAATTGTTGCATTGCCTGTAGAAAAGCAAGTAAGTTTATTGGCAATCAAGAACATTTATTTGCGTTGGCAAGCAGAAACAGCCAATTTGCGCAGCCCTTTTTTCGATTACAGCGCGCCAGAAGTGCAAAAGGCGCTGATAAGTTTTATGAATGTGCTTTCTAAACACATTAGTGTTGGCAGAAAACACTTTGAGCCCCTTCTGGCAGAAGCAGTACAAGAAACTTTGCTGCTAACCTTAGCACCTGCTAAATATTTTAGCGACTTTTTTGCCGCTAAAAAACACGCGATTGCAGTAGAAACAGACCTCAAACCGCTGCTGAAATATTTTAAAACGCATCGCAAACTCATAGACGAGTTGGTGCGACGCATGCAGGCAACTGTCAGTCCGCTGAGCATTCCTTTCGCACAAGAGTTAGTGCAACAACTGGCTCAACAAAAAGACCTGTTAGACAATGAAGACGATGTAATTAACTCGCTGAACCGCACACTTCCACTAGATAAAAACCGATTGGCAACTATTGCCTCCCCCGAAAGCTCAGAAGACCCCCTCGATTTCAGCAACGACAGCATCAACAAAATGGTTTTTGAAGTTAGTAAAATGAGTTTTGGGGTTGAAAACGACGAGCCTGAGAACAGCCCCTTGCACCCCGAAGACCAACCAGCAGTGCAAAGCTTTTTCCAACAGAGCACCCCTAACAAGCCTGTTTTCCAACCTAAACCAGTGCAGCAGGAAGAGCCCAAACTCGTATCGCTCAATAGCAAGTTTGCTACTGAGCCAGAGCAAAAGAAACCTTCTTTAAATGAGTTGTTAGCCCAACAACAAGCGAAAGCTCCCACCGTGTCAGACCTGTACAGAAATACCAAACTAAGAAGCCTGAGCGAATTTATCTCCGTCAATCATCGCTACAAGTTTATTAACGAACTTTTCAACGGCAGTGCTGAGGAGTTTAATGAAGCCATTGCTGCCATAGACCGCTGCCCCGACTATCACAGCGCCATGATGCTGATTAGGCAAAAGTATCTACCCAAATATGGTTGGGACTTTTCAAAAGACGAGGTAAAGGAGTTCTACGAGCTTATTGGGCGTAAGTTTTAAATCCGACGCTTTTTTTGTTGGTTGATTAATACTGATTGCGCAGTTACTACTGTGCCGAGTAACCATTGACAACACATCTTACTAACAACTATTTTTCAACTTGTTATGAAAAAAACTGTTCACCCATTCACAAGCCTGTTCTTTTTCATGCAACTTTTTTTCAATTCTTCACTTTACGCACAACCCACTATCAGCCGTATAGAGCCCCCACACTGGTGGGTAGGAATGAAAAACAACACCTTAGAAATTTTGGTGCATGGAAAAAATATTGGAGACACACAGGTACAACTACAGCCTTATGAAGGAGTGCGCCTCATAGAAACCATACGCCCACAAAACCATCATTACTTGTTCATACAATTGGAAATTGCGGCACAAACACAGCCGGGCAACCTAATTTTTACATTTAAAAATAATAACGGGAAAACAACTACCGCTCACTATTTACTAAAAGCAAAACAAAAAGCAACTGACCGCATTCAGGGCTTTGGTCCGCAAGATTTGATTTATCTGATTATGCCCGACCGCTTTGCCAACGGCAACCCTGCTTTGGACAATGTGGAGGGCATGCGCGAGAAGGCAGACCGCAACGCTCCTTTTGGCAGACACGGCGGCGACCTTGAAGGCATTTTGCAGCATTTAGACTACATTGAGTCGTTGGGAGTAACAGCGCTGTGGCTCAATCCCGTTTTGGAAAACGACATGCCCAGTTCCTCTTACCATGGCTATGCCATCACCGACTTCTACAAAGTAGACAGTCGTTTGGGTGGCAATGAAAAATATCGAGAACTGATTGAAGCCTGCCATCGGCGCGGCATCAAAGTCATTAAAGACATGGTCATGAATCATTGCGGATTGTACCATTGGTGGATGGCAGACCTCCCCTATCCAGATTGGATACATCAGTTCAGTGAATTTACCCGCTCCAACTACCGACTGGCAACCCTTTCAGACCCACATGCCTCCGAATATGACCGCCAATTAATGAACAAAGGCTGGTTCGATACTTCCATGCCCGACCTCAACCAGCAAAATCCCAGATTGGCAACCTATCTGATTCAAAATACGCTTTGGTGGATTGAAGAATTTGGCATCGATGGCATCCGAATGGATACCTATCCCTATCCAGACCCCACATTTATGAGCCATTGGGCAAATGCTGTACTGACTGAATATCCTCAGTTTAATATTGTAGGCGAAGTTTGGATACACTCCGCCGCCATGGAAGCCTACTGGCTGAGAGGTACTCCCAACCGAGATGGCTATCGCTCTACTTTGCCCTCCATCACCGACTTCCCACTTTTCGACGCCATAGCACCCGCCTTAAACGAAACAACAGGTTGGAGCAGTGGATTAGCACGGCTCTACCACGTACTTGCAGAAGATTTCCTGTATGAAAAACCAGAGGGAAATGTTATCTTTCTCGATAACCACGATGTTACGCGTTTTGCCACTGCTATCAACCAAGACCTTTCCAAAATGAAAATGGGGCTTGCCTTTTTGCTCACTACGCGCGGCATTCCGCAAATTTACTACGGTACCGAACTCATGATGACCGGAGACGGCAGCTTCCATCCCGACGTTCGCAAAGACTTCCCCGGCGGCTGGCAAAACGATGCCATCAATGCTTTTACACCACAAGGGCGCACCGACACCCAAAACGAGCTGTGGAACTATTTAGCAAAACTCGCTCATTGGCGAAAAAACAAAACTGTAATCCATACAGGCAAACTGACTCACTTCATCCCTTTCGACAATTGCTACGTGTACTTCCGACACAACGACCAAGAAGCAGTAATGGTAGTCCTACACAATGGCGACAAGCCCAAAGTGCTGCATACACAACCTTTTAAGGAAATACTCGGGAAGTTTCAAAAAGGCAAAGATGTAATCAACAACAAACCTGTAAACAATCTTGCTGAACTACCCTTATTGCCCCACAGCGCCTTGATTCTCGAGCTAGAAAAGTAAAGCCGCGCCTTGCCAATTGAACAACTTTCTTCACTCAATACCCTGCACAAGTTATTTGAAAGCCGTTGCTCGTGCCTCTAATTGTTGTTCGTGAAGACACCCACAACATCGATGTGCAACAGCAGCATACAACGGCGACGTGCCATCTTTTCACAGACAGGATTGCAGGATGGACAGACTATTACGCCATCGCCCGCCTCCTTGCAGCTAAATTTTGGTTGTTCGTAAAGATACTAACAACGGCAGCATGCCACGGTAGCGTTGAATTGTATTTTCAAAAAAATAATTAATCGCATCACGCGCGTTAATTTGCGCCGCTCAGTACAATATGCGAATGAGTTTTTAATTACTTTTGTCTGCCAAGTTTACTCATTCATGAAACAACTCACCTTAGGCAAAGTATTGCCTTACATTATCGGCATTGTTGCTTTTTATATCATTACTGCTGTTTATTTTTACCCTGAGATTTTTGAGGGCAAATCGCTGGCGCAAGACGATATTTTGCGCTACGAGGGCGCTTCGAAAGAAGTGCGCGACTTTAATGCCACTCATGCCGAACCTAGCATGTGGACTAACAGCATGTTTGGCGGAATGCCAGTGTATGTGCTACATCCTGTTTTTCCCGACCAACCCATAGCTGCCATCGACCGCTTGTTTAAAGGGCTGTTTTTTTCAGGCAAAGCAGCACACATGTTGTTTCAAACCATGCTTTGCATGTTTATTGCCCTTGCCGTCTTTGGAGTGAGCCCCTACGTGGCGGCTATTGCAGCAGCTGCCTTCGGACTTTCTACCTACAACCTCATCATTATTGAAGTAGGACACATGACCAAAGCGTGGGCAATTGCCTACGCTCCCCTCGTATTAGCAGGTATCTACCTGACTTTCAGAGGAAAACTACTGCAAGGATTCACACTCACCGCCTTGGCTTTGGCACTTGAAATTCGTGCAGCACACCTGCAAATTACCTACTACTTGGCATTTGTTTGCGCTATTTACGTAGCAGTGGAATTAGTCCGTGCCATAACTGCAAAACAACTACCTGCATTTGCCAAAACCATAGGCGTTTTGATACTCGCCGCAGGGCTTGCCTTAGCCGCCAATGCGGGACGCTTGCTCACTACTGCTGACTATGGAAAGTATTCACAAAGAGGCAAAGCCGAACTCACCCCCCTACCAGGCGAACAGGCCACCAATCCAAAAGATGGGCTCAACCGCGACTACGCATTCAGTTGGAGCCAAGGCATTGCCGAAACCTTTACCCTGATACTGCCCAATTTTTATGGAGGCAGCAACAACGAAAAACTGACTCCCCAAAGCCAAACCTATCGCTTTTTGGAACAGGTGCTGCGCGCTGGTCAAATCAACAACCAAGACTTTGTACAATTTACCACCCGCTCGCCTTTTATGTACTGGGGCGACCAGCCCTTTACGAACGCCCCTGTTTATGCCGGCGCCATCATTTGCTTCCTGTTTGTATGGTTTTTAACAATCGCCACACCTACACAACGCTACTGGCTGCTTGGCGGAGTAGTGCTGATGCTCATGTTTTCATGGGGAAGCAATCTGGCATTTTTCAACTACTTCATGTTCGACTATTTCCCCGGCTTTAACAAATTCCGCTCTGTTTCAATGGCACTGAGCCTTGCCGTCATGCTCATCGTAATAGGGGCAGCCATGGGCTTGCAGCGCGCTTTGTCGCTGTCGGAAAAAGAACACCCCAACTGGCAAAAAAAATTAGGCATTGCTTTTGCCCTTACGGGTGGTTTGTGTGCACTGTTCTTTCTAATTAGCGGGGCTTTCTCTTTCAGCGGACCAGCTGATGAGCAATTTGGTAGCTTGATTGATGCAGTTAAAGCAGACCGGCAAGCAATGTTCCGCAGCGATGCGCTTCGTTCCCTGTTACTCATTGCAGCAGCAGCAGCCTTGCTCTACTTCCACGTTAAAAAGAAAGTTAGTGTAGCTGTAGCAGTAGCTACCATAGGAGGTTTAATCGTGTTCGATGGATGGAGTGTAGGCAGGCGCTACTTGAACGAAGACTCGTTCCAGCTGCAAGCAAAAGAAGCCGCACATGCCCCAACCCCTGCCGACGAAGCCATATTGAAAGACAAAGACCTGAGCTATCGCGTTTTAAACCTAAACAATCCATTCAACGATGCAGCAACTTCTTACTACCACAAGTCGGTAGGTGGATATTTTGCTGCCAAGCTGCGCCGCTATCAAGATTTGATTAATCGGCGTTTAGAAACAGAAATCAAATACTTGATAGATAGCCTGCAAAAAGGCAAAACACCCGATTTTAGCCGCACACCAGCCCTCAACATGCTGAATACCAGATATTTAATTCTCAATCCCAACAGTGCCGAAGGCGTGCTGCGCAATCCTGCTGCATTGGGCAATGCATGGTTTATTACCGAGCTAAAAGCAGTCAG
Source organism: Bernardetiaceae bacterium (assembly GCA_025056255.1). GTDB lineage: Bacteria > Bacteroidota > Bacteroidia > Cytophagales > Thermoflexibacteraceae > Rhodoflexus. The sequence goes on along the minus strand of JANWVT010000028.1, from coordinate 2,360 downwards.
CTCCCCCGATGAGGAAATGGCAGCCTTGGCAACCTTAGCCCCCGATTCGGTGGCAGTGATAGATAGTTCCAAATTCCCAAATGTGAAAACAGGACGCTACTCGCGAACAGGAGCAAGCATCCGACTAACTGCCTATGCACCCAACCGCTTAGAATACCAAGCCGAATGCCCCGACGAGGGCTTTGCAGTCTTCTCTGAAATCTACTATCCCGACGGGTGGCATGTCACCATCAACGGACAAAAAGCTAGCGAGTTTGTACGGGTCAACTACGTATTGCGCGGCTTGCCAATTCCCAAAGGAAAACACACCATTGTTTGCACTTTTGAGCCCGAACTCTACAAGCGTGGCAGCCTAATTACCATGATTGCTTCCTACTTGCTCGTTGTTGCACTAGCAACCTCCATTGGGCTAATGTTTTTTAGAAAAAGTTAGGGTAAAGGCTGCAAATCGCAAAACCAAAAGCCGCTTACAACTCCCCCGTGCACATATTCTCGGTAAACAGTTTCACCAATGGCAAATGGTACGAGATTTTTAAAATAGTAGCCGTCGAAACAAAAAGTGTGAAACTCGCCGTTCTCTCCGCACGGATCTACCGAAGCAGGCAGTTCGCTAATAAATTCCCTGTCTATTACCCTGCCTACAAAAGACTGGTCTAGCAGAGAAGCATTAACGCACACAGTGATGGCTTTAAATCCCAAGTCGAGAAACTCATTGATGAGTTGGGTAGAATCTTTTTTCCACAGCGGAAAAATGGGCTTCATATTCAGTGCTGCCAATTGCTTTTCGCGATATTTTTTCAAATCTTCCAAAAAAATATCGCCAAAAGCCCCCTGCTGAATGCCCTTGGCATGCAGTTCTTGCAACTTTTTACCCATAAGGGTTTCATATTGCAAGTTATCAGGATTTTCGGGCAGTTCTACTGTTTCCAGTGGCAAGCCAATAGCTGCTATTTGCTGATACAGCAAGGCATTGCGCAAGCCATGCATACTTACCCGTTGAAAGTGCGCATTGACCGTAGTCAGCAAGCAAGCTACCTCATATGTCTTGTTTTTTAGCAAGTAGTGGAGCGCAAGAGCTGAATCCTTGCCTGAACTCCAACTCAAAAAGACCTTTTGCATACACACTAAGATTTTGGATTGCGGATTTTGAATGCCGCCTTCCTAATTCCACATGCCAGCATTGAGGGTTTGGAACTCGGATTTTGGTGTTTTCTCCGCCTCTTGCAAATTTCACATTCCAAATTCGGATTTTGCCTTTCTTTCCTGTTTTTTGCTAAACTAAATTGCATTGCATACATTTGCCACATGTCCGATGTAGTTTTAAAGGTTGAAAGCCTCTACAAACGCTACCGTTTAGGTACAGTAGATGCTAGCACTTTTGTAGAAGATTTACAACGCCTGTGGGCGAAAATACGCGGCAAACCCGACCCGTTCGAAAAGTACATCACCAGCAACGAACTTAGTGCCATCAAAACCCCAGAGGAAATGAAACGCCTTAAAGCCCGCTATGTGTGGGCTTTGCAGGATATTAATTTCGAGGTCAAACGCGGTGAGATAGTAGGCATCATCGGCAAAAACGGTGCAGGAAAGAGCACTTTGCTTAAAATTTTGAGCAAAACCACAGCCCCCACGCGCGGACAAGTGAAAATTAAAGGACGCGTAGCCAGTTTGCTGGAGGTAGGTACTGGCTTTCATCCTGAACTTACTGGCAGAGAAAACATCTACCTTAACGGGCACATTTTGGGCATGACTCGCCACGAAGTCCGCTCCCGCCTCGACGAAATTGTGGATTTTGCAGGCGTGGAAGCCTATTTGGATACGCCCGTAAAGCGCTACAGCAGCGGCATGTATGTTCGCTTAGCTTTTGCCGTAGCTGCACACCTATTGGCAGACATTTTAATAGTAGATGAAGTGCTTGCTGTAGGCGATGCCGAATTCCAGAAAAAATGCATCGGCAAAATGAAAGATGTAAGCACGGGAGAAGGAAGAACAGTGCTGTTTGTGAGTCATAATATGGGAACTGTACAAAAGTTATGTACACATGGAATATTGCTGAAAAATGGTAAAATATCACTAAAGCAAAGCATTAGTTCATTTATACAAGAATATCTGTTCTCTTATAAACTACCGGCAATAAAAAACTTTCAATTACCTGAAACGCTGAGTAAACAGGAACTATTAGCACACGCGTATCGGATACAGATAGAAAATGAAGCAGGTAAGATTATTTCTGAGATTCCTGTCGGAGCAAAATGGAGAGTTAGAATTTTTATACAAGTGTTTCAACCAGTAGAATATCTTATTATTGGGCTAGGTATGCAGACCCTTACAGGCTTTCCAATACGTACTACATGGTCGCA
>JANWVT010000027.1 GCA_025056255.1 Bernardetiaceae bacterium | reverse complement strand
AGACCTATTCTGCCAGCGCGTTGATTATTTACTCGAAAGTTGAGCCCCACATTGTCAGTGGTGCCTAAAAAATTGTTGGTTTCGTTAGTACCGCTATTGCCTAAAAGTAGCCAACCTGCTGAGCCAGTGCCCGGATTGAGGTAAATCCACGTACTTCCGTCGTAGTACCAAAAACCTTCTTGGGGCGAGGTAGTTTGATATACTAACATTCCCTTGGCAGAAGGAGTTGCTGTGGGGAAGATAGCTGTTCTCTCAGTTTGTGTCATGCGTGGAATCAGAACGCCTTTGTTTGTAGATTTTACTTCCAAAATAGCATTAGGGTGTGCTGTAGAGCCATCTTCGTTAATGGCAATACCCTGTGAATAGGCGAAAAAAGCAAAGCCAAATATTAGAGCCAATAAAAGTAACAGCTTTTTCATAGGTATGTTATTTAACAATAAATCTTGCTGACAAGTGTTCTTCTTGAAGAAAAACTCTCAATAAATAAATTCCAGTTGACAAATGGTTAATATCTATTGAATAGAGGTTATTCTGATGGGCTACGGCGTAGCCACGATAAACAACTCTACCTGAATAGTCTATAATTTCTACCAACGAGCGATGATTGTATAGATTGAATAATTCAAACTGCAGCCTGCCTTGTGCAGGATTAGGAAACACGATTAACTTGGGCTTAACATCATATCGCTGTAAAACAATAATTCTGCTATAATTGACGGTTCCGTCGTAATCCACCTGTTTTAATCGGTAGTAGATAGATGAAACGGGCAAGGGGTGATTGTCTGTGTAAGAATAGCTGCGGAGCAGGTTGCTATTGCCCGTGCCTAAAATGCGAACCAAAGAGTTGAAATGGATGCCATCGGCGCTACGTTCTATTTCAAAATAGGCGTTGTTTTGCTCGTTTGCTGTTTGCCACTCTAACAAAACTTGTGGAGGGTCGTGGTCTTTTAGCCAACTTGCACTAAAGTGCACTAATTCTACAGGTAAAGGAAAGTTTTGATGTGACAGCGTCCAAGGTGAAAATTGGCTGACGTTATCTACTTGTACATAGTCTAATGCAGTATTAACCGTACCAACAGGATTTTCCCATGGACAAGAGGTGATGCTTAAATTGCCGCGTTGTGCTTTAAGCAATGCCTCAGGGATACCGTTTAGTTCGCTAACTAAATAGTGGAACCGAATGTGCCCAGCAGTAGGCATCGTGCTGTAGCCAGCCGGTTCTATGCGCCAAAAGCGGTTGACTATTTTGGCTGTAGCAGGACAGATGTAAAACCCTCCCGAAGGCAATGGTGCATGGCTCGGCGCCGGAGCATGCCATGTGGATACATCGAAGTAACCTGCTCCTGCTCCAGCAATACTAATGTTGGCTACAAAAGGACAATACTCAGTCATGTTGCGACCAAAAGGAAAAACATAGTTGCCAGTGTTGCTGCCAATTCGCCAACGAATGCGCTGAAACTCGTTGTTCGAGATAACATGACCGCTACCAGTGCGGATAACCGCATTGGCATTGCTGTTGCCAATGGTCAGGTAAATAGGGTTACTTGCCGTTGCTCCTGTAAAAACAAGAAAAGAATTGCCAAAATGAATGCGTGCTTGCCCGAATAAATTATTTTCAAACAGCATCAATACTTGCAAAAAGCAGAAGAGTGAGTATTTTTTTATCCATATTCGCATGTTTAATTGTTTTTTTTAAGATTCATTCGAGAAAAGATGCTATCATAATCTGCTAAATATTAAACGATGTATATCCTTTAATATTGTAGTAAGGTTGCAAGCATTTGTAAGATAACTGATATAGGTTGCCATGTCTGCAAATACAACTCTTGCCATTATTTGCGTTCTCACAAGCAACCCTGTTCCAAGCATGCGCTACGATGTAGCAAGGTTGTTTTTCAGCTACTCAATGCTGGAATCCTGTCAATCCTATCATCTTGTATTTAGGTTTTTGTCCACAATATTTACCCCTTGTAAAACCTAACCATACGCTAAGCTAATTGGATTGAGGCTGCTACGACAGTATGAATGATTTACAAAATATTTATCCAGCTTTTGTATATATGTTTTGTTTTAGTCATTTAATTCAAAAAAAATTGACTATTTAATGGTAAAAAAATTTCAAAATCTATTGCGCAATGTTGCTAAGGCACCACATAGTTACTTTGCATTTGTTGTTTGAATAGTTTGATTATCTTGCGTTGAATACCTAATCTTCCCAACACAATGCTGTTTATAGATCCTCATATTCACATGGTTTCCCGCACTACCGACGACTACCAAGCTATGCGGGCAGCAGGCATTGTGGCTGTTATAGAGCCAGCTTTTTGGCAAGGACAGCCGCGCACCGAAGCGGGTACATACAAAGATTACCTCAGTTCGCTTGTCGGTTGGGAACGTTTCCGCGCCAGTCAGTTTGGTATACGCCATTATTGCACAGTAGGGCTAAATGCTCGTGAAGCTAATAATGAAGCTCTTGCCGACCGCGTAATGGAACTGCTGCCTCTTTTCTTAATGAAAGAGGGCGTATTAGGTATTGGAGAAATTGGTTTCGACGACCAAACGCCTGCCGAAGAAAAATATTTTCGCGCTCAACTGGAAATGGCAAAAGAGTTAGATTTGATAGTACAAGTACACACGCCACACAGGGATAAGAAGCGCGGCACGAGCCGCAGTATGGATTTGTGCATTGAGCATGGGCTGGCTCCTGAAAAAGTAATTATAGACCACAACAATGAGGAAACCGTTCGAGAGGTGTTAGCAAGAGGGTTTTGGGCAGCTTTTTCCATCTACCCTCATACCAAAATGGGCAATGAACGCATGGTTACTATTGTACAACAGTATGGCTCAGAACGCATTTTAGTCAATAGCGCTGCCGACTGGGGCATCAGCGACCCCTTGGCAGTACCTAAAACCGCTTCTTTGATGTTGGAGCGTGGCATCAGCCAACAAGATGTACACAAGGTGTGCTACCTGAATGCCTTACTTGCTTTTGGACAAAGTGGACAATTCAATGAGTCTGACTGGTTGGATGGCGTACCTATTGACCAAACACAACAATTTAATGGCAACTCTGTTCTGCGAGGTGGACAAGAACCAAGGGTAGATAAACCTGTCGACGCACGTATTATTCGGTAGGTAACGGAAAAACTACAGCTGCCCACGCACAATTGGGAAACTTTTCCGAACTTGTGATGCCGCAAGGAATACAACAGGCAAATGCAGAGTAGCTGGTAGGCAGCAATATCTGTAATGAGAGACCTTAGCAAAATGCTTGTACACATATGAATAACACCTGCATTACTACTTTTTTTGTTTGATTGGTAATTTTATTTTGTTCATTTGTTTCGATTATGGCAAAAATCAATTTTGGTGGAGTAGTTGAAGACGTGGTAACACGTGAAGAGTTTCCATTGGAACACGCCCGCAATGTACTCAAAGACGAAACCATTGCTGTTATTGGCTATGGTGTACAAGGACCTGGACAGGCGCTTAATTTGCGCGACAATGGATTCAACGTTATCGTTGGTCAGCGCAGAAATACCAAGACATGGGAAAAAGCACTGGCCGACGGCTGGGTAGAGGGAGAAACGCTATTCCCAATTGAAGAGGCTTGCCAGCGCGGCAGTATTATCCAATACTTGCTTTCCGATGCTGGGCAAATTGCACTTTGGCCTACTGTTAGCCAATACTTAACTCCCGGAAAAGCCCTATATTTTTCGCACGGATTTGGCATTACTTACAGTTCGCAAACCAATATTATTCCACCAAAAGACATAGACGTGATTTTGGTAGCTCCTAAGGGGTCTGGAACGAGTTTGCGCCGCTTGTTCTTGGCAGGTGAAGGGTTAAATGCCAGTTACGCTATCTATCAAGATGCAACGGGGCGCGCCAAAGACCGTGTTATTGCCTTGGGCATTGGCGTAGGTTCAGGGTATTTGTTTGAAACTACTTTTGAAAAAGAAGTGTTCAGCGACCTCACCGGAGAGCGTGGTGTGCTAATGGGAGCGCTGGAGGGCATCATGGAGGCGCAATACAATATCTTGCGCGAAAAAGGACATAGCCCCAGTGAAGCCTTCAACGAAACCGTAGAGGAACTTACCCAAAGCCTTATTCGGTTGGTAGGAGAAAATGGCATGGATTGGATGTACGCCAACTGTTCTACTACTGCCCAGAGAGGCGCCTTAGATTGGCGGCATCGTTTCCGCGAAGCAACAGCTCCCGTATTTCGCGAACTGTACGAAAGTGTAGCAAGCGGCAAGGAAGCAGAAATTACTATTAAAGCCAACTCTCGACCCGACTACCGCGAAAAATTAGAAGCAGAACTGGCTGCGCTCCGCAACTCAGAAATGTGGCAGGCTGGTGCTCAGGTACGCGCCCTCCGCCCTAAAAGCAGCTAATTGACCAATGAGCTTGTTAAGCAAACTCACAAGTGCAATTTGATTTATGGTTGGCACCCCAGCCCACGCACACATTTGAAAAGGCTATCGTAACAACAGGCAGTGTGCAACAGGTGCACTTGCTATCCCCGTGCATGGGCTTATGGTACGGTTCACAAACGTGCTTTTGGTGCCAATACTTCACTTGCAGTTAGATGAAATATGCTGATTACCAGTATTGTAGCAAGTAGTTGGTGTTATTTGAGCGCACTTGTTTCTCCATCCTCTTAGGAAAGTGTTTGCTGCTGGGTCAACGGCAAGTAGTACAAAAACCCCAACAGGCTTCGGCGCCTGTTGGGGTTTAGTAATTTATGCGTAGCGAATTTCTACCATCTGATGCCCACGCAGTGTAGGCAAGGTAAAAACAATGCTGCCATTTTGCTGACGGAAAGACAAGGTTTGCCCTTGTGGCACAATAGCAATGCGCTTAGGCGGGCGTGGTAGTCGCAAACTAACGGTGAGGTTATTCACCGGCAATACGTCTTCTATTACGTCGAAGTCGCTGCCTCGGCGCTCGGGCACATAGTGTAGCAAATGCAGCACATAGCGACTTTTGCTTGGCTGTTCGTTGAGAGCGGCAATAGTGGCTGTGGGTGCATTGGGTAGTTGCACCAAAGGTTCGGGTAGCAGTATTTTCAGTGCGTTCAGCACCATTTCCCGACACCAGCGAGGCGCATTACGTGCGTATTGCTTAAATACTGGGTGAGCAAAATAGATTACCTTGCCATTTTTTGTTACAGCCGGATAGCCTGTTTTGCCCGAGGAAGGCGTATGCTTATGCGAACTGAAATGCTCCCATGTGCGGTTGAAATATGGCACGTGTGTCATCAAGAGTGCCTGCGCACCTGACAATTCAGTTTCGGTTCCTTGCATGTACATTACCAACTCAGTGGTAGGCAGCCCTGCGGTGATGCCTTTGCCTTCCGATGCAATAAAATCGGGGCTAAATGGCGCTGCGCCTTTGAGTCGGAGACCAAATTCAGAAAGGGCAAATGACTTATAGTCTGGTGTCAGCCCAGCGTAGTGGGAGGCAATCATGCCGCCGCCTTGTGCAATAAAACGTTCCAATTTGGTTTTTAGCGCTCCCTCTACTGGAATTCGGTCGGGTAGAATCAAGACTTTATATGTTGAAAAATCGCTTTGGCTGTCTAATACATCAAACTGGTGTTTCCCTTCTTGCAACATGCGCACCACCCCCATCATGGTTTCGGGTGTGCGCGAAGATTCTCCTTGTGTTTCTTTGGCGTCAAACTCTTCTGTGCTAAGCACACCAATTTCGGTTACGGCAGTAGCTTCTTCGCACCAAGCCTCTTTTTGTGCTACTTGTGCATATACTTTTCCTATCAGGTCATAGGTGGCGGCATCTAACACCCCGCGCGGATGCAACTGGTCGCCCACGGAGCATTTGGCACCCATTGCCAGCATCATAAAACACTCGTACTCCAATGCTGCTTGGTTTTTAAGCGAGTGAAAATCGCCCCAAGAAGTGTGAAATTTGCCCGTCATGCCCATGGTATCTTTCCCCAAGGTGCGGGCGTAGCGAACAGTGAGCGGAAAGTGCAGATAGCCCCAGCCGCCAGAAGGCAGCGACTCCAATTCTAAGTGTGTGTAAGTAGGCAGCGTGCTGCGAATAGCCGGACCAATGTGTCCGCCATTGTAAAAGATAGCACATTTTTTATCTAACTGCCTGATAAATGCGGTCATGTCGCGCTTGTAGTTTTCCATTACTTCTTGGTAGTAAGCCAGCCGGTTAGCTGCTTTGGAGGCGTCCATGCCGCGTTTGCGCATGCCTGCTAAGCAGGCTTCGTTGGCGTTGGGGTAGATGTGGTGAATGTCTAAGAACAGCCCTTGTACTGGCACTTTTTCAAACAATTCTTGCAAATAAGCTTTCAAGAAATCTAAATAGGGGGTATGGATACAGAGGTGTTCGTAAAATCCCGGGTCAAAAGTGCCGTTGCCAAAGGCAAAAGGTCTGCCTTGCTCGTCGCGCATAAGCCATTCAGGATGCTCGCGTGCAGTAAACTCATCCCACTGTACCGTTACGTAAATCGGAGTGCGAATATTGCGTTTGTGGCAAGCCTCAATCTGTTCTTCGAGTAGTTTAGGATGTTTGTTGTACGGATGCCTGCGCTCGGGGAATTTGTCGGTTTGGTGATAAATGTAGCCGTGGTGGCATCGTCCAAAGAGCGTAACCGAGTTCACATAAGCTTTTTTGAGCGTATCAGCAAAGCGTTCGGGGTCAAAGTCGGCTGCCACATCTGGAATTTGTCCACTGGTGTGGAAATCTAAATGTACTTGGCGAAAGCGCAGAGGCAACGACTCGCCCAGCGGAGTTTCGCGCAATTGTTCGCCCACTACTAAGTTATTGGCTGTTAAAGGTAGTGGCTGCCCAGCTAATACCATAGCGCTTGCAGCAGTCAGCGACGATTTTTGCAAAAAGTCTCTTCTTTTCATAATGCAGTTATCTAATTTGTATAAAAGGGTTGCTTTGGATGGGCTTTTTGGGCGTTCCCCTTGCCTTTTCGCTATTGCTCAAAGGGCTTCGGGGCGGGCTTTTCAGGGCTTCGCTTGCGCTTCGGTGCTTCGCACCAAACCCAAAGGGTTTGCCCTTCCAATCCCTAACGCATAGATGATTGCGGAGGGCAGCATGCGCCATTTGGAAGGTAAAAGGTGGAATGCGGAGGGTGGTGGGCAGATGGTGAAATTTCCTTGCATTTTGTTTTTCTTGTCCATTCACTACGCCCCAACCTTCAGTTTTGCCCCTGTGGTTGCCCATTCTGAAAAGTTTGCTAAGCAATTTCATTTGTTTATTTTTTGGAAGAAGAAATCAATCTCCATTTATTGTTGGCAAATGTCAGTTGCAAGGTTTGTCCGGCTGTGGTAGGCAACTCTATCAGATGAGCGCGATATTGCAGGCGCAAGGGTTCTCCATTTAAAGAGCGAACGGTTGCTGTTTGTAAGGTATGATTTTGCCATCGGAAAGACACCTCAAAGCCACCACGTGCGCGCAAACCCTTTACTTGGCCACTATGCCAAGCCTCGGGTAGGGCAGGTAGCAGTTCTACCACTCCCCGATGCGACTGCAACAGCATTTCGGCAATACCTGCCATCAGCCCAAAATTGCCATCTATTTGAAACGGCGGGTGATTGTCCAACAAGTTATCTAAAATAAGCTGTTGTTGCATGGTCAGTATGGTTTGTCTGGCGGCATTTCCGTCGTGTAGTCGGGCGTAGAAGTTAATCAGCCACGCTAAGCTCCAACCGGTGTAAAACCCTTGCCCTTTTTGGGCATATTCCATGCGTCGGGCAATGGTTTTTCGGGCAGCCTCAAAAAGTTCAGGCGTAGCAGGGGTAATTTCTGTGCCCGGATATAAGCCAAATAGCTGCGAAATATGCCGATGTCCGGGTTCGGCTTCCTCATAATCTTCTATCCATTCTTGCACAATGCCATAGCGTTGGCTGATACGCGTAGGAGGCAAAGCTGCCAAAGTTTCTTTACAAAGTGCTAAGAAATCAGCTTTTTCGCCTACTAATCTACCGGCTTGTAGGCAGGCATTGAGCAGGGCGCGAATAATTTGGATGTCCATTGTAGCCCCATAGGTAAGCATGTGCTTTTCGCCATTAGGCAAAAGGTAAGTGTTTTCAGGCGAGTTGGAAGGAGCTGTTACCCAATAGCCATGGCTGTCGCGAATCAGGAAAGAAAGCACAAACTCGGCTGCTTCGCGCATAGCTGGATAGGCATGTTGCTGCAAATAGTTTTGGTCGCCAGTGAACAGATAGTGCTCCCACAAATGAAGCGTAAGCCATGAAGCCGCCATTGGAAAAATGCCCCAGCGTACGTTATCTGAAATGGATGTATGCCCAAAAGGATTGGTCAAATGGTTGAGTGTCCAACCTTTTGCTCCGTAAGTTTTATGAGCAGTAATGCGTCCGGGAACGCGCAAGCGATTGACAAAGTCTGAAAAAGGCTGCATTGTTTCCGACAAATTGACAATATCGGCTGCCCAATAATTCATTTGCAAGTTAATATTGGTGTGAAAGTCGGAGTTCCAAGCAGCTACAAAGTCCTGATTCCAAATTCCTTGAAGGTTGGCAGGCAGCTTGGCAGGCGGTCGGGAACTGCCCATAAGCAAATAACGCCCATACTGAAAAAGCAAGGCAGTGAGCCCTACGTCTTCTACCCCTTCTTTCACTTTTTGTAGCCTTTCGTTGGTGGGCAAGTGAGCGAGTGTGTCGCCGTGTAAGTGGAGCGCCACGCGGTCAAACAAGGCAGCGTGTTCGGCAATATGGGCTGCCCGCATTTGCTCATAGTTTTTCATGAGCAAGGGGGCAAGCATTTGGGCGCATAGAGTTTCGGGAACAATGTTGCGGTCAAAATTTAAGTGTTCGAGATTGTAGTCGGTGGCAGCAGTCAGGTAAAAAACAGCCGTATCGGCATTGGTAACCCAAAAGCTATTGTTAACAGTTTGCCAACTCCCTCCTTTCACTTGCCCTCGCAGGCGAGCGGCAAAGCGCATGTGTAGTCCTGCGGGGGTAGCATCCTTAGCTGGCAAATCTACTACCTGACCACTCATGAGCAACTCGTTGGGAGCAACCGGTTGCACTACAGCGTCTTGTGCCCTACTCAGCGATAGGCGGAAGGTAAGCGCCCCTTTTTGCGAGGCGGTCAGTCGCAAAATCAGGGCATTGTCGGTAGCTGAGGCAAATGTTTCACGTGTAAACGTAATGCCTTGGTAGCGATATGTGGTAGTGGCAATACCAGAGCGAAGGTCTAACTCTCTGCGATAGCTTTCCAATGGGGGCAGGCTACGCCGGTTGGCAAAAAAATCAATCGTCAAATCGCCCAAAGGCTGATAGGAGCGAATCCGCATGTAGCTGCCTTGCAGGTGTTTTTCTGCCATTTGGATAGCGTCCGCAATATTGCCTTTCAGAATTTCTTGCTGAATGAGTGGCAAATAAGCGGCTGCTTCGGCATTGCCATCGGCTTTTGAACCTGCCCATAGGCTTTCTTCATTGAGCTGGATGCGTTCGCTTACCGCATCGCCGAAAATCATTGCCCCCAGTCTGCCATTGCCAATAGGAAGTGCTTCGTTCCAATGAGCAGCTGGTTTATTGTACCAAATCAGGTGTTCCTGTGCACTAACAAAAAGCGACTGGCAAATTAGGCAACTTGCTAAGAGCGTGCGCATCATGTAGTTTTTAATTTTTGGGAATAACAATTAGTTGCTTGGCATAAGGAGCAACAGTTACAGAGCGAAATCTTTCGGGCTGGTCTAAGGAGGCATCTGCACGAGCAACAAAAATTTTGAGCGTAGTTTTAAACTCAGTAGGGTTGCTAATTTCAAGTGTCCATGCGTTTTTCCGATTGGCTACCATGCGAGCTTGCAGGTGGTCGAACATCAGCCACTCGCCTTGGGGGGTGATGTACAATCCGGGAATTTGTGCGGTAATGAGTAAGTTGGCAATTTGTGCCCAAGTGTTCTCGTCGAAAACTTCGCCGATTCCCTCCAGCCAATCGGTTGTATTGCAGCGCTCATTAACTGCTCCTTGAGGTAGCGCCCCAATCTGGTGCCCTGCTCTGGAAATGTATTGCATGGCGTGAAAGGCGATGTCTTTTAGCAGTTCGGCATAGAATAGTTTGCCCGTATAACGATACAGTTTGAGCAATGCTAAGCCGGCGTGGGTGCAAATACTGGGGGCGCCATGTTTGTTTTGTGTGTTAGCCCATACGGCTCCGGTAGTGCGTATTTGCAATTTTCCAAACGTGGAATAGGCAGGAAACTGGTAGTTGTAGGGCATTACCCAACTAGCAAACTGTGCGGCAATTTGTTCTGCCAATTGCAGCCATCGAGGAGCACGGGTAGCTTCGTATAGGGCAACTGCCGACTCGAGCAAAGCGTAGTGAGATTCGCTATCGGGGTTTTGTAGGGCGTCGCCCGGTCCGCCATTGGAATAGCCCTTCTGCACAAAAGCTGTATCAAAATAGTTCATTATTTGCTCTGCGGCAATTAGGTATTCGTGTTTTCGGAATTTTTGGGCTGCCATTGCCAAACCTGCAGGTACTAGTGCACCGCTTGCTGAACCTCCTACAATGATTTCTCCTGTGTAGGCATCTACAAATTGCCCTAACTGTTGCTCTTGTTGCCAATTGCGCACGAAAGCTGCTGCTAAGTTTTGCAAGCGGGCTTCTTGCTGGGCTATTTCAGGGAATAATTTCCGCCATTGGGCAAATGCGCGGTCGAGGTAATTAATCATCAAAAGTGCATAATACAGCCCGTCGGCACTTTTTCGCACCAAATGCCAACGATGGGTATGCGGGCGGCGGTAGTCGCCTGAGTTGGGCAATCCGTTACTATACGAATCCCAAAAAAAGCCCGAGGGCGAAAATCCTTTATCCAGTGCAAAATGTAGTTCGCGCAGCACTCTTCGGTAAGTGAGTGTATCGTTAGGGTTGTTAAGCAACATGGCATAGCTAAGTTGAAAACCGCCCGTCCATCCCGGCGACCAGCGATGCCACTTATTTCCAACAGAATAATAGCTTTGTTGTTCACTCCAGTTTTCATGGTTCATGTGTTGGCTCATTATTTGGGCAGCAGCGCCAAAAGGCAACGAAGGGCGGTACTCAGTAGCAGGGAAAGGTATCTTCCGCAAACTTGTAAAGCGCGTGAAAAGTGTTTGCAAGTGTTGGGCGGGTTGTTCTTGCAGCCAAATAGGCAGCGAGAAGGATGTGTTTTCAACAAAATGATGCCCCTGGTCGAGCGAGGGAGCGCGGGTAGAAGCAATAGTATATTGGTAGCGCTCTCTTACAACAGGTGCTGTAAAACTCATCCATGCACGGCGCCGGTCTTTGGATTCTTCTAGGCTAATACCAGTATCGCCCAATTCGGTAGCTTGTGTGGTAAGCAGCCAACAGGCGCGTTGTAAACGTGGATGAAAGATGCCAATGGCAGGTGAGCTCATGTCGCCACTTCGCAGCTGTACTCGGCTCACGCCTGCCGATTTATTCAGGCGAGGCACGTCGCTGATAATAGGAGGCACGTTTTTGCCAATATCGTTGGGAATATTTTTGAGCGAGTCAGCAGCCATCCGATAAGCGGGCGCATAGTAAGGTAACTTGGGAGAATAGTTGACTATCCGCGACTCGAAACGATTACCGTTGTAGAGTGCAGCCGGCATCAATACGTAGTTGTCGGTTTGCCAATCATTTACCTCTATCACTAAACTCACCGAAGCATGTTTGGCTTCCCCCTTTATCAGGCGGCAGTGCAGTACAAGCTGGTGCACATCGGCTTGTACATGGTTAAGTTGATAACTGACCTGCCAAGTAGTGCCTAGTGCTTGGTATTGTACAGGTTGGTTAGGTTGGTTGGGTAATGGGAACTGCTCGGCGCATATTAGTTGGGCAAAGCGTTCGGGGTCGTATTGTTGAAATTGCACGTATGCTCGTATTTGCCAAAGAGAACACCACGCTGGCAGTGGCTGCAAGCGACAAGACAAAGGCAACAGCAGACAAATCAAAAAACTACAAACAATCTTTTTTTGCATCTGAAATTTATTGGACAGTTGTAAATAGTTTCAAAACAGCTTGTGCGCGCGTAAAGCGCTCAGGTTGGCGCGCAAGTTCCTGCCATGCAGCCTTAGCCGGCAGTGGCAGCAAGGGTTTCCACAGGTCTAACAACTTTCTGTCTAATGGTTTTTCAGGTTCAAAAAAATGCCCCGGAAAAGCTTCGAAATATTGACTTTCTATGTTTTTTCCATAGATGCCGCGGTGAAACTCGCCGTTGTCGGGTGGGGGCGGGCAAAGCCGATGCAGCCCGCCTATAGAACCTATCCACTGCACAGCAGCAAAAGCCTCATGCGTAGGCAGTACATCGGAAACGTAAATAGTGGCAGCCTGTTGCTGGTGCAGGGTACGCTGCAATTGCCTCACGTTGATGTGTGCCAATGGCTGCCTGTTTGGTAATGATTGGGCTACGGCAAGCCCAGCTGCATGCCCTAAGGCGCACCAAATAGGCTCGTAGCGAATAGCACAAAAACCAATTTGAGAAGAGGAGCACGCCACTGGCACTACCAAATTGTCTACTTCTTTGGGCAACAGCACTTTATAGGGAATCTGATAGGGGGGCGTGTGTAAGTAATACTCGCCAATGTGCTTGCCGCCATATAGCGGGCCTTCGTGAGCAGTGCCATGGCAGTTAGGACCGTAGTCGCCAATAGCAATGCTATCGGGGTGAAAGATGCAACGCGCGTCGCCATGAGCTCGGTTGGTGTCGTTTTGGGTAAAAATATATTGTCCTTGCATGCGTCGGGCTTCGCGTACGTAGAGCTGGTCGGGTAGGTGGCGGTCTTCTGGGAATTCATCTCGGCAAAAGCCCCACGAAAGCGCTTCTTCACGAATAGCTGCCGGCACCGCCTCATCGTGTTGCAAAAACCATAACAGCCCTACGTTATAGTAAAGGTGTCGTTGAAAAATGGCTTTTCGCTGTTGAGCATTACCTTCTACCCAGCCTATGTTTTCGCCCGGCAGCGACATGCGAACCAGTCCGTTAGAAACATCGTTGATGTCAAATTTTTGGTTAGGCAAAGGATTGTAATAAGGTTGGTTCTTATAGATACAGTCGGCAGTAAGCCCGAATACGCGTTTGATACGTCCATCGTAGAGCAAGGGCAAGATGCCAACAAAGTCCTCGCGCCTGTATTGTTCAGGTTTAGGAACAGGCGCCCTATTTTCGGGGCGTTGTGTCATAGTAAGCCGAAAATTGTAGGCTTGCAACTGTTGGTTGGCAAACAAAGGGGCAAGAGTTTCGCCAAATTCGCTTTGTGCTTCGCGTCCTACACGGTAAGCTACGCCTGCCATTGCCAACAGGTCGCCTTCGTAAGTAGCATCAGCAAAATAGTGTGCCGAGTATGTTTGTTGCATGTTGCGCACTTTGCAAACCACGCTCCGGATGCTGCGTTTACTTATTTTTACCGATTGCAACTCAGCAAAATATTCCACCTGCACGCCAACTTGGGCGAGCATTTGCTCTAATACAAGTTGATTTACATGCGGTTCGGCATGTGTGCCGCGCATAGTAATTTTGCCCCAATCATCGGTTTTGCCGTACTTGTTTTCATAATAAGCTATAATGCGACTGCAAAACTCAGCATAGAGCCCGGTTAACCCCTCGTAGGTGCGAAAGTCAGTATGCGAAATCCCGTTGGAGAGCATTCCCCCCACTCGCTTAGTAGGTTCAACAAGCAATACGCGCAGCCCTTGCCTGGCAGCAGCTACGGCAGTCATAATGCCTGCTGGCGTGCCTCCGTATACAAGCAAATCCCAAACATTTTTATTACTGTTAGCATTTATGTATATAGCACCTGTTTGGCTGGTAACTAATACAGCACTTGCTGAAAAAGCGGTAATTTGCTTGCAAAATTTTCTTCGGTTCATGAATCTGCCACTTGAATTTTAGTGTTAAAAAGAGACAGGGCTCAATAGAGCTATAACTGTTTTAGTAGGAATTTTTCCTACATTTATGGCAAAGGCAATGTTATTAATTGTAAAGCTTTGAAGCAATGTTTGCAAATCCACAAACATGGAATTGTTAAGTGTAGAAACAGATAAATTTGCTCAGGCATGGCAACAAATTAAAAAAGGCGACATTCATTCGTACGAATGGCTGTTTAAAAAACTTGCAAGCAAGCTATATAGCTATGGCTATCGCATTGTTCCAGACAGAGTTGTGGTGGAAGATGCCGTTCAAGATTTGTTTGTGCAGCTGTGGGAGAACAGAGAGCAGCTATCGGATGTAAAGTTAGTAAAGCCCTATTTATACAAGTCTATACGTAGTCGGCTGTTGCGCACCCTCAATCATCGCTATGCTTCCGACGAGAGCATGTCTTTTATGGGAATAGCCTCATACGAAGAGGCTGTAATAGAGCATGAAAGTCATCACCAAATGAATGCTCAACTAAAACAGTGCTTAAATAAACTTACTCCTCGCCAGCGTGAAATCATTCACTTAAAATTTTATCAACAGCTTGATTATGAAGACATTGCAAATATATTAAACATGGTATATCAGGCTGCTGTCAACCTTTGTTTTCGAGCTGTTACAGGCTTACGCCAATGCTTAAAAAAACACACTGACTGATTTTAAAGTTAATTTTTAAAAAAATTTTTTCGCTTGTTGATTATCATTTCTCTTTTCTCTTATCATAGAGGCAAAAAGCTGATATGGAAAAGTACCGCTATTCAGTAGAAGACTTACTGGTCGACGCTTCCTTTCAGCGCTATGCTTGTGGTATTCTTGGAGAAGAGGATGTCGATATATCGGAAATACGTCAATTTTGGGAAGATTGGTGTGCACAACATCCGGAAAACCAAGCAGCAGCTCAGGAAGCAATTGAACTAATCAAACAACTCAGACAGGCAGAATCATACGCGGCAGTAGTGCCAGATATAGATAAATCTTGGCAACAGGTGCTGAAACGCTTACAAACCACTCGCCAACCGCAAAAACCTTTGGTTACTATTGGGTGGCGTACATATTTGCGCTATGCAGCCGTAGTATTTATTCTCCTGTCAGCTATTGCTGCATCGTCTTACCTATACTTCTTAGTACCTATCGAGGTTTACACGCAAATAGGTGAAAATCGAACAGTAACACTTCCCGACCATTCAACAGTTGTATTGAGTGGTAACAGTTCGTTGCAGTATGCTCGCTACTGGGGCAGCAATCGTCCACGCGAAGTATGGTTAAAAGGAAAGGCTTATTTCGATGTGCGCCATGCTATTTCTCCTGATAACCGCTTTGTGGTGCACGCTGGTAAAGCACGAATAGAAGTACTGGGAACAAGTTTTGACGTTACCAATCGCAACGAAGCAACAAAAGTATTGCTTAAAACAGGTAAAGTGAAAATGGAAGTGGAGCAGATGCAACCCTCTTCTCAAGCAACTGTTTCCACTGTACTAATGCCGGGCGAAGAGGCAGAACTTTCTGAAAAATCGGGCATTATTACCAAAAAGGTGACCGATTTGGAACACTCCATGAATTGGGTGCAGCAGAAATTTGTGTTTGACAATACCCCTTTTGAGGAGGTGGCTAAAACAATCGAAGAAAACTGTGGGGTAAAAGTCACTATTCGCAAGCAAGATTTGCGAACACGTCGCATTACGGCTCATTTAGACGCTAAAAATCTTGATGTATTCCTTACAGGCGTTGCTCGCTTGTTCGATGCTAAGGTTAAACGCAAAGGAGACTCTGTAGTATTTTATTGACTCTTTGTTAAAGCACCAAAACCACTAATTCTAATATGATTATGAAAACACTTCGAACAACACTGCTGAGTGTTGCGTTGTGGGCTTTTGTTCAACAAATTCATGCACAAGCACTATTAGCCCGTCACTATACGCAACGAACCACTCACTCTCACCAGCAACAATTGAGTTTAAAAGAAGCGCTGCGAACCATCGAAAGGCTTCACAATGCGGTTTTTATGTATGAAACCAGTGTTGTGGAAGGCAAACATATAAATGGTTCTAATTTGCATTTGCAAAAGCCTCTCAAACAAGTATTGCAGGAAATTCTCACACCGCTTCACCTATCTTTTGAACCTGTGGGTGGCAATATGTGGCTAATTAAAAAAGAGCCTTTGAGCGAGACACCACCGGCGGTTCAAAAAACAATACAGCCATTCGTCCATCCTTTTACATTGCCGCAACCAGTTAATCCGCTGCCAATGACAGTGGTTGTAGAGCGGCGCATTACTGGTCGAGTAACAGCTGCCTCCGACCAGTCGCCACTGCCGGGTGTGAACGTAGTGGTAAAAGGCACTACTATAGGAACAGTAACCGATGCGGATGGCAAATATGCTATCAACGTGCCCGACAATGCTACCACACTGGTATTTTCTTACGTAGGGTATGTTACACAGGAAGTACTTATTGGTTCGCAGACCCAGATAGATGTGGTTTTGCAAGAAGATGTCAAAAATTTACAAGAAGTAGTAGTAGTAGGCTACGGCGAACAGCGCAAGCGCGACGTAACGGGTGCCGTAGCCAGTGTTAAAGCAGAGCAAATAAAAGCTGTTCCTGTAATGGGAGCAGACCAAGCACTACAAGGACGCGTTTCAGGTGTGCAAGTAATCCAGAGCAACGGCGCTCCGGGAGGTGCTGTGCAAGTGCGGATTCGCGGTGTCAATTCCACAGCAGGTGGAGGTGCGAATCAGCCTTTATATGTTATTGATGGTATTCCATTAGCATGGAACGAGCGCAACAACAGCTTAGGCGTGGGTAATGAAGGACAAACCGGTGGTGCAGCCTCCAACAACTCAAGCCCACTGGCAAGCATCAACCCTAACGACATAGAGTCCATTGAAGTGTTAAAAGATGCTTCTGCTACGGCTATTTATGGCGCACGGGCTGCCAATGGCGTGGTACTGATTACTACCAAGAGCGGCAAGTTAGGTAAAACCCAGTTCAATTTTGATGCCTACTACGGCGTGCAAACTATTCGCAAAAAAATACCTACTATCAATGCACGTGAGCGTGCAGCCATGGTGTTCGAACACCGCCGCAATGCAGGTACGCGCGGATTGGAAAGCTTTGATATCTGGCCAGTTAATCCTTTCTTGCTCGATGAGGGAACCAATTGGCAAAATGAACTTTTCCGACCTGCCCCTATCCAAAACTACGCATTGTCTGCTAATGGAGGAACAGAGCGGTTGAAATACGCTATCAGTACCGACTATTTCAACCAACAAGGTATTGTCATCAATACGGGCTCTGAGCGGGTTTCACAACGGATTAACTTAGACGTTCAAGCTACTGAAAGGTTTAAATTGGGTACGCGTACAGTTCTTAGCTACCAAGGAACCAATGGATTGGATGGTGACGAGTTCTTCCAAGGCCAACTGTTGTACGGTCCGTTAGCCTCTCCAATAGGATTAGCGTATGATAGAGAAGGCAACTTTGCCGGTCGTCCGAATACAGTTGTAAGCAGCAATCTGATTACCAGTGGCGGCGACAACCGCGTAGCTGCTATTGTAGAGAATACTCGCCGTACAAATCGCTATCGGATCATTTCCAATATTTACGGTGAGATAAAATTATTGGAAGGGCTGAAATTTAAGTCGCTCTTTGGGGTAGATTACCTGTTTAACGAGTTGCGTAGCGTGAACCCCGTATGGGTGCGCGGTGTAGACGTAAACAATACACAAACTGTATTTGAAAGCCGCCCTAAAACTTTTAACTGGTTAGCAGACCAAATCCTGACATATGACAAAAGTTTTG
Organism: Bernardetiaceae bacterium; assembly: GCA_025056255.1. Taxonomy (GTDB): domain Bacteria; phylum Bacteroidota; class Bacteroidia; order Cytophagales; family Thermoflexibacteraceae; genus Rhodoflexus. The sequence continues at coordinate 5,263 of JANWVT010000027.1, read as the reverse complement.
GCGACCATTTGCTAAATGTAGTAGCAGGCTTTTCTGCGCAACAGTTCATAGATGTTACAATGGGTGCACAGGGACAAGGTTCGCCCAGCAACGCTTTAAACCAATTAGGTAACCAACCTAACCCTACGCTCATTTTTGGTGGAGAAACTAGGTCAGCTATCGTTTCGCAATTTATTCGCACCAACTACTCCTTTAAAGACCGTTACCTGTTTACAGGTACTATCCGCCGCGACGGTTCTTCTCGTTTCGGTGCTAACAATAAATATGGCTTATTCCCCTCTTTCTCTGTGGGTTGGCGTTTGTCCGAGGAGAATTTCTTGAAAGATGTTGACTTTATTCAAGACTTGAAACTGCGCACTAGCTATGGTGTAACAGGTAACCAAGAAATCGGTAACTTCCTCTACTCTGCTCTGATGGGTACTACGAACGCCGTTTTTGGCAACTCCGTTGCAACGGGTACTGCTCCTGTGCGCTTTGAAAACCAAGACATTCGCTGGGAACGCAACAAGCAGCTCGACATTGGTTTAGACATTAGCCTGCTGAGAGGACGCCTTAACTTTACCATTGATTACTATGACAAGCTCACCGACGGCTTATTAGGTCCTGCGCCGCTGTCAGTTATTTCTGGTGTAGGTAACTCATACACTACTAACATTGGTAAAATTAGCAATCGTGGGTGGGAATTCGCTGTGAACGGCATCATTGCCGATAAAAACGGATTTCGTTGGGAAGCAGATTTCAATATCTCCACTAACGTAAACGAAGTGATTAGCATAGGGGACTTACCCTTTATCAATGGTGCAGGGGTATGGCGGGTGAATGGATTTATTAACCGCACTGAGGTGGGTCGTCCTATTGGTGCTTTCTACGTGTTGCAAGAGCGTGGACAGTATCAAACATGGGAAGAAGCACTGCGAGCACCCCGTGTCACAATTGTGAACCAACCTTACTTTGCTCCCGGCGACTTTATTCCAGTTGATCAAAACGGCGACAACGTTATTGATGACAGAGACCGCGTTTGGGTAGGTTCTCCATTCCCCAGACTTTTCGGCGGATTTGGTACTACGCTGTCTTACAAAGGTTTGGGCTTGAATATTGTGGGCAACTTCCAAGAAGGCAACTTGCTGTGGAACCAGCCGCGCTTACAGTCAGAAACCTTTGAAGCTGGTGCATGGCGCGTATCATATGATAATCGCTGGCTACCGAGCCAACCCGGAAGAGTAACCTCTGTGCCGGTACCGCGCAACAATAACCCGCTGTTGCCTTCCGACCGATTCTTGGAAGATGCTTCTTTCTTGCGCATCCGCACCATTACACTTAGCTATGAGCTGCCGCGCGACTTCATTAGCAAGGCTAAACTCAGTCGTGCACGGGTATATGCACAGGCTAATAACTGGCTGACCTTTACTCGCTACTCTGGCTGGGACCCAGAGGTAAACAGCTTTGGCTCCAATGTTACTACCAATGGTCTTGATATAGGTGCTTATCCCATTGCCAAATCACTCATTTTTGGTGTCAATCTCGGTTTCTAAGTACACTCCCCAACTTTAAAATTGCTAAGAGCCATGTTAAATATGAATAAGAAAACAACCCTTCGTGTATTACTGCTCACAGGGCTTTTAATAGGAGTGAATACAAGCTGCCAGCGCCTGTTGGAGCCTTCTCCTATCGGACAGCAAACTGTGGATGCTACTTTTACTGACTTTGCTGGTACACTCTCTGCTGTCAATGGTTTGTACAATGTACTTTCCGGCAGAAACTTGTATCGTGGTAACAACAACCTGTTGTACATAGATTATGCCAGCGATGATGTGATAGGTTCTACAAGCCGCGTAGCAGGTACTGCTTACAATATACTGGACTACTTCGAAATTGTTGCCGATAACCCTATCTCATATGAGTTATGGGATGATTTGTATCGCCTGATTTATCGCGCTAACGTGATTATTGAGCGCACTCCTGCCGTGAATATTCCACTGGGTCAAAGCCGCAACTCTGCAGGATTGCTTTTTAGAGACCAGTTTATTGGTGAGGCAAAGTTTATGCGCGCATTTGCCTACTTCAACTTAGTGCGCCTCTTTGGCGATGTACCCCTGCATGTAAAGGAAATTAAAAGCGCCTCTGAGGTAAACATTCCGCGTACGCCCGTAGCACAAGTGTATGCCCAAATAGAGCGCGACCTAATAGAAGCTGCTACCCAACTGCCGCCTTCTTATTCAGGTTCTGGCTTAGGCAATGAAATAGGACGCGTTACCAGATGGTCTGCATTAGCCATGTTGGCAGACGTTTACTTAACTCAACGCAAATTTGCCGAAGCGCGCGCTACTGCTTTGCGCGTTATCAACGAGAGCGACCGCATTTTGATGCCTAATTACAGAGATAATTTCGCTGCACGCGGCGGTCAAGAAAACAGCCGAGAAAGTCTGTTTGAAATTCAGTTTGCTAACCAAGGCGCTACTGTAGGCACAGCTCCTTTGGCTAACAACTACGGCTTTATTATGGATGCCATCAATGTATTTAACGGTGGCACAGCCAGCTTAGCAGCCTATCGCCCTACCGACGACGAAGACACTGGAAACGAGGTTGGTTTTACTGGTGGGCTGATTCAGGCATTTGAGGATGGCGATCTGCGGCGAGATGTGTGCTTCACGCGTGGTTTGGGTACAGGTGGACGGACTGTATGGCTTACTTGGAAGCACCACGTAGTAGGTTCTGGTGCCACCAATCAAGTTAACTTTCCAGTATATCGCTTGGCAGAAATGCTGCTCATTTATGCAGAGGCACAAAACGAACTGGGCGGTCCTGATGCGCAAGCCTACGAATTTATCAACCGGATACGCCGCCGTGCATTCGGTTTGCCACTCAACCAAACTTCAACACGAGACTTGCCGCCCGGGCTTTCGCAAGCTGCTTTCCGCGAAGCAGTGCGCCTAGAGCGTCGTCGCGAATTGGCAATGGAAAACAAACGTTGGTTTGACCTGTTGCGCTATGGCTTTGAATTTGCCGACCGCGTTTTGCGCGTTAATCAAAGACGCACAGACTTTAACCGCAACAAAATGTTGCTACCCATTGCACAAGTAGAAATTGTAAACAACCCACTTTTAACTCAAAACCCAGGATACTGATATGAGAACGATATATGTTTCTATTCTGATTATTGTTGGCTTGGCGCTGCTAACTGCTTGTCAAAAAGAAGTGGTAGGATTGGGCGAGGAAAAAGACAAGGCTAAAATTCTATTCGTAAATGCAGCATTCAACGCCTCTCCCATTCCTTTCCAAGCACGTCGGGAAATAGCTATTTACCCCTTTTACAACGGTGTACAGTTTAACAATCACCCCATCAGGTTTCCTTGGACAAATGGCTACAAAGCTTTTGAGCCGGGCACTATGAACATGCGCTTCGATACCGCACAATCACAGGCTAACGACCCCCCAGGACCAGCAGGTAGAATCTTAGAGTTCTCATTCCCTACTCAGGCAGACAAATACTATACTGTGTTTGCTGTAGGTACATTGGGTCTGCAAGCGCATCGCCCAGAGTCATTGGTAATAGAGGACGACCTCTCATTGCCCTCTCCGGGTAAAGCCAAAGTACGCGTGTTCAATCTATGTCCTAATGCCACAGCCTTAGATGTAGTTACCTCAACCGGTGTTACCTTGGCTTCTAATCTTCCTTTTAAAGGCAGACGCGACTTCTTTGAAATTGACCCAGGTACTTACACTGTTCAGGTTCGTGCCCCAGGTAGTACCACTAACTTGGTAACCAGAGGCAACATTATTATCGATCCTGCCAGTTGCTACACTATCTATATCACTGGTTGGCAACCTCCGCTGCCTTCACCCGGTAATACTTTTGGCGGCTACTCGTTAGGCATTCAGTATTTGGCTAATCGTTGGACAAACCCCTTGAAATAAATAATAGTAAGTTTTGCAACCATTGCTTTTCATGTTCATGTGAAAAAACCGTTCTGTTTTGCAGAACGGTTTTTTTATTTCGAGTTAGTAACGTGCAAAATACTTGGGCAACAACGCAAATGAAAATTACTTGATGATTGAAGGTTAAATGACATAGACACATTTGCAAGGTGACGGTAAGGGGGATAGATTGTGCAACCGGTGCGCCTATTTTAAGCCATCCTATTGTTATTATGTATGTTCATGGGAAACGCAACGCAGAAATGTGTTTTTTGCGCCTTCTGCATCTCAGCAGGCCATAGCGTGTGTTTTGCTACATGCAAACAGGTTAAACAAACGCTCAACAGCCAAAAGTTGGGACACACACAAAACAAAAAAGCGGTAAAACAAACGTTACCGCTTTTTTTGTACACCGTACGGGAATCGAACCCGTGTTTTATCCGTGAAAGGGATACGTCCTAACCCCTAGACGAACGGTGCATCCTTCAATGGTGGCACAAAGGTAGAGCGCCTTACCGGATATTCCAATACCTGTTCGGAAAATTTTTATTCATTTACAAAAAGAATTTTTTGCCGCGCTACGGGAACTTTCTTGTGAAGAACCTGAGCAACATATAGCCCCTTAGCCGATACAGGTACATGAAGGAGTTGAACATAACTGCCCGCAGGAACTTCTATTATTAGGCTGCCTACCTTCGCTCCTGCCACGTTGTATAGCTCTACTTGCAGAGCAGCAGGCTGTTCTAAATGAGTGCGCAAATATATACTTCCCTGAGCGCCCTCTTGATACAGTTCCACACTACCGGTTATTTCATCAGAAGGAGCAATGGCAATCACTTTGGAATAAGTAAAACTTTGGTCGTAGTCTTCTTGGCGCAGGCGGTAGTAGTAGGTTTGTATTCGTTCTAACTCGTCCACATATTGGTAGTAGGTGAGTAGGTTGCCATTGCCTGCCGCTTGCACAAAACCTATTCGATGAAAATGAATCCCATCTTCGCTTCGTTCTATAAAAAAGCCTTTGTTATTCAACTCCCATGCAGTGCTCCATTTCAAAATATTGCTCCTGCCTTTGTTCACGCCGCTGAAAGAAACCAATTCCACTGGCATGAGCTGGCTGCAGAGGATATTTTTAGAATCACTCAACGTGCTACCACAGGAGTTAGTGGAAACCGAAAAACTATAGCCAATATCGTTGAGAGTGGTAGTAGTAGAGACGCGATACCGCAGTACAACCTTTCGCTTTACGGGAGTACCGCCTATTAATGTATTGCTCACCACCCCTGGTCCGTTAGATGCCCCCGCTAATGCATTAGGAACAACAGGAGTATAAGGAGTATTTGGATGCGTG
>JANWVT010000026.1 GCA_025056255.1 Bernardetiaceae bacterium | reverse complement strand
GACCCAAAAGTCTATTGCAAAGCATTAAAATTATTGCGAAAATCCAGCTTTCTAAGGCAAAATGCCAGTCTGGATGGAGCCTTTTTAAACATTTATAGAGGGAGCGTTTTAATTGGGTATCTGCAAATTGCCTATTTATTAAACGCACATAATTTTATTTTTTGTCTGAAAAACGCAATTTACTGGTCATCGAAAAGGTTGTTTAGTAATGCCTAATACCCTGTGTCTGTTTAGCAGTTATTTTGAGCAAGCCGCTATTCCTAATTATATCAGGTATTATTTGCTCGAATTACGCAAACATGCGCAAGAACTCTGGCTGCTGAGCAATAAAAAAGTACTAACGGATGAGTCTGAACAGTTTTTGGCACAACACAACATCCGAATTTTACTGTTACCTAACAAAGGTTATGACTTTGGACAGTGGTATGCCGCGCTGCAACAAATAGATTTACTTCAATTTGACCGTCTTATATTAGCCAATGACTCTTGCATATTGTTCCGTCCTTTGGATACCGTGATACAATGGTTTGAAAACAGTGGTTTGGATTATGCCGGCATCACAGATTCAATAGAAGACGCTTATCATGTACAATCTTACTTTCTAATGGCAAACAAAAATGCGTTGCCACCTATTGCTTACTATTTCCAAATGAACGGCATTGCAGAGGGAATGGGAAAACGCCGCCGCAAGGTCATAGAAACATATGAGATTGGGCTGAGCCAATACCTGCTGTCGCAGCAGCTTTCCATAGGGGCAATGATTTGCTACGAGCAGTCAGGTCTAACACCACCACGATATAATATGGCATTGCACATGACGGGCAAATTGCCTTTACTGGGTGTGCCGATGATTAAGCGACGCTTTCTCACAGGGGAATTTAGCACAGAAGAACTGTTAAATTTTATTCACGATGCCGACTTTTATCTTCCCGCTGACTTGAAACGACGAATTACCTATTTTTGCCGTAGTATAAGCATAAAGCCGCCTGATTGGACGTTCTTGACAGGAAAAAAGGCACAAACTACCTTGACAGAACGCCTACATTTTGCCCGTCAATTAATAAAAGCTCATCCATCTTGTATTTATAATTGGATACACAGGAAAGATTTCACCACAGGATGGCTCGCACTATGGCATCTGTTTTTTCTCAAAAAACAGCCATCTTTGCTTTGGCATGGGTTGTATTGGAGCTTTCAACGTATAAAACTGATGATTGATGCCATCTCCTAAGGTTGTCATATCGGTTCTTAACTGGAATAACTGGCAAGCTACCGAAACATGTTTAAAAGCAGTTAGGCAGCAAACATATGCGCATTGGCAAATAGTAGTAGTAGATAATGCGTCAAAATACATACCTAAGAGCTTTTGCCGCGACTTTCCGGAAGTTACTCTTTTGCAACTTTCAAAAAATCAAGGCTACGCAGGTGGACATTTAGCTACGGTTCGTTGGACACGAAAGCAAAACTTTGATTTATTGTGGATCTTAAACAACGATGCCATCCCACAACCCGATGCACTTGCCGCCTTGGTAGAAGCGTGGCAAGAGCAACCTGATGCACTCTACGGCAGCATTACACTCCAAGCTGACGGAACTATCAACTATGGTGGCGGATCGTTGGTTCTAAACAATCAAATTGTGGATGGCAGTTACAATCCTTTATATGGGCTCCCTTACGAAACAGTAAAGGAGCAGTTAGTTAAACGCCCTGTTGGAGAATTAAACGGTGCAAGTTTGCTGATACCTTTCCATATCATCCGAAAGTACGGTTTTATAGATACGCGTTATTTTTTGTATTGTGAAGAAACTGACTATTGCCACAAACTTTGGAGGGTAGGTATTCCATCATTTGTTATTCCTCAGTCCGTAGTTGTGCATCAAGGTGCTGTTTCGTTCACTCTTAATCGCTCGCTAGAATACGTACGCACCTACTACCGTACAAGAAATCAGTTGCTGTTAGACAAAAAATACAGGCGCATTTCTAACAAAATAATACGGAAAGAGTTAGCAGATTACTTAGATATTGCCGATTTTTTTATCAGGCATTATGTTCACCAATGGTTTGGTAGAACATCGCATCACACGCACGAATACTATTTGCGTTATTTTCGCATCTTGGCTACATTCCATGCCTTAGTAGGTATTCGCGGCAAATATGTAGCACCTGAAAAATTTCTTCACCCGACCGATTAGCCATGCCATGCAAACCCTCGCCCCCATTGCCCTATTCGTTTACAAACGTCCTTGGCACACTCAGCAAACTCTCGAAGCACTGGCTGCTAATGAATTAGCAGATCAATCTATACTTTACATCTTCGCTGATGGACCCCAAACCGATGCCACTGAAGAGCAAAAAGAAAAAATCCGCCAAGTGCGGGAACTGATTCGCAGTCGAAAGTGGTGCAAAGAAGTCCACATTGTTGAACGCCAACGCAACTGGGGACTGGCAGACAATATCATAGATGGCGTTACCCAGATTGTAAACCGATACGAGCGCATCATCGTACTGGAAGATGATCTGGTAACTTCCCCCGGCTTTCTGCGCTACATGAACGAAGCGCTGGAACTCTACGCCAACGAACCCCGCGTAATGCATATTTCGGGGTATATGTTTCCAGTGGAGCTACCTTCAAAACCTACTACTATCTTTCTCCCTTTTTCTTGGCCGTGGGGGTGGGCTACATGGAAACGTGCATGGAACTACTTTCGGTACGATCCTCATGAATTGTTTTTTACTATTCACTCGCAGCAACGTTTGTACGAATTTAACTTTAAAGACAGCTATCCCTTTTCTAGTCAGTTGGAAGCGAATGTAATTTACAGCCTAAAAACATGGGCTATTCGTTGGTATGCAAGCATTTTCCTTCAAAATGGCATGGCTTTGTATCCGACCTCTTCCCTTATTCGCAATATAGGACACGATAGCAGCGGAGAGCATTGCAATACTACAAACATTTATGACAGTCCAACAATCGATCGCATTTCTATCACCAAACAAAAAATAAAAACTTCGCAAACAAGTATGGCTGCTGTTAGAAAGTATTTTATTAAACAGGTAGCCATGCCTATCCAAACACGTACAGGTTTTATTATTACTAAGTGGTTCCCTGAGCGATGGAAACATTTCTATCGCTACTATTGGTATGCTTACTATCGAGAACGAATTAGATTACAAAACAGTTTGAAAAAAATCAAAAACATGCCCCGATTTACGCACGGCCAAATTATAATTAACGGTATCAAGATACACTTTACTGATCGGGATTCATTTTTGCTGATGTACAGGGAAATTGTAGAAGAAAAAAAATACTTTCTCCAATCTCAGGAAATAAATGTCTCTGGTTTTATTATTGATATTGGTGCTAATATCGGGCTAAGCGTATGGGCTTTTCGCAATCAGTATCCACAAGCAACTATACATGCTTTTGAACCAAATAGTGTTGCCTTCCAATGCCTTACAGCAAATGCAGCACAATTTTCTGCTGCAGATAAAATTTTTCTTCATCGCGCTGCCGTATCGGGAGCAACGGGAAAAAGGTTACTATCCACAATACCTGACATGTACAGCTACCTTATGAGCGACCCCTATTCACATCATTTACTTACAGAAGAAGTCAGTGTTGTATCTATTAGAACATTATTATCGGAAAATTTCATTGACGTGCTAAAAATAGATGCTCCAGGAGCAGAATTGGACATCTTAACAGACTGTGAATCTCATCTAAGCAAGGTAAGATCTATATTTGTCAATTGCTACACTTTTAAAGAACGTGAACAAGTTTTAGCAGACGTAATATCAATATTAGAAAGAAATGGGTTTCGTGTATATATTGATACGCCTACGACACCATCAGGTACCCACCCTTTGATACAAATAGATGCTCATTATGGTATCACCCAAATTATATATATCCGGGGGGTAAGAGAGTAAAACACAAGTTGGATTACAACCTCCCCCTCAACTCTGCCGCGTAGTGTTTCACCAAGTCTTTTGTAACTGTTTCGTGGTTGCCGATGCGCAGCAGGCATGGCAAGCCGGCATGGCGCAAAATAATTTGCTCTGATGTTTCCACCGGGCAGCGGTTGAAAATAAGCCCCTTGATAGAGCATTTTCCAGCAGCGGCACGGCGTTTCAGTTCGGCAACACTGAGCAAGGTATGGTTGATGCTGCCTAAATACAAGTTAGCTACCAAAATCACCTCAGCAGCAAAGCGTTCCGCTAAATCTATCACAAAATCGGTATCGTTGAGCGGTACTAAAATGCCGCCTGCTCCTTCTATCACCAAGCGATTGGGGGTGATGGGTAGGTGAATGCGATTTAACTCTATCTGCACCCCATCAATAGCAGCCGAAGCATGTGGCGAAAGCGGCTCGCGCAGCAGATAGGCTTCGCGGTGAAACTGGGAAACCGTATTGCTTACTAACGATTGTACTGTTTCGGTATCGCGTGGCAAACCTGACTGCACGGGCTTCCAGTAGTCGGCTTGTAGCGCTTCGGTAACAATGGCGCTGACCAGCGTTTTACCGCTGTCTGTACCAATGGCTGTAATGAACAAAGGGCGTTGCGGCTGTGTCATTGCTCTACGGAGTAGTGAATTGCAGCGGCTTAATTTTTGCTTTCCAATATTTGTTATAGAAAAAATACTTTCCGGGCAAAACAAATTGCATCGTGCCTGCTGCTGCTAAGGTCACCCCAGTAGTAACGGCTAAGGTATGCACAATACCAGGGATGCCTGTATTGGCAGGTACAGGGCGATTCATACCGATATTAGCAGCCCCATAGACAGCAGCAGCAAGCCCGCCTGCTGTCATTAACAGGGCTGAAAGTTTTCTATCCCACCAGTCGGTGCGGGCAGTAATGTAAATGATTTGCCGCAAATGGAAAACCTGGTTACCAATTTGCAAAGTGCTATCATTAAGTATATTTAGATTGCCGCGCATGCGTAATTTTTTTCTACCAACCTGTTTGATTTTACATACTACTTCTTCTCCGTCAGCCATAATCCGCAACTGGTTCGGCTTTCCTTTTTTAACAAACTCGAGGTAGTAAACTTTGGTACTATCTTGTGCAGTAAGTTGATATACTACACTAAGGTAACAAAGCAGGCAAATTACGACGCGCATGGAAATTAATCAATTTTAGAAAAAATGCGCTCCCACCTAATTTTACTTCCTTCGGGATGGGGGTTAATAGACATCCAAATAAATAGCGCTTTACCCAGTATATGGTCTTCCGGTACAAACCCCCATATGCGCGAATCGGCAGAGTTATGGCGGTTATCTCCCATCATGAAGTAGTAGTTTTGCTTGAAGGTGTAAGAAGTAAGTGGTTTGCCATCTTGCAACAGTTGCCCGTTGGCTTCGGTGATACCTTTGTTATGTTCATAATAAAGAATTGCCTGTTTGTAAAGGGCAATATTTTGTGCATTCAGCTCAATGGTTTCACCTGCTTTGGGAATATGCAGCGGTCCGAAGTTGTCAATTGTCCAGTCAAAGCCGCTTGCGTATGGGAAGGAACGTCCGCGCGGGTCGCTGCTTTCGCGACGAAAGATTTCTTTGGTAACACTGGCAATAAAATCGGCTTTGCGCAATTGAGCTGCTCGAGCGTCGTTGGTGTGAATCAAATAGCTGTTACCAAATTGTTCTACATCGGTTATACCTAACTCGGTAAATACTCGGTTGCGAACCATTTGGTTCTGCTTAGTTTCTACTACATAACTTTGTTGTATACCTGCTGGGTTTTCAATTGGCTTGCCGTTGATATAGACTTGTTGGTCTTTAATTTCAAGGGTTTCGCCCGGCATACCAATGCATCGTTTGATGTAGTGGGTTTTCATATCTACCGGATAGTCGGGAGCGGGGTCTACCGGGCAGTTAAATACAACAGCATCATTGCGTTTTACTTCTGAAATGGCAGGCAGCCGGTATTGTGGCAGGCGAATCCAATCTACGAACGAAGGAATGTTCGTTCCCCAGATTTTATTGGCAGCAAGTGGTATTTGCAGGGGCGTCATGGGTGTACGCGCACCGTAGTGCAACTTGCTTACAAACAAGTAATCGCCCACCAACAGCGACTTTTCCATCGAGGGAGTCGGAATAGTAAAAGGTTCGACCAATAGCCAGCGGAAAATGGTAGCTACTACTACAGCAAAAACAATAGCATCTAACCACTCGCGGGCAGCACTTTTTTTAGGCTTTTTGGTTTCTTTTTGCCCCTGAGCAGTAGCAGCATGATGCGAAGCAGCAAATTTTTGCGTCATTATCTAAACAGTAAAAGTTTGCGTGCAATATTACAATATTTTATTGGGATGCTACATGGTTTTATATTTGATAGCAAAGGGGGTCGAAAATAGCAGCTAAATCTACCCGAATACGTCTGCCGTAATATTTAATCAGCTGCTGAAACATTCTGCGAGGGATCATTTGTGCACCGAGGCTTTCTAAATGTTCGGTATATACTTGGCAATCTATTACTACAAACTCTGCCCTTTTCAAATTGGCTACTAAGGTAATAAAAGCAGCTTTGGAAGCATTGCTAACGTGTGTAAACATAGATTCGCCAAAAAAGCAGCGGTCATAAATTAAGCCGTACAGCCCGCCCACTAAGGTATTTCCTTGCCAAGCCTCTACTGAGTGCGCCCAGCCTTGCCGATGTAGTTCACAATACACGTCTTGTATTTCAGGGGTAATCCAAGTGCCATCTTGTCCACGGCGCGGAGTATGGCGGCAGTTGGCTATTACTTGTTCAAAAGCGTGGTTAACTGTAAAGGTAAATTGCTTTCTGCGCAGCACTTGCCGCATACTTTTGGAAACAATCAAGTTTTCGGGGAAAAGCACAAACCGCGGGTCAGGCGACCACCACAAGGGGGGCGAATCCTCATCGAACCAAGGAAAAATGCCTTGGTCGTAAGCTGCCAACACACGTTCAGCCGACACATCACCGCCATAGGCAAGCAAGCCGTTTTCATCGGCTAACTCTACTGGCGGGAACTGCAAAGAGTCGGGCAATAAGCGATACATACTTGCAAATTTAAAAAGTCTTGCCTACTTTCGACTATACCCTCTACCACAAACAAATGTCTTTCCGAAAGCAGTTGCATCAACTTGTTGCCTATACAGACCAAAAAATTGTTGAGATTTTGCCATCACTTTTTGCTCAGCGTATTTATCAAACCAAGCAACACATCTGCAAAAGCCGCAAGCTGTTTGTTTTAGCTTGAAACGACGTATCTCATTATTTGCTGCTAACCATTATTTTATCTCTTCAAAATCTACATATTCTCCATCGGAAAAGGGGCGGCGGCTTTTTTTGTGAGCAGTAGAAGAGCGACGAATTATTATCTCGCTCTCTGGTTTAAAAAGATGATACACGCGCCTTATTATATGGATAATGCTGCCCGAAAAACGGATGAGCAAGTACATGAACAAAAAAAGCAGCAGCAGTGTTTTAAGCATATGAAATTACAAGCTAAAAGGCAAAATTATTCATAACCGACGACTTTCCCTTTGCCAATCCCTGCCTTTTGGCTGTAAATGCGTATATTTGCCCAACTTTTCATATAAAATTATGTTACAAGGTATTTTGTTATTTCTTGGCAACCTCGGCGGTCCTGAACTGCTGCTCATTCTGTTTGTAATCTTGCTGTTCTTCGGTGCTAAAAAATTGCCGGAGTTGGCGCGAGGTTTGGGCAGGGGCATCCGAGAGTTTAAAGATGCTACGCGTGAAATCAAAGACGAAATTGAGCAAGGCGTCAGAGAAGAGCCAAAACGATAAAGCTCTTTACCTTGCTTGGCTAGTTTACCAACAGAGCACACCTGTTGGGCATAGTTTGACTGTAAATGCAAACAGTTCACAGGGTTGCTTACCCAACCAATGTGTTGATTTTCAGAACTAAACCTCTTTTTAAACTTGTATCGTTCTTTTGCTGAAATTCGTCAGGCTTTATCAGAAGGTAAAGCCTCTGTAAGGGCTATTGTTGAAAATTATTTGGCACAAGTTGCTCGTCAAAACGGGCAACTAAACGCTTTTTTACAAACTTACGATGAAGAAGCACTAACACGGGCGCAGCAAATTGACCAAAAGATAGATGCGGGCAATGCTGGCAGGTTAGCGGGCATGGTGGTTGGGTTGAAAGATGTAATCTGTTATCAAAATCATCCTTTACAGGCAGCAAGCAAAATTTTGACTGGTTTTCACTCGCAATTTTCAGCTACAGTGGTAGCGCGTTTGCTGGCAGAGGACGCCATTATACTGGGCAGGCAAAATTGCGACGAGTTTGCTATGGGTTCTTCAAGCGAAAACTCTGCTTTTGGTCCGGTACGCAATGCCGCAGACCCTTCGCGAGTGCCCGGTGGTTCTTCAGGAGGTTCAGCAGTAGCAGTGCAGGCATATATGTGCACCGCCTCGTTAGGCACTGATACGGGTGGCTCGGTGCGGCAGCCTGCTTCTTTTTGCGGTTTGGTGGGAGTAAAACCTACCTACGGCAGGCTTTCTCGACATGGTTTATTGGCATACGCTTCTTCTTTCGACTGTATTGGCACGCTCACCCATACAGTAGAAGATGCTGCTTTGTTACTGGAAATTATGGCAGGAGCAGACCAATTTGATAGTACAGCCTCTACGCACCCTGTTAGTTCGTACAGCATAGAAGTGCACAAAGCGCCGACGCCCGGTAAAATAGCGTATATTCGCGAAACAATAGAGAGCGAAGGAATTAGCCCAGAAGTAAAAACTAACATCTTACGTGTTATTGAAATTTTGCGCCGTGAAGGATTCAAGGTAGAACCGGTTGATTTCCCATTGCTGCCGTATGTGCTACCTACCTACTACATCCTAACCACAGCAGAAGCAAGCACTAACTTAGCGCGTTACGATGGTGTGCGCTACGGATACCGCAGCCCTCGTGCCACCGATTTAGAGAGCATGTATAAACTCACTCGCTCGGAAGCATTTGGCAAAGAAGTGCAAAGGCGCATTTTACTGGGAACATTTGTGCTAAGCGCCAGTTATTACGATGCCTATTTCACCAAAGCTCAGCGCGTCCGTCGCTTGATTATGGAGCAAACCCAAGCCATTCTTGCCCAATACGATTTTATTTTGTCGCCTACCTCGCCTACCACAGCCTTTAAAATAGGCGAGTTAAGCGACAACCCCTTACAAATGTACTTAGCCGATATTTTTTCAGTACAAGCCAATGTGGTAGGCATTCCAGCAGTATCTATTCCTTGTGGTACAGACGCAACAGGTTTGCCTATAGGCGTACAAATTATGGCTGGTTTGTTTGAAGAGGCGAAAATGCTTGCATTTGCTCGTTTTTTAATGGAAAAATGTGCAAATTAGCAACTGTTTTAACCACAATGCCCCTATGTCAGAAAACCCGCAGTCGGAATCATTTCTGCCGAAAGCATTGCCGATATTAACGCTGGCAGTCTGTATTTTTAGTATTCCCTCTTTTGCGCAAATTTCAGACAATCAAGCCGATGTGAATAGACTCAAACGCATGAAGCGTATGTCTGATTCACTCACCATTATTCAAAATTACGACATGGCTTGGGCACTCTTCCAAGACTTTGTAAGCATTATTTATCCCTTAGAAACAAAAGACTCGGGGCAGTCGAGTGGGGACATTGCCGAAGCCATTGCAGAAATAGACAAAGACCTCATCTTTAAACCTATGCCCGATGTAATTCACTATGAAGATGAGGACGTAGTGTATGATTACATTCCGCAACCCAATGAAAGACTGATTGCACAGCGTTTGACCTGTCTGAACGCTGCAATGCCGCTTACTTTCAACGACCGCGTGTATGAGTTTATAGACTATTTCACCGTTCGCCGCCGAGACTATACCATGCGTATGTTGGCGAGAAAAAACATTTACTTTCCTTTATTTGAAAAATACTTAGCCCAATACGGACTGCCCGACGAGTTAAAATACCTTGCCATTATAGAATCTGCTCTCAATCCACGAGCTGTTTCGCGAGCAGGAGCAGGCGGATTGTGGCAGTTCATGCCCTCAACAGGACGGATGTATGGCTTAAAGCAAAACGCTTTTATTGATGAGCGGTTCGACCCCGAAAAATCAACAGAAGCCGCTTGCAAATATCTCAAATCGCTGTATCACTTTTTTGAGCAAGATTGGGAGTTGACCTTGGCAGCTTATAACTGCGGACCTGGCATAGTGCAAAGAGCCATTCGTCGCTCGGGAGGCAAGCATAACTTCTGGCAGATTTACAATCTGCTACCCAAAGAAACCCGCGCTTATGTTCCTATTTTTACAGCCATTGTGTATGCCATGAACTATGCTGAGGAGCACAACTTAATACAAGACCAACCTTACTTTGCCATAGAATACGACATCATTAGCATCAACAAATACGTTCCTTTGCGCACCATAGCCGAAAGACTAAATGTCTGTTTAGAAGACTTGCAAGAGCTCAATCCAGAGCTCAAGCGAGGTATTGTTCCCGGAACCCCTGTTTGGAGCTACCCGTTGCGCATTCCCGCCGACCGAATGGACTATTTTGCCGACCATTATCAAACCATTATAGGGACTGAAAAAATACCACAACAGGCGCGCTATGTGGCAGAAATGAACCGTTCGGCTAAAAAAGCAACAGTCGCTACTCATAAAGTGCAACGTGGAGAGTCGTTGAGTAGCATTGCGCAAAAGTATGGAGTTAGTATAAGTCAACTGAAAAAATGGAATCATCTCAGGTCTGACCGCATTCAGGTAGGAAGCTATATAAGAGTGAGTTCTACTGTCATAGCAGGGCACAATAACAAATCTACGCTTACTACCTCCACCACAGTAGTAGCTTCTAATAAGCCTTTAAGCAATGATAAAGTAGAACTGACAGCAAGTACGAAACAAGCAGCAAAAACCAGTACCAAATCTGCTGAAAACAACTCTGGTGTACACATTGTTGGCAGTGGCGACACACTTTGGAGCATCGCCCGACGCTACAACATGTCGGTTGAGCAATTGAAAAAACTTAACAATATGAAAAGTGACAAACTGAGTTTAGGGCAGCGAATCATCGTTAAATAATTTTCAAAGTATAAACGTTGGTAGCAGACGCTCTACTGCTCTTCTCTGAACCCTGTCACATCCTACTATATTCAAAAGCCAATTAGGCATTGGCTCGCTTTAATACTTGTAAAAGTTCTTCTAAGTTGTGTAGTGTTTCTTCCAGTCTTTTTTGTCCTAACACTGAAAAAAGTGCAATATTAGCTTTTCTGCGAAAGGGTTCTATGCGTTCTAAAATTTGAATGCCTCTGGGGGTTAGTCTCAAAATTTTCCGGCGGCGGTCGGTTTCATCAAGGGTTTGTTCTACTAATCCTTTGGAAGTAAGCAAGTTGATAATGTTGGTGATGTTAGGACGCGATACGTTCAATGCCTCGGCAATATCGGAAGCAAGCATACCAGCATTGTGTTGAAAATGCTTGTCGGCAGAGTATTTTTTACCAATATAGGGGATATTAGGGTCGCCGTAGATATACAACATAATAATCCATTGTTGTGTTGTAATACCTACCACTTCACTAATAATATCGCCACGCCGGTTAAGTGCAGCTGCAAGTTCTAAAATAGTTAACACTAATTTTTCTTCGGTAGCAGGTCTTTGCATGGCAATTATCAATTATGTTGCAATAGTTGACGGACTTATCTGCGGTTTTTTCATGAATTGTAAAGCAAGTACACATAAGCAAGCAAAAATACAAAGCACAATCATCACATTGAAACTATCTATGTAGCTGCCGCTGTCTTTTCGCATAACACCCAATACACGAATACCCATACTGCCTGCTAAGGTGTCTACCATTGTAAAAATACCTAAAATTTTGCCATAAGAGTTGCCATTATATACTTCTGCCACTACTACCTGAATCATGGTAAACGCTCCGCTAAATGCAATACCATACACCACAGCATACACATACATCATAGCAGGTGGCAAGCTGGCAAGGTAGCGCAACAAAACTGTGCCAATCAATAAGTTAACAATAGAAAGTAACATAATGAACAGCTTATTGTAGCGGTCGCCTAACCAGCCAAACAGCAACTTACCAACGATGCTGCACAAAAAAAACAGTGCAGTTACATTGGTTACCATTTCTTTGGTTTGTTGAAGGTCTTTTTCAATGAACAGCACTTGGTGGTTCACTACACCTGTAATGCAAAACCAGAGAGTAGCTGTGGCAATGAGTAGCAAATAGAAATAGGGTTTGCGCACCGCCTCTGCCAAACTGATACCCGTGTGGTTAGTTTGGGCATATGCTGAAAAGTGGGTAGTAGTTGCACCATCAGGCAGTAGCCCCATATCAGAAGGTTTGTTGCGCACCAACAGCACCAGTGGTAACAGCATGCCCACTACTGCACAACCCAGTAAAATCCATGCAGCATTACGCCAACCCACAACAGCTATGCCCCAGCCTGCAATTTTGTTGAATAACGCACCTCCAAAACTTGAACCCATCAAAAAAATGCCAACTGCCAGTCCGCGATACTTAACAAACCACTGGGTTATCAAGTACATACTTGTTACAATTCCTGCCAATGTAAGTGCGAAAGCATATAGTACATACGCTATTTGGATGTGTAAGAATGAACCTGCACTGGCAAAGCCTGCTAATCCAATCAATAATATGATTGCCCCGGCAAGCATAACTGCCTTAGGCGAATATTTGTCTAATAAAATACCGACAAAAGCAGCCAAAAAAGCAACCATTAAGTATAAAATCTGAGCAGGTCGAGAAACTTGTTGGTTGTCCAAGTTAAACTCATCCAATAGTTGAGGAGTAAAAAGTGGCATGGTATTGAGCAGAATACCATTAGTAACCATATAAATCAACACTAAGGCGAGCAACACCCACCAGCCATAAAATATGTTTTTCATTTTCAGATGAATTTGTTAATTAGGTTAAGCAAAATACACTTTCTTTACTAATCTGCCAAAAGAGGAAGATAGCTGAGTAGCCAAGTAAATCATAACACGTATTATTGAGTACTGGCTCGGCAATCAGCTGTTGTGTGTCTCCTTACTTGCAATAGCTTGTTATTCGTGAACAAACCAACAAGGGCGCCATATTCAGCAATTTTCAACTGCCTTTTGCGCGACTCGAAACTAATATAGCCGAGCAACATCAAAAAGCATACAGCACTACTCCTAACAGAAAACTAAGCATCCGTAGTTAGAGCAATGCGGTACAGGAAGGGGCTGTTGCTAACACTTGTTTATTTCATCACCAAATTGCGCCCAAACCGGCACAAGCCGAGCATCTTATTAATTCAAAATGTAATTTTGCCCAACTCTATCCAACAAAAGATTTTTATGCCTAAACACAACAGAATTGTACAAGTGCTTAGCAATGGAGCAATTGGCTCACAAGTTCTTATCAAAGGGTGGGTAAGAACTAAACGCGGTAATAAAAATGTGGCATTTATAGCTGTCAACGACGGCTCAACAATACATAATATCCAAATAGTAGTCGATATAGCACATTTTGACCAAGAAACACTGCGCCGCATAACCACAGGTGCATGTATTGCAGTAAGTGGCACACTTGTAGCCTCACAAGGAAAAGAGCAGGCTGTGGAAGTACAGGCACAACAAATTACTATCCTTGGTGATGCCGATGCGGAAGCTTTTCCATTGCAGAAAAAAGCGCACACACTGGAGTTTCTCCGCGAAATTGCTCATTTGCGCATGCGTACGAATACGTTTGGCGCTGTCTTCCGCATTCGCCATGCATTGGCTTTTGCCATACACAAATATTTTAACGATAACGGTTTTTACTACCTGCATACCCCCATTATCACTGCCTCAGATGCTGAGGGAGCAGGACAAATGTTTCGCGTAACTACGCTGGACATTGAAAACCCACCGCGTACACCTGATGGTAAGGTAGATTATGCAGAAGACTTCTTCGGTCGCTCTACCAACCTAACCGTTTCAGGGCAGCTAGAAGGAGAACTTGGCGCGCTTTCCTTGGGACTTATTTACACTTTCGGACCAACTTTCCGCGCTGAAAACTCTAATACTACGCGCCATTTGGCAGAGTTCTGGATGATTGAACCCGAAATGGCTTTCTACGATATCCATGATAATATGGATTTGGCAGAAGATTTCATCAAATACATTATCGGTTATGTACTGGAACACTGCCCCGATGACATGAAATTTTTAGACGAGCGTTTCAGCAAGGAAGAACAAGCCAAAAAAGCCGACGAACGCAGCGAAATGGGCTTAATTGAACGCCTGCAATTCGTATTAGCTAATCGGTTCGAACGCATCACCTACACCGAAGCCATTGATATTTTGCTGTCATCTAATCATCATAAAAAAGGTAAGTTCCAATTCCCCGTACAATGGGGCATGGATTTGCAAAGCGAGCACGAACGCTACTTAGTTGAAAAGCACTTCAAAAAACCTGTCATTATTACAGGCTATCCGAAGGAAATCAAGGCTTTTTACATGAAACAAAACCCCGACGGCAAAACCGTAGCGGCAATGGATGTGCTATTCCCCGGCATCGGCGAAATCATTGGCGGCAGCCAACGCGAAGAAAACCTCGACAAGCTCACCCAACGCATGAAAGAAATGCACGTGCCGGAAGATGTACTTTGGTGGTACTTGGAAACTCGTAAATTTGGAACTTGCGAACACGCTGGCTTCGGTTTGGGTTTTGAGCGCCTCATGCTTTTCGTTACAGGCATGACTAACATTCGCGACGTAATTCCGTTCCCGCGCACCCCTAAAAATGCAGAGTTTTAATCCACTTTATCACATGAAGCAAATTAAACAGCAGTTTTCGGTAACATACCAGTACGCCACGTATTTTACCGAAAATCTTTTTGCTGTTGAAAACCCACTGCTGGCAAAGGCAATCGTTGCTGAATCCCCCCCTGCAAAATGTTTGTTTGTGATAGATAGCGGCGTGGTTGAAAAGTGGCAGCATCTTCCACAAGCTATTGCCGACTATGCCAGTGCCTACCAACACCAGTTTTTGCTTGCGGCTACACTTATTGTGCCCGGCGGAGAACAAGCTAAAAATAGCCAACAAACGCTCCATAATGTATTGGCAGCCATCAACAACTACGGCATCTGCCGCCACTCTTATGTAATAGCCATTGGCGGAGGTGCCGTACTTGATATGGCAGGCTATGCAGCTGCCATTGCCCACCGCGGCGTGCGCCATATTCGCATTCCTACTACTGTATTGGCACAAAACGACTCGGGAGTGGGTGTAAAGAATAGCTTCAACGCATTTGGGAAAAAGAATTTCTTGGGCACATTTCAACCACCTGTTGCTGTTATTAACGACAGCCGTTTTCTGGAAACCCTGAGCGATAGAGACTGGCTCTCAGGTATTTCCGAAGCTATCAAGGTTGCACTTATTAAAGACAAAGACTTTTTTGAGCAAATCGAGCGCGATGCAGCAGCACTTGCCCAACGCAACCTAACGGCTATGCAAGCGCTGATTTATCGCTGTGCAGCGTTACACATGGAACATATTGCTACCAACGGCGACCCTTTTGAACGAGGCTCTGCCCGCCCATTGGACTTTGGGCATTGGGCAGCACACAAGTTAGAATCCATGAGCAATTACCGCCTGCGCCATGGAGAAGCGGTTGCTATCGGCATTGTAATAGATTGCTTGTATGCTTTCCATGCAGGCTATTTGTCCAAGGCAGATGCCTGCCGCGTCATTAATCTTATCAAAAACTTAAATCTACCCACTTCTGCCCCAGAGCTATTTGAAAAAAATGCCGATACTGGCACTTATCAGGTCATAGCTGGTATCAACGAGTTTCGCGAACACTTAGGCGGCACACTGACTATTACGCTAATCAATGCCATTGGTTCCAGTTTTGAAGTCCACAGTATCAACAATACTTGCATGGAAAAAGCCATCGATTGGCTACAACCATCCACCAACTGAGCCACCCAAACTATCTGGCAATTAGAACAAAGCTGATGGGGTGTAAAACAAAAACCCGACAGGTTTTAGCAACTTGCCGGGTTTTAGTACTACTGCTTTCAATCCAAATCTGATTCAATTTGCTAGCATCAATTCATTATCATGCGCATCATGCCGCCTCTGCCGGGCTGGAAGTTGTTAGCCGGATTCAGCGCCTTGTTGAGCGAATAGGTAAACGATACCATTACGAAGCGCCCTAAGTTATTAACTACGGTTTGCTGCAAGTAGTTCACATCTGCCTGTTGGCTAACCCCCAAACTTTGGTCGAGCAAATTATTAACTGCTACTTTCAACTCGCCTGCTCCTTTGAGGAATACTTTGGAAACAGAAGCATTGAGCAGAGGAAGAGATTGGCGGAAGTCGGTTGTACGGCTGGTAAACAGAAAATAGTCATAGTCCACATTCAAGCGAAAATCTAAGGGCAACACTGCATTCATTTCTGCACCATAGGTTTGGTTCAGGAAGTTCTGTTCATTGGACTGGTTGGCGGCTGTTGTGCGGTCGAAAGTAGTGCGTTGTTGGTTTAAATTGGCAGTGAGGGCAAAGTCGAATTTATCACTGGGGCGAAACTCGTAGCGTACGTCTCCTGCCAGAGTACGCCCATATGCATACGTACTTTCGTTGTTCAACAAGTTGATAGAGCGGCTTCCTCCTGCTCTGCCACTGAGGTTCAGGCGGCTTTTAACAGGTCTAATTGGGAAACCAAAGTTCATGTTAGCAGAAGCATTTAAGAAATCTGCCACGTTAACTGGCTGAGAAGTACGCACAAACCGTTGGTCAATCAGTTGGCTATTGACTATTTTATTGGTTGTGTAAGTAGCGTTGATGCCACCAAAAAAGTTGATAGAGGTAAACTGGTCGAAAGTGAAGTAGTTAGCACGGAAGCGATGATTGTATTCTGGACGCAAGTCGGGGTTGCCTACATAGATATTCAGCGGGTCGGAGTTATCTACAATGGGTTGTAACTGGGTGATACTGGGGGCATTAATATCGGTGTCGTAGTCAAAGTTCAGCCGCTTGGTGCTGCTAAAATCCATGCGCAGGCGAGCAGAGGGCAACAAGTTATTGAACGTTTTCTGGATAGACGTGCCGCGATTGATAATATTGCCGCGCAAGTCGGAGTTTTGGTAGTTTACGCCTACTGTTAGGTTGAGTTGTTGTTTCACATAACGGAAGTTAGCACCTATGCGCTGGTACAAAAAGTTATTGTCAAATTCATTAGTCAGATTTTGGTTAACTGTGCGCTCGCCATTGTTAATATCAAATACTTTTTGGTCAGATTTGTTGACAGTGTTGCGAATGTTGTAGTTGAGTTCTAAAAACTTGCGCTTGCCAATAGGTTCGGTATAGCTCAAATTACCACCGTAGGTGTCGGTTAGCGTATTGCGCGTATTAGTCTGGTTAATGTTTTCTGTGCGTATCAAATCTCCTGTTTGCGAGTTAAAGAAGCGATTGACAGCCGTCAGTTCGCCTTCGCTTTGGTTGCGGTTCATGTTCAGGGTCAGTGTTGCCGACATAGTTCTGCCGCGTTTAGCAAAGCGATGGCGAAAGAGTATTTCGTTGTTCCAAGTCATGCCATTGCCAATGCTCACGTTGTTGCGCGTACCTTCATTTTGCAAGATACCCGCTGCATTAAAGGTCTGGTTGTCGCTGATGGTGCGAAAGTCGTTGTTGTTCATGCTAAACACCACATTGTAGCGAATAGAGTTAACTGAGTCGATTTTATGGTCTAAGGTAGCATTGAGCCGGTGTGAAGTGGTCTGATTGTTTTGTCGGCTATTTTGTTCGTTGCTAAAATTACCTGTGGGCAAAAAGTTAATCTGACTTGTCTTTTGTTCCAGTCGGTGTGCTAAGTCGCTAAAAAAGTAGCTGCCGTTGAGCTCTGTTTTGTTGTTGAAGCTATGGTTAAAATTGATGCCAGCTGCCCAGTTAGTCATGATACCGTTAGGTCTTCCGCCAAAATTGACTGGCACGCCACGCGTATTGGCGCCGCCGCCTCCGCGAAAGATAGCGCCGCCCCCGCTTCTACCTGCAAAGCTAAAATATTCAGCAGGCGAAAAACCTTGTTGGTTAATATTGTTGCCCATTCCTAAAAACGACAACTGAGTGGTTCTGCTAAAGCGATTGTAGCTAGCTTTGGTCTCAAACCGGAACTCTTCTTGCGAGTCGGCTCCGGCACCAGCAGTAAAATTGCCAAAGCTACCATTGCTAAATTCTTCTTTCAGTTCCAAATTGATGGTTTTTTCTCGCACCCCGTCGTCGATGCCTGAAAATTGTGCTTGGTCAGAAAGGCGGTCGAACACCTGAATTTTTTCTACTGCCTTGGCGGGTAAGTTACGAGTTGCTAATTTGGCATCGTTGCCAAAAAAGTTTTTTCCGTTGATGGTAACACGCTGCACGTTTTCGCCTTGTACCTTAATACTACCATCTTTTTCTACTTGCACGCCCGGCAATCTTTTGAGCAAATCTTCAACAGCAGCATTGGCGCGATTGGTCTCAAACGAACTGGCGTTGAATTCAAGTGTATCTTTTTTGATAGTAACAGGGTCGCGCTCCCCCTTAATCACTACCTCTGACAACTGGCGGGCTTTTACTTGCAACACAATGGTGCCCACGTCTTGAACGCCCCCAGAAGCTGTAAGGGCTTTCATGTAGTTTTGGTAGCCAGTATAGGTAATTTTCAAGATGTAGTTGCCATTGGCTACGCTGCGCAACGTAAACTCCCCGTTCACGTCGGTGCGTCCAAAAGTAGCTAAGGCAGAGTCTTTGGCGTGAAGCAACATAACGGTAGCGATGGGCAGCGCAGTATTGGTAGAGTCTATTACCTTCCCTTTAAAGGTAGTTTGTGCCCACGCCGCCGCATTGATGGCGATAAAGCTAAGCACTAATACAAATTTTTTCATAAAGCAGTTTCTTATGGGTTGTGCAAAGGTAGACTGCCACTTGCACATCATGCGTTAATGCGTCTTTAAGCAATGTTAATCAA
This sequence comes from Bernardetiaceae bacterium, assembly GCA_025056255.1. Lineage (GTDB taxonomy): Bacteria > Bacteroidota > Bacteroidia > Cytophagales > Thermoflexibacteraceae > Rhodoflexus. The sequence continues at coordinate 10,401 of JANWVT010000026.1, read as the reverse complement.
CCTTAATTCCTCAATTACTCGCTCTATTGCATAGTTTTGCGCATTGTTCTGTTTTTTTATTGCTCCATGAATAAGAAAATTGTAAAAGTAGGCAATATCGCCTGCGGTTCGCCTGAGTTATTCCTCATTTCCGGACCTTGTGTAATTGAAGAGGAAAGTATTATGATGCGCACAGCCGAAAAATTGCGCGAAATATCAGAACGGCTGCATATCCCTATCATTTTCAAGTCTTCTTTTATGAAAGACAATCGCAGCAGTTTGCACTACTACATGGGTCCGGGCTTAGAAGAAGGACTGCGCCTGCTACAAAAAATAAAAGAACAGTTCGGCTTTCCTATCTTATCGGATGTGCATTATCCCGAGCAGTGTGCAGCTGCCGGTGAAGTGTTAGATGTGATTCAGATTCCAGCCTATTTGTGTATGCAAACTACGCTGATAGTAGCAGCAGCAAAAACAGGTAGAGTTATCAACATCAAGCACGGGCAATTTTTAGCCCCTGAAAACATGAGCAAGCCAGCCCAAAAATGTGTTGATAGCGGCAACGACCAAATTATTCTTACCGAACGCGGCTATACATTTGGCTACAACGACCTGATTGTTGACCCGCGCAGCTTTTATCATCTCAATCAAACGGGCTACCCTGTCGTCTTCGATATTACGCATGCTATTCGCAAATACGGCATACCAAGTGCAGATGCCAAAGGAGGTGCCAGAGAATTTATTCCTGTACTGGCAAGAGCAGGCGTAGCAGCAGGCGTAGATGGCGTATTTATAGAAACACATCCCCAACCCACCAAAGCCCTCTGCGATGCTGCCAGCCAAATGTGCGTGTTCGATTTGGAAGAATTTCTCAAGCCTATTTTGGAACTACATGCCATAGAAGTCAAATACAGAACCTGAACACCAAGTTTAAATCTATGAACGAACAACAAACAGACTTTCTCATTGTAGGAGCAGGATTTGCAGGTATTGCTGCTGCTAAAAAACTGCACAGCCAGAACTGTAATTTTCTGATAGCAGAAGCCAGAGACCGCATTGGGGGACGCACCCTAACCCAAACTTTTGAAGGCGAGATTGTACTAGACTTGGGAGCCAAATGGCTCGGACCTACGCAGCAACTCGTGTGGGAGTGGGTACACCAAACCGGTGCTGAAACCTACTCTACCTACAACAGTGGTCGCAACATACTGAGCTACAAAGGAAAAATTTCACATTATACCGGTGTCATCCCCAAAATAAATGCGCTTAGCTTACTCGATTTAGGGCTTGCCATGAATCGCTTGGAAAAATTGGCAGCCACTGTAAACCTCCAGCAACCTTGGCAACATCCACAAGCCCTGCACTACGATGCCATGACCCTGCATACATGGATTCGGCAAAATACGTGGACAAATGCAGCCCGCCACCTTCTCGAAATTGGCATTCAAACTGTTTTTGCTGCCGAATCCTCAGAAATTTCTTTGCTTTTTGCCTTGTTCTACCTGCACTCAGGCGACAGCCTGCAAACACTTATTAGTATTGCCAACGGCGCACAGCAAACCATTCTTAAAGAAGGTACACAAGGGCTACTCAAAAAAGTGGCTGCACCTTTTGCCAACCGAATCAGGCTCTCAACCCCTGTACACAAAATTGTACAAGATGAAACAGGGGTACAAGCACACACCTCCAAAGGCATCATCAGGGCGCGCAAATGCATTTTGACCGTGCCACCTGCTCTAATGGAACGCATCCGATTTGAACCTTTGCTGCCTCAGCAAAAGGCACAACTTTTCCAGCGAATGCCCATGGGAGCAGCAATGAAGTGCTACGCTATCTACCCCTCGCCTTTTTGGCGCCAACAAGGGCTAAGCGGACAAGTCATCAGCGATGAATTTCCTGTAAAAGTAACCTTCGATGTAGGACACACCGACCAAGATTATGGCAAAATGCTAGTGTTTGTAGAAGGCAACGATGCACGTTACTTCATTAGCTTGCCAGCCGAAAAACGCAAGGAGATGGTTCTAACCAAACTGGTACGCTTTTTTGGCAAACAAGCTGCCTCGCCCATTGTTTATACCGACAAATGCTGGACAGAAGAGGAGTGGACACGCGGCTGCTACGTAGGGCTGATGCCTCCCAATACACTTGCCCACTTAGGGCAGCATTTGCGCACACCATTTGGCAACATCCACTTTGCCGGCACAGAAACAGCCGAACGATGGAATGGTTATTTAGACGGCGCCATTCGAAGCGGCTATCGAGCAGCAGAAGAAGCTATACAAGCTGCAAGGTCGAACATGAGTAGTTAAAGCCTCTTAGGAATCATTTTCTAGTAGCCTGATAATCAGGATATCTGAAAAAAGTGAACTATTGGCACAAAAAATGGCGGTAAGGCATAACGCTGTTCTGCGCGGAACTGTATTGTAGGATGATTAATCACCTTTGCTGCGTTAATCAGAAAGTTGCTGCTAATAGTAGGTAGTAGTTTATCAGCTGCTTTGCACTATTCTACCAAACGCAAAACAGCCTGTTTTAGTGCATTCCAACGGTTTTGCTGTTTTTCCAAAAGCGGATACCAGTTGCCGTCACCCGGACTAATTTGCTCGATATTGCGTTTGGGGTGAGGAGCTCCTCGTTCGTAGTCAGGTTCTATTTCAAAGCTCTGTTCCATGATTGCCATAGCTGCTTGCCAGGAAATTTTTTTTGACTTGTCGGCATGCGTCCAAACAGCAATGCGATTGGCAAACTGCCAACAAATATGATGCATTTGCCACTTACCACCTACCTGCCACAAGTAACCTACCGACAAAGGTGCTTCTATTTGTGCTGCTTCCATTATTGCCTGAGCTACTTGTTGCAGCAATAGCTCCCATGCTGTACGGTTCTTAGGAGTAAACACGTGGGTTGCACCTGCTGGAGTAGTCAGGTGCAATTCCAAAAAGTGATGCTCAGGTCGGCGCGGACGCGTTTCAGGCTGAGAATGCGTAAATAAATCTTTCAATTGCGCCATCCAAACTTCTTGCAGCAATGCTTCACAGCGGCGGTCGTCGTATGCGGTAAATCCTTCTTCGGCAAGTTCTTCTTCAGTCAGTTCTTCACGATGCGTGTATATAAGTTCATAGGAAGCCCAATATCTGCTCGACTCTTTGCGAATTAGCAAGCGGTAATAATAACTAAAAGGAGGCGGCGTGAGGTCGTTTGTCTCGAAGCGGACTTCCCAAGCCACATAATGGTTCCAATCAGTTAATTGCACAAGCGTAAAATGTGTTTTTGAAAATTTCCGTAAATTAAGCGCTGTTCTATAGAGAAAACAAACACAGTAGTTATGAAGATGGCTCTGCAACTTTTGCTTACTATCCTCATAGGTAGTAGGTGCCTTAGTGACCTTTTTGCACAAAATATCGAGCTAAATACACAACCTGCTTATCAAAACTTTGTAGTAAAGAAAACTATTTTGTATCAGAAGGTGCTGCAAGTGCCCCAATCGCCTTTTGCTGTGGTCTTAGTAGCTGTACGGCGTACCGACGACGTTGCCAACTGGTCGCAAGACCCTGCCGATGGTATCCATGCTCGCTTATTTGTGTACGACCTAACTGCCAACCAAATAGATTCACTACAAAGCGAAACACTCAACTATCAGATTGGCGCTGAAAAATTTTATAACCCCGACTACTGTGGTGGCTTGGGTTCGCTTCGCCCCGATGATTTTCAAGCCGACGACAGGCGAATAATACTACGGCGATTTTATGCTCCCGGCACCATGCGGGCTAATTGCTCTGATGAAATTGTATTCCTCAACGGAAAACTATATTTGCAAAAAGAGCGGGTAGTAGATACTGGTTTAGGAGCGGAAGTGGCTAAGCAGCGCGCTGCCATGAATCAACAAGCCCTCTTGCTCTATCAACAAGGCGATTTGCAAGGTGCCATTCATATTTGGGAACAATTATACGATGCTTGGCAAAACGGTCCTTATGCTACTGCCGGACCTATGGATGAAGTGCTCAATAACTTAGGATTTGCCTACTACAAGCAAAAAGACTTTCGCCGAGCAGAGCAATTGTTCTTGGCTTGTAAACAAAATTTTCCTAACCGAGCCATTGTCCAACTAAATTTAGCAGACCTTTACCGCGATGACGGGCAAATATCAGAAGCTATTAAATACTACCAAACCTTCTTAAAGTTTCCCAATCTTACTGCTAATCAGATAGCATATGCCAAAAAACAGATAGAGTTATTAAAAAAATAAATCGAACGAAAGCAACTGGCATGTAACTGTACAGGCACATACTTTATTTGACCAAAACAGAAGCATATGTAACAAATGTACATGCTTGTTGACCTTAAAGCAAAGCCTAATGCAGTTAGTTCCGTTCCTTGGCGCTATTCACACATTTATTTCTTATTAAACTTGTGTTTTAGTCCTTTGTGTTCAATCAAATCCAACTCAAATGCTCCTACAAACATAGCCACTTCTACGCGTAGCGGTACGCGGTTTTCATCGTCCGAAATCCACATTTTAATGGCATCTCGTCCGCTGAAAAGCTGGTTTTCAGGCATGACTGGCGAAATAATAGCCGCTCTGATTTTACCAAACTGAGTTTGCACTCGGTCTTTACCTAAGTAAACCACCTGCAAATCATACACTTTGTCTTCAAAAAAACCCTGAATGGTGAGCGTATCTTTTTCTTTGATATTGGAAAAGTCGAGTGTGCGGAGGTAATAATAACCACTCACGATATCTTGCACGTTTTTCGGGATTTTGTATGTATCAACTTTCTCAGGGTCTTGCCCGGTAGTGTGGCGTACTTGCACTGAGCCTTTTAAATGGTCAAAGAATACAGTTTCTACTTTTTTGTAACTATTTTCTTTGATGTCGCGGAAAAATTTATGTGGTATAATAGCTGCAGTATCAATATAAGAACGCCAAAGGTCATCTACTTTCATGGCAAGGCTAAAAGCGCCTATGGTTTTGCCGTGAATATCTACCTTATAACAAGGGCGGTTATTAACCGTGTGAATCTGTTGGTCTAAGGTAACAGTTGCCTCTCCTACATTTACAAAGCCATAGTGAACCAAGTAGGTAAGGCGCTCTCCCGTACTAAATTTATTATTTGGAATGGTACGGTAGCCCTCGTCAGGAGTAAAAGCCAGCAATAAAGGAGCTACTATGACACAAACTAACAAGTGTTTTCCTATCTTTCTCATCATTAAAGAGATAATTTGCTTCAACGGGTTCAAAACTGATTCCATTTGCAAAACATTAACAAAGATAGAACGGATTTAGTGCTGGATTCGTTACTTTGCCATTAAAAAATGTTAACATTTTATACACCTCTACGGGGATAGCTTGTCAGTTGTTACAATTTTTTTGAGATAAAAGCCATTCACGTGCCAACTCTACTGAAGAAAAAAAGCGAGCTTGTAGCCATTGTGCATGAGGCTCGTCCATGATTTGTTCTACCGATATTTGTACAAAAATATCTTTACTAACTACCAAAGCCACTTTTTTCACACCCGCCCAGTAGGCGCGAGGAATAACATGCGTATCTAACCACTGTTGCATGTGCGGCATCACTACGTATGACTGTTCTTGGCTATGCACCAGTAGAGAATGAGGGTGATATTTCTCAGTCAACTCAACGTAGTGTAAAAATATGGCTTTAAATTCTTCATCGGTCATGTCAGCTGCCGCAGACTTCCATGCCATTTCTATAATGCCATTAGCTTCATCGAGAATGATATCTAAAAACTTGTTTTTATACACAGTCTTCATTGGGAGTAAGAGTTGAAGGGGTAACCTTACTCCTCGAAAATAATTAAAGCACAAAATTTTTAATAGCTATTTGTCGTTTTGAGGTTTCTTTTTCATCAGCCATTCACGTGCTGCTGCTACACTGGGAAAAAAGTGAGTAGTGATATGCTGTTTTACCTCTGGCTCTTCTACTAATTGTTCAGCAGCCACTTGGGCAAATACATCTTCTACAACAACAATTGCGGTATACATAACTCCCGCTTGGTAGGCACGAGGAACAATATTTGTTGCCACCCACTCTTGTAGCTCAGGTACTGCAGCATAGTTGCTGCCTCGGCTGTAGGTGATTAGGGCAAAAGGATGGTGTTCTTCCACCAAATCGGCATATTTAGAAAATGCTGCTTTAAATTCTTCATCAGACATGTAAGATGTCTCAGGCAGCCATGCCATTTCAATAATGCCATTTGGCTTGTCTATCGAAATCTCGATATAAGGGTTGCTGTAAAGTAGTTCCATTGGAAAAATGTTACACTTAAATCAGTTTCAAAAATAAGCCATTTAATTTACATTTTTTTGAACGCTAAGAGAATAATCTGTTGCTATGTTAATAATGAGTGAATGGTTGCAGCATAGAACTGTTTGGCAAGTACTACGGTGTGGGTGGCATCATCCGCAAACAGGAGCTTTCAACAAAATGGTGAACAAAATGACTGCCTCCCTTGCCATGTGATATAATCTGCACAACTAGTTAACTTTGCGATTCATAATTGAGTCGCATGTATAAAAATATTCGCAACGTAGCTAAGACTGTTTACGGTCCGGGAAGTTTTAATCAGTTAGATGAGATTCTATCTGAAAAACGCCAACATGCCACCGACTTCATGGTGTTTATAGTAGACAACTACTTCAAAGGCAAAGAATTAGAAACACGCATACCTGTTAGTGGGCAAGACATGCTTTTTTTCATAGATGTGGACCCTCATGAGCCTACTACCCAGCAAGTAGATGACCTGCGCGACGAGATTTTACAAACCAAAGGCTTGCCAGCAGGCGTAATTGGCATTGGCGGAGGTAGCATAATGGATATTGCAAAAGCTGTTTCCCTGATGCTTACTAATGAGGGCTCTTCACAGCGCTACCAAGGTTTGAACCTGATTAAAAAGCCCGGCGTGTACCACGTAGGAGTGCCCACTATTTCGGGAACTGGGGCAGAGGTTAGTACTACGGCTGTGCTAACAGGTCCGGAAAAAAAGCTCGGACTTAAATGCGAATGGACTGTATTCGACCAAATCGTATTGGATCCCACGCTAACTGCTACCGTACCGCGCAACCAGTGGTTTTACACAGGTATGGATACATATATCCACTGCATAGAATCCATGACCGGACATCTGAAAAATGCCTACAGCGAAGCCTATGGTTACAAAGCATTAGAACTCTGTCGAGAGGTCTATTTAGGTGCCAATAGCGGACAAAATCCTGAAACAGATGAAAAGCTCATGGTGGCTTCCCTTTTTGGTGGGCTGAGTCTTACTTACTCGGAAGTAGGTATCTGCCATGCACTTTCTTATGGACTTTCATATGTGTTTGGCACAAGACACTGCTATGCAAACTGCATTATCTTTAATCAATTAGAAGACTTCTATCCGGAAGGCGTACGCGAATTCAAAGAAATGGTGGCTAAGCACAATATCTATTTACCTCAAAACCTTTCCCAAAATTGGACAGAAGAGCAAATTGAGAAAATGGTAGATGTCTCTATGGCACTCAACCATATGTGGAGCCATGCTATCGGTCCTGATTGGAAACAGAAAATCAGCCGCTCACAAGTACGCGAACTATTTGAGCGCATGTGAGCAACACCTGCTGGCTCTACAAGCACCAACACAATTGCCCTCGAGTTTTGCCAATGGAATAGTAAAGGAGCTAAGCAACAATCTGCGGACAAATTCGAATTGATGGCTTATCTTATGTGAGCGGGGCAGTAGCTACTTATTTTCCCAGCTCAATGGCACGCAACCACGCTGCTCGCAAGCCTTCGCCAATGAGCCCGTGTAAATTGTGGGTTTGAAATTGGCGCAAGGCAGCTTCGGTAGTGCCACCTTTGGATGCTACTTTGCCAATCCACTCGCGGCAACTAAGATTGTAGGTATTTTGTAAGTGAACTGCCCCCATAAAGGTTTGTTCTACCATTAGCTCGGCTTGTGCTTGTGAAAATCCCATTTCAATAGCAGTGGCAATCATAGCATCCATGAAATAGAACACGTATGCCGGTCCGCTACCCGAAATAGCAGTTACTGCATCTAGCTTGCTCTCATCATCAAAATACAAGGTTTTACCGGTTGTATTGAGCAGATTCTGAATGTTAAAAATTTCTTCTTTAGTAACTGCATCGGTAGAAGTAAATCCGGTCATACCCATTCCTATTTGAGCAGGTAAGTTAGGCATAGCTCGTACAATTTTGGGAGAAGGCAACGCCTCAGCAATGCTGCTCATTCTGACCCCTGCCATAATAGAAAGTATAATTTGATGTGCTTGAATCAAAGGGGCGAGGCGTGGAAAAAGCGCACCTGTATCTTGTGGCTTGATAGCTAAAATAACCACATCCATATGACTGACGTAATCGCCTACTTCAAAAAAAACATGCTCGAATCCCAGTGATTTAAAAAATGCAACTTTTTCTGGATAATGTTCTAAGATGTACAGATTTTGTTGAGCAACAGCATGATTGGCAATAAAAGCATCTGCATAAGTTTTGCCCATATTGCCACCTCCTACGATGAGTATTTTCATAAAACTATTTATTCAAGTAGTCAAAAATAGCGGAAAAACTGGCTAATTTTGTTTTTAACCTAACAAATCAACACAATGAAATACTACAATTCTATCATCGATACTATCGGCAACACCCCCTTAATCAAGCTCAATAAAATTACTAAGGGCATCAAGGGAACCGTGCTGGCAAAAGTAGAGTATTTCAATCCGGGCAACTCGGTGAAAGACCGTATTGCCCTGCGCATGATTGAAGATGCAGAACGCGAAGGGCGACTCAAGCCCGGTGGTACTATCATTGAAGGCACTTCGGGTAACACCGGTATGGGCTTAGCACTTACTGCCATCGCCAAAGGATATAAATGCATTTTTACTGTTTCCGACAAACAATCACAGGAAAAAATTAATATTTTGCGCGCGTTAGGTGCAGAGGTAGTAGTTTGTCCTACCAACGTAGAACCTGATGACCCTCGCTCTTATTATTCAGTGGCGCGTCGTTTAAATCAGGAAATCCCCAACTCCATTTATCCTAATCAATACGATAATCTTTCTAATACTGCTGCACACTACGACACCACCGGTCCAGAAATTTGGAAGGATACAGAAGGCAAAATCACCCATTTAGTAGCAGGCGTAGGTACCGGTGGTACTATTTGTGGCACCTCCAAATATTTGAAAGAACGCAAACCCGAGTTAATTACCATTGGCATCGACACATACGGCTCTGTCTTTAAAAAATACAAGGAAACAGGTATTTTCGATGAGAAAGAAATTTATCCATACCTAACCGAAGGTATTGGCGAAGATATTTTACCTAAAAACGTTGATTTCGACCTCATTGACTTATTTATTAAAGTTACCGATAAAGACGCTGCCATCATGGCTCGTCGGATGGCAAGAGAAGAAGGTTTGTTTGTTGGCTGGAGTTGTGGCTCTGCTATGCATGGAGCAATAGAATATGCGCGCCAACACTTGAAAGAAGAGGATGTAATGGTAGTTATTTTACCCGACCACGGTACGCGCTATCTTAATAAAATTTACAATGATGTATGGATGAAAGACCATGGATTCTTAGAGCAACGCCAGTTTGCTACAGCCCGCGACATTATCCGTGCGCGCAACGGTGCTTCTAAACTAATTACCATAGATAAAAACGAAACCATTGGCACTGCTATTAGATTGCTTAACCAAGCTGGTATTTCACAACTCCCTGTTGCAGAGGGCGATAACATTGTTGGTAGCCTAAACGACAGTGCCCTACTCAATATGCTAATCGACAATCCCGATGCAAAAAATTTACCTGTGGCGGAGGTCATGGGTCCCCCGTTCCGCTTTGTGGGTATTGACAATACAGTAGACGCTCTTTCTGGGCTAATTGATAAAGACAACAAAGCCTTATTAGTGCGCGACGAGTCTAATCAAGTACACATTATCACTCAACACGATTTGTTAGTTGCTCTGACCAACTAACATGCACAATGCCAATTACTGCTTAGCAAAGTTATGAATAAAGACTTTTGTGCATTTGTGTGTTTTGCCCTGAGCAGCTTATCTAAATAAGGCGAGTGGTTCAGATTCCTTGGTAATCAACTACTTATTATAGCCGCAGAAGACTTTTCAAAAAACTCACATTTTGTTACGCCGCTAAGTCAGTTCATGTAGCGTGAACAATAGCAAAAAAACAATGTTACAAAACCCGACAAGTGTCAAAAACCTGTCGGGTTCATTATTTTTAATCAGATTTGCTAAGACTACTCGCAGCTGTTTTGGGTGTCTTCACTCAAAAAATTTTTGTTAAGTAGGACACGGAAAGCTGCGGCGCTACATCAGCGATTGTTTGGCGCAGATAATTCCTGTGGTTGTTGAAACTGAGAGGTTAAGAGAGCTTATTCGCATGA
>JANWVT010000025.1 GCA_025056255.1 Bernardetiaceae bacterium | reverse complement strand
GCATTGGACGTTTCAATTTATAAAACTCCTAACATTTCGCGCAAGCCTTGCAGAAAATTTTTATTAATAAAAATTTTAGAGCACATTTGAGTTTACAAGGGTAAAAATTATAGATATAATAAAGAGATTCGGCTAATAGTAGTAACTAAGCCCAGCAAATTATGCAGAAGGCTTAACACTACCTTAGCGATTTATTGAACCGTTCGTTACAGTGGTAGCAAACGCAAAACACGCCTTAAACTATTAAGATAAGGCAGATCGGGTGCTCAGTGGTGCACGATAGTAAACGTCGCTGCCAATTGTTCACTGGCAAAACAGTCATGTGTTTGACAAACTACTAAATACGCTCCATATGCGTGGCACAGACAACAACAAATAAAATTAATATTCATTGAGCTTGCCTTCGTAAATATGAATTTGGTAAAATAAATCTAAAAAAACTAAATAACTACTTAAAATCCATTATAGGGTTTCCAAAGAAAAAGCCATCTCGCAAATAGAGATGGCTTTTGTCAGCATTCCCGTGACCCCGACGGGAATCGAACCCATATCAAAAGTTTAGGAAACTTCTATTCTATCCATTGAACTACGGGGTCGTTAGTGCAAAATTATCCAAATTGCACTATATTTAAAAGTTCAACCGCTACACCACTACTTGTACTTGGTGCTAAGTGGTGGGCATTTTGTCATGATTTTTTTATGAAGAAGTCGAAAACGAAAAACAAAAAGCATAAATCCAAAGCCAACCACTACGACCCCCGCCAACTGCAACAACAACTGATTGCTTTGTTTGAGCATTCTAAAAATGCAGCTTACACACTCAAGCAACTCTACAAAAAATTACATGCTAATAATTTGCAAGCACGTGCATTAGTAGAAGCCATAGTTGACTCACTAGTGCGCCAAGAAATGTTGCAGCGCAACGGACAGCTTATTTATCTATCCAGAAGGAGTAGCCAAGAGAAGGAAACCCTTGTGGGCAGGGTAGATTACGTGAACCCAGAGTTCTTGTACGTAGTTAGCGAAGATGGCAGCTTTCCTGACATTCGCGTAAGCCGTCGCCATGCTGGTACAGCCTTAGACGGCGACACGGTACGCGTGCAAATTCATCGCTACAACCAAAGCGACAATCCTGAGGGGGAGATTGTTGAAATTATCAAGCGCTTCCGCACTGAATTCGTCGGGGTGATTGAGCTCTCTCCCCGATTTGCTTTTGTCATTCCCGACAAGCGCAAAATGTACCACGATATTTTTATTCGCTTGTCGGATACTAAAGGGGCAAAACACGGCGAAAAAGTAGTGGCAGCTATTACAGGGTGGGACGAGGCAGGCAAAAATCCCTTTGGCGTTGTAACCAAAGTATTGGGAAAAGCTGGCGATCATGAAACTGAAATGCACTCCATTATGGCAGAATATGATTTGCCGATGGAGTTCCCCGAAGAAGTTCTTGCCGAAGCTGAGCAAATCAGCGAAACTATCTCCCCGAAAGAAATAGCTACGCGCCGCGATTTTAGAGGTATTCCTACTTTCACCATAGACCCTGAGGATGCACAAGACTTCGACGATGCGCTATCGTTCCGATTGTTGGAAAATGGCAACTACGAAGTAGGCGTACACATTGCCGATGTAACCCACTATGTATTGCCCAGCACCCTGCTCGAACGCGAAGCCTATCGGCGGGCTACTTCGGTTTACTTGGTAGACCGTTGCGTGCCAATGCTGCCTGAAAAATTATCGAACCAACTGTGTTCGCTGCGTCCACATGAAGACAAACTTACTTTTTCAGCTGTTTTTGAAATCACTGAACGCGGACGGATAGTAAATGAATGGTTTGGCAAAACCATCATCCGTTCACAGCGTCGCTTTACCTACGAAGAGGCACAGCAAGTACTCGAAAGCGGTCGGGGCGAATTTGCTCAGGAGTTGTGGCTGCTCAACAAACTGGCTAAAATTTTTCAACGCAAGCGCGTGCAGGCAGGTGCTATTTTATTTGAAACCACAGAAGTTAAATTTCGGTTAGATGCCCGCAAAAAACCGATTGAAATTTTTACCAAAGTTCGCAAAGATGCTCACAAACTCATTGAAGAGTTTATGCTGCTAGCTAACCGGCAAGTAGCTGAGTTTGTTTATCAGATGCGCAAGGGCAAAAATCGGAACGTGATGGTCTATCGTACACATGACCGCCCTGACGAAGAAAAAGTAGAAAACTTTGCCAATTTTGCCAAACAATTTGGACATACCATCAAAACTGGTAATAAAGAACTCGCCAAGTCACTTAATGAACTGGCTGCTTTGGTAGAAGGCAAACCTGAACAGAACGTATTGCAAAACTTAGCCATTCGCGCTATGGCAAAAGCCAAATATACCACCGACCCGCTGCCTCACTTTGGATTGGCTTTCAAGCGCTACACGCACTTTACCTCACCTATTAGGCGCTATCCTGACATGATGGTGCACCGGCTTTTGCAACACTACCTTGAAGGCGGTGCGCCGGTCAATCGCAACGAATATGAAGAGCGTTGCAAACACAGCAGCAACATGGAAAAGCGCGCTGCCGACGCGGAGCGCGCCAGCATTAAATACAAACAAGTAGAACTGATTCAAGACCTACAACAAAGTGGCAAGTTGCGAGGTAAATTGCTCAGCGGCGTAGTAACAGGGGTTACCGAGTGGGGCATATATGTAGAACTAACAGACACTCGCTGCGAAGGCATGGTGCGCATGAGCGACATTCCCGGCGACTATTACGAACACGATGCTAAAAACTACTGCATTGTTGGCAGGCGCTACAGACGCACCATTCGACTGGGCGATAAAGTGCAAGTGCGCATTAAAGCAACCAATCTTGAAAAGCGCACCATAGATTTGCTCATGGAAGAGTTTTAAAACTTTCAACAGGTACCTTGGCACAAATTAAATCTTTGATGCAAGCAAAATGTGGCAAAACCGTTCGAGCGTAGTTGGTAAATTTTTCTGCCAACGTATTGCCCCCTTGTGCTTTGGTAACTGAAAAAACGCCTTGCCAAGTACCAATAGTTTGGTCTGTTTTTTCGTAGACAAGCCATAGCATCAGGATAAATTGTTCTTTTAACTGCCGAGGCAGGGGCGAGAAAAAAGGTACTTCTATGTACGTATGAGCAGGTATTTGCTGCTTACTGCAAGCAGGGTCTGATTGCCCCCCAAACACAGGTGACAAAACAAAGGCAAAAACTCATTTTCTGCCAACTCTTCGCAAAAACAGCAGCGAGTTGCAAGTAAGTCAAGTTGTTTGTCAGTCATTTTGGTTCAATAATTTTACAAGGTAAGCAAAAAAGAAGGTAAGAGTGAAAAAGCAAGCAGTATTCAAAGTTACAATAATAGGGGCAGTAATCATTGCCTTAACAACTTTTTTGTTATACCTTGCTTCTAATGGGTATCATTGCTTTTCCGTTGCAAAGCAGCCAGCAACTAATGCTGTACCGCTTACTTACCGCATAGTGCCGCCACGCGAGCCCTTGCAAAACAGCAACTCCGATACCATTACTCTACAAGTAATAGACAGTGCTGTAGAAAAATTTCGCACTCGATGGCTTTTGACTGGGCTTTCTTTGGCAATTGCTCAACATGGGAGGCTAATTTATGCCAAAGGTTTTGGCTATGCCAACCAAGAAAAACAAGAAGCAATGACCCCACAGCATCGTTTCCGAATTGCTAGTGTTTCTAAACTGCTTACAGCAGCAGCCGTAATGCAATTAGTTGAAAGAGGAAGGGTAAGTCTTTCCGACAAGGTATTTGGCAGAAACGGCATCCTTTCCGATAGTATGTACCTCCATGCCAAAGACAAGCGCATATATGACATAGAGGTTCGGCATCTGTTGCAACACACTGGCGGTTGGCGAAATATTTTTCGCGCCGACCCCATGTTTATTCCCTTAGAAATTGCTGCTCATATGCGCCACTCACCACCAATCAATCTGGATGTTATCATCTGTTTTATGTTGTCGCAAAAGATGCTTGCTCAGCCGGGTACTTTTTTTGACTATTCTAACTTTGGCTACTGCCTACTGGGGCGCATTATTGAAAAAATAAGCGGACAAAGTTACGAAAGCTATGTTCAGCAACACTTATTAGCCCCCTTGGGCATTCGGCATATGCAAATTGGACGCAACCGCTACGAGGAACGATTACCCAATGAAGTAACGTACTACGACCATCCGGGGGCAACACTTCGCCCCGATATTGACGGCAGCGGTAAACAGGTTACACGACCTTATGGGGGCACAGATGTTACCTTGTTAGGAGCAGCAGGCGGTTGGATTGCCTCCCCCGTAGAATTGTTGCGGCTGGTGCTTTCTTTGGATGGAATGGCTTCTGTTCCCGATATTTTGTCGCAAGAAAGTATTCGCCAAATGACTTGTTATTCGGCAAGTAACCTATCGGATACTACTCGTTGCTTGGAAATGGGCTGGCGCTATTGCAATGAACGTGAATGGGTTCGTACAGGTTATTTTGGTGGTACACACGCAGTAGTGTGCCGTCGTCAAGACGGTATTGCATGGGTATTACTTTGCAATCAGAGCTCTTGGCGTGGACCTTATTTTAGTTTTGAGTTATTGTCTGAAATGGAAAAAATATTGTCGACAGTAAAAATATTTCCACAACGCAATTTGTTCAGCCGCGAGCCAGTTTATCAACCATAATTAAAGCATCTTTTTACTAAAAACCCTTACGTTTGGCTGATAAGCTATCACCTAATGCACAAACAACACAGCACCAAGACGCAAACAGCGCGTGCTGAGCTATTCAGCTGCTTAAGCCTTTTCAATTGGCATGAATATCTGGACAAAGACGAATGATAAATTTTGTGCCTTTGTTGGGTTCGCTTTCTACCGTAATGGTTCCCCCCATTTCTTCTATCTGATTTCTGGTAATGTATAATCCAATGCCTTTTGCATCGCGGTTGCCGTGGAAGGTTTTATACATGCCGAAAAGAGTCTTGCCGTATTTCTGCAAATCTATACCAATGCCATTGTCTTGTACTTCTAACCAAACGTTTCCTTCGCGGCGGTAGGCACAGATATGCACTTGCGGCAATCGTTGTGGGTGACGGTATTTGATTGCATTGGTAATCAGGTTGAGCAAGATGCTGTCTAAATATGCAGGTTTGTATTCAATGTACAGGTCTTCTGCAACGCATATACTCATTTCTACCGATTTTTCCCGAATATCGGCGGCTAAGGAGTAAATGACGCTTTCTACTTGTGTTTTCAAGTGCAGCTTTCTGATAGCGTCTGATTTGTTAGCATCTACGATTTCATTTAAGTCGGCAATGGTTTGCATCAATTGTCCTGAGGCTTTTTTCAAATAGGTAAATAACTCAGCTCGTTCTTTGTCGTCTGAGGCGTTGTCCAGTAGGTTTATTAAAGCAGCAATATTACCCGAGTGCGAACGCAAATTGTGCGATACAATGTGTGCAAACTGTTCCAAACGCTCTTTTTGGGCTAATGCAATCTGAATAGTTTCTTGTAGTTTGTTTTCTTTCGATTTAAGCTCGGTAATGTCGGTTAGTGAAGTTACAGCAGCTGCAACAGTAGCCCCATCTTCTTCCATAACCGGCACACTATTAACTAACATCCACAGCATTTGCCCATTTTTTTTCATAAAGCCCATCACTTGGTTAAAAACAGGAGTAGCATTGCGCAATACTTGCATAGAAGGATATTCTTCTGGATTGTAGGAGCTACCATCTTCTCGCACGGTGTTCAAATTGAGCTGCCCAGTTGGCACTATCCCAGAGGAGGTTTCAGGCAAGTCTAACATAGCAGCAGCAGCCCGATTATAAAAAACAACCGCTCCTGTTTTGTCGCGCATAATGATGCCATCGGTAGTAGCTTTTACAATAGATTCATTCATTCTGCGCAAACGGTCGCGTTCTTGTAAGGCTTCTATTCGTAGCGTAATGTCTCTGGCAGAGGCATAAATCAGGTTTTGCTTGGTTAGCAATCGCCACTCAATAGTACTATAGCTGCCATTTTTAGTACGGTAGCGAATGGTAAACTCAGCCTGATAGGTTTCACCCTTTTGAGGAACTTGTGAAAAAAATGCTGATACAGTGGGCAAGTCTTCGGGATGTACCAAGTCGATGAAGTAGAGCTGATAGAGTTCTGTCTTTGAATAGCCCAGCGATTGCTCCCATTGTGCATTGACACGCATCAGCTTGCCATCGGTTTGCATAATAGCAAGCAAATCTAAGTTAAGGTCAAAATAATCTTCTAAGAGTTTTTTTTCTGCCAGCATGGCTTGCTCGGCTTCCTTCAAGTGGGTAACATTGACATGGCACCCTACTAATTTGACCGGTTGTTGTTGCTCGTCCCACTCTACTACGCCCCCTGTGCAATTAATCCACACCGTAGAGCCGTTTTTGTGCCGGTAGCGCAATTCTGTAACGAATGGAACGCGCCCCCCTTCCTCAATATGCTTGCGCACTGCTTCGTCAAACATCTGCATATCGTTAGGATCAATGATACTACGGATGGTGTCGGCGTTCTCGTCTATTTCGTCTTCTTGGTAGCCAAAAGTTTGCTTAAATTTAGGACTCAGGTAAACTGTCCAATCTTTTATATTCCATTCCCAATAGCCTGCCAGAATGGACTCCAAAATAGTGCGGTGAGTAATAGTATTGTATGTCATAGGTCATGGTTTTAGACGCTTTTCATATTAGCAATGTTGCATCTTACCTCCACTCTATCTGCTGCCCTACACTAAATTTAATAGAAATTCGCCGAATTGGCGCACGTTTGCTTTAACAGTAACTTCGGAGTATTTTACTCAGCTATTTGTCTTACCAAGTTCTTCGCTTACTTAGAAGACGTAAAAAATGTTGTAAACCTTTAACGCGATGAAACTATTTCAGACTCCTTCATTTGTTTTACGCCTTGTACTACTAAGCACATTGTTATGGCTCGACACTGCTGTACAAGGGCAACGAAAAACTCAGAACACCACTTCGGCATTGCCAGTAGCTACCTCAGCAGCCCGCCGCATAGAAGCCTTTAAAATTCGCAAACAACTGCAAGAAAGCTCTATTGTTGCCAATGTAGCTTTTAAAAACATCGGTCCTACGGTGATGAGTGGGCGCGTAACCGATATAGATGTTTGCCCTGCAGACCCCTCCCACTTTCTGGTTGCCTACGCCTCAGGCGGACTGTGGCACACCAGTTCCAACGGTACAACCATGAAGCCGCTGTTCGACAACCAAGCTAGCATGACCATTGGCGATATTGCCGTACAGTGGCAAGGTACTACGCCGGCTATCATCTGGGTAGGAACGGGCGAAAATAATTCCAGCCGCTCTTCTTATGCCGGAACAGGCATTTACAAAAGTGCCGATGGAGGCAAAACATGGGAACACTTAGGCTTAGAAGAAACACACCACATTGGGCGCATTGTATTGCATCCAACCGACCCCAACACAATTTGGGTAGCTGCCACAGGGCATTTGTACTCCCCTAATCCTGAAAGAGGAGTTTTCAAAAGCACCGATGGGGGTAAAACCTGGCAAAAAACGCTATTTGTAGACAATAATACGGGTGCAATTGACTTAGTAATAGACCCCACCAATCCGCAAGTGCTATATGCTGCCATGTGGGAGCGCAGCCGCCAAGCATGGAATTTCAAAGGATCTGGCAAAGGCTCTGGCATTTACAAAAGTACCGACGGAGGCAATACGTGGACTCAACTCAACACCGATGGCAGTGGCTTCCCCAACACCGAAGGAACAGGACGCATTGGCTTAGCTATTTTTGCAGGCAACCCAAACATTCTTTATGCTGTGTTAGACAATCAGGACAGCCGCCCTGCCGACCAACCTACTGGAAGAGAAGTAATTAAACCCTCGGCTTTCCGCACCATGACGGCAGAGGAGTTTGCCAAACTGCCCGACGAAGACCTGCAAGCCTATTTTGAACGCTATGGCATTCCTGCCAAGTACACTCCTCAGTCCGTAAAACAAGACATCGCCAACAAAAAATATCCTGTAAAAGCATTAGCAGACTTTATTAATGCTAACGACGATTTGTTTGAAATAGAAGTAAAAGGTGCAGAAGTCTATCGCTCCGACGATGGTGGCAAAACTTGGCGCAAAACACACGACAAGCCCTTAGATGGACTGGTGTTTACCTACGGCTATTATTTTAGCCAAATTCGAGTGGATAGTAAAAATCCCGACAAGGTATATACCTTGGGTGTGCCTATTATTAAATCGGAAGACGGCGGCAAAACTTGGCAATCTATCAATGGCGAAAATGTTCATGCAGACCACCACGCCCTTTGGCTGAACCCTACCCGCCCCGGGCACCTCATTGTGGGAAACGACGGAGGCATCAACATTAGCTATGACGACGGCGCCAGTTGGCACAAAATGAACAACATTCCCGTAGGACAGTTCTATGCCATCAACGTAGATATGGCACAACCTTTCAACGTATATGGTGGTTTGCAAGACAATGGCGTTTGGTACGGACCAAGCACCTACCGCCACAGTTTAGACTGGCACGACAGCGGACGCTATCCCTACCAACTTATCATGGGCGGCGATGGCATGCAAGTAGAAATCGACACCCGCGACAATAGCACCATCTATACAGGATTTCAGTTTGGCAATTATTTCCGAGTCAATACCAAAACAGGGGAGCGCAAACCTATTACTCCGCGCCATGAATTAGGCGAAACGCCTTATCGGTGGAATTGGCAAACTCCTATTCATCTTTCCCGACATAATCAAGACGTGTTGTACATGGGCTCGCATCGCTTCCACCGCTCCTTAGACAGAGGCGAAACCATGCAAACACTCTCTGGCGACCTTACTGCAGGTGGAATTAAAGGCAATGTACCCTACGGCACACTCACTACCATTGACGAGTCGCCACGCCGTTTTGGCTTGATTTACGTCGGCTCCGACGACGGCTTGGTACATGTTTCGCGCGACGGCGGATATACATGGACGCGCATCTCTGACAAGCTTCCGCAAAAACTTTGGGTAAGCCGCGTGATTGCCTCTCATCATGCCGAACCTCGCGTATTCGTATCCCTTAATGGTTACCGATACGACCATTTTGAACCATACTTATACGTATCGGAAGATTACGGGCAGAACTGGACGCGCATTGGTACTAATTTGCCTGCTGAGCCTATCAACGTAGTGCGAGAAGACCCCGTAAACGACCAAATTCTTTACGTAGGAACCGACCACGGTGTATATATCTCCTTTGACAGAGGTATATCGTTTGCTGCCATGCAAAATGGGCTGCCAGCAGTTGCTGTTCACGACCTGCGCGTCCATCCGCGCGACAAGCAGTTGGTAGTAGGCACGCACGGACGTTCTATCTACATGGCAGATGTACAACATATCCAGCAATTGAATCAAGAACTGATTACCAAACCTCTGCATCTATTCCCTATTCAATCAATCACTGCATCAGAAGCGTGGGGACGCAGCCGCAACTTTGCTGCTCCTACTACGCCAGAACGGCAAATTGTCTTCTACCTCAACTACACTATTAAAAATGCTATTAGCAATATTCGTGTCTTGTCAGCAGCAGGAACAGTGCTACAAGAACTTACAGATGAAAGCGAGGCGGGTATCAACGTAGTAAAATACGACCTGACAATTAGCGAAAAAGCTGTCGCCGATTTGCAAAAAGAATTGCAGGCAAAAGCTAAGGATGGCAAAGAAGTTAAAATTGTAGCAGCCGACAACGGCAAATATTATCTGCCAGTAGGCGAATACACAATAGAAGTACGCGCTGGTGAGTCGGTAGTTAAACAGACCCTGAAAGTGGAAGCCCCTCGCCAAGGCGGTCGCCGTAGTGAGCCATCTCCCCAAGCATATGAAGAAGACTGACAAACAGCTGACACCTTGCTTGGTGACTAAATCTAACAAAAACAGGTAAACACAGCCCGACAGATGTTGTCGGGTTGTGTGTTATTAGCTCCCACTACACACCACTTAAACCTACTTAGGTGATTAAGAAAAAGAAAATGGCGTGTTTTACAACCGGCAGGGCTCGCTTCAAAAAAATATGCTTTTGTTTAGCTATTTCCAATTGTGATGTATTGCTTGTGAAAACACGAACAATGACAGTGTACAAATTGAATTTTTTTAAACACGCAATTTGCATAACTCATGCTTGAGCCAGCAGATGTGTATTGCCTAAAAGTATAGGCTAATAACACAATGCATTCCCCAACCAAGATGCTGCATTCACTTCGCGTACAAATCCATTGATAATAAGATACCGCACCTTTCCCGCTTCCAACAGCACTAAATCTGGGTTGCGTTCTATGCCTATTGTATCGTCTGGTTGAGTATGATTGCCGCGTAGTAGGTTCAACGGAATATCTGCCGGAACATCTTTTTCTTGCCAGTCTTGTCCTTTGTAGCGCAGAGCTGTGTAGCCTTCTGCAATTAGTTGGCTAAAATTTAGTTTTCTAATTTGTTCTAAACTGTACATTTCTTCGGGATATACCTTACCTAAGCTCACCTGCAAATGGGTACAGTCTATTTCCCGATAGCCATATAGCGTGCTTAGGTCGCCGAGGTCATCAATAAAACTTTCGTAATAAAAAGAGCGGTTATCAGCTTTGGTGCGCTCTCGCACATCGTAAGAAATATCGGTGCGATAAGAAGCGCCATTCAAATTCAGTTCCACATTGCGCAGCAACAAGTGGCGCAACTGGGTGCGGTTGTCAGGAATTGCCCAGTATTGTTCGGTGGTATATTGTTCATATTCCTTCTGTGCAATGGCGTACAGCGCTGATAAAATGGCAATGAAGTTAAGCTGTCGCACATACATTTTTTCAGGATCGTTGGGGTAGCCACCTGACTCTATCAAAATGGTACTTGTGCCCCATTTCTGCATATTGTCACCAAAGGCGCGAGGCTCAAACTCGTCGTTGTATTTAGCCACTTGCCCGGGTATGATGCCTTGTAAGTCCTCATTCATAGCAGCAATGAGGCGCATGGCGCGCTCCCGCACAGGATTTACCTCTTTGGCAACGTTGTAAGCTGGTGCAAGGAATGAAATAGTGGCAGGTTTGGGCGTGTAGTATGCCGTATAGCGCGTATGCTGGTCGTGTAGATTGAAGCCAAAATCGGCGTTTAGTTCGTCGCGCAAACCTTTGAGCAGTCGGGACTCGGGGTTGACCAAGCGCAGTGCATCGCGGTTCATATCTATGTCTAATGCCGTACGCCGCTTGAACACTTCTGCTCCGTCGGGGTTGAGCATCGGCACAAAGTGCAGGCTCAGGTTGTCCAGAATGACCTTGCGGTAGCTATCCAGCTCGTCAGAAGTGCTGAAAAAGCGGAAAATATCGAACAGTGCCATCGTTGCTGTTGCCTCATCGCCATGCATTTGCGACCAAAGCATTACCTGAGTTGCGCCTTTGCCTAATTGGATGTGATGAATCACGCGCTTTTCAGTAGAAAATCCTAATTGTTTAACTGCAAAACCCTTGTCAGGTGAAAGTGCAGCTATCAGCGGCTGGAGGTCAGCGTGTTTAAAGCGGCGATAGGTAAAATAAGGTTCGCGATAGGTGTTGTATTGCTGTTGCAGGGCAGCAACGAACGATTTTCTGTTCATGGTTCTTTTTTGGGCAAAAATGGGGGCGCTTAGGCAAAAGCACAAGCACAACAAGGAGAGAAAGCGGTTAGTCTGCATTTGTACTACACGGATTACACGGATTGCAAGAACAAATTAAACCTATATCTGCTATTTTAGGCGGCGGAATGCATGATAGCGGTAATTTTTTTAACAGAAGAATCGTGGTAAAGCTCTTTTTGGAGACGAGCAGTCTTTCGCGCTCCTACCGTTGTCCGTGTCTGCACGAACAACGGCGAAGTGATTCTGAAATTGCTTGCCGCAATTCCCGCGTAAAAAGGTTTGTGCTGGATCCTTATTTTACGACCATACTAGCAATTTGCTTTTTATTTCGCTCATAACGCAGAAGTGAAGTAAAGTCTCATGGTCCACTTCCTAAACATTCAATATACATTTTAGACCACAACATTTTTTTGCCAACCAACATTATTGTTCAAACAGGCTACTGCAAGTTTGCAACGCAAGCGTTACCGATCTGCCTGTTTATTTTTGCTGAGTGGCTATAATGCGGCTAAGCAGTTCCTGAAAGAAAGCACCTTTTCCGGGTCCTACCCAATTCATCTCGCGCACTTCGGGTGCATATTGTGCATAATACTCGTCGGGCGTAATGTAACCGATATAACCGCCATTGAAACTCATCACTATTAGTTCCAAATTTTGGGCAGCGGCTTTGCGCATTAGGTCGGCGGCAAATTCGCCTGAAATATCACAAGGCACGCCTATTAGCAATGTATTATTGAGACGCATTACTGAAAGATAAAGTTGTTGCTCGCCAAACAGCCATTTGAAAACAGCAGGACGCACTATTAAATTGTCTGCAATGCGCAGTTGAGGCTTCCCGACTGAAATGGGGATTTGCCATGCGCCTAATTGTTTTACAGGGCTAATTTTGATGCTATCTGCCATTGCAATAGTACGGGCGGCAAGGCGCGTTCCTAAATCGCGGGCGAGGTGGTAACTATCTAAGCCCCAATTGTATTTTGGCACGTGGCTGGCAACCATTCCTGAGCCAAACAAAGCAAAACTTGTCTTGCCGCTTCGCTCTAACGAGTCGGTTAGATAGCCGGGGTAGTCGCGGCTAAGTTCATGCGAGCGCGGATGCACACAAATAGCATGTGCTTGGTAGGTTGTTAGTAGGGCGCTGCTGCTATCATTGCATACCCAGCGAATACAGCGTAAATACCCATCTAGGGTTGCTCGTTGTTTTTTAGAAAGGCGATTGCTCATCAGTTCGGGCACATTGGTTTTGCCAAATCCAATACCTGCCAGTGGCTTAGCAGCAGCTTGTGCCGATTGCAATGCCTCTATAATTCGCCCTGTGAGCATCTCTACAATGTCGCGGCGATAGCCTCCAGCCATTAGCCTGCCTGCTAAGCGGTCTGCCCAGCCGCCAATACTGCTGTGAGTATGCGATGCTGTTAGAAACAAATGCTCAAAAGCAATACCTGTTTGCCTGTGAACTTGCTGACGCAACTTATCCGCAACGGCAGGTGGAAACACCAACAAGTCGGCACTGACCATTGCATACCACTGCTCATTGCTTTGCCATGCGATAGCATGCACAAATACCGAGTCGTGAACACCCTGAAAATCGCCACGGCTGATGCCATAACCTGCCATTGGTGCGGCAGTAGCTGGTACGATAGAGCGGCGTGCCCACCCTACCCGAACGTTGTTTGCCGAAGAAACCGTCCAATCAATTCGATTGATTGCCTGCAAAACCTCCCGATAAAAATCTTGCTCGGCATAGTGCCTTTGGTCTATGGGCGTAAAAAGAGCAACAAATAATAGCAGAAAAGCCAAAAAGGCATACCAAATAACTCGAAAAACTTTGCGTAACAAAGGAAAAACTATTGGTTGCTACAAAAATACAAAAGCAGAGCAAAGCCCTGCTTTTATACAAACTAACTTGACGATGAAGCGATGTTACTAACGTCTCGTAGCTACTGTTGGCAACCCAAATGCCGATACCTGTAAACAACTGATTTACAGGGTTAAAAAATTGGACTATGCCAACTGCTACCTACGCATTTGTTCATATTCAACACAATAGTTGTACGCAAATGAACAACCGACAGTTGCCTTCAATTATTCAAACGCCAAATTTGTTTTTACACGTACTTTTTACCAACTTGAGGTTGTATTGTTCATTCAACAAACTATGCAATCTCCATTAGCTACTCCCAGACAGCGCTTTTTAGCAGCATTGATTGACGGCATCATTGCAATCGTTCCAGTAGTTGTACTGAGTATTATCAGCCCAAGTTTAGGCTCAATAGCCAATCTACTGGGAATTACTTATCAATTGACCAAAGATGTTTTGCCGCAACTCAACGGTCAGAGCGTTGGTAAAAAAGCCATGAAAATTAAGGTGGTTAAAGAACAAACAGGTGCAATGATTACTGGCGACTGGGGCTCAGGCATCATTCGGACTATTACTCTGTTTATCCCATTTTTTAACATAATAGACATGCTGATGGTATTTTCTAACGACCATCGCCGCTTTGGCGACAGGTGGGCAAAAACCATAGTAGTACAAGAGTAGGACACAAATCTTTTTTTGGATTTTTCCCTTCACACATGGAGCAAATGTGTAGGTGAGATTTGCTATAGTGGCAGTACTGCGAAGTTGCGACACTACGCAAAATAAGCTTTGCAAGCTTGCTAATTGTAGAGTGCAAATGCAAAAAGTAAGGATTAGCTGATCGCGCTTTCCAAATTGCTGACGGGTTGTTCGTGCATACACGAACAATGGTGCAATAGTGAGGAGGTGTGCAACGGCGCCGTGCAAATCGAATTTTCCAACAGCTCCATTCATACTCTCAAGCGTACAAAACCAAATTTAATCAGCTTATTCACCTGTTATGCTAAGTTTGTCGCTGATGCACGCAATGTTTTGCATCGTTGAGTAATCTTGTGTGTGGCTTGGTGCCGAAAACTTTTAAAAACTGATAATGAACTATTTGCAGAATATACTCTGGCATTTACTTACCGCTCTGCCTGCCTGTTTGTACGGCAACGTTATGCGCTTCCGCAATCATCTTTACAATATTGGCAGCAAAGCAGAAATTCACTTTGAGTTACCTATTATTAGTGTAGGAAACCTTGCCGTAGGTGGTACAGGCAAAACCCCTCTGACCGAGTATTTGATTCGGTTGTTAATTAGTAGTCATAAAAAAGTAGCGGTGCTCAGTCGTGGTTATGGCAGGCAAACCAAAGGCTTTCGGTTGGCAGATACTGCTGCCACTGCCGCAACTATTGGCGATGAGCCAATGCAATACTTTACCAAATTTGGCGACCAAATAGTCATAGCCGTAGGCGAAGACCGTGTAGCAGCCGTACCCGAAATTTTGCTGCATCATCCTGAAACCGAAATCATCATTTTAGACGATGCCTATCAGCACCGGAAAATAGCTCGCCGACTCAATTTGCTACTCACCGAATACGACTATCCGTTTTATCAAGACTTTGTAATGCCACGTGGTAGGTTGCGCGAGCCTCGTATAGGGGCTGTTCGTGCTGATGCCGTAGTGGTTACCAAGTGCCCAACATCTATTTCAGCAGCAGAAATCAGCCAAATCAAAAACAACATCCGCCGCTATACACGCCCTGAAACGCCCATTTTTTTTACTACCGTATTCTATCAAACACCTGAGGTATTTTATGGCGCTGTTACAAACCTCAACGCCGAAACAAATGTTATTTTAGCATCTGGGATTGCGCGACCGCAAATGTGGGAGGCGGCTATGCAACAGCGTTTTAGGGTGGTAGATATGTTCCGATTCACCGACCACTACCACTATACCCGTGGCGACGTTCTTACTTTCGACCGGGCTTGTGCAAAGCACAATGCTGTTTTTCTTTGCACAGAAAAAGATATGGTAAAATTAAAGCCCTTGCTTGCCGATGCTCAGGCAAACTTCTCAGCTTTCTTTCAACCTATTACAATAGGCTTTTTGGCAGATGAGGTAACTTTTCAACAACTTATTCTCTCTCTTACACGATGAACCGTTTAGACAAAGCATATTGGAGCCATCGCTACCGCACAGGCGAAACTGGTTGGGACATAGGCAGCATTAGCACACCTTTGAAAGCCTACATAGACCAACTGCCTGAATCAGCCAAAAATAGCCGCATCTTAATACCCGGTGCAGGCAATGCCTACGAAGCAGAATATTTGTGGGAGAAAGGTTTCTCCCATGTTTTTGTAGTAGATATTGCGGCTGAACCGTTGCAAAATTTCCAAAACCGCATACCCCATTTTCCCCCAAACCAACTCATTGAAGCTGATTTTTTCGATTTAAGTGAAAGTTTTGACCTGGTTATAGAGCAAACCTTCTTTTGCGCCTTGCATCCTCAGTTGCGTCCTAACTACGCCCGCCAAATGCACCAGCTGCTTGTGCCGGGAGGTAAGTTGGTAGGCGTGTTGTTTGATGCGCCCATGAACAACGACCGCCCGCCTTTTGGCGGAAGTGCCAAAGAATACCGCCGCTACTTCGACCCCTACTTTCGCTACAAACATTTCTCACCTTGCTATAACAGCATTCCGCCGCGTCAGGGTAGCGAGCTGTTCATTTGTTTAGAGCGTTTTTAACGAAATTTAGGGATTCAAAAGATAGCCAATCGGGGCATAGTTTGTAAATTGCCAAGTAATTTGTCCCCAACCGTATGCTGTTAAAAATTGCCAACATAGCGTTAGCTTGCACCTTTGCGTGTTTTGCATGGTTGCAACTCAACGACCCCGACCCCTATTTGTGGGTAAGTATTTACGGGTATGTAGCCGTTGTTTCGCTATTGGCTTTTTTTCACATTTACAACATAGCCTTCATTGTAGCCGGTATAGTAGTTTGTGCAGGAGGCGTATTATACTTGCTACCCAGTGTTGTTGACTGGTTAGTGAATCACCCTGATGTGAGCCTGATAACAGGCATGTCGGCAGAACGCATGTATATAGAAGAGTCACGAGAATGTTTTGGGCTGATGCTGGCATTAGCCTGCTTGGTTTTGCATTATTTTGTAGCGAAAAAGTTAGACTAAATGGTTGGAATTATCATGGGCAGCAAATCTGACTTGCCTGTTATGCAGCAAGCTGCTGACGTATTGCAAGAGATAGGGATTTCTTATGAGCTCACTATTGTTTCGGCGCACCGCACTCCTCTGCGCATGGTAGAATATGCCCAAACTGCACGCGAGAGAGGGCTGAAAGTCATTATTGCCGGAGCAGGCGGAGCAGCACATTTGCCCGGCATGGTAGCCGCTATTACTACCTTGCCCGTAATTGGCGTCCCTATTAAATCTTCCAACTCCATTGATGGCTGGGACTCTGTGCTTTCCATCTTACAAATGCCATCTGGTGTGCCGGTAGCTACCGTAGCGCTGGACGGTGCCAAAAATGCAGGCATCTTGGCTGCCCAAATTATAAGCACTTACGATGCACGCGTAGCAAATGCTCTTGTTACTCTTAAACAATCACTTACCAATAAGGTCATGGAACAGGTTCGAGAAATCGAACAAAAAGGAGCTGATTTATGAACCCCACTATTCGAATGATATGCTCAATGGCAGTTTTGCTGCTGTTGGCAACATTGTTAACACAACCCGTGCAGGCGCAAGGCGAGCGCAAAGTAATTACTTTCTCCGGTATAGTAGTAGACGGGGATAGCTCTTATGGTGTGCGCGGCGTACACGTGTACGTACCACGAGCCGGACGCGGCACAATTACTGACCAATTGGGATACTTTTCTTTGCCCACATTAGTAGGCGATACCGTTGTTATCAGTGCAGTAGGTTACAAAACGCATAAAATGATAATTCCGCGCCGCGACGACAACGCCTTCTCTGTTATGATTAATTTAAAAACAGAAACCACCTTTCTACCTGAGGTAGAAATTTTACCCTTCCCCACCGAAGAACTTTTTAAAGAAGCCTTCATTGCACTCAAACTGCCCGATGAAGAAAAATATGCCAACATGGAGCGCAACTTAGCCCATGAGCGTTTGGTGCGCATGTCGGCAGCCATGCCTATGGATGGTAGTTTGAACTACCGCAACTACATGAACACCAGTATCAACTCCATAGCTAACCGAAACTTTGCCACCACACTACCCTTGCTCAATCCGTTTGCATGGGCACAGTTCATACAATCTATCAAACGAGGCGATTTCAAGAAAAAGAAAAGCGACTAACCTGAGCAAAAATTGCATAGTTTTGTAGAGTGAAATAAACTGCATTTAAATGCTGAAAAAGAAAAAGTAGGAGTAAGCGATGGGACTTTTCGATATGTTTTCCAGCGACATTGCCATAGATTTGGGTACGGCAAACACGCTGATTTTGCACAAAAACAAAATTGTAGTAGATGAGCCCTCTATTATTGCCATAGATAAAACAACTAATAAAGTAATTGCCATTGGCAAGGCGGCAATGATGATGCACGAAAAAACACACGAAAACATTAAAACCATTAGACCCCTGCGCGATGGCGTAATTGCCGACTTCCACGCTGCCGAACATATGATTCGCGGCATGATTAAAATGATTGATACTGGGAAGCGCTTCATTAACCCTTCGCACCGGATGGTTATTTGTATCCCCTCTGGCATTACAGAAGTAGAAAAACGAGCTGTAAGAGACTCTGCCGAACATGCCGGCGCCAAAGAAGTCTACATGATTCACGAACCTATTGCTGCGGCTATTGGCATCGGTATAGACATAGAAAAACCTATCGGCACGATGATTGTAGACATCGGCGGCGGCACTACCGAAATTGCAGTGATTGCCCTTTCAGGTATTGTTTGCGACCAATCGGTACGTACAGCCGGCGACGTGTTTAATCGCGATATTTTGGACTACATGCGCCGCCAACACAACCTGTTGATTGGAGAGCGTTCCGCAGAAAAAATCAAAATAGAAGTAGGCTCTGCATTAGCAGAATTGGACAACCCCCCCGATGACTACGAGGTGCGCGGACGCGACCTCATGACAGGCATCCCTAAGGTAGTAAAAGTTTCTTATCCAGAAATTGCTTTTGCCATAGACAAGTCTATTTCTAAAATAGAAGAAGCCGTATTGAAAGCCTTAGAAACCTCGCCGCCAGAGCTTGCTGCTGATATTTACGACCATGGTATCCATTTAACCGGTGGAGGTGCTTTATTGCGCGGGTTAGACAAGCGCTTACACATGAAAACCAAACTGCCTATTCACGTAGCCGAAGACCCGTTGCGCGCAGTTGTGCGCGGCACTGGCATTGCACTTGCCAAACTCAACGAGTACAGAAGTGTTTTGATGACTTAGGCAAACCCCAATAACAGTGCGGCAACTACTGCTTTTGCTGGCTCGTTACAGGAATTTTTTTGTATTTCTAATGCTCGAAGCAGTAGCATTAGGGCTGGTTTTTAGCAAAAATACCTACCAAAGTGCTTCGTTTTTTGCTTTTACTAGTTCTGTTGCTGCTACATGGAATCAGGGGTGGGAGTACTTTCGGCAGTACCTTTACCTACAAAAACAAAATGACGTGTTGGCAGAAGAAAACTCCTTGTTGCTCAAACGGCTCACGCAACGCAGCAGATATACAGGCGTTTCCGACTCGCTATACATCAACGGATATAGTTTTATTGCTGCCAGAGTCATTCAAAACTCAATTGCTTTTCAAAACAATTTTCTCATTCTCGACAAAGGAACAGACGATGGTGTGCAGCCGGGTATGGGCATTATTACCGCCCAGGGAGTAGTTGGTAAAGTCAAATCTTGCACCAGTCGCACTGCCCTTGCCTATTCGTTTTTACATTCAGACCTGAGCGTATCGGTTCGTATCAAACGAATAGGGGTTATAGGTACGCTCAAGTGGAACAGAACAAACACTACTGAGGCTAACTTGCTCTACGTAAGCCAGCATGAAAAAGTAGCCTTAGGCGATACAGTTATTACGGCAGGCTTCAATGCTGTGTATCCGCCCGATTTACCCGTTGGTATCATTTCGCACATCAGCTACAGCGGGGCTACCACCGAAGGAAATGCTTTTCTGAATTTAAAAGTGCGCCTATTTACCAACTATGCTACCCTGAGCCACGTGTACATAGTGAAACATCCGATGGCAAACGAACTGAAAGAATTACAAAAACAAACTTTGCTACCACAAGCAGACTAAGGACGATTGTTGAATTATTATGAGCAAATTTTCGGTTACACTTGTTCAGTTGGTAGTTTATTCGCTGTTGCAACTTGTTTTTTTCAAAGATGTAACCTTGTTCAATCGGGCACTTTGCTTTGTTTATGCCGCTCCTTTGCTGCTACTGCCACTCGACACCAAACCTGTACCCGCCATGCTAATTGCCTTTTTTGTAGGCTTTACAATAGATATTTTTTATGCTACCGGAGGCATGCATACTGCTGCTTGCGTAATGATGATGTTTCTGCGCCCCTATGTACTTAATCTGATTACTCCACGAGGAGGCTACGACCTATCGGTGCAGCCGTTTTTTCATATCATGGGGGCGCGTTGGTTCCTCATTTACAGCTGCCTCATGATTGCCATACATCATTTTACTTTGTTTTTAGTAGAAGCCTTCACTTTTAGCCATATAGTGCAAACACTGCTAACCACCCTGTTCAGCACCCTGTTTACTTTGTCAGTAATACTTATTTTACAGATACTTTTTCATAAAAACTGATTTTTTCTGCCATTATGGCAGGTTTGGAGCAAGCTAACAGGCATGGCACATAGCTTGTAAAACGTTTATAGAACGATTTTTCAAAACGTTCGCTACAGTTAATTGGCAATCAATCATCAACGGCAATAAAACGACAAAATTATGGGAAAAATCATAGGCATTGACCTTGGTACAACTAACTCTTGTGTAGCAGTAATGGAAGGCAACGAGCCTACTGTTATTGTTAACAGTGAAGGCAAAAGAACAACTCCTTCCGTAGTAGCTTTCATGGACAATGGTGAGCGCAAAGTAGGCGACCCTGCCAAACGGCAAGCCATCACTAATCCTAAAAACACCATTATGTCCATTAAACGTTTCATGGGCAAGAAATACGATGATGTGAAAAATGAAATCGCCAGTGTATCTTATACCGTAGAACGCGGCAATAATGATACTCCTCGCGTGCGTATTAAAGACCGCTTGTATACGCCACAGGAAATTTCTGCCATGATTCTGCAGAAAATGAAAGCTACCGCTGAGGAATATTTGGGAATGCCAGTAACAGAAGCCGTTATTACGGTTCCTGCATACTTCAACGATGCAGAACGTCAGGCTACCAAAGAAGCCGGACAAATCGCCGGACTAGATGTAAAACGCATCATCAACGAGCCCACAGCTGCCGCACTCGCCTACGGCTTAGATAAGAAACACAAAGACATGAAAATTGCTGTATTCGACTTAGGCGGCGGTACCTTCGATATTTCTATCCTTGAACTGGGCGACGGCGTATTTGAAGTAAAAGCAACCGACGGAGATATCCACCTTGGGGGCGACGACTTTGACCAATGCATCATCAATTGGCTGGCAGACGAGTTCCAAAGAGATGAAGGCGTAGATTTGCGCAAAGACCCTATGGCGCTACAGCGCCTCAAAGAAGCTGCTGAAAAGGCTAAAATAGAACTTTCCAGCTCTGCTACTGCCGACATTAACTTGCCCTATATCATAGCTGTGGACGGGGTTCCTAAGCACTTAGTGCGCACACTCACGCGCTCCAAATTTGAGCAACTGGTTGACCACCTCATACAACGCACCTTAGAACCTTGCCGTCGTGCTATGAAAAATGCAGGACTTACCGCAGCCGACATCGACGAAGTGATTTTGGTAGGTGGTTCTACCCGCATTCCTAAAATTCAGGAAGAAGTAGAGAAATTCTTCGGCAAAAAGCCCTCCAAAGGCGTTAACCCAGACGAAGTAGTAGCTATTGGTGCGGCTATCCAAGGAGGAGTGCTGACAGGTGAAGTGAAAGATGTACTGCTGTTAGACGTTACTCCTCTCTCTCTGGGTATCGAAACTATGGGAGGCGTGTTCACTAAACTGATTGAAGCCAACACGACCATCCCAACCAGAAAATCGCAGATTTTCTCTACTGCCACCGACAACCAGCCCTCTGTGGAAATACACGTGTTGCAAGGCGAACGCGCCATGGCAAAAGACAACCGTACCATTGGACGCTTCCACTTGGACGGCATTCCGCCTGCCCCACGCGGAGTACCACAAATTGAGGTAACATTCGATATTGATGCCAACGGTATTTTGAACGTTTCGGCTATGGATTTGGCTACCAAGAAAAAACAACACATCCGCATTGAGGCTTCCTCTGGTTTGACTGAGCAAGAAATTCAGCGCATGCGGGAAGAAGCCCGTGCCAATGAAGCCGCCGACAAAGCCGAAAGAGAAAGAGTTGAAAAACTCAACGCCGCTGACTCTATGATTTTCCAAACCGAAAAACAACTCAAAGAGTACGGCGACAAACTCTCAGCTGGCAACAAATCTGCTATTGAAGCTGCTTTGGCTGACTTGCGCCATGCTCATGCTCAGAAAGACATAGCTGCCATAGATCGCGCTATGGAAGCACTGAATGGTGCATGGAACGCTGCTTCGCAAGAAATGTATCAGGCAGCCAGCTCAGGTTCATCGGCTAACAGCAACGGTAGCGCAACAGGTGCCAAAGGAACAGCCGGAAGTGACTCAGACGTAACCGACGTAGATTACGAAGAAGTAAAGAAATAATCTGAATAGTCTGATAGCTAAATTAAAGAGCCATTCCAACAGAGCGGGATGGCTTTTTTGCTTTATTGTGCAATAGCAGCTTGAAAGTCTGCTACTTATCTGCTCCTTAAAGGCAGGTAAGAATGAGCTGCAAAAGCATATTTTTGTTGCACTTTCAAAAAACGATGGATTACTCTTCTGCCGTACCAATAGTGGCAAGTGGTTATGTAGGTTTTTTGTAAGGTCTGTTTTGCTAAATTCATATTCATACAGGCAAACTTGCCCTTGGTTTGGCTGCTCACAAGCAACCCTTTTGCCACTAAGAACGTGCACTACGGTGTAACAAGGTTGTTTTCTTGTTAGCAAACACTGCAATCTTGTTCATGTAGCCATTACACAACCAAATGGTTGCTCATAAGGCAAAACAAGGGCGAGAGCAACAGTGAAGTGAAAAGCTGCATTTCCAAAATAATCAATCGCATCACTCGCGTTACGGATACGGAGAGTGAGTACAGTAGTTTATTTGCTCTCGGCAATATGCGCTTGCTTGGTAGTTGTGACATTTTTTTAAACAACTAAGCAGCCAATAAATTTTCAAAGCCTGTCGGATTTTGTAACGCGGAGCAGATATTTTACAAGTGCAATGCAAAAGCTACTATTGGATCTGTAGGTTGCAAGTATGCATCGGAGCAAGCTTACATTGTTTGCGCTGTATGTTCTAAGGATACTGTACAACCACTACTTGCTTGCCTTGCTGAGTAACGAAAACAGGAGTGATAGCTTTTTTCAACGCTAAAAACTGTTGGTAATGTTCAGAAAAAGCAATGCGTTGTTGAAACACTTGCTCGTAACAATTGCCTAAGCCCAAAATCAGTTCGCAGATTTCGCGTACAGCATTTTCACCGCCAGTACTGCCTGTGATGTAGTCAGCTAACTGTTGTTGTTTCACAAACTGAGTAAACAATGGACTCGCCTTTCTTCGCACCATCAGCCGAACGCCACACTGGGCTGCCAGAGCTAAATCTAGCACATCGTCGAAAGCAAATGCCGTTTGCTGGGGCTCAATGCCATACTGGCACTGTAACCATTTGAAGGCTTTTATTTTTTCGGTGAAACCAAAGCATACGCCGTTGAAGTGCTCTCGCTGGGCTAAGTGAAAAGCAGAAGGGTTATTTTCGCCAGTGATGATAAATACTGTGGGCATGTTGCCGGTAAGCAGCCACAAGCCAAAGCGCAAGTAGTTTGTTCCGGCTGCATCAGGTTCAGCAAAGAGGCTGCCCGTTTCTTTGCCTTTTGTGCCGTTGTTAAAAACGCCGTCCCAATCGAAAAAAACAGCCTGCAATTGGTTGATGCGACTTTGTAAAATAGCAGTGGTAGTCAAAAATTCACCGCCTATGGCTTCAAAAAGGTGAGACATAGATGCAACCTCAAACTGAAGGAAAATAAAACTGCACCAGTGTTGTAAAACATGCTCTCCATATTTAGGTGATATGGACAGCATGTTTTGAGAAATTTAATTGAGTTTGACGATGTCTTGCACGTCAATCATGCCGATGGCTTGTTTGCCATTCACTACTACAATAGTGTCTACCTGACTCTTTTTAAAAATTTCAGATGCTTCAAATAGCAGTGCATCTGCCTGAATAGTAATGGGCTGTTTAAAGGTTAGTTCGCCCATTTTCTTGTGCAAAATGGCATCGCCGTGCTCTAAGTTGCGGCGCAAATCGCCATCGGTAAAAACGCCTTTCACCGAGCCGTCGGGCTCTACTACTGTTACTGCTCCAAATCCTGCTTTGGTCATTACTACAATAGCATCCATTACAGAGTGATGCGCCTGCACTATCGGATTTTGTCCATTCATGACATCTTTTACGCGCAGGGTCATGAGTTTGGTGTGCTCTATAAACTGCTGTGTGCCCAAGGTGGTAAAATTATTCTCGGTGAGCGACTTCATTACTTTCCACGGAACTGTGCAAGTGTGTACGCCTAAGTTGATAGCATTGCGCACGTGCTCAGCGTGGCGCACCGAAGAAAACATGATTTTAGAACGGTAGCCATAGTAGTTTACTGCTGCCACACATTGCTGCACCAGTGCAAGGGCGTCGTGTCCTTGGTCTTGCAAACGCCCTACCAAAGGACAAATGTAGGTAGCGCCTGCCGCCATTGCCATGTATGCTTGTTGCAGGGTATAAACCAAGTGTATGTTGACCATGATGCCCTCGTCGGTCAGGCGCTTGCAAGCCGTTACACCTTCTAAGGAAACTGGAATTTTAAATACTGTTTTTTTAGGGTCTAAGCCGATGCTGAGCAGGCGTTTTGCCTCTGCACAAATGGCATCTGCGGTTTCTCCCAAGGCTTCTACCTGCAATATCGGAACCATTTGCGCCAATTTGAGGATGGTACCGTCTATATCGGTGATGCCTTCACGGTGCATAAAAGTGGGCGTAGTAGTCAGCCCGGCTACGAAACCGAGTTTCATAGCCTGCTCAATTTCTTTAATATCAACCGAATCTAAATAGAGTTCCATTCGCTAAGCTAAATAATTGATTGTCATGTAAAATGCGGTTGCAAAGTTATGCCTAAATACGAGGCTGCCAAATACAAGTGCAAATAACTAAGCAAGCACCTGTTCTATTTGTCCAATCCATATTATTCAGCAAATACCGCATAGCAAAAACCCAACAGATTGGGCGCCTCTGTCGGGTTTTGCCAGTTAAGCAAAGTAGATTCATGGGCTACAAATTGGCTTACTCAAACCTACAACTGCATGCTTTTGCGGACATTTTCTTTTGGCAATTCTTTTTCTGACTCTTTTCGGATAGTGCCATTAGGTTGGATGCGGTAGCTTTTCTGTTTTTTAGTAAGGGTAATGTCGGCATTGCCATCTTCCAGAAACTCTCCCGATTCGTTTTGTTCGCTAATGTCGATTGCTTGCGTTGGGTTGACTACTGCTGTTGTCAGGGTGCTGCCAAAAGCAGGAGGGTCGCCCCCACTGCTACGCTCGCCCACCAATAAAGACTGGATGGGTTTTCCTTCGGGCGTGCAAGTAATTAATACTACTACCTGACCGGCGCTGTAAGGGTCGGCTTCATAACTCTGAAAATCTATCAGTACAGTAGTGGCGAGCGCCTGCTCGCTTACTTTCCACTGATGCAGGGCATAGGCTTTCACTTTGACTAACTCGCCAATATCAAAAGTTGGATTGGGATTCGCTTTGTAGAGGGAGTCCAAATACAAGAAACGATTGAGGTAATAAGTACCACCTTCGTATTCTACTGCTTCTTTCACGTTGTGGAAAAGGGTGGCAGCCGTTTCAGTAGCCAAGGGCTTTGCCATGCGGTTCATCAGCAAGGTATCAATGGCGTAAGGCAAATCGGTTAAGGCAAAATCGGCAAGTAGCGATGCAGGGGCGGTAAGCGATTCGGTGGCAGTAGTAGTTTTTTCGGAGGAAGTGTTTTCGGAGGGCGAACAGCCAGCCATGGCAACAAGCCACAGAGCAAGCAAGCAGGAAAGCGGTTTCATAGGATTGGAGTGTTTTAGTTAAACGTTTTTTTTAACTGATACAGCCGCCTGATGCGGTTGATATGATATAATTTTTGAGCAACAAAACTTTTGGGATGAACCTGAGCAAATAGTTGCAGCCACTCGCCGAAGCGTTGCGGTTCGGCATTTTCAAATGCCCAACCATCTATGTTTTTGCTTGCTAAAAAGCGCATAAACTCTTCCCGAATGGTTTCCATTAGGCAGTATATTTTTGTACGTACCAGGCAACGGTTTTTGCTATGCCAGTATCGAAATTTTCATCGGCACGCCAGCCCAGTTCGTTTTCAATTTTCGAGGCATCTATGGCATAGCGGCGGTCGTGTCCGGCGCGGTCTTTCACAAAAGAGATAAACTGTTTGTACGAACCAGAAGCCAAGGGTTTCAGGCGGTCTAAGATGTCGCAAATCTGGTGAGCTACCTGCAAATTGGTGCGTTCATTTCTACCTCCTATGTTATACGTTTCGCCTGCCCTGCCTTTGTGATAAGCAAGGTTGATGCCTTTGCAATGGTCTAACACATACAGCCAATCGCGGACATTTTGTCCATCGCCATAAATGGGGATAGGTTGCTGCTGCAATGCCTTGCGGATGATAACTGGAATGAGTTTTTCATCGTGCTGTTTCGGACCGTAGTTGTTTGAACAGTTGGTAGTAATACAGTTCATGCCGTAGGTGTGAAAATAGCTGCGAACTATCATGTCGCTACCAGCTTTGGAAGCGCTATACGGACTGTTGGGGGCATAAGGGGTTGTTTCGGTAAATAGTCCTGTTGCTCCCAGAGAACCATACACTTCGTCGGTAGAAACATGGTGAAACCGGCATTGCTCGTAGGCAGGTTTATATTCAAATGGAGCATCCATCCAGTAGCGTCGGGCTACGTCTAACAGGGTAAATGTGCCGTTAATATTGGTGCGAATAAAAGCTGCCGGTCCAACAATGGAGTTGTCCACATGGCTTTCGGCAGCAAAGTGAATAACCCCGCGGATATCATATTCTTTAAAGATAAATTCTACCAGTTCTCGATTGCAAATATCGCCTTTGATGAATTTGTAGCGCGGATGCCCTGCAATCTCTTTCAAATTTTCAATATTACCTGCGTAAGTAAGTAAGTCCAAATTTACCACGAAATAGTCAGGATTGGCATCCAAAAAATAAGGCAGAAAATTGGCTCCGATAAAGCCTGCTCCACCCGTTACAAGAATAGGTTGCATACCGTTTTTACATAAGCCTGTACAAAGATAAAATGCTGTTACTTGTTTTTATACGAAGATTTGTAAATTGACTCACACCACTAAACACATTTTTTGCTATGAATCCAGAAACGCCCTCAGAAGAATCTGCAAACAAACGGGAGTCACCTGAAAATGCGGATGCAAAACTAGTCAAAGACCCAGCAGAAGCCATAGTACAGCCCCTTGCAATAGAGCCTGCCAGAAATATCTATCAGCAAGTAAAATGGGCAGCTGAGGAGGCTAATATTTTGTTGGAATATACTGTCCACAAGGGTATTGAAATAGATGCTGAAACTTTTGATACGATTGTAGCTGCTAAGTACACGGAGCAATGGGACGCCCAGCGCGAGGCTGCTTTTTGGAAGGCTTATCGCGCTATTTCTATTGCCGTACGCCCAGCAACGGTAAGTAGCATTAAAGCTGGCAAAAGTTTCTATGGCAGAAAAATATCGCTAATTTTGAAAATACTCACCGGCAGATGGTCGCAAACTACTATTGCACAGTCTAGAATAGCCGTTTTGCAATATCGGGCGGTAGCTATTATTGTTTTGTTGGCAATTATTATTGCTCAGATTTACTCGTTTACCGGTAGTGAACTAACCAAAGAGAACAAAGCCTTGCGCAATAATTTCGACTCGCTCCTTGTGAAAAGCTGGGAAATCCAGCAAAAAATGGCCTTTGCTACTGCACCTGCCGACAGTACCCAGTATTGGCAACTACACTACGAGCTAGGAAAAGTACAAACCACTTTGGAAGCCAACTTCAACTACATGATAGGCTGGCATAAATGGTGGAGACGCGCTATTACTGCCGGTCTGTATACCCCTAATATCCAACGCGACACTGCCGCCATCATAGACATCGGCTGGGCAAATTCCAATGAAGATTTTGAGCGCTATCGCCCACTAGCGCGCATGGCCTACTCGGTAGGGTTCCCTTTGCAAGTAGTGAATATGTACCTTTTACCCCTCCTGTACGGCATGATGGGTGCCTGTGCCTACGTGTTGCGCGAACTCTCCAAAGAAGTACAAAATATGACCTATTCAAGCGACGACTCGGTAAACTACAACCTACGCATCCAATTGGGAGCGCTCTCAGGGCTGATTGTAGGTTGGTTTCTCACTCCAGTTGGCGGAACGGCAGATAGTTTGTTTAGTGTGTACATCCTAGGTCCTTTTGCACTATCTTTCTTGGCAGGATACAGCATTGAACTCGTATTTTCAGCCATGGACAGGTTCATAGCTGCTTTTTCTAACAAAACATCTGGAAATATTAACCCTTGACTGCTTTGCATTTTACTGACATTGGTTTGTACCTGCTCTTGGTGGTAGCAGGTTGTTTTGCTGGTTTTGTAAATACACTTACCGGCAGTGGCTCGGTAGTTACAATTGCTGCCCTCATTTTTGCTGGTTTGCCAGCTAACATTGCCAATGGCACTAACCGACTGGGCGTAATGGTACAAACTACCGTAGGCATGCTCACTTTCGCTCGCCATGGAAAGGCTCATGTAAAAGGTTCTGAATGGTTTATTATACCTGCCGTTGGGGGAGGCATGTTGGGTGCTTGGCTGGCAACCCAAATCTCTGGTGAGGTATTCGAACGGTGGTTGGGTATTGTCATGGTGTTGATGCTGTTCATCATTCTCTACAAGCCTAAAAAGTGGCAACGCGAGCACAGCCAAGCAGCTAATCAAAAAAATGTATTGAACCTACTAGTATTCTTTGCTATTGGTTTTTACGGAGGTTTTATTCAGGCTGGCATTGGTATTTTTCTCATGATTGCCTTGGTACTAGTTGCCAAATTCAACACCCAAGAATCTACCATTCTCAAACTCAGCATTGTTTTTTTTATCAACATTCCTTCCTTCCTGATATTTATCTACCACAATCAAGTAGAGTGGATATATGGCTCCATTATGGCTATCGGACAAAGCATTGGGGCAGCAGCAGCGGCGCGTTTTGCCTTGAAAAACCGACATGCAGCCATCTGGACTTATCGCTTGCTGGTGGCTGTTGTAATAGCATCCATTTGGCAACTGTTCGACTTGGGGCAATACCTGCTATTGTAATAAAACGCAAGCTATGCAGGTTAAATATTTGACAAAATTCAATTCGTACACCCCCGTTACTTGTGCATTTTGATTTGCCGAAGCAAATCAATCCGTCGACCACACTCCGAAATACGGAGTGTCATAAAGCATTTTTCTTGAGGTAGTATTCCATGGGTGCAAAATGGAGTTGTTTTTTCAAATGCAGGCTTATCACTCATCTCATCGCTAATATTATCTGCTGCTCCCCTCTGCATTTCAATCCTTAATAATACCAACGATTCACCCCTCCGAATGCTTGGTGGGCATATTCTCAATCATCAGCACCTCGCTAGCCCAATCTGGGAAAAACGCTACGGCTTTTCCGAGCATCTCTTCACCAGCCACATAGCGGCAAACGGATAAAATCTTTGCTTTTACAGAAAACAAATTTCCTTCATTGCCCTGCATTTGTTCGGGGCAAAACGTCCCTGTATCGCTCCAAGGTTGGGCGGTATAACGAGCAAAAACAAACAAGTTGTGAGCCCTTTCAAATCACTTGTTATCGCCGAAACATAGTTCCGTACCCATGCAAACTTCCCTTTTAGCTTTTGATTATCAGCGAATTAATTTTGCCTGTAAATTCTACTAAACTTATCACTACGGCAAGTGTTTTTCACTAAACAGTAACAAAAAATACAAAGCTGTTACAGCCTTAACTCTCGCACCATTTGAAGCTTTGATAGAAATTTTCAGCCAATACTACACGCCCCCATCAGCTCACGGGTATTCCAAATAAGAAGCCGAAGGGAAGATTATTAGGCGATTTTGCAAAACAAGTCAATCGGATTTTATCAAGTTTTAGAGTAAAAGTAGCAAATGCGTGGGCAGGCTGCAAACATGTTTTAATCAATCAAATAAGAAGTCGCAATATCTCTGATTGAAGGGGGAGTACTCCGACGGTCGATCGTAATCGACTCGGCTTCCAGCCGGGTCGGTCGCAATCCATCTCTGATTGAAGGGAGTACTCCGACATGGACTACGATGGAACCAGTAAAACTCTGGGTAGTCGCAATCCATCTCTGATTGAAGGGAGTACTCCGACACTTTGAGTCGGCTGCG
The DNA here is from genome assembly GCA_025056255.1 of Bernardetiaceae bacterium. Classification (GTDB taxonomy): domain Bacteria; phylum Bacteroidota; class Bacteroidia; order Cytophagales; family Thermoflexibacteraceae; genus Rhodoflexus. The sequence continues at coordinate 168 of JANWVT010000025.1, read as the reverse complement.
GCAATAGCGGGGGCGACTGTCGCAATCCATCTCTGATTGAAGGGAGTACTCCGACATTTTGTGTGCAGCTGAGAAGCTAGCACACTACTTCGTCGCAATCCATCTCTGATTGAAGGGAGTACTCCGACATTTTGTGTGCAGCTGAGAAGCTAGCACACTACTTCGTCG
>JANWVT010000024.1 GCA_025056255.1 Bernardetiaceae bacterium | reverse complement strand
ATCATTACCTCCTCTTCCTTTTATAGTAACCCATCCCGTGCCCGTGGATTCTACGACGCAGTTCGAACCAATATTTACTCCTGAGAAGTTTCCTGTTGTGGGTGTTGCTTGTTGGTTGGCTTCTATGGTAATGTTGCCATTTTGCGTGCGCAACGTAGAGGAGTTGTTAAATTGAACGTTTTGGCTTACCTTGATTACTACATTGCCGCTTCCTTGCAAAAGGACATCCGCATTAGTTGCAAACACAACCCTATCTGTTCCTGGCGAGGGATCATCGTCCTGTAAATCTACATCTAAGTTGGCATTGGTTTGGAAGGTAACATCACCGTTGAAAGTAACAACATCATCTCCCGTACCACCGTTGATAGTAAGAGCAGGCAAAGGCGATGTAAAAGCATTGATGTTAATTCCATCATTCCCGCCGCCAGTGTTAATAGTAATGGAGTTGATTCCTGTGAGTGCAATAGTGGGTGGAGTGCTAAAGGGTGTTATAGGACCCCCATTCAAGGAATAAGTAGCACCAGGAACATTAAACTGTAAATTTGCACCACTTTGCGACATGGTGAGGGTTTCACCATTACCGCTGTTGTCGGTAATGACCACGTTCCCACCCGTAGTAGTAATCGTGTAATTTTGCCCGTAGCAAAGGAGACTTAATGTAAGAGGTAAAAGCAATGTAAGGAAAGATTGGAAGAATTTTTTCATTTTTAATTCACAATTTACTGGTGTTGTTAACTTAGTATACAAGGCACACTAACGATATCCCGAAATACGGGCTATCCAAAACGAAACACATACCAAGTTTTTTATCCTCTCTTAGCCGCACTTTGGTTGGTGCTGGCAAAAGGGCAATAGAAGAAGCAAGTATTTGCTATAAGAGAGCACAACAGAGAGTGTATAACTAACTTTTCGAGAAAAAAATTGAAGCATTTCGAAAATGGAGGAGAAGAAAGGCAAATCAGGTGAATCCGAGAGTGGTGCCTGATGCAATCTTGTCTTAAAGTAAAAGCAATCTTACGCAGAAATGCGTTCTATGATACTGTACTTATCGTGATTTACAGGGTGCAATACTCATTGCCGACCGCAGGAAATGAAATCAGTTGCCCATAGCATCATTATTGATTCAAAATTCTATCTACTTGCTCCAAGATAGAAGTACTGCCAAAGTCTTGAGCACTATTTAAGTCTGTGATAAGTTGTTTGAGTTGGTAGAAAGTGGTAACTTGTAAATCGTGATTACTGCTAATTTCTTGACCACGTTGGTTTTGGGCTTCTAATGACTGCAAAGTTGCACTTGTTTGTGCCAATTTCTTTTGAACAAGCCATTCTTGTTTCATAGCAGCTAATTTATCAGCAATTTGCCGGTAAGCTTCTATTCGCTTGTCCACAATTTCTATGTTTTTTTGGGCTTGCAATATTAACTGAACACTCTGTTGAATGGCTTGTGCGTTCAATCCGGGTTGATAGTCCTTATCTAAAAAGTAAGTTGCACCGTCATTAGGATTAGGCTGATACTTAAACAATACCACTGCCTCAGGATGCTGTTTTAGGTACAGTTCACCGCGTGGCACGTACAAGGTTTTAAAACTGTCTACTAGGCTTTTGGTGAGTGCTTCTTTTAGTTGTTGTTCTTGATGAAGGTATTGTTGAGTTTGAACAATCAATTTATCATACTGGGCTGTATCTGGAAGCACGTTGCTTTCAGAGAGTTGAGTTTGAAGCACATATAACAAACTTTCAAAATCTGAAAGCCTAAATTTGGAGGCTGCAATCTCAATGCGTTGTCCAGTGGCACCTGTAACAACCAGTATTGTTTTACTGTCAGCTGTAAATGATTGCATTTTTTGGAGGGGAGTGCGTTGTACTTTTTCGTTAATTACCTGCACAAGCTCTATCTTTTCAATGGCTGATAGTGGAATTTCTTGTTTCTTCCCTGCCGACCGTAACACAAGACTTTCTTTGCTCACTAGGACGGTTTGAACAGGTTTGGAAACATATTGAACCAATCCTATCCCTATGCCAATTAAGCCCACTGCTCCTAACAAAAGAGCCAATGCTCCGCCAACAAACCATCCTATACCTGCAAGAGCAATGCCGCCAAGCAAATAGCTGAGCGCTACATTTTTGGAAGGTGTTTTTTCAGACAGTAGGTAGATTGTATTTTTCATGTTGGTAGTTTTTAATCCAAGTTTCCACTTATACTTTGGCGCTCATAGGCATTTGTGCTGGTGAAGATAGTAAAACTCTGGCTTAAAAGATTGCATATGCATATTGTTTTCAGAAAAGAGGATAAGATGGTTTGTTACCTCATGTAAATGTTGCATTTTTACTGAAAACTTACTCGAATATGTTGCTTGCTTTTGTTGTTATTTATTTGTTGGCAACCATTCTAATTGGCTATTGGGCATCTCGAAGGGTCAGTACTACCGAAGACTTTTTAGTAGCAGGCAAGCAACTGCCTATGTTTGTTACAGCAGCTGCTCTATTTGCTACGTGGTTTGGTTCAGAAACCCTCATGGGGGCATCGTCTAAATTTATTGAAAAGGGGGCAATAGGGGTTGTAGAAGACCCGCTGGGGGCTGCTCTTTGTTTTTTTATGGTTGGTTTGTTTTATGCACGCCCTTTGTACAAACTCAACATCTTGACTATCAACGATTTTTTCAAAATACGCTTCGGGCGCAAGGCAGAACTGATTTCTGCTATTTTAATGGTACCTTCTTACTTTGGATGGATTGCTGCACAGTTGGTAGCACTTGCTTTGTTACTACATACGCTTACGGGGCTGCCCACAGCAGCAGGGGTTTGGTTAGCAATGGCAGTAGTGTTGTTTTACACCTACATTGGCGGTATGTGGGCAGTTTCCATTACAGATTTTGTACAAACACTTATCATTATTGTAGGTTTATTTTTTTTAATGAGTCGTTTGTGGACAGCAGTAGGCGGGTGGAAAGCCATCGAGCAGCATACGCCGCCCGGTTTTTTCAGTATTGTGCCGAAGCTCTCTTGGGAAGGCATTACGCATTATGTTGCAGCATGGATTACCTTAGGGTTAGGTTCTATTCCTTCACAAGACCTTTTTCAGCGCATTGTTTCTTCCAAATCTGCCCGAGCCGCAGTAAATGCCTCTTTTTTGAGTGGTATGATGTATCTTTCCGTAGGAACTATGCCATTAGTGATAGGTCTCTGTGGTGCTATTCTATACCCCGATATTATGAAGGGCGATACACAGCTTGCCCTGCCCACTATGGTCATGCATCATGCAGACCTGTGGTTGCAAATTTTGTTTATGGGTGCTTTGTTGTCGGCTATTCTGAGCACTACCAGTGGGGCTACTCTGGCGCCTGCGGCTGTTTTGGGCGAAAATATTCTCAAGCCACTGTTCAAAGGGACTGCTCTTTCCGACCGGCAACTGCTCCAATTGATGCGCTTTTCAGTAGTAACAGTGGCAGTGCTCTCTGCTATTATGGCTAACATCAGCGCCAGTATTTACGAGTTGGCAGCTATGGCTTCGGCATTTACCTTGGTATCGCTTTTTGCCCCACTAACAGCAGGATTGTACTGGAAAAAGGCAAGCTCCTTTGGTGCTATTGCTTCCATGATTAGCGGAATGGTAGTGTGGTTGTTTTGCATTTGGATGGAAACGGAAATACCTCCTCTTATTTATGCTACACCAGTGAGCATTGCCTTCATGATAATAGGCAGTTTGGTTCGGGTGCCTTCTAAATATGCAGGTTACTTTTCATAACTGATGCATACACGAAACCACGCAAAAAATCGTTAAGCAAAAAAAAGCTGCCCTGAAACAGGACAGCCTTTCGCTACAACAATTAAAACATATCAACCTATAAATTCAAAGCTATTGGAACGAAATTTCATACGTTCGCCTATTTTTGCCAAAACCGATGCCACTTTTTGCAAACAACTGATTTTCATTTGTTTACGGTAAATGTTGCAACAAATTAACTATTGGCAAGTGTTCGGTTTTGTTCAATTTTTGTCCATTTTCGGACAGTTTTACTTGTTGCAACACCTAATAGCATGTTGAGGTTTTACAAAGGCAAAACATGGCAGGCAAAAACCTCAATCACTACTTAGGCAATTGAGTAGCTAAAAACAACCTTGCTGTAGGAGTTTGGATGGAGGATTTCGAATTTCGGAATTTTTCACCCTTTATACGCCAAAGTATTTTCGCCCTTGCATGCCTCTGCATGCGCAGTAAGGGTTGTTCATGAGCAGGCGAACAAAGGCGAATTTGCTTTCATGAATAGGCATTTGGAAAATGAACCTTACAAAAACCTAAACAACTACTAATATTGCTCATAGAGTTGCCAAAGAATTTTTCCCATTTCTTCGCGAATAGTTGCTGTTGGTATGGTAAAATGATTGTTCATGTAGGAAAAAATCAGCCGCTTGCCACTGCGCGTAATGAGGAAGCCACTGAGGTTGTGATTATTACTTAGCGTACCTGTTTTGGCATATACCGAGGGCGGATATACTTTTATATTTCGCAACGTGCCGCTTTTGCCTGCTTGTGGCAACAGGCTAAAAAGGCGTTGCTCACCTACCGAATCAGTGGCTATTTGCCGATAGATTTTTCGGAGTAACTCTACATAGCTGCGCGGTGTAAACAGATTGTAGCGCGAAAGCCCCGAACCATCTACCCATCGAGGCTTGTCGCTCAAATCGGCTAACTGGTTTTTTAACAAATAGCTGATGACCTTGTCGCTGCGAAGTGTAAAATTTCCCTCCGACAGTCGTCCGGCACAAAGCAGTAAGGTTTGTTCTGCCAAAAAATTGTCACTTTCCTGTAGCATCAGTCTGTACAGGCTTTCTGCTGGCATTCCCCATAAAGTTTGCCACTGTCGGTTTTCGGGCAGAGGAACAGCTACACAGTGTACGGGCTTTTTGAGCGTATCGGCTAAAAGCTGAGCAATTAGTTCAGCTGAGACATGAAAAGGTATCTCTTCTTCTTTCAAGGAAGCAGGGTTGTATCGAAAGCAGTTATCTGCTATTCCTCGTGCTATGGGAGTAGGCATATTTTTTTCAGGAACGAACAACGAGGAGAAAAAACGAGGATTTATTGCTACTCTTGTGTCGTTTTTAACCAACCGTACACAGTTGCCATACAGCGGTAAAGCAGACTTTTCGGGTTGATAGCTGTACAGATAGTCATTCCAAGCCCAGCCTTCTCCCAGTGGCTCGTCAGAAAAGTTAGTAGTTGAAAGGTAGATATTGCTTTGGGTTTGTTTCAAAAAGGTAATAATGGCATCGTTTTTCAGTGCAGGATGCAGTTGAGTAGGGTCACCGGTTCCCCAGATAATAAGCGAATCGTTTCGTTGTAGGTAGTACAGCGCCGGAATACTGTCGCCAAGAAGCTGCAGCCCAGCATAAAAGGTAAACAACTTGGTATTAGAGGCTGGGGTAAAATATTTTTTGCTGTTGTACTCAACCAAATAACGCTCTGTTGCAAGGTCATAAACTGCCAGTCCGTGAAAGCTCGACTGATAATTTTTGTTTTTAGCTGCTTGCCTTTCCATACGCCGAGTATTCAGGCGAGGGTGGCAGCCGATTGCAACAAGCAATACCGCCATGCCAACATATGCCAGTTTTGCCATACCATTTAGGTTAGTTGACAACTAAGGTAGCAAATAGCTGGTGCAAATTGAAAATTGTTTTGCCGAAAGCGAACTCTGCCCTATGGCAAAAAAGTATGCAGGCTAATGTGAACATGTGCTGTTCAATTTGAAAAACTTAACTTCCACACGCTTTGTGTGCTATCTCTGCTGCTGCCGTTTGCATTTTACAAGCAACTACTTGCAAAACATACATGCAATAACCTACGCAACCCGACAGCTTTTTCCAACTTGTCGGGTTGTGCAGTATTGGCTTTAAGCCTTTTTGGCTCCAATGCTTACTTCATTGCCTTTTTGCGCATCGACAATTCCTCTGCTGCTTTTTTACGACTTGCAGCAATACTGCGATTGGCAATAATCAGTATAGCTACAATTGCAATGGTAATTAGGGCAAACCAAATGTGCGAATTGGTAGCCTTAAATTCAAACATGCCGAGCGGTTTTTCGCTTTCATTAGCACTGGGTGTGGCAAGTTCTTCATTTTTAAGGGTCAATTCTTCGGCGTCAATACTGCAGTGCCGCTTTACTAAAAAAGAAGCATTTGCCTCAAAATTAGCATCATTAAAAAATGCTGATACGGGTTCGTTCCAATCACTGGTTTTAGGCAACCACCAACTTACATCAGCCTGTGGAGTTTCCATGAAGTCTTGCCGATTGAGATCTAAGCCGCGTTTAATGGCTACGAAATAGTCGTAGAGAGGCATGACAGCATAGCTATTTTCTGTATGGGCGAGTGTATCGGCAAGGATTTCGCTATTGGCTACTGCTATGGTTTTCTGAGCGAGATTGATTTGTTGAAGTTTGTTACCAGCAGCGGTTTGGGGTATGTAAAAGGCGGTTGCTTCTTTCAAAGCTGCCTTCAGAGCTGGTTCGGAAGCGGCTTTCCGAATGCTTGGATGAGTAACCACTACTAATTTGTTGTGCATGTAAGCGGGCGTAAGCACGGCTATGTTGTTCATTTCTGGAAGTGCGGAGACTGCCGGAAAGCCAATGGCGCCGTTCTTAACGCCGGGGAATGAGGATGCCAGTTCACTGTAGTTAGTTAGTTCAATCCATACTGGTTCTACGTTCACGCCGTATTTTCTTTTGAGAAATTTGATGAAAATATCTGCCAAGTCGTAGTCTATGCCAGTTTGGCGAGCATATTCGTCTAAGTAATTGAAAGGTCGTTGCTTGTAGTAGAGAAAAATAATCCTACCTTCCTGATTGGCTTTTATTGTTTCCCAAGACTCGCCTGTAATGGCTATGTCGAGCAGTTCTTGTGCTTGCATTGTAAAAGATTGGCAAAAGATAAACAATGCCAGAGCAAGCATTCTCAGTGCAAAACTGTAGCGTTTGGTTTCCATGTGTTAGATCGAGTTGAGCGTTCTAATGAAATCGCCGCTGCCTGTTTAAATGGTATTGCCAAGCTACAAACGGTTGATTTGCATCTTTAATCCTTTTTTAGGACGAAGTGTAATCAGCGGTTCTGCTTGTACTGCATGTTGCGAGGGCAATTTCATAGAATAATGTGGCAAAATTACTGCCAAAACAAGTAACATTTCGGTTTGGGCAAAATTGTACCCAATACACATGCGGGCACCACCGCCAAAGGGTAGGTATTGAAACTTCCCCGGCTGCGCTATTTTTCTTACCTCTTCTTTGGCAAATCGCTCCGGTATAAAACGTTCAGGTTGTTCCCACAAATCAGGATGCCGATGCGTTACATAGGGGCTTATGAGCACAGTTCTGTTAGCAGGAATCTGATAGCCGGCGATAGTATCGGGTTGTAAACTCTTTCTTCCAATTACCCAAGCAGGCGGATAAAGGCGAAGGGTTTCTTGCACTACCTGTTTGGTAAACGTGAGCGCTTGCAGTTGCTCAAAACTCATCGGTTTTCCTGCTGCTACGCGGTTAATTTCTTGGCGCATTTGCATAGCTACATCAGGGTGCTGTGCCAGTAGGTAAAAACACCAAGCCAATGCGTTGGCGCTTGTTTCGTGCCCTGCCATAAAGAGGGTGATGATTTCATCGCGCAGTTGTTCTTCTGTCATGCCTGTTTGTGTGTCTTGGTCGATGCTGGCTAACAGCATATCTAACAGGTCGTGGCGCGAAGGTGTGGTTTGTTGTTTGCGCTTGGCGATGAGGTTGTAAATAATTTCATCAAACTCTTGGCGCGCTTTTCGAAATCGCAGCTCGCCGGGCGTGGGCACAAACTCGGGCAGTTGTAGTGGTGAAACAATCCGGTAGTAGGCATATTCAAGCAATGTGCCCATGTATTGGTAGATGCGTTCTACTTTGGGGCTGATATCGGTACTGAAAAGGGCATTGGTAACAATTTCCAATGTAATGCGCATCAGTTCAGCAGAAAGGTCAATGACTGCTCCCGGCGGTAAATGTTCCCAGCGTTTTACGATACGGCTGCAAGTAGCAGTCATCAGGTTGGTCATAGCAGCAATTTCGGACAGGTGAAAGGCAGGCTGAATAAGTTTGCGTTGGCGCCGCCAAAAATCACCTTCACTGTTGAGCAGTCCGTTGCCTAGCATGCGCTTCACAGCTTTGTAGCCCTCGCTTTTAACATAGTTAGCCGCGTTATCCGACAAAACATGTTTGATGTCTGCCGGATGCCATATTACTGTAATGATACGGCTACCAATTTGCATGTCAAAAACACGTCCCATCTGGCAACTATGTTGCAAAAGGAACTGCAAAGGGTCGCTCATAAATCCAGTTGTGTTGCCAATAATGGGCAAACCTTTGGCACGCGGCGGGGCAACAGATACCGACATATGCAAGCAAAGTAAGTTTTATAGGTAAATTAGCAACTTTTATTGAAAAACCACTAGCTCTGAAAGGCTTTGGTATAATTGAGAATGAAGTAGGCTGAGGCGGCACGAATCATATTTTCCTCGCTGAATCCTTTTTGTTTGAAGCGTTCTTTCATAATGCGCTCTACCTCGCCGGGCGCATAGCCGTTTTTGGTATCTAGAAAATTTTTCATTTGTCCAACGGCTTCAAACGAAAGTTCGTTAGTAGTAGGGTTGTAAGACACACGCAAGTAGTCGGGCTTAGAAATTTTCCACATGTAGCCAGCGTTGGTGGCATAATAGAACAAGACCTGATAGGTACCGCCGCTACTGCGTTCGTCTTTAATAACCAAGTCGGTAAAAAAGACTTTGTTGGCATTAGTACCTTGTGTGGCTGTCACTTCGAACTCGTAGCGGTCGGCACGCACTTTTTTGTTTGTAAACAGGTACGTGATTTTGCCTCTTTCTACACGGCATTTGATAGGTTTTCCCGGATTGGCGCGGTTTTCACAAATAAACAAAGGCTTGCTTGTTTGTACAGGTGCTGCACAAGTGCAATTGTAGGGGTTTTCAGGCGATGTAAAATTGTTTGCGGCAAATGCAAAGCCAACGGTAAGGGCATACAAAATGGTTTTCATGCGATTCAAAAATTTTTCAAAACCGTACAATTTTCACATTGGAAAAATGGCTCACTAACTTAGTAAACTCTGCTCCTAAAAGAAAAATGATGGCAGAGTAATAAATCCATACCAATAATACTGCCAAAGAAGCAGCAGCACCATAAATCAGATTGATGCTGCTGTAAGCAATATACATACTGATTAGCCACCGACCAAAGGCAAAAAAGATGGTAGTAAACAAAGCACCGTAGAACGTGTGTACCCACCGCATAGGTACATCGGAGAGCCATTGGTAGATGAACCAAAACGATAACAGCAAAATAATAAAAATAAGCCCGCGGTCGGTAAAGGTTGTTAGTTTTTTTAAGGGGGTAGGCAGCACTTCATTTAGTCGGGAGTAAATAATAGTGAGCGTTTGCTCAGCAATCATCAGCAAGATAATCAACAAGCCTATTAAAAAGGTAATGAGCAACCCCATAAAGCGCCGCCGCAGCAGTTGCCAAAAAGCAAGTTTGGGTTGTTTTTTGCCTCCCCATATCTTGTTAAGAGCATGGTGGATAGCCGAAAATACAGAGGTGGCTCCAATTAGAATAGTGCCAATGCCCACTATGAGTGCCCCAAGGTTGTTGCCTTGAATGTAAGCAAAGCGAATAACAGACTCTACTAAGCGAGCGGCATCTTCGCCTATTAAAGCAACCGTTTTGCGATAGATTTCGCCCTGTGCAGCTTCTTGTCCAAAAAAGAGACTGCTTACTGAAACAATGATAAATAAAATAGGGGCTAATGAAAAGGTAGTGTAGTAAGCAAGTGCTGCACTGTGCATCAGGCAGTCGTCTTGCAAAAAATTTCTGACTAAAATTCGTATATGCCTTCCTATTTTTGCCAGTAAAATTTTGTCCTTCATGCTGCGAAAATGCTTAATTTTGACTGTCGGGGCAAAATTTTTGCTCATGTAATTGTTAGCCAACTCATCGGTAGTTATAATGGAATCAGAAGTTCTACATAGCAGCAAAGCTGTTATTTTTAGTGCATATCATTTTCTCAAAGATGGCAACATTGCCGTTCACCCCACAGCCGAAGCAGCGGCAAAAAACATGCAACAAGCCATTAGCAAGCAGTTAGCCGGAGGGCTAAAAGCCGAGGACGTAGTATGGCTCAATAACGAACCAGACTTCATTAAAATTAAAGAGCTGATTGCGGTAGCTGCTGAGCAAGCAAGTAACCTGCTGCTGATTTATATTGCCGGCACGGCAGTACTGCGACGCGGTCAAATATATATCACCTTACCCCACTCTACTTTGCAGCAAATCCATGTTAATGGCTTTTCTCTACAAGAACTAACCGACATTGTGCGCGAGCCAGAAATTGCTAACAAACTCTTTATTTTAGATTGTCACTTCTCTGGCGACACACCCGACATAGCCCAAACAGTTCGAGAAGAATTGCACCGCCACGCTGCTAAATTGAAAAAATCTTTCTTGATGGCTCAACTTTGGCAAGAAGGGAGGGAAGCTCTGGGCAGCCAAATCAGTCGCATCTTGCATCAAGGCATCAAAAAGCAACAAGAGTGGCTCACTTTAGAAGACCTTTGCCAAGAGCTCAACGAAGCCGCCCAACGACAACGCCAGCCTGAACCACTCATGGCAGCCAAAAAACAAACCTTGACAATAGCCATTGCCCCAAACCAACGCTATCAAGAGTTTAAGCGCCTGTTTGCAGAGGCGCAGCAGGCGTTCGAGGCACGCAACTTTGACGCGGCTCTCAGCGCATTCTTGCAAGCACAAGCATTATTCCCAAACGACGATGCAACTGCTACTCACATCCGATTTATCAATTGCCTGCAAGAAGCAGAACAACACTACACCCAAAAACAGTACAATCCTGCACGTAGAGGCTATGAAGCTGCTTTCGAGCTTATCCCTGTGCCGTTTTTATTGGAAAAAATAGAACGCTGCACAGCCGACCTTGCCAATCAATATTTTGAACTGCAACAATACGACCAAGCCAAAGCTGCTTATGCACGCTTAGCAAGCGACCACCCTCACAATAGCTTCTATGCAGAACGCCTTCGCATCAGCACCGCCGAACAGCGCTATCATGAACTTATTGACAAAGCAGATAACCACTACTTTCGCTACGAGTTTGTAGAAGCCTTACAAGCCTATCGCGAAGCGCTTGCCATTCATGCCGATGCCAAAACCGAACGCCGTGCACAAGAATGCCAACGCTATGTAGATGTGCTAGTATACTTGCAACAAAAGGCTGAAGCTGAGGTGCGTGCACGCTTAGAAGAAGAATTGCAACAAAAGGCTGAACTTGCTGTTGCTGAGCGCATAGCGCAGCTACAAAAAGAACTTACCACCCGTTTAGAGCAAGAAATTACCCAAAAAGTGCAACAAGAGTACGACGCCAAAGTTTGGGATGCAGCCTTGCAAAGCAACCAGCGGGCAGCCGTAGAGCTCTATCGCACTGTTTTCCCACAAGGAGCATTCATAGACCAAGCCGAGTACTGGCTAAACCTTTACCGAGAACCAGCGCACGAGCCAGTAGCCACTTCTTCATATGAAACTCCAACAACCTCTTCGCCTGACTACACAACCCCAGTAGCTACTGAGCAAGAAACACCTTTGGCTTATAAGTACGAACCACTTGTTAATGTAGATTTGCCCGAAGAAAAACCCAAAGATGAGGAAACGCTCTGGAACGAAGCTCTCCAAAAAGATACTATTGAGGGGTACATGGAATACATATCGAAAACTATTACTGCGGAGCACATTGCCGATGCCTACTATCGCATCAGTCGGTTGAGAAATGCAACTACTAACCTCGAGGAGCAGGCAACCTCCTACTACGATTCTTCTAAGCAAGCCACCTACCCTGCTTCTCCTAGTTATGATAGCTCTGAAACAGCTTCCTTCGATACCTCTTTCACATACACTCCGCCCCCCGATACCCCGACCTACCATACCAATGGTGTAGAACAAACAGAAGAAGAGCTATGGCGGCAAGCAGTAGTAAGCAATACGCAAGCATCTTACCAGAATTATTTGAACCACTCTGTTCTGCTCAAGTATGAGTCGGAGGCACGCAGGCGAATAGACCAACTGCAAGAAGAAGAGAAAATGCAGGAAACCTTAGAATGGGAAAAAGCCAGTGCACAAGATACCCTTGAAGCTTACAAAGCCTACATCAATAAATATCCTTTTGGTAGTTACTACGCAAAAGCGCGTTTTAGAATAGCGCGCCTAGAGTCGGAAATCAATTAATATTGCAAACCTTGTAGTTATTTATTGATTTTTTACTTGCAGATACGCTGTAAAAGTGCTAAATTCACGCTCAAATATATTTGTCATGGCAGAAGATAAAGACAAACAAGAAAAACTGAAAATGCTGGAGCTGACCATCGCCAAATTAGACAAGGCATATGGCAAGGGTACGGTGATGCGTCTAAACGGCGATAAAGTAGAAGATATTCCAGCCATATCAACTGGCTCTTTGGGTTTAGACATTGCCTTAGGCATTGGTGGCTTGCCCCGTGGGCGGGTAGTAGAAATTTACGGACCTGAGTCTTCCGGTAAAACAACCCTTACGCTGCACTGCATTGCTGAGGCACAAAAAGCAGGCGGCTTAGCAGCTTTTATAGATGCTGAACATGCCTTCGATAAAGCATATGCTGAAAAATTGGGTGTTGATTTAGACAACTTACTGGTTTCACAGCCCGATAACGGCGAACAAGCACTGGAAATAGCCGAACAACTCATCCGCTCTGGCGCCATTGACATCATTGTAATTGATTCTGTGGCAGCACTTGTTCCCAAAGCCGAACTGGAAGGCGACATGGGCGACAGCAAAATGGGCTTGCAAGCCCGCCTGATGAGCCAAGCATTGCGCAAACTTACCGGTACCATCAGCAAAACCAACTGTTGCTGCATTTTTATTAACCAATTGCGCGATAAAATAGGCGTTATGTTTGGCAGCCCAGAAACTACAACAGGTGGAAACGCCTTAAAATACTACGCCTCTGTTCGTTTAGACATCCGCCGCATTGGTGCCATTAAAGAAGGTGCCGACAATGTAATTGGCAATCGCACGCGTGTGAAAGTAGTTAAAAACAAAGTGTCCCCACCATTCCGCCAAGCAGAATTCGACATCATGTACGGCGAAGGCATTTCCAAAGTAGGAGAAATTGTTGATTTGGCTTCGGAAATGGATATTATCAAAAAGTCCGGTTCGTGGTTTTCCTACAATGGAAACAAACTTGGGCAAGGACGCGATGCAGTGAAAAACCTCTTAGCAGACAACCCTGAACTTGCCAATGAAATAGAAGCTAAAATACGCGCTATGGCAAAAGGAATGCCCCTCCCCAATTCTATGGGTGCCAACGGAACTGCTGAGTAGTCATGTCTATTACACCGATTAACACTATTTAAGCCCTTTCGCCAACCCGCGACAAGGGCTTTTTCCATAGTTTTGCGGCTATGATGCCAAAAAGCAATCGGATAAGACCAAGCCAAGCGCTAAGAATTGCATGCTGCTTGTTATTTTTACTCCTCTGTGCTCCATTGCAAGCCCAATCGCCTGCTCAAGGAGCCAGTAGCACAAGCGCTAAGCAGCAACCTGCCTCCAAAAAAGAACCACCCATAGAACTACTGCCGGGCGCCGGCGTACTAATAGGCGACGTAGTAAAAGGCGAAAATGTGCGCAAAGTGCTTATGGATACCCTTACCAAAGCACAAATCGGATTTAAGCAAGGAAGAGATATGCTTTTTTGCGACAGCGCCATCCAATATTTAGCACGCAACTTGGTCAATGCATACGGACGGGTCTATCTGATTGACGAAGATAGCACCACCGTTACAGCAGATACACTGCTCTACGACGGCAATACACGCATAGCACGCCTACGCGGCAATGTAATACTGCGCGACAAAGAAAAAACCGTCACCACCAACCGATTGGATTACAACTTGGCTACTAAAATTGCCCACTACAGCGGCGGAGGTACTGTGCAAGACGATAGTTCTCGCCTCACCAGTCGGGTGGGATATTACAATACCGTTACCAAAGTCGCCAACTTTCGGGGCAATGTGCACTACCAAAGCCCCGATACCGAGCTGACAAGTGATACGCTTACCTACAATGCGCGCACTAAAATAGTGTATTTCAACGCTCGTACACGCATCAAAACCCCCAACGGCGACATTGTTACCGACAAAGGCGAATACAACACCGTATTGGGCAAATCGAATTTTAAAGGACGTACCCGCATTGATACCCATGAATACACTATCAGTGGCGATGTGCTGGACTATGACCGCGTGATGGAACGGGGATTCGCCAAAGGAAATGTAGAGTTTTACCACAAAAAAGATAATTTCATTATCTTAGGCGATTTTACTCGCTACGACGGAGTGTTAGAAACAAGCCAAGTCTATGGCAATGCCGTGCTGATAAGCCCACAAAAAAATAGTACCGACACGCTCTTTTTATCTGCCGATACCCTTATTTCCTACAAGGAAACAGCCTTAGCAGACTCCTTGCCGCCTATAAAGAAACTAACTGCTTACCGAAATGTACGCATCTATCGATCCGATTTTCAGTCTAAGTGCGATTCGCTTGGCTATTTGCTCAACGACTCTACTTTTTTTTTCTACTACGACCCCATCATTTGGTCTAAAAATGCACAGCTAACTGCCAAAGATATCAGCATCCGCATGAAGAATGGACAAATTGACTCCATGAGTTTGCAAGAAAAAGCATTTGTTATTTCGCAAGATACACTATTGAACTTTAATCAAACCAAAGGAAAAAACATAGATGCTAAGTTTGCTAAGGGAGAACTAAAAAAAGTGTTCGTGAGCGGCAACGGAGAAAGCATCTATCACATATTGGAAAATGACACGCTGTTTATGGGGCTCAACTACGTAAAGTGCAGCGACATGATTATTTCATTTAACGACTCCGCACAGTTGCAAGATATTCTGTTTATCAAACAACCGGAAGGTAGTTTTATTCCACCCCATGAAATCAAAACAGAAAATAAGTTTCTGACAGATTTCAACTGGCGTGTCAGCGAAAAACCAGCAAAAGGGGTAGTGTTAGGCATTCATGCTGCTAACCAGTACCGCAGTGGCGACCTAAAAGGCGCTCTTATGATTGTGGATGACTTTTTCAAGGTGTTCATTAAAGACGATCGCCTTATTTTTTATCGTTCTAATGCCAAAGAAACAGACCTTACTGCTGAGGTTCTTGTGCATGTATATCCAAAAAACAAAAACGACCTGCCCATAGAAAAACGCAAAGCTGGATACGAGGACATGAGCTTTCGCTTTCCTCGTGAGCAATTGCAAAATGGCATAGCTAAGTACGACCTTACATTACCAGCATTTAACACTGCTCGGGTAGTAGTTGGACAATACGATGCAAAACGCAAGCCGCTTTGGCAAAAAACTTATGTTTTTAAGTAAACATGCGTGCCGCATTTATACCAACTACAAGCATATCGTCTAACTGTTTTTCGTTGCCTTGTTTGAGCCATTCCTCCATGAAATGTTCCAGTTGCTCAGCGTGTAAGTGGCAAGGCAGTTGTTGGATAATGCCAAGTAACTCGCAAAATTGTTGCGAGCCGAGCTTTCGCTTTTCTTTACCGCCTATTTGGTCGCGATAGCCATCGGTAAAAGCATATATCCAGTGAAGGTTTTGCAGCGATTCGGTATATTCGTTAAACGAAAAACATCTATTGTGACCGCCAATGCCAATTTTGTCGCCTCTAAGTATTTTATTTTTCCCACAACGGTCAAATAAAACGATATTACTTTTTGCTCCTGCAAAAGAAAGCGTCTGTTTGTCAGTATCTATCACCACGATGCTAATGTCCATACCGTCGCGGTTGCCAGTTGATTCTTGTTTGAGTGCTTTGTATACTTTTGTTTTCAAACTATCGAGAATTTTTGCAGGCGCATGAATGCCCTCCATTCTGATAATTTGATACATGAGGTCCATACCAATGAGGCTCATGAAAGCACCCGGCACACCGTGTCCGGTACAGTCGCCTACGGCTAATATTTTTTTATTTTCTATCTGATCTACCCAGAGAAAATCGCCGCTAACTACGTCGCGTGGTTTAAAAAAAACAAAAGAATGTGGAAAAATTTCTCGTATGCGCCCTTCATCGGGCAAAAGTGCCTCTTGAATGCGTTGAGCATATTGAATGCTCGCTTGAACATTAGCATTTTGTTTTGCTAACAAACGATTTAACTCTGAGAGCTTTTCATTAGTAGTGTGAAGCTCTTCGGCAGTTTGCTTAATTTCTTCTGTATAGGCTTCATTTCGTTCAATAATCACCACCAACTGCTCTTTTTGTTCATTGAGCTTTCTGGCATAAATAGCATCTTTAATAGTTTGTTTGTTCAACCTGTACGACCATATGCCTGAAACGCCTGTTACAGCAGTTGCCAGCAGCCCGTGAAAGCCAAAGGCTGTGAGGTCCATGTATTCAAGTTGGGTAAAATAAATTTCGCGAAAGCCAATGTATTGCAAATAGGCAAAAGTAGCGTGGTGAATAATCACAATTACAATTAATGGAATTTGCAAACACCAATTTTGGTAGGTAATCAGCACAGTAGAACTTATGAACACCCAAAAGTGCATTTCAAAAAGCCCGTGCATTTGGTAGATGTACTGGGCAGCAAATATGGCGGAGATAGCACTCAGTACATATTGGTAAAAGTTAGACTCCGGCAGTAGCCACTTGGCAGCATAGTACAACCCTACGCAACTACCCCCTACCACAAAGGCAACCAACCAAGTATCGTAAAAAAACGCAATAGCAACGCCAAAGAGAAACTTAATTAACAGCAAATAGTCAACAATTTTGTCTGACTTTCTGTAAATATCTTTAAAAACAGACTTTACCTCTTGCTTTGATAGCCGGTTGCCCTGAACTATTGCTTCACTCCTATTCATAGCCAGCGTTATTCATAAATAGCACATCCATACGGAACAGTAGCTGCCGAATCAAAACTTGGCAAGGGTTGATGTTTTAATAGGGCTACTAAGGCTTGTTCTACGTAGTTAGTTGCTTTGTTAGTACAGTAGCGAGAGCGATTGTAGTTGCCTCTAAAATACAGGGTGTTATCCTGTTGTAACAAAACAGCTTGAGGTGTAGAATAAACACCACATGCTTTGGCTAAGGCATCGTCGGTATCGTGAATAACAGTAATGCCTTCTGGAAGATAGCCCTTTGCTTTGTCCAAATCTTGCACAGCAGGTGTTACAGCATAGAAACACACTTGCTTGCCATATGTTCTGTATAAGTCAGAAAAATGACGCAAATTAAATCTGGAACAAGGACAGGTAGGGCTAAAAAAATGCAAAAGCACAGGTTTATCATGTTGCTGGGGAAGTAAAATGCTATCGAAAGCAATTACTTCACCGGGTCGAACTACACTATAACTTGCCGGAACTGGCGTAGGAAGCCAATACTGAATTTCCTGATACCAAAATGTCCAACCAATTAGGGTTGTAAGAAAGAAAGTGATTAAAATCAAAAGCAAGCGCCTCATGCTAAGTGGATACGTTGTTAAGAAAATTGAGGTTGTAAATTCCTTGCAAAGTTACAACTATTTCCTTCTTTTTACTCTGTCAACATGGCGTAAGATTTGACACCACATAAAATTAGACTATTGAAAGGGTTTATGCAAATTTTTTATAAAGCATTGTGTTCGGCAGGCAAAATAAACCCAAAAGTAAACAAGAAGATAAAAAAGCGCTTATACACTTGCTTGGTATATCAAGCTAACGGGGCAACACCAAATCTGCTCGATAATCATTTGGTAGAAAAAACAAGCAAAGTAAGATTAGCCTAAAAAATGCGTCTTTATTGCTTATAATTTTCAATGCGCTATATAAACCTGAGAGCTCTTCGAAACCTGCCAGCGGGGTAGTTTTGCTGAGGGTATAGAAGTATGTGCTTCGGAAAATGCAAAATGCTTTTTCAGCTAATTTTCACTTTTGCATTTTTTATTTACAAGTAGCTGATTACCTGTGTGATAGATTTCGCGTTGCATTGGTTCGCATATACTAACTTTGGTATGACAAACACGTGCTCGCGGTAGCTAATGCTTTACTTGTTAAACTTTGAGGAGAAAGGTTGATAGTTAGAGTGCTGCTGTTTTTCTTCCTACCCAAACAAGTACTTGGTGCCTTATAGACCTTATAGAGTTACTTACACACACAAGTTTGCTGCACACATTCAAAAATTCAACCAACTGAAAATATTGTGGATAATCTTAGTGGCAGCAGCATTTTTTTTTACAAAAAATGCATAACAGCAAGGGAAAAGTGATTTTTCAATACTTTCTCGCATTTTCTATTGGAAAAATTAGCAGTTAGATGGATAGGTAGCGAGTATGTGTTGAAAGAAATTTTTCGCATTTTACGAGTAAGTTTAGCCAAAACCATTATGATGAGAGTAGTATATGCAACGTTGCTGCTGATAACATTGTTAAGCAGCAGAATAATGGCACAAAAAAACCCTCAGCATCAGGTACAAATGTGGCGCCAAGCACACGAACACCGCATCTTGAAAGGATTGATGGAGTTTGTTGCTATACCGTGCGTTACTGCAGACAGTGCAGGGATTCACCGCAATGCAGCATTTATTTTACAAGAAATGAAAGCTGCTGGTATAGAAAATGTGCAATTGATGACCAGTGAAAAACCCGGAGCCAGACCTGCTGTTTTTGGAGAAGTAAAAGTGCCAAAGGCTAAGCAAACTATTGCCTTCTATGCCCATTACGACGGACAGCCTGTTAACCCGATGCATTGGGCAGCAGGACTTTCCCCGTTCCGTCCCCAACTATTGACGGCAAAATTGGAACAAGGTGGCAAGTTCATAGATTTACCCGACGCCAGTCAACCCATCCTACCCGATTGGCGACTGTATGGAAGGGCTTCTGCTGATGATAAAATGGGTGTGTGGGCAGTAATTTATGCGTACCGCGCTTTGCGAGAGTTAGGCATTACGCCGTCAGTAAATTTGAAGTTTTTCTTTGAAGGAGAAGAAGAAGCGGGTTCTCCTCATTTGAGTGAAATACTCGAAAAATACAAAAATCTGCTCACAGCTGACCTGTGGATTATTGCTGACGGTCCTCTGCATCAATCTGGGCTAAAACAAATTGTTTTTGGGGTGCGGGGCGATGTAAACATGGAACTGACTGTTTACGGACCTAAGCGCCCATTGCACAGCGGCCATTATGGCAACTGGGTACACAACCCAGCCATGTTGCTTGCAAAATTGTTGGCAAGCATGAAAGACGACAACGGCAAGGTGCTTGTGGAAGGCTTCTATGACGATGTGATTCCTCTTACCCCGTTTGAAAAAGAAGCGCTTGCAAAAGTACCTGCTATTGACGAGGATTTAAAAAAAGAACTCGGTTTGCACACCACAGAAATGAACGGCACACTGCTTGCCGAGCGGATTAATCTTCCTTCTTTGAACATCAACGGAATACAAAGTGCCAATGTAGGGGCTATGGCTGCAAATGTGATTCCTGCTACCGCCACTGCTACGTTAGACCTGCGGCTTGTACTGGGTAACGATTATTTGCGCCAAGCAGAAAAGGTAGTACGGCATATTCGGCAGCAAGGCTATTTTGTAGTAGAGCGAGAACCGACTGATGAAGAACGATTAAGTTACGCCAAAATTTGCAAAGTGCAGGTTAAAAAAGGATACAATGCACAACGCACCCCTATGGATTTGCCGCTTGCGCGTCGGGTAATAGAGGCTGTACAAAAAACGACCAATCAACAAGTAATTTTAATGCCCACTTCGGGGGGGAGCTTGCCGTTGTATCTTTTCGAGAAACACCTCGGAGCATCTGCTATTACAGTTTCATTGGCAAATTATGACAATAACCAACATGCCGAAAATGAGAACTTGCGCATTGGAAATTTATGGGACGCCATTGAAACTATGGCAGCCTTGATGCTGATGTAGGTGCTAAGATTGGGAAAATAAAATTTCTATTTCTGCCATAGAAGATGCATTATTGGCAGTTCTGCATGGTTCGGCAAGGCGATAGCCTATCAGCCATAGAATTTGTCCATTGGCATTGCACAGCACGCGTGCTGTTGCCTTTTCGGGTTGTGCTACCTTCATATCGGTAAGCAGGTCGCTAATTTTTTTTCTTCCCTTCATGCCAAAAGGCTGCATAGCATCGCCCGGTTGCCAAGTGCGTACCTGCAAAGGAAATTGTAACACCTCCGGATTGATGCGCACTCGGTAGCGGCTGCCGGTATGTACCTCTGCCGGTGGTATCAGCCGGATAGTAATGCTTGTGTGATTGTCGAGGAGGTAAGTCCCAAAATGGTCTATCCTGACTGCTGTATCGTCTGTTATGTCAGCAAGTGGTGTAATGATGAGTTGGTCTCTGTTTACAGTGAGGCAATGCGTAGCCGAAAAAAAACGCTTACCACTTTGGCAATGAAATGACTGGGCAATAATAGTTGCTGTTAGGTAGTTAAAATGGAACTTCTTGAGATACTCACCCAAAAAGAAACGCGGAGAGGGCAAAGTTTCCAACGCTTGGATGGACAAATAAAAAATACCATTATTTTCCCGTACACATAATTGTTCAGCGTCTGCTAATGCTTTTTCTAACCAAGTAATAGCATCGCTGAGGCGTTGATGCGTGTAAACGAAGTGGCTGGCAACCGACGGGTTGATTTTTTGTACCAGTGGCACAATGCGATGCCGGATAAAGTTGCGCGCATACCCAGTGTTGGTATTGGAACTATCTTCTCGCCACTGCAAATTAAGCGCTTGGGCATATGCCTCTATTTCTGCTCTGTCAAATGCTAAAAAAGGACGCACCAGAATGCCCTGTTGTAAAGGAATGCCTCGCAGTGCTTTAATGCCGCCCCCTTTGGCAAGTTGGTAAAGGCTGGTTTCTAACGCGTCGCCCGCATGATGAGCAGTTAGCAAGCGGGTGAAACCATGCTGTTGCTGCAATGCTGCAAACCACTCGTAGCGAAGTTGCCGAGCAGTTTGTTGAATGCCTTGTTTTGTAGTGTTGGCTATGGTTGCTGTATCGAAAGTGCGCACCCAAAGAGGCAAATGGCGACTGGCAGCATAGTGGCGTACAAAAGCCTCGTCTTGGTCAGATTCATTAGCACGCAGCCGATAGTTAACATGTGCCAAACCAATGTTGTAACCCAGTCGGTAGAGTGCTTCGCTCATAGTGACTGAGTCAATGCCGCCGCTGATGCCAATTAACAGTTTATCGTTGGGAGTGAAAAGTTTGTTTTCAGTAATAAATGTCAGCAGCTTTTTTTCAAAAAGACTGACCAATCTGGTTTGCTGGAGGGTCATCTGTTCAAGCTCCTAAACGACGCTGCAAATCGGCTTTGAGCGTTTGAAATAGTTTAAGGGGGTGCATGGTGCGCCAATGTGTTAATTCAAGGCTGCCGCCATAGTTAATGTAACTGTCCACATTGAACTTTTTCCATTCTTCAATCACGTGGTCGCGGAAGCCAATGGCACAAATCCAGCCGCCTTCATCCTCGATGTCTTCATACCATTCTTCGTAGTAACAATCGTCTGAACCGTGAAAATTGAGCACGTTTTCTCCAATGAGAATGTAGTAGATAATGCCTTCACGGTTGATAAAATCAATCAAGTTGCGTTTCAGATAACTCACATCGTTGTGGATAGCATCGTTCCATTCACCGATAAATTCGATAATAGCGAAGCGATGCTTGTAGTCCACATAAATAATTTTCAAATAAAGCGTTTCTGAGCCAAACTCGTCCCACGCCGGATGGATGTAGTAGCCATATACATCGTTGCGGCACATGCTCCAATCATATTGCCTGCCATAGAAGGGAGAACGCTCGTCTGAATCGGCGGTGTAAAGGTTTTCCCAACGATAAAAAGGCTCGATAATATGCATAACCTACTCTCATACTCATAGCCAAAATTACAAGATATTATGGTTCAAAACCTTAATTTGCACAATAAAATTAGCGCATATGCAGTTGCTTTCGTGGTTTTGGCGCATGGCTTGGCGCGACAGCCGCCGTGGCAGAGAAAAGTTGCTGTTATTTCTTTCTTCCATAGCCATAGGAATTGCCGCCTTAGTAGCCATTCATTCTTTTAACCGAAATCTCCGACATGATATTGACGTACAGGCAAAAGAATTACTGGGGGCAGACTTGGTAGTTTCGGGGAGCCGACCTCTGCCCGATTCACTGCTGAGCCTGTTGGCAAGCGTGCCGAGCCAGCAAGCGCGCGAGTGTTCTTTTGCTTCTATGGTGTATTTCCCAAAATCGAAAGGCATTCGGCTGGTGCAGGTGCGCGCTCTCGAGGGCAATTTTCCTTTCTATGGAAAAATAGAAACACAACCCATTGAGGCGTTTGAGCTTTTCCAACAACAGGAAGGAGCTTTGATAGACCATACGCTCTTGCTACAATTTAATGTTGCCATTGGCGACTCAGTAGCAGTAGGTAAGTTAACATTCCCCGTTGCAGGCAGTTTGCAGAAAGTGCCCGGGCAGTCAGGTATAGTAGGAACTGTAGCAGCACCCGTTTACATTCCCTTTGCACAATTAGCTGCTACCGGACTTTTACAAAAAGGTAGCCGCCTTAGCTATCGTTATTATTTTCGGTTTGAAGAGAATACTGATGTTGAAGCGCTAAAAGAACGATGGGAAACAGTGGTTGATAGAGCAGGATTTAACATCGAAACAGTAGAGAGCCGTAAGCGCAGTTTAGGACGCGCTTTCGACAACCTAAACCGATTTTTGAACTTAGTGGCATTTGTAGCTTTGCTATTAGGCTGTGTAGGAGTAGCCAGTTCGGTACATGTTTACATTGCCGAAAAAGTGCCTTTGGTAGCCGTTTTGCGTTGTATGGGTGCTACTGGCTGGCAGGCATTCTTTATTTATTTGCTGCAAATTGTACTGATGGGCTTCATTGGAGCGCTCATAGGAACCGCCTTGGGAGCAGTTTTGCAAACTTGGCTCCCCTTTGTATTCAAAAATTTTCTGCCGTTGGCAGTTAGTACGCGCTTGTTGCCCGATGTACTGGGCGTGGGCGTAGCAGCTGGCGTACTGATTGCCCTTCTGTTTGCTTTGCCACCTTTGCTACGCGTACGCAATATTTCTCCCTTACTAACGCTGCGTTCTTCCTTCGAAGACAATCGAAAACAAGACAGAGCCGTTTGGGCAGTGTACGCACTAATAGGTTTGTTTGTAGCAGGTTTTGCACGCTTGCAACTGCGTTCTTGGACAGAGGTGTTTTGGTTTATAGGAGGTACAGCCATTGCCATTGCACTGTTAGCAACTACCGCCTACTTGCTGATGTGGGCTTTGCGCAAACTCACCGTTTCTTCTTTGCCTTATGTGTGGCGACAAGGCTTTGCTAATTTGTATCGTCCTCAGAATCAAACACTTGTACTGATTTTGTCTATTGGTTTAGGTACATCATTAATAGCTACTCTATTTTTTATTCAAGACTTACTTCTCAGCCAAGCACAATTTGCAGGACGCGAGAATCAGCCCAACATGGTTTTGTTCGACATCCAGAGCAATCAGCGCGAGCAGGTTAATCAGTTAGTAGCATCGTTTAAGTTACCGGTTTTACAACAAGTGCCCATAGTTACCATGCGCATTTCGGCAGTTAACGGAAGGTCAGTACAAGCTATCAAAGCCGATACAGCATCTAAAATTGCCCTATGGTCGCTCGACCGAGAGTATCGCGTTACTTATCGGGACACTCTGATTGATTCGGAGCAAGAAGCAGGGGGTAAGTGGCAAGGTAGAGCAGCAGAGACAGTATTTATTTCTTTTGATGAATCTTATGCCAAACGCATGGGAGTAGGTTTGGGTGACCGTATCACGTTCGATGTACAAGGTAAGCTCATCGAAACTGTTATTGGTCATTTGCGCAAAGTGGATTTTTCGCGCGTGCAAACCAACTTTGTAGTGCTATTTCCTACTGGTGTGCTAGAAAATGCCCCACAATTTCACGTTTTAGTAACTCGTGTACCCAACGAACAAGTATCGGCGCGCTTCCAACAGGCGCTTGTGCAAAAATTTCCTACGGTTTCTGTGGTAGATTTAGGGCTGATACTTAAAACGGTTGATGAGGTACTCGACCAAGTATCATTTGCTATTCGCTTTATGGCAATGCTTAGCATTCTAACGGGCTTGTTGATATTAGCCAGTTCGGTAGTTATCAGCCGCTATCAACGCTTGAAGGAAAGCGTGTTGTTGCGTACCTTAGGAGCGGTTCGTCATCAAATTTTGCAAATCAATGCTGTGGAGTACTTTTCTGTTGGAATAATTGCTTCTCTAACAGGCATATTACTGGCATTGATAGCCACGTGGATACTTTCTTATTTTAGTTTTGAAATGATATTCACTCCTACGTTTTCATTGCCAGTGCTTACTGTCATCAGTATTACTACGCTGACTCTTCTAATTGGCTTATGGAATAGCCGCGCAGTAATTAATCGTCCCCCTTTAGAGGTGCTGCGAGTGGAAGAGTGAACAATTGCCTAATCAAGTACGCTTCAAGATTTTACTTTGCAAGGTTTGGAAAAGACCACTGAGTTGAGGTAATTGTTTAGGTTTTTGTAAGGTTCATTTTTCAAATGCCTATTCATGAAGGCAAATTCGCCTTTGTTTGCCTGCTCATGAACGCCCCTTACCACGTGTGCAGAGGCATGCAAAGGCGAAAATACTTTGGCGTATAAAGGGTGGAAAATTCCGAAATTCGAAATCCTCCATCCAAACTCCCGTACAAGGTTGTTTTTAGCTACTCAATTGCCTAAGTAGTGATTGAGGTTTTTGCCTGCCATGTTTTGCCTTGGTAAAACCTCAACATGCTCTTTGTTTGCAACTCTCTGTTTGTTATGAGTAAAAAAACAAATTGATGTGAATTTGCCCCTCATTTAAGGAGCCCGGGTTTTACGTGCAAATTGAACTTTTTTTACTTAGAATTGTAATAATAAAATTAATGCCATTAACTAATAAGGTCTTGGGAGCCGCCTTAAAGAGGCACAATTATGCTCTTTCATCTTTTTTAGGATGATAATTCAATGCAAAACCATATTTTTACTTACAAAAACACTTTTTAGAGTATTTTTTTTAAAAACATCTCCCACGTGAATAATTGAACAAAAATAAGTTGTCATCATTTAACAAATTTTGCTGTACAAATAATTTCTGCTGAAAAATATGCAATGCGCCATACAGCATTAATTTTAAGAAATTATGCATACTTCGACATATTTGGGAGTTTTTGATGAAAAAATCACACGATTATTACATGCACCCGTTCTTTGGTCTATTGCATTAAATTATTTACTAAAATAAGTTTGAATAAGGCATGCCCATTGTAATAGTATAAGTTCAATTCTCATTTGCAATGTTGTGTGATCTGATTGCCCACGTATTTAGGTAGACGAGCCTGCGGGCATCTGATTCGTTGTCTTTTATTTTTACTCTAAAACCCTTAATCTGATTTTACTGATGAAGCAAAAATTACTTCATTACTTGGCTGTGCTTTTATTTGCAAGTACATGCCTACCTCTGGGTGCACAGGTAATATCACCCTTAGAAGATAAAACTAATAAGGCTCGCTTAGAAGAGATTAAAAGCGAGGCTGTGCAACGCTTTGAAGCGTTAAAAAATCGTTTAGAAGAGCTCTCTAAGCAACCAGACTGGTCGAAGTCGCGCTATGCGAAGTATTATCACAACGGAAAAGTTTATGGTGTGGAGGCAATTCTGCCCGATGGTACCGTTTTGGTTAATGAAATCAACTCTAATATAGGAGCGGCAAATACTACCCGAGCCAACCGTTTGTGGACAGGCGGTATTCTTGGTTTAAACCTCAACGGAGAAGGAACACAATTTGGCGTGTGGGAAGCTTTTGATACCACTCCCGAAGGACAGTCAGTAGCAGCAGTGCTGCCTACTCACCAAGAATTAAATGGTCGTGTAACCATTATGGACGGCGCAACATTGCCGGGCGGTAGGGGCTCCAATCACGCTACTCACGTAGCCGGTACGCTAGCAGCCACTGGGGTAGTTCCCGATGCAAAAGGTATGGCAAGTGCCGCTCAAATTCTTTCTTACGATGTGAATAATGATGCTGCCGAAATGGCTGCAGCAGCAGCTAATGGTTTAGTCATTTCACAGCACTCTTATGGGGTAAATGCCAGCTCATCAACGGAAGCTTTTCGCGGTGCATATAACGTAACTGCACAAGTGTGGGATGAAATAGCCAATGCAGCGCCTAACTACTTGATGGTAAAATCAGCCGGTAATAATGGTTCTGATACCCCTAATCCTGTATTTGGCAATGGTTACAATGTACTGACCACCTCTTCCAACTCTAAAAATGTACTGGTAGTTGCCAATGCTTCTATTGTGAACTTCTACTCCGGTCCTTCCAGCGTAGTCATTGCCTCTTCCAGCTCGCGAGGTCCTACCGATGATGGACGCATCAAACCCGATATTACCGGTGCAGGCGTGAATATTTATTCTCCCATTGGTAATACAACTACCTCTTACAATTTCCTTACGGGAACTTCTATGTCTGGTCCGAATATTTCGGGTTCGGCAGCGCTTTTACAACAGCACTGGCGCAATTTGTTTTCAGGCGTACCTTTCCGTTCAGCAACGTTGCGTGGCTTGATTATTCACACTGCTGACGAAGCAGGGGCAGGTCCCGGTCCGGATTACATTTATGGTTGGGGCTTGATGAATGCTGAGCGTGCAGCCCGCCTAATGTCGCACGTAGCTGCCAGTGGCACTCAACATATTTTGCAGCAAAATATATTGAATAATGGAGCTACATTTACTACCACAGTGGTTGCAAGTGGTAATGAGCCTTTGCGTTTTACCATCTGTTGGAATGATCCAGCAGCTACTGGTTCTAACTCGCCAATACTTAACGATTTTACTCCTCGTTTACGCAACGACTTGGATTTGCGCATTGTAGATAATGTAACCAACCAAGTATTCTTCCCATGGACAATGCCTTATCAGCAAAACCCTGCCAATACAAACGTGGCTACTCAGGTTGCTCTGCAAAATGCAGACAATAATCGCGACAATGTAGAGCAGGTGGTTGTATTTACCCCCATTCCGGGAAGAAGCTATACTGTTACAGTTACTCATAAAGGCTCTTTGGTAGGGGGGGGCACAGGAGTATGCGTTGATAGGTAGTGGCATTGGAGGCACTCCTATTGGAGCTTCTCAGGCAACCAATATTGCTGACTCTCGTATTGAAAACGTTACATTTGCTACTATCAACAACACTAGCAATACGCCGGGTGCCTGTACAGGTTATACCGATTTCAGGCAGTCAGTAGCAGCTCCTTCTTTGTTTGCAGGGCAAAATGTAAGTTTTAGTGTAAGGCTAGGCACTTGCGGAGCCAATGCAAACAAACATGTGCGCATCTATTTGGATTGGAACGGCGATGGAGATTTCGACGATGCAGGTGAGATGATTGCCCAATCTACTGCTCCTGTAAACGGTGTGGGACTGGCATCTCTCAACGTCTCTTCGGTTACAGTTCCAAGCCATGTATCTGTTGATGGAGTAGCTACGCTGCGCGTAGTCTGCGTGGAAACCAACGATGTGAATGACATTGCGCCAACAGGCTCTTACTTGAAGGGTGAAACCGAAGATTACTTAGTGAGGTTTACTCGTCCGGCTACCGATGTGGGTGTAGAAAGTATTGTTTCTCCTGCAGGAGCGCCTTGTGGGGGTAGTATTCCTGTAACAGTGCGCATTCGCAACTTTGGTACAGGTAGTGTCAGCAATATTCCAGTTCAGTTTACCGTAAACGGGGGCAGCCCTGTTACGGCAACTTTTACAGGAACTATTGCAGGCGGTGGTATTGCAACTTTTACGGTTGGTTCATTCACGGCTGCACCTTCTACTGCTTACACCATTGTGGCACAGACCAATCTGGCTGCCGATGCCGATCCTACTAACAACAGTCGCACAGTAAGCATTACTACTGCTGCTACGCCTTCCATTTTGGCATCCTCTTCGTCAAACTGTGGGGCTGTTAATCCAACGGATTTAATCTCTTTACTTGCTACGGTAAGCGGCAGCACAGATGCTGTACACTGGTACACGCAAGCAACAGGCGGTACACGTATTGCTTCTGGCAACAATACAACCATTACTAAAGCCCAAGCCGATGCTTTGCCTGTTCCTAATACCATTTATGCGGGATTGAATGAGTTTAGTGCTACAGGAGTAGGACCTGCCAATACAACGTTGGGGGGATCTGCTGTGGGTACTTATGCGCAAGCTACGGCAAGACCTATTATTAATGTAACAACACCTTTCCGCATAGCTACTGCTCGTATGTACATTAGCTCTACTGCCAGCGGAACTACCCCCACCGGTACGCCGGGTACACCTGTCGGCTCCATTATTTTCCGTGTGATTCGCCAAAGCGACGGACAGATTATGAGTACTTCTGTCGTACAGGCGCGTGTAACCTCTGCCGCAGGTGATATTTTCCCTGTAGATATTCTGTTCCCTGCAGCCGGAACTTATGAATTAGGTATAGAATACGAAGGAACTTTTGGTCTGTTTCGCAATAACGGAGGTGTTCCCACAGGTTTTTATCCAGTAAATATAGGTCCTTCGCCATCCGTTGCTCAAATTGTAAATACTACTGCTCCGGGTACAGGTTTTTACTATTGGCTGTATGACATGACAGTTACAAGTGCCGGTTGTCCTGTGGGTAGCCGTGTGCCTGTAACCATCGATAATACCCCACCACTTGTAGCTAATATTACACCATCAGGAAGCACTGTACTCTGTGATAATGGTGCTACGGTTACTTTAAATGCAAATACAGGTACTGGTTTCACATATCGGTGGCAGCGCAGAACAGGTACAGATCCATTTACTGACATTGCAGGAGCAACCGGAGCTTCTTTTAATGCGGGCAGAGTGGCAGCAGACCCTGTTACAACCAATGAGGTATTTGAGTACCGCGTGATTGTTACCCGCCCTGATGGCTGTCAGGCTACCTCATCGCCTGTTACGGTTACTGTAGTACCATGGCCTACTCAGGTGCGCATTATCCCACAGAACGGCAGTACACAGTTATGTACGGGTGCTACTCCTAATTTGGTGTTACGTGCCTCAGCTACCATAGGTCTAAACAATAACACCAATTTTAATTATGAGTGGCGTAGAAATGGTGTAGTAGTAGCTACTGGTACAGGAACAGGAGCAAACGGCTGGGAATATACAGCTACACAAACTGGTGAGTACACAGTAACAATTACCCCTGCAACACCGGGCTCAGGTTGTGGCAGTCTCACTTCTCCTCCAATTACTATTACAGCTGAAACGCCTGTGTTGTCCAATTTGAATGCTATTGCTTGTGCAGGTTCACCTGTGCAATTGTCAGGCAATACTACAAGCGGTCATATTCATTGGTACACAGCGGCTACCGGCGGTACATGGTTAGGTACAGGTAACAGCATTACAGTGCCTGCTATTTCCACTCCTACTACTTATTATGCTGCAGTAAATGAATTTACTGGTACGGTGCCTTCTCCCCCAATGGGTGTGAATGGAGGTTTTACAAACTTTGGAAGTGGCTTCATGTATTTTAACGCAGAACAGCCATTCCAAATCAACCAATTATCTATGCGCTTGCAGAATACAGGCACCACCGCAGGTACTGTGATTTTGTTTTTAATGGATAAAGATTTCGGCGGGGTTATAGCTTCTCGTTCATGGACGGTTCCTGCCGGCACATCAGCTAATAACTTTAATCTGACTATGGCAACACCAATAGTAGTACCTGAGCCGGGTAATAACTATGCGCTGTTAGTGCAATTTAGCGGTGCTACTATGCAGGGCTATCGCAACAATACTGGTATTGGATTAAGTTATCCGTACGCTATTCCGGGGATAGTGTCCTTTACAGGTACCAACCAGTCGCCTTCTACCGCATTTTACTACTACATGCACAACATTCAAATTTCTACCATTGGTTGTGCTACTACACCTCGCACAGCAGTAGAGGCAATTCCCGGTCCAGCAACCGCAACTTTGTCTGCTTCTGCTTCTACTATTGAACTGTGCGATGGTGAGACAACCAATTTGAGTGTAGCTCTGACTGGTCGTGCACCATGGTCGCTGACTTACACCAACGGTACAACCAACACAACGGTGAACAACATCACAGCATCGCCGTATGTAATCACTGTTGGCACGGCAGGTAACTACTCGCTGGTATCAGTTACAGATGCTAACAACTGTACAACAGGAAATACGGTAAGTACTAACACCGTTACAGTTGTTACTCCGCCGCGTATTGCTGTGGCATATGGTAGCACCTCATTAGCTTCTGGCGACAATATCAATGTGGGAACTACTACCTATGGCACCCCCTTGGACATAACACTGACACTTACTAATACTTGCAACGGCACATTGAGTATTGCGTCGCTACCTATTACCGGTCCGTTTAGTGTCGTAGGGGCAACACTGCCTATCAACATTGCACCTAATAATTCGGCTACTGTTACAGTTCGCTTATTGGCAAATGCTGCTGGTGCTGCTAACGGTACGCTGACAGTGAACAGTAATGCAGTTAATCAGCCATTGTTTTTAATCAACCTGAGTGGTACGGTTAATAAGGCAATAGCTACTTTCCGTGCAGACAACAAAACTATCATCTTTGGTCAGCCTATTCCAACACTTACTTTCACTGTTACAGGTTTGCAATTTGGACAAACGTTTACTACCTCAGGTATCACAGGTGCCCCTGCACTGAGCACAGTTGCAGTAATGGGCAGCCCCGTGGGTACTTATCCGATTACTATTTCTGCCGGTACCTTAGCTTCTGCAAACTATGACTTTGCTTTTGTAGATGGCACGCTCAGAATTGTTCCTGTTCCGCCACCGATTTTGCCTCCGCCTTCTGCTTTGAACATGAGCACGCTGCCTGTACTGCCTGACCGCGTCTTCAACCCCGCAGGAGAAATCATCAACCCGCAGATG
>JANWVT010000023.1 GCA_025056255.1 Bernardetiaceae bacterium | reverse complement strand
TCAAGTCCGAGAAAATAGACACTTTGCTGAACCGCGAAACGCCCGTGAGAAAGAAAAAGCGAATGTAGGGGTCTAAGCCTTTCACCGGTGAGTACAAGTTTTTAAGCAGTTCTCGATGAAAAACGGCTTGTTCGGGTTGCTCTAAAAAGTCAATAATCGGCTTGTCATATTCATCTACTAACACAACAACTTGCCCGTGTTGCTCATAAACTTGCAAAATGAGCTCTCTCAAATAATCGCCCACATCTACACCGCTAATACTTACCTTGTATGTAGCTGCTATTTTGCATAACTCGGTGATGATTTTGTTTTTCAGGTCAGCAGATTGATAAGTAAGCTGACTAAAATCTAAATAAATCACGGGGCTTTTGCGCTGCCAGTCGATTTTATCTGCTATCCACAACCCTTTGAACAGCGCTTGATTGCCCAAAAACACCTCCTTCATCGTGCTGAGCAGCAGCGACTTGCCAAAACGACGCGGACGAGAAAGAAAGTAGTACTTGCCTTGGTCTATCAAACGGAAAATATCCGGCGTTTTGTCTATGTACACATAGCCGCCCTTGCGTAGCTCGCCAAAATCCTGAATGCCGATGGGATATTTCTGAATCATAAGGAAAATTAGATAAAAATCCCCAAATAAGTCATCTAAGGCATTCAAATATCACGTACACATAGAATGTGTTTGTGAAATGTATATGAAATTTAATTGACGAGTAATGTTTACAAACAAAAAAAGCTAGCATTTGTTGCTAATAAAAGCAACAACAGCAGTAAATCTGTGTTACTTATTGTAAACTTTCCAATGTTTGCTGAATGGCTGCAAAGTTGGGAAGGTCGCCAGCAGATTCCAGCACTTCAACATAGCGGATAATACCCTTTTTGTCTACTACGAAAGCTGAACGCTTAGCAACACCTTTCATACCTAATACAAAATCACCGTAAATTGCATCATAGGCTGTTGCTACTTCTTTATTAAAATCCGATAGAAGCGTAAAGTTTAATCTTTCTTGCTCCTTAAATTTTGCTAATGTAAATACAGAATCAACAGAAATTCCTACTACATTAGCATTTAAACTATTATACTTTTCCATATTGTCGCGCATAGTACAAAGTTCCGTAGTACATACGCTCGTGAAGGCAAGTGGGAAAAACAACAACACTACGTTTTTTCCATTATGCAAATCAGTCAGGCTTACTGGTTGCTTGTCTGTATTGAATAATGTAAAGGCAGGAGCCTTATCGCCTACTTTCAACATAGTTCTAATGGGGTTAGAATGAGATACTAATTTCTAATCAATTTTTGTAGTTTGCAACAAGGTTGTTTTTTAAACACAAATTTTTTTAAATTGAGGAAATATGGATTATTAAATGTTATAACGCTTATGATGACTCGCAGAGATGCTATCCAACGGGTTGCCATCATGATGGGTGGTGCGCTAACAGTCCCTTCGCTTGCAATAGCGTTGGAAAACTACCAAAGAAGTGGCAACTCGGTATTAACTGCTGAACAAATGCGTTTAGTAGCTGAAGTAGCCGAAACAATTATTCCCCGCACTAAAACGCCAGGAGCTAAAGATGCGAAAGTCCCGCAATTTATTTCGGATGTTGTGAGCGACTGTTATAATGCTGACGAGCAAAAAATTTTTACAGATGGGCTAAAAAGCATTCAACAAAACAGTCGCAAACGATTTGGCAAAAACTTTGAACTCCTCAGTGCAGCGCAGCGAACTGAAATATTGAAAGGCTTAGAGGCACAGTGGCACTTCAGTCGTAAAGAAATAGACGAGAACAATGTCAATCTTTGGTTTGATATTTCAGATATGAACCCCCGATTTTGGCGTATGATTAAAGAACTAACGCTGCTCGGTTATTTTACCTCTGAACCCGGTTGCACGCAAGCACTCCGCTATCAGCATGTACCCGGTAAATTTGAAGGCTGCATTCCTTATAAAAAAGGAGACAAAGCATGGGCAACTTAGCAACATCTTTACTCACAATTTCACAAGACTTCCTTTTAACAAAAAACACCAGTAAATAAGTATTAAGTATGTCAACAATCATAGAATCTCCTTATTTAAATCTTCGTGCTGAACAGCGCAACACTTATGATGCCATTGTAGTTGGCTCAGGTATTAGCGGCGGGTGGGCAGCCAAAGAACTTACCGAAAAAGGACTAAAAGTGCTTTTGCTTGACCGCGGGTGGAATTTGGAGCACGGAAAAGGCTATGAAACAGCCTTTAAATTTCCATGGGATTTCAAATATCGTGGACGCCTCACTGATGAACAACGCCGTACACACCCTTACTTGAGTCGCGATTATCCTTATCAAGAATCTAACCATAAGTATTGGTTTAATGATTTAGATGCGCCCTACACAGAAATCAAGCGCTTCGATTGGTATCGTCCTAACATTGTCGGCGGAAGGTCTATTATGTGGGGTCGGCAAAGTTACCGCCTCAGTCCAATGGACTTTGAAGCCAATGCTAAGGAAGGTATTGCTGTAGATTGGCCAGTGCGCTATGAGGAAATTGCTCCTTGGTATGACTATGTAGAACGCTTTGCTGGTATCAGTGGACAAAATGAAGGGTTGGAGCAATTGCCCGACGGACAGTTTCTTCCGCCAATGCAAATGAATTGCGTAGAAAAACAAGTAGCAGCGCGCATTAAACAGAATTTCAAGGGGCGCATCATGACTATTGGTCGGGTAGCTAATCTTACCCAACCGCATAATGGACGCGGTGCTTGCCAATACCGCAATCTCTGCCATCGTGGGTGTGCTTATGGTGCATATTTCAGTACGCAGTCTGCCACTTTGCCTGCAGCTATGAAAACAGGCAACCTGACTTTGCGCCCCCTCTCTGTGGTTTCCGAAGTAATCTACGACGAGCAGAAAGGTAGAGCCAAAGGTGTGCGCGTGATTGATGCAGAAACAAAAGAGGTAATAGAGTATTATGCCAAAATTATTTTCCTCAATGCCTCTACCCTGTGGACAACCCACATCTTGCTCAATTCTACTTCTAACCGATTCCCCAATGGTTTAGGCAACGATAGTGGGCAGGTCGGTCATAATTTGATGGACCATCATTTCCGCATTGGGGCAACTGGTGAAAGCGATGACCACCGCGAAGATTACTACATGGGGCGTCGTGCAAACGGCATTTACATCGCGCGGTTCCGCAATATTGGCAATGACAAACGCGAATACTTGCGTGGCTTTGGCTATCAGGGGGGAGCAAGCCGAAAAGGATGGCAGCGTGGTATTGCCGAAATGGGTTTTGGTGCAGACTTTAAAGATGAGCTCTCAGAACCCGGCATATGGACAATGGGTATTACTGCTTTTGGCGAGTGCCTGCCCTACTATGAAAATAAAGTTACTTTGAATCGCGAAAAACTTGACAAATGGGGCTTGCCCACTTTAATAATTGATTGTGAGTTCAAGGAAAATGAACGACTCATGCGCAAAGATATGATGAACGATGCAGCAGAAATGCTAGAAGCTGCCGGATTGAAAAATGTAAAGACTTATGATGCAGGCTCTTATCCCGGTATGGGTATTCATGAAATGGGGACTGCTCGCATGGGGCGCGACCCTAAAACCTCTGTGTTAAACAAATACAACCAAATGTGGGCAGTACCTAACGTATTTATCACAGACGGTTCGTTTATGACTTCTTCGGCTTGTCAGAATCCTTCACTTACCTACATGGCGTTCACGGCACGTGCTTGCGACTACGCAGTAAGTGAAATGAAAAAAGGCAACCTGTAACTATTTGCTCTTTTGTTGAAGAGATTGTGAAATAAAAAAGAGGCTGTATTCTTCGTAAAAGAAACAGCCTCTTTGCATTTATACGTTGGGGAATTTACTTAATTTCAACCTCGGCACCAGCTTCCTGCAATTTTTTAGCTAACTCTTCAGCTTCAGCTTTGGCAATACCTTCTTTCAAAGGCTTCGGAGCAGTATCAACCAATTCTTTAGCTTCTTTCAAGCCCAAGCCAGTCAAGTCTTTTACTAGCTTCACAACAGCCAATTTATTAGCGCCACCAGACTTCAAAATAACATCGAAAGATGTTTTTTCAGCCGGAGCCTCAGCGGCACCTGCACCTGCACCTGCAGCGCCCGCTACCATTACAGGAGCAGCAGCGGCAGGTTTAATACCATACTCATTTTCAAGAATTTGAGCTAACTCATTAACTTCTTTAACAGTTAAATTAACTAATTGCTCGGCGAATGCTTTCAGATCTGCCATTTTCTTTCAATTATTTTCTGAGTGGATAAAAAAACAATTTGAATGTTCGAGGTAGTCTCAGAGCGACTACTGTGCTCTTTCCTCCAAGGTTTTTAATACACCATGCAGGATATTTCCGCCGCTTTGCAGCGCACCGATAACATTTTGAACAGGTGATTGTAACAAGCCGATAATTTCCCCGATAAGGTCTGACTTAGATTTCAACTTGGCAAGCGTATCTAGTTGGTCATCGCCAATGAAAAGGTCAAAATCGATGCATGCACCTTTCAGCAGTGGCTTGGGGTTGTCCTTATTACCAGATTGCTTGCGAAACTCTTTCAGCACTTCGGCAGGAAGCTTAGGATTTTCCGGTGAAAATATGATACCAGAAAAGCCTTTTAATACCTTGCCTTCAAACGGGGTAAAATCACCTTTTCCAAGACCTTGTAAAGCTTTCTTAATCAGCGAATTTTTCACCACCCGATACTCGATGCCTTTTTGAAAGCACATGCGGCGAAACTGATTTACTTCGGCTACAGTCATGCCGGCTGCATCGGTGATATAAAAATTGGGCGTATTAGAGAGCTTTTTGGTCAGTTGTTCTACGATTGCAAATTTTTCTTCCCTTGTCATGTCTTGAGTGTTTTACAGTCCGGGAATGCTTGTTTTGTCCACCTTTATGCCGGGGCTCATGGTGCTGGAAAGGTGAATACTTTTAATGTAAGTACCCTTGGCAGTAGAAGGTTTCAGTTTCATTATCGTAGTGAGCACTTCCTTGGCATTGTCGCGCAGTTGCTCAGGGGAAAACGAAACTTTTCCAATACTGGTGTGAATGATACCGGTTTTATCAACTTTGAAGTCGATTTTACCTTGTTTTACTTCACGAACCGCCTTTCCAATTTCCATTGTTACAGTTCCCGACTTAGGATTAGGCATCAAGCCGCGTGGACCTAATATGCGACCCAGTTTACCTATTTTTGCCATCACAGTGGGCATGGTAATAATTACATCCACATCTGTCCATCCGCCCTCTATTTTGGCAATAAATTCATCTAGCCCTACATAGTCGGCACCTGCTTCGCGGGCTTCTGCCTCTTTGTCTGGTGTACATAATACCAACACACGTACTTGCTTGCCCGTACCGTGCGGCAAGGCTACTACGCCGCGCACCATTTGATCAGCTTTGCGAGGATCTACACCCAGACGCACATCTATGTCTACAGAAGCGTCAAATTTGGCGTAGTTCACCTCTTTTACCAGAGCAGAAGCTTCTTCGAGCGTATATTCCTTTGCAGGATTATATTTTGTAAGCGCTTCTTTTTGCTTTTTCGTCAATTTTCCCATTTTGCAGTTCCAATTTCAGTTTGCATGAAAAACACTTACGTTATGCCCAAGGAGCTTTGCCTGTAATGGTTAGGCCCATGCTGCGCGCGGTACCTGCCACCATTTTCATAGCAGATTCAAGAGTAAAACAGTTCAGGTCGGGCATTTTGGTTTCGGCAATTGTTTTAATCTGATCCCAAGTAACAGAACCCACTTTGTTTCGATTGGGCGCAGGAGAGCCGCCTTTAATTTTGGCTGCTTCCATCAGTAAAATTGCAGCGGGGGGCGTTTTAATGACAAAGTCAAACGACTTGTCGGAGTATACTGTGATTACTACCGGCAGCACCATTCCCATTTTGTCTTGCGTGCGGGCATTGAACTCTTTGCAAAACTGCATAATGTTCAACCCTTTGCTACCCAACGCAGGACCGATAGGAGGTGCGGGATTTGCCTGACCGCCTTTTACCTGCAATTTTACATAGCCGGTTATCTCTTTTGCCATAATTTTACAGTTCTTTGGAAACTTGCATGTAGTTCAGCTCTACGGGGGTATTTCTTCCGAAAATCTTTACCATCACGTTGAGCTTTTTCTTTTCTTCAAAAACTTCTTCCACTGTGCCAGTGAAACCATTGAACGGACCGTCCATCACTTTTACGGTTTCTCCGACATGGAAAGAAATGTCATGCTTAATTTCGCTTTCGTCGGTATCGTCTATTTTACCGAGAATGCGGTTAATTTCCGATTCGCGCATGGGACGGGGCTTGGCATTAGGTCCGGCACCTTCCACATCTAAAAAGTTAATCACTCCCGGTACGCTTTTAATAGTGTGAATAATTTCACCGTTGGTCAGGTTAGCCTGCACGAATACGTAACCTGGGAAAAAATTCTTTTCAACGGCAACTTTTTTACTTTTGCCGTCTTTCATTTTCCGAATTTGATACACTTTTTCAGAAGGGGTAAGCACCTGACTGATATACTCACCCAAGTTGTGAATGGCAATTTCCTTTTCGAGATAAGCTTTGACTTTTTTTTCTTGCCCGCTTACTACCCGAAGTAAGTACCATTCCAATTTGCCGTCGCTCATAGGAATCGAAAGTTTTTACATTGCTTGCTTGGTTTTGCATTTATTCCGTGGAAGCACGTCTTGGAGAAGAAAGACCCGGAATCTGCAAAATCAAACTTGCATTAACCTTGGAAAGATTTATAAAACCAATCCAAGCCTTGGTCGAACAGGAAGTCCACCAAACCGATAACCAACGCAAAAATCAAGGAAGCAATTAGCACAAGAATGGAGTTGTTTTGTAACTCGCTGTACTTTGTCCATGTTACATGCTCGGTCATTTCGGTTTTGGATTCCCGTAAGAATTCAATGACTTTTTTCATTGGTTAACCTGTCTGTTTATGAAGACATTGCACGGGTGGCAGGAATCGAACCCGCAACCTGCGGTTTTGGAGACCGCCACTCTACCAATTGAGCTACACCCGTTTTAACTTTTTGGACTGCAAAAGTAATAGCTTTGTTTTGATATACAAACAGTTGAATCATTTTTATCGCAAAAATCAGCGATTTAGGAAGGCGACTAGCCACTCAGGTTGCACTAAATAGGCATAGGTGCCTGCTGCTGCCAACAAAGCAAGTAGTATCCCCCAAACAAATCCACCCCACCACTTGCTTGTTGCTTTCGATTGCATGTTTTTTTGTAAGTCAGAAATTTTTTGTTCGTAGGTCTGTCTTTCGCTACGTGAAACAACAGGAGCAGCGCCAGCAGTAGTAATCTGTTCTTGCAGTTGCCTAATTTGTGCGTTCAAAGATTCTATGTACTGCTGTTTTTCACTAATGGAGCGGTCTTTCTCCGCAATAGATTGTTCGAGTTGTTCCAACACAACTAGCGCTTGTTGAGCGACTTGCCGCAGTTGTGTTGCAAGTTCTGCAACAGGCACATAAGCCGGAGGCGTGGTGGGTACTGATGTAGAACGGCGCGGCGAAAAAATGCTGCGTATCAGCAAATATATAATAAGCAAAATCAGGAATGCAGCAATTACCATGAAAACAGCCACTTCTTGATTTTCTTGTGCCAATCGCAGTAGTTGATTGAAGGTTCGCATGATTAGTAAAAGTAGCTACGAAATATAAAAAATTATTCAGCCATTTCCTCTTCTGTTTTCATTTGTTTTTCGTAGAGCTCCTTGTAGATACCTCCTTGTAGCAAGAGCGACTCATGAGTGCCACTTTCTGCAATGCGACCGTTGTGAAGCACGATGATGTGGTCGGCAAGTTTGGCAGAGGATACACGATGTGAAATAATAACGGTAGTGCGTCCTTGCATGATGCGTTGCAAGTTGTTCAATATAGCGTGTTCGGTTTTGGTATCTACGGCAGACAAGGCATCGTCTAAAATAAGAATGCGCGGATTGCGTACGATGGCGCGCGCAATGGAAACACGCTGCTTCTGCCCCCCCGAAAGAGTAATGCCTCGCTCGCCTATTTCGGTTGCAAAACCCTGCGGAAAATCCATAATATTCTGATACACGTCAGCATCTTTAGCCGCCTGTATCATATCGGCTTCCGCTAAATGAGTTAATCCAAAGCCAATATTATTAGCAATCGTATCTGAAAACAAGAATACATCTTGTGGCACGTAGCCAATTTGTCGGCGATAGTAGGAAATATTGTAGGCTTGGATAGGTTCACCGTCGATGAGAATTTCGCCTTCTGTAGGGTCATAAAGCCGGCACATTAGATTAGCAATAGTGGTTTTGCCTGAGCCAGTAGCTCCTAAAATGGCTAACGACTCACCTGCTTTAATGTCAAAGCTAATTTTGTGCAGTGCTTCAATACCCGAGTCGGGATAGCGAAAACTGACGTTGTGGAAACTAATATTGCCAACAATTTCTTTTTCTAAGTTGCGGGTAGAAACAATATCAGTTTGAGTATTTAAAAACTCATTAATGCGCTTTTGGGAGGCAGCAGCCCGCTGAATGATGCTGGTAACCCACCCTAAGGAAGTAACAGGCCACGTGAGCAGGTTGATATAGATAACAAATTCAGCGATGTTGCCAGTAGTAATAGTACCGTTGATGACCTCTATACCGCCTATATAAACTGTAAAGATGGTGCTCAGACCTATCAGCGTCATAATCAGCGGATAAAACAAAGCATTCACCATTGCCAATTTTAGGGAGCGGATGCGGTATTCCTTACTTTTTTCGGCAAATTGCAAAGAAAAGTCATTTTCTCTCACAAAAGACTTTATAACGCGAATACCCGAAAAGGCTTCTTGTACAAAAGTGCTCATCTCTGAAAGCTTGCGCTGTATCTGCTCTGAATGCTTGTTGATGAGGTTATTGACGTAATAGATGCTGAGCGATAGAATAGGCAGAGGCAACAGCGACCACAGTGTTAGTTGTACATTGACAGTGAGCATGTACCCAATAATGAGCACGAAAGTTATAATCATGTTCAGTCCGTACATAATAGCAGGACCAAGGTACATGCGAACATGCCCCACATCTTCCGATATGCGTGCCATTAGGTCGCCTGTGTTATTGCGGCGGTAAAAACTCAACGGCAGGGTTTGATAGTGGGCATAAATATCGTTTTTGAGGTCATATTCTACTAACCGAGACATCACGATAATGGTTTGGCGGGTAAGGTAGAGGAATACTCCCCGCAGCAAAGCCATGCCTACAATTACAACGCCATAGGTGAAAACAGCGTTGGCAAAAACATCGTACAGTTGTGCGCGCGCCCGTTCCGACTGCTTAAAAGCAAGGTATAAGTGGACATTGTCACTTACCAAGTCGAAAGCATGGCGCACCATTTGCGCAGGAATAATAGCAAATATGTTAGAAACTGCAACAAATACCGCTCCCCATATCAAATAGGAGCGGTACTTGTACAAATATGTATTTAGATAAGATAATTCCTTCACTTACAATAGCAGCAAATTTTTAGCGACAAAACCTGCCCGTACAACGCTAAAAGCGGGTGAAAAGTTTAGGCTTTGCTATTTTATTGCCGTTGACTGACAGGTACGTAGTTGCGTTCTGTTGCACCTATGTAGATTTGTCGCGGGCGTCCAATAGGTTCTTTGTTAAGAGTCATCTCTCTCCATTGAGCAATCCAGCCCGGCAAACGTCCTAAGGCAAACATTACTGTAAACATTTCGGTAGGAATGCCAATAGCTCGATAGATGATTCCCGAATAGAAATCTACGTTGGGATAGAGTTTGCGGCTAATGAAGTAGTCGTCTTTGAGGGCATGCTCTTCTAATTCCTTGGCGATTTCTAAGGTAGGGTCATGGATGCCTAATTTTTCTAACACCTTGTCGCAGGCTGCTTTGATAATGCGAGCGCGCGGGTCAAAATTTTTGTATACCCGATGCCCAAAGCCCATGAGGCGGAAGTTGCTGTTTTTGTCTTTTGCCATGTCTACATATTTTTTCACATTGCCTCCGTCGGCTTTGATGCGCTCCAACATCTCAATCACTTCTTGGTTAGCTCCTCCGTGTAAAGGTCCCCAAAGCGCATTGATGCCAGCAGCAATAGAAGCAAATAACCCTACTTTGGAAGAACCTACAATGCGTACCGTAGAGGCAGAACAGTTTTGTTCATGGTCGGCGTGCAAAATAAGTAGCTTGTTAAGGGCGTCTACTACTACTGGGTCTGCTGTGTAGGTTTCGGTAGGATAGGCAAACATCATGTGCAGGAAATTGGAGCAGTAGTCCAAAGAATTGTTAGGATAGTTGAGCGGGTGCCCCATTTCGTTTTTGTAGCTCCATGCTGCCAAGGTAGGCATTTTAGCTAATAAGCGCACAATATTCAGGTCTGTTCCTTCCATCGTGCGACTCTCTGGGTAGAACGTGCTGAGTGCGCACACTAAGGAAGCCAACACCGCCATAGGGTGGGCAGAGGCAGGAAAACCGTCGTAAATTTTGCGGATGTCTTCATGCACCAGCGTATGTATGGTAATATTGCGCTCAAAAGCAGCTAATTGCGCCTGTGTGGGCAGTTCGCCATAAATGAGTAGATATGCTACTTCGAGAAAAGAGGCATGCTCAGCCAATTGTTCGATAGGATAACCGCGATAGCGCAAAATACCTTTTTCGCCATCTAAAAACGTGATAGCGCTTTTGGTTGCGCCTGTGTTCTTGTATCCAATGTCTAAGGTAATAAAACCTGACTCATCGCGCAACTTGCTGATGTCTAAGGCAAGTTCTTTTTCGGTACCTTCTACCACAGGCAGCTTATATACTTTACCCTCGTAGTGAAGTTCAGCAAACTTTGACATTATACGTTGGTGGTTATGTGGAACGTTCAACTTAAAATCGCTGGTAGCGAATTTAGTGCGATTTATGCTAAAATGTTGCTGCCTTGCGTTTGTTAGCAGCATTTTTTTGCAGCCACGTAAGCAAATCGTTGTAATGGCTGTGTTCTAAGTTTGCCAAAGATATCTTTTGCTCGCCAAAATGGAGCCGTAGTTGCCTGTAAGCTCCGCCGCGCCCTGCTCTTATCTCTTGCCAACTTTGCAATGCGTGCCAAAGCAGCTTTTGCTTCCTGTGCTTAGGAAAGCGGTATTGCAACTCTATGCCAGAACGATCTGCTGACAAGATGAAATTTTTCTTTAAGGCAATCACTATCAATAAAACAGAAATGAACAGAGCCAGCCATATACCTATTAGTTGTAGCCAAAAGTTAGCGCGTGTATTAAAATGAAAAATTAAATACAGCCAAGTACCCAATCCGCCAACAGCAAGCACTACAAGTGCATTAATAAGAGCAGGTTTAGGTTTGCAAATAATGATGGCTGACTTGTTTTTCATGCGATAAACTATACAACTCTGTTCAATCAATCTGTGCCCAACCCAACATGTATTGAAGCAAACTGCGGGTGGAGCTTGGGCTAACCTTTGTGGCTATAACAGACTTTGCACAGCATCTTCAATAATGTCGCAACATTGGTGCAGTTGCTCTTCGGTAATTACCAATGGAGGAGCGAAGCGAATAATGTTGCCATGAGTAGGTTTGGCAAGTAAGCCGCGTTCTTTCATGGCTAAGCATAAGTTCCAAGCTGTATCGCTTTCAGGCGTATCGTTAATTACAATGGCATTCAACAATCCTTTTCCACGCACCTGTGTTACTTTATCAGTTTTTTGAATCATGGCATTCATGCGTGCACGGAAAATGTGTCCCATGCGTTCAGCATTTTCTGCCAAATTTTCATCTTTCACTACTTGCAGGGCAGCCATGGCTACGGCACAAGCCAGCGGATTACCACCATAGGTGGAGCCATGCTCACCAGGACGGATGCAGTTCATAATTTCATGGCTTGTTAGCACTGCCGAAACAGGATATACGCCGCCCGAAAGTGCTTTGCCTAAAATTAGAATATCGGGCTTCACATTTTCATAGTCGCAAGCTAACATTCTACCCGTGCGAGCAATGCCTGTTTGTACCTCATCAGCAATAAACAGCACATTTTTTGTACGGCATAACGCACTAACCTGCTTTAAGTAGCCTTCTTGTGGAACAATTACGCCTGCCTCGCCTTGGATAGGTTCTAACATTACTCCTGCTACGTGTGGGTCTTCCAGAGCAGCTGCCAATGCTGGTATATCGTCGTAGGGAATGATTTCGAATCCGGGCATATACGGACCGAAATTGGTAAAACTTTTGGGGTCGGTAGAACTGGAAATGGCAGCCATTGTGCGTCCCCAGAAGTTGCGGCGAGCGAAAATAATTTTAGCTTGATTGGTAGGAATACCTTTTACTTCATATCCCCATTTGCGACAAATCTTAATAGCAGTTTCTCCTCCTTCTACACCCGTATTCATAGGCAGCACACGGTCGTATCCAAAAAATTCAGTAATAAACTGTTCGTATAATCCGAGCTTGTCGTTGTAAAAAGCACGGGAGGTTAAGGTTAGGGTTTGTGCCTGCTCTATGAGTGCTTGAATAATGCGTGGATGGCAATGTCCCTGATTAACAGCGCTGTAGGCCGATAAAAAATCAAAATACCGACGACCTTCTACATCCCACAAATAAACTCCCTTTCCTTTTGCAAGCACCACTGGAAGCGGATGATAGTTGTGTGCACCATAGCGCTGTTCTAATGCAATCAGTTCTTGACTTGAGAATGTGGCAAGCATAATGTTAGTGGTTTGTGGATGCCTTCAAAGTTATAGAATTCACACTCAACCTTTATCGTTTATGTAAGCGTCTATTTCTTGGGCAATTTCATCTTGGTCGGCTTGGTCTTCTTTGCCTTTGCTGAATGTATTGAGCAAGCAGGGCAAAAGCACTAAGTTAGTAACCATTGCCACTAAAAGTGTAGAAGAAGTAAGTGCGCCCAGAGCTTGTGTGGCACCAAAATCTGACAAAGTGAAAATGATAAAACCAGCAAACAGCACCACAGAAGTGTACATCATGCTAATACCTGTTTCCTGAATAGCTATTCTCACACTTTCCGATACATTAAATCCAGTTAGTTTGAGCGCTTGCCTGTAGCGAGAAAGGTAGTGAACAGCATCATCTACAGCAATGCCGAAAGCAATGCTAAAAATCAGCGCGGTACTAGGTTTGAGCGGAATACCGAGAAATCCCATCATGCCTGCTGTCATTAAAATAGGCAGCAAGTTACTAGCAATAGTAATGAGCATGATGCGGATATTTTTAAACAATGTGCCAATGACAATACCAATCAGTCCAATGGCTATTAATAAGCTCTGGCGCATGTTGGCAATAAGATAATCGTTGCCTTTCAAAAACAGGAGCGTGGTTCCAGTTACATGCGCTTTCATTTCCGTGCCTGCTAACACACTGTCTATGCGGGGAAGAATAGCATAGCGCATGAGCGAGTCGGTACGTACCGAACCAATATCGGCTACTTTGAGCGAAATACGCAACCGCTGCCCTGTGCTGTCGGCAAAACTGTTAGCTAGTTGGGCTGCCTGTCCTTTTTGGCTGCGTGTGTATCGCTCAATGGTCAATAATTCGCCCGATTGAGTAGGTAAGGCGTAAGTTTCCTGCACTTTAACAGTTCCCAGTGCTTGGTTAGCAGCTTTTACAAAAGTAATTATGGAAACAGGCGGAGAAACGTAGGGAAGAGTTCGCAGAGAATCTTCCA
Source organism: Bernardetiaceae bacterium (assembly GCA_025056255.1). GTDB lineage: Bacteria > Bacteroidota > Bacteroidia > Cytophagales > Thermoflexibacteraceae > Rhodoflexus. The sequence goes on along the minus strand of JANWVT010000023.1, from coordinate 19,752 downwards.
GAGCTGCCACTTTGCGCAATCTTTTCAAATCGCGGTTAGCTCTGGGTTTGCCTGTGTCTATCACAATTTCCAATGGCATAATGCCAGTAAAATTCTCTTCAAAGAAAGCAAGGTCTTTTATCACAGCACTTTCCTCGGGCAGGTCGTCCACCATGTATGAAACCGCACGAATGCGCAACATACCTACAACAGAAAGCACGACTAATATTGCACAAACAGCATATACCTTGCTTCGATGATGGTCGGCAATGCGTATGAACAAGTTGAGCAAGCGCTGCATGTTGCGCCGCTCCAAATGGCGCGTGTTGCGAAACGAAGGAGGGGGCAAATAAGAAAATACAGCCGGAATAAAAATAAGGCTGATAGCAAAAGTATTGGCAATATTAATAGCAGCTACTGCCCCAAACTCGCGCAGTATGGAAATATCTACTGTCAGCAATACTAAAAAGCCGATGGCGGTAGTAGTATTGGTAATAAGCGTTACAACACCTATTTTCTTAACAACATTCTTTAATGCTAAAAATTGGTTGTGTGATAGGAGGTATTCCTGATGATATTTAGTAAGCAGATACACGCAATTGGGAATGCCTATTACCACCAAAATAGGGGGCAGCAGCCCTGTAAGCATAGTAATCTTGTAGCCTAACAAACCTAATGTTCCCAATGTCCATACAACCACTATCCCAATCAGCAGCATAGAAAACAGTACTGGTGCAACCGAGCGAAAAAACAAATACATCACTACTATTGTAACGGCGCAAGAGAGCATTAAAAAAATGTTGAGTTCTTGCTTAACGCTTTTGGCAACCACCGTGCGGATATAAGGAATGCCACTATAATGTACTCGGATACTGGTTTTTGCTGCAAACTCGTTGGCGAGGTGAATCATTTGTGCCACCACTTTTTCTCGTGCAGCTGTGCCTAATACCTCTTGTTTTAGGGCAACTACTACCATAGTAGCGCCATTGTGAGGATTCCAAATTTGTCCTTTGTAAAATTCAACAGCACGCACCAGACTAAGTAGGCTGTCGAGATGCTGCTGATTAGCAGGCGTGAGGCGAAAGATAGGGTGTACTTCAAAACGCTTTTCCGACTCGTTTTTGCGCAGGTCTTGCAAAGTAGGCAACGACAAAACCTGATTCACTCCTTCCAGTTTCGCAAGGCGGGTAGTTAGGTCTTGAAAGTGCAAAAAATTGTCATAGCGATATAGGGCACTGTCTTTTAATCCTATCACAAACAAGTTGCCATCTTCGCCAAAGGTTTTAAGAAAGTCTTTGAAAAACAACATTTCAGGGTCGTTCTGCGGCACTACCTTGACAAAATCGTAAGACATTTCCACTTTGCGCGCCTGATAGCCCATCCAAGCTGTAATCAACAAAAGCACCCAAATAAAGACAAGCCGATATTTTAGGACTATGTCCGCTATTTTCTCCCACATGTGATAGGATTAGATTAGACGCCGTTAAAAGTTCAACATTTTAATAGCAGCAACAGCAGCCTCATCACCTTTGTTGCCATGCTTTCCACCGGCACGCTCAAGAGCCTGTTCCATGTTCAACGTTGTAAGCACTCCAAATATAACAGGCTTGTTATACTTCAATGCTACTTGCGTGATGCCGTTGGCAACTGCTTGACAGATAAAATCGAAGTGCGGGGTTTCTCCTTTGATAACACAGCCTAAGCAAATCACTGCATCAATATCATCCCATTGCGCTACGTATTGCGCCCCAAGGCTCAGCTCGAAACTACCGGGTACATCTTTGCGAATAATATTTTCCTCTTTTGCTCCGCCATTGAGCAGGGTGCTGTATGCGCCATTATAAAGCCGTTCAGTAATTTCGCTGTTCCACTCCGATACTACAATTGCAAATTTGCGGTCAGCAATATCACTCAGGTTCTTATTGGAAAAGGTGCTGAGGTTTTTCAAACTGGAAGCCATAGATATGGTTTGGATTAAAGGTTAACAGAACAAAAGTTAGTGCACAACCCCTATGAGTTTGTATTGGGTCGTGTCAGCAAGAAGGCTCTTCTGAAAGCCTTCTATGCGGTAGGTTGACAGCTTGCCCTCTTCAAAAACCAATTGCAAGTGTTTCTCTGTATGATAAAGCAGATTAGACTGCACCATGTGGGCTTCTATAACAGTAGGCTGACTTAGTGTGCCTCTTACCATCACCTGACGAACAAGAGGCACACTATGAGTAGCACGGTAAACAGTTTTATCTGCTGACTGTATCACTTCGTAAGCATCTATCCATGCAGGTTTGTTAATATCTGCTTCCTTGAAAAGATACAGCTCGTTTTCCCAATTAGTTGCTTGTAAAGAGACTGTATCAGGAGGGGCAGCCCCTACTTGTACAATCTTTTGCCCCTTAGCATTGCTTGCTGTCAGCAAAGCCACTTGCCTGTCAATTTCCGAAGCAATTGAAAAATAACCACTTTCTCGATTGCTCGGGAAAGGCTGTACAGGCGATGTGCAGCTCTCTGCTACCCCTAACAAACACCACAAGACCGCAAATAAACGCTTCAAAACAACTAATTTTTGGCAAAATTATAGAATCCAATGCTTGGAAAAGGCAACTTTGCGGAAATTTAACTTCAAGTATCATGGGCTTGCAACTACCAGTAAAAATAAGTAGTGTAAACAATTTGAGTGACGCACGCTACTGTGCCGGCATGGGAGTAACATGGATTGGTTTTTGTTTGAATCCTTCTGAACCAGCTTTTTTGCCTTCTCAAAAAGCAAAAGAAATTGCCAGTTGGCTTGCTGGTGTGGCTTTTGTTGGTGAATTAGGTACCGAAGATTTACCCTCCGATATTGCTCACTATCCTTTAGATTATCTGCAAACCGATGTACCTGAAAAGTTACCCATGCTCCAAAGTTATGGATTACCCCTTATTTTACGTATGCGTGTGCATACTCTTGCAGATATACAACAAGCCATTCGCATAGCTGCCAACTGTCAACCACTTACTGAGTTCTTTTTGCTGGAAGGTAGCTTAAACCCTCACATGCTCGAAGTGCTGCCACTTTTGCATCAGGCTTGTGCACAGCATAAAATAATATTGGAACTACCATTTGAAGCAACTACCATTGTGCAAACAGTTGCCTCTATTCAGCCCTATGGCATTGCTTTAAAAGGAGGTTTTGAAGCAAAGCCCGGCTTGAAAGACTTCGACGATATAGCTGCTATTCTCGAAGCATTAGAAGTGGAAGATGATATTGCTCATTGAGTTGATTTGGTTAGCAATATGCAGAGATGGTAGCTCTAACAACGTATCTAATACAGCTTTAAATCATACTTTGACTTTTAGTTAGAAACATATGGCTTTGCAAGTGTTGTATTTTTAATTCCTTCGAAAGGATTGGGTAATATTTTTATTTCAATCTTTTTTTGATAATGATCCATCATGTATTTTTTATACAAATTGAGCTCTTGCAACTTTAAAGAGTTAAATAAAAGTAAAAATACATCGTTTCGTTCTGCTATTGCTACATACAAATCTGAAATAGCTAAACTTGCCAAGAGCTCTTTGGCTTCTTTTGATTGTTGACTGGTTCCTAAGCTAAAAATTTTGATTTTCTTCATGTATGAAATATCTTCAAAAGGTCTTATAGCCTCAAAAGGAAAAGCTTCTCCCCAAGAGACTAACAGCTTTGCATTTGGATAAGTTTTACAAAATTCATTAATTGCTGTGCTCAAAGGCTTAGTGAATGATGTAGTTCTGTATAATAATATTTCCTTTTGAATATCTTTGTAAGCTATTGAGGCTGTGTAAAAGGCGGTGCTAAGCAAAGCTATTTTAAGTAAAAACTTTACTTTATTACTAGCAATCAAAGATTTATCATCTGCAATAGCATAACTGTTCATTGTAGCAAAAGGAAGTAAGCACATTGCTATGTACATAACTATATACACTCTTAGAGGAGGCACTCTTAGAAAAAAAGCTATTAACAAATAAACCAATACAAAGTAAATAATACTAAATAGCATCATCCCAATATTCATCCAACAGAGCCGATGAAAAATAAAAGCTGCATATAGAAAAAGTAAGAAGACATTTAGGGGAGTCTCAAATAGCCATTTTTTAACAGCTTGAAGATTTTTGCTATTAAAAATGAAATATAGTATTTGGTAAATCTTTGTTCTTGGAATATATTGTATAGCTTTATCAAAATTTTCCACATTATACAATTTATCATTCAGAAAAAACCATGTGCCCAACATATAGTAGTCATTCTCACTCCAACCTAGTTGTGCTAAAATTTGGGCTTTGGTTTGCAAATCAACCTTTTCTAAAACTTGATAATCATGTATTTTACCACGCTTGACATTAAATTGATAGTAACTCCCATACTCATTTATACTGTAATAATTTAGTCCAGTATTAAGAAATAAAATAACTATAATATAAATAAGCCAGTCATTGTATTTTAAATGAATAGGCAAAAATAAGCTCGACACTTTGCTATTGTTTTTCCTCCAATACAAGTATAACTTATATACATACACTGGAAGAAACATTACTAAAATCAATTGAAAAGACTCATGTCTTATTAGAGAAGAAATAATTAGCAATAAGGAAGCAAAAATCTTCTCTCCAACATTTTTCTCAGCTACTAATAATCCAAAAGCACCTGCTGCTCCTGCTATACCAGCTACTATGGTAAACTGTAAGGAGACTATTGGTAAAATAAATGTTCCTGTAAAAGCAATAAGATATAATATTCTTATATAAATACTGGTGACGTATTTAATTACGATATAAGAAAGATAAGCGTATGAAGTAAAAACAATTATCAAAAAAAATAATGGATACCAATCTATTTTATCTGTCCACAAATAGAGCGTTTTCAGCAAAGAGGCATAAATAATGTTCATGAATAGGATATTAACGGTAGGCTTTTCTACTATACTAATACCGCGCAGCCACAACATCATGCCTACATCGTCATTAGTCTGATAATGAATATCGAAAAATAGAAGAGAGAATGCAAATGCTGCTAAGACAAGTAATACAGCTGAAGCAAAAGCATGTTTGGAAATCAATTGATTAACCCGAAACAAAAACTCCATAAAACTTATCTGGATGGTTCAAACGGAAAGACAGTAAATATACTGCAATTTTTACACATAATAAACTGCTATGCGATTAAGATAGCTTTTTGACTTTTTTCTGTGTAAAAATATAAAATACTCAAAACTTGAAGCCTAATGTAATAGAATGCTTGCACTCACCTGTTTCCTTCACATTGGGAGCAATAGTAGGTAGGCATGAATGGGTACAAATAACTCGAAGAGGCAGCATTGATGATTGGAGTCCTTATGTAGCACTTCATACTTTTTCCCAAAAATCCACTTCTAACACTTTGCGTACAAGTTCAATAGTGTTACGTACTTTGAGTTTGTTCATAATATTAGCACGGTGATTTTCCACTGTGCGATGACTGATAAATAATTTTTCGGCTATTTCGGGGCTACTCAATCCGTCGAGTATGTAGCGCACAATTTCTTTTTCGCGAAGCGTGAGTTTGTTTGCAGCAGGTTTGTCAAAATTATTGGACCGACGTACTCGTTGCGCAATGGTGTTCATCATTACTTGACTGACGGCATTGCTAAAGTAGGTTTCTCCTGCATGAACAGCTTGAATGGCACGCACAAGCTCTAAGCGTGAAATATCTTTGGTCAGGTAGCCAGAGACACCCATTTCCAAAGCTTTGCGCACATAGGCTTCTTCGGTATGCATACTCAGTATGAGTACTTTCAGGTCTTTATGCGGGGCGACTGCCTTGATTAGGTCAAATCCTGACCCATTAGGCATCGAGATGTCGGTTATGAGCAAATCGACAGGTTGTTCGTCGAGTAATTTTTGGGCTTCTTTAATATCAGCGGCTTCCAGTACAACAGCAATATCAGGTTCTTCTGATAACAGCTTTTTTATCCCGTCGCGAATAATTTGGTGGTCATCTACCAAAGCAACTTTAATCATATACAAATAGGTTCAAGTAAAGGGGGTAAGTTTATCACGCTCCACAAGTTTATTTGAGCGTAATTTAGTTAAAATTAGCGAAACTATAATTTGTACGTTTCAATTCAATAGAAGGGTGTAATTTTAAGGTGATTTTTGTGGCATTTTATGCAACATAGCTTTGAAAATACACTTGCTTTTGCACAATCGTTAGATGCAAGCGATACACTGCGGAGTTTTCGCAACGAGTTTATACTTCCTGCCAAGGCAGATGGCACACCCAAAATATATTTTTGTGGCAATTCATTAGGGTTACAACCTAAAACTGCTGCCGATTACGTAGCCAAAGAAATGCAGCGCTGGGCAACCTTAGCTGTGGAGGGGCATTTTCAAGGCGAACCCTCGTGGTTCAACTATCATCGTACGATGCGCGATACCACCGCCAAATTAGTAGGTGCACTGCCTCATGAAGTAGTAATTATGAACACCCTTACCGTTAATTTGCACCTTATGATGGTATCGTTTTACCGACCAACTGCTCAGCGCTACAAAATCTTGATGGAAGCCGGCGCATTTCCATCCGACCAATATGCAGTGGAAAGTCAAGTTAGATTTCATGGTTTAGACCCTGCCAAAGCTATTGTAGAAGTTGCTCCGCGCGAAGGAGAAGCTACTTTGCGCATAGAAGACATCGAGCAAGCCATCGACAAGCATGCCAATAGCCTTGCATTAGTATTATTCGGTGGGGTGCATTACTATACTGGACAGGCTTTTGACTTGAAACGCATAGCAGCCGCTGCTCATGCAGCAGGAGCAAAAGTAGGCTTCGACTTGGCACATGCCGTGGGCAATCTACCACTTCACTTGCATCAATGGGATGCCGACTTTGCGGTTTGGTGCACCTACAAATACCTCAACTCAGGACCGGGAGGCACCTCAGGAGCATTTATACACGAGCGCTATGCCAACAACACCGAACTGCCGCGATTTGCCGGTTGGTGGGGGTACCGCGAAGAAAGTCGGTTTTTAATGCAAAAGGGGTTTGTTCCTATGTATGGTGCGGAAGGTTGGCAACTTAGTTGTGGACAAATCTTCCCTTTTGCTGTCCACCGTGCCTCATTGGAAATATTTGAGCGTGCGGGCATTGAATACCTACGTGCAAAAAGCATTCGACTTACTTCTTTCCTTGCTTTTTTATTAGAGCAAATCAATCAGCAAGCTGCAACCCAATTGTTGCACATTATTACCCCCTCCGACCCTCACCAGCGTGGTTGTCAGTTATCGCTTGTAGTGCCTCAAAACGGCAAAAAGGTGTTTGAACAACTCATACAAGCAGGCGTAGTATGCGATTGGCGCGAACCAGACGTGATTCGCGTAGCTCCTGTACCACTATACAACACGTTTGAGGAAGTATGGCAATTTGCTGCTATTTTAACCAAAATTCTTACAGCTACTACCGAAGCTGTTCAGATAACATGTTGAGTAAAATCATCAAACACCTTTCTTATTTCCAACTTTTTTGCTTTAATTTTACCTATGCAATTTGCACAACTGACCAATGATGGAGTGGAAAGAAGAAAATAATTGCCTACAAAAAACGTTTGTTTTCAAAGATTTTGTAGAAGCATTTGGGTTTATGGCAAGGGTTGCACTTATTGCCGAAAAGATGAACCATCACCCCAATTGGTACAATGTGTACAACCGGGTAGAAATCAGGTTAAGTACACATGATGCCGGCAACATCATTACCGACAAAGACAGAGAACTTGCCAAGGCAATAGATGCTTTGTTGATGTAAAAATTTTTTTAGGAGTAGAAAAGGAAGCCAGAGCACACTCATCATGGATTACTTTTAACTTTTGTGAGCCGTATGGTGCAGACAGAACAAGTACAAGACAAACTTAAAAGTGCCCTCAAAGACATTTTTGGGTACAGTCAATTTCGGGGCAATCAAGAAGCGATTATTCGAAACCTGATGAACGGTAGAAACACGTTTGTCATTATGCCCACAGGGGCGGGCAAGTCGCTATGTTATCAGTTGCCGGCTGTTGTGATGCCCGGTACTGCTATTGTCATTTCCCCACTTATTGCCCTCATGAAAAATCAAGTAGACCAACTTAATGCATTAGGAGTAAATGCACAATTTTTAAATTCTACTTTAACCAAATCGGAACTGAACCGCGTCAAAAAGGAAACCCTCAGTGGGCAGGTAAAACTGCTGTACGTAGCCCCTGAGTCTTTGACCAAGGATGAAAACATTGCCTTTTTGAAAGATGCTCAAATATCTTTTGTTGCAGTAGACGAGGCGCACTGTATTTCTGAATGGGGACACGATTTCCGTCCGGAATACCGGCGTATTAAGACCGTTGTAGATCAAATCGGCAATTTTCCTATTATCGCTCTCACAGCCACAGCTACTCCCAAAGTGCAAGCCGATATTCAAAAAAATCTGCACATGGAGCAGGCTGACGTTTTCAAATCCTCTTTCAACCGTGCTAACCTTCACTACGAGGTACGTCCGAAAATAGATGCACAAAAACAACTGATCCGATTCATCAAAAATCACAAAGGCAAATCAGGCATTGTGTACTGCCTCAGCCGCAAAAAAGTAGAAGAAATAGCCGAGCTACTCTGCGTGAACGATATCAAAGCGCTGCCTTATCATGCAGGGTTAGACGCTGAGGTGCGCATGAAAAACCAAGATGCGTTTCTCAACGAAGATGTAGATGTAATAGTAGCAACTATTGCTTTTGGCATGGGTATAGACAAGCCCGACGTGCGCTTTGTAGTTCATTATGACACGCCCAAATCGCTGGAAGGTTACTACCAAGAGACCGGACGGGCTGGACGCGACGGGCTGGAAGGCTATTGCCTGATGTTTTACAGCCCCGAAGATATTAGCAAGCTCGAAAAATTCAATAAAGACAAAAGTGTGACCGAACGCGAGAATGCTAAGCTGTTGCTCCAAGAAATGGCAGCTTATGCCGAAAGCTCAGTATGCCGACGCAGGCAGCTGTTGCACTATTTTGGCGAAGCCTATAATGAGAGCCTCTGCCAAGAAGGAGGCGGCTGCGACAACTGTAACCTGCCCAAAGAGAAATGCTTTGAAGCAAAAGAATGGTTGCTGATGTTGCTGCAAACCGTAGAAGCCACTGGACAACGCTTTGGTACAGACCACTTGGTACATATTTTACGCGGCACTACCGAGCAATACGTCATTAGCTACGGACACGAAAAACTACCTACCTTCAAAAAAGGCGAATCACTTTCCGAGCAAGAATGGAAAAGCATTGTTCGCCAAGCAATGCTCTATGGCTATCTTAACAAAGATGTAGAAAACCCCTTGCACCTCAAAATTAGCGAGAAAGGCTATGCTTTCATGGAGCGTCCTGTGTCGGTAACATTTGTTAAAGACCACGACTACACAGGAGCAGAAGCTGAGCCCTTAGCCGAAGACTCAGACAACGCCATGCTGGGAGGCGCTTACGACGAAACCTTGTATGAAATGCTGCGCAGCTTGCGCAAAAAAATAGCTAAACAAAAAAACCTGCCGCCCTACGTTATTTTTCAAGAGCCTTCATTGGAAGAAATGGCTACTACCTACCCTACTACCATTCAAGAACTGGCACAAGTAAATGGAGTTGGGCTAAGCAAAGCACAAAAATTTGGCGAACCATTCGTGAAAATGATTGCCGAATATGTAGCAGAAAATGATATTACGACCGCAGCCGATGTAGTAGTCAAATCAACGGTAAATAAGTCTAAAACCAAAATTTTTATTATCCAGCAAATAGACCGCAAAGTAGATTTAGAGGAAATTGCAGAAGCCAAAAACCTGACATTAGCAGAGTTGATTGAAGAAATAGAACACATCTGCTATGCCGGTACTAAGCTCAACTTAGACTACTACATAGACCAAATGCTCGAGCCAGAGGTACAAGAAATTATCTATGATTATTTTCTAAATGCCGAAACAGATAGTATCAAAGTGGCTATGCAGGCTCTTGAAAACGAGTTTACCGAAGAAGAATTGCGCTTAATGCGAATCAAATTCTTATCGGAAATGGGCTTATAACCTTGCAAACCATACAAAGCGATACTTTCTCGATTCGGCTGCCCTTGTTTGAAGGTCCGTTTGACTTGTTGCTGTTTTTTATAGAACGCGATGAGTTAAACATCTATGATATTCCTATTGCTAAAATTACAGCCGACTTTTTAGACTATCTGCACCATTTGGAGCAGATAAACATGGATATTGCTAGTGAATTTATGGTAGTGGCAGCAACGCTAATGCGCATTAAAGCCAAAATGTTACTGCCTCGCCCCGAACTAGACGAGAAAGGACAAGAAATAGACCCACGCGAAGAATTAGTTCGCCACCTGTTAGAATATAAAAAATACAAGTCGGTTGTTAGCCAATTTGCCCAACGCGAAGAAGAGCGATTAGCCATGGAGCCGCGTGGCAACCTTTTGAAAGAATTACAAGAAATTGCCAGTGCCCAAGGGGTAGAGGCAGAATTGCAACACTTAGACCTGTACAAGCTGCTGCGCGTATACGAAAAAGTAATGCGCCGATTCGCATTAGAGCAACAAAAGCCTGTCCACCGCATTGTGCCGTATCCTTATACTGTAGAAGGACAAAAAGAGGTGCTTCGCTCGTGGATAAAACAACTCCGCCATGTGAGCTTTAAGGAGCTGATAGAGCGGCAGCCACAAAAAATAGTGGTTATTTTTAATTTTCTGGCTATTTTAGAAATGTTACAAGCCGGTGAAATTGGTATTTACTTAGGCGAGGGTTACAATGATTTTATCATTTTTAACCCTGAGTTACCACAATCCGTTTAAACCGCGTGTACATAAAAAACGCCAACCCCTTTTATGCAACAAGACCAAGAAAAAATTCTCAAATCTATTAGCCCTACAAAAGTGATTCTCCCTATCCTGATTGGCTTAGGGGTAGCACTTTATATGTTCATTACCAATGTAGACATCGGTGCGGTAAGTGAATATTTCCAAAAAGCAAATCTTATTTGGATTTTGATGGCTGTGTTGGTGTTGTTTATTCGAGACGCTGGCTATGTTTGGAGAATTCGCTACCTCACCAATCGAGAGTTAAGCTGGAAATCGAGCCTTTACACGATATTGTTATGGGAGTTTGCCTCTGCTGTAACCCCTTCAGCAGTAGGCGGAACAGCAGTAGCTGTGTTTATCATCAACCGAGAGGGAATTAAATTTGGCAAGTCCTTAGCCTATGTAATGCTTACCGCCCTTTTAGACAATTCATTTTTTATCATTGCAGCACCTATTGGGCTGTTGCTTTCACAAGGAGAGGTGTTTCCGCCAACGGCAGAGGGGGGCAGTGGACTATTTGGTGCAGGGCTGCGGGCTACTTTCTGGACAAGTTATGCCCTTATTACATTGTACACGTCTTTTTTTGCATGGGGACTATTTTTCAAACCGCATGGATTTCGTTGGCTTATTACCCGCCTTACATCTGTTGGTTTTCTGCGGCGCTTCCGCCGTACTGCTAAGGAAATTGGCGATGAGGTAATTATTGCCTCAGAAGAAATGAAAGGTAAAAATGCTTATTACTGGGCAAATGCCATTGTTTCCACTATTTTCGTTTGGTCGGCACGATACCTCATGGTCAACTGCTTGCTGGCAGCTTTTTCTACGCTTACTTGGGAAAACCACATGCTCATATTCGCCCGACACGTGGTTATGTGGGTAATTATGCTTATTTCTCCAACACCAGGCAGCAGTGGAACAGCAGAACTCTCATTTGACTTTTTCTTTGGGCAGTACATAGGCGGTTTTGGTGTAGCATTAGCATTATTTTGGCGACTCTACACCTACTATCCTTATTTGTTCGTAGGTGTAATTATTTTACCGCGTTGGCTTCGCCGAGTATTGGCAAGATAAAATTTTGCCACAAACTTATGCTTCTTTTAGCCACTTGCTGTTTTTCACCATAGGATGAGGATAGTTACCGCCCAACCGGATGCCATAACTTTGCAGCTCGTTATAACTCAGGTCTCCAACGACGTGAACGGTAGCTGCGGGGACAGCTCTGAGCACGGGCAGCCAATGTTTTACAAATTCACCTTTCGGGTCGTATTGTTTGGCTTGTTTGAGGATGTTAAAGTAGCGGTTTTCGCGTGGGTCGTTCCCAATTCCTGCTACGTAGTTCCAATTGCCCCAATTGCTGCAAACATCGTAGTCTATCAAGGCATGCTCAAAGTACATGGCACCCCAGCGCCAGTCAATTTTCAGGTCTTTGACTAAGAAACTGGCTACGTTCTGCCTACCGCGATTGCTCATGAAACCTGTGGCAGCAAGTTCCTGCATATTGGCGTCAATAAACGGAATGCCTGTTTTGCCTTCTACCCATTTTTGGAAAAGGCTTTCGTTTTGTATCCACTGCATGCGTATATCTTGCTTAATTCCGCCTTTTTTGAACAGCCGCGTGCCGTATTTGAGCGCTACAAAGCGGAAGTAATCGCGCCAGATAAGTTCAAAAATCAGCCAGTAGGTGCTGTCGTTTTTTACGCGCTTAGCTTCATATTGCCGCACTTGGTCGTACACGTAGCGCGGCGAAAGGCAACCCAGTGCCAGCCAAGGTGAAAATTTGGAAGAGAAATCAGCGCCCAGTAGCCCGTTGCGGGTTTCTTTATACACTTTGAGCAGGTCTTGCTTCCAAAAATATTGTTGCAGCCGTTCCAATGCCGCTGTTTCGCCGCCTTTGAAAGTTACCAGCGTGCGGCTGTCTTGTTCGGGTGTTGGTAATCCTAAGTCTTCAAGCGTAGGAATATTGCCGATTTGCACCGTAACGGGGTTGAGTTTGGCAGGCACAGGGAAAATATCGCGCACGCGCGTGGCTTTTTCGGTCTGTTTGCGAAATTCCGTGAACACGTCGGGCAACAGCCCGATATTGCCGAAGGGGATGTCGTCCACGTGGTAAAGTGTGCTTTGCCAAAAAGTGAACATCCGCGCCCCGCGCTGTTGCAAAATGCTTTCAACGGCTTGTTCATCGGCTAACTCTTCGGCAGTTACTTCTTTCGATGTATAGAGCAAGGTTGCGCCCGTAGCACTTTGCAGTTCGGCGACCACATCGGCGGGCTGCCCTATGCGTACCACCAAGTTGCTGCCAATGCTTTGCAGCCTTTGGCGCAAGTCGGCAATGGACTCCAATAGAAACTGCGCCCTTCGCGCCCCCGTTTTGGTGAATCCCAAAGGCGTAGGGGCAAATTGGCGCGGGTCTATGCAAACAAAAGGAATAACGTTTTTTGTGCGAACGGCGGCTTTATAGAGTGCTTCGTTATCGTGCAGGCGCAAATCGTTGCGCAGCCAAACCAATACAGTGTTTTCCATCAAGGGTAATAACTGATGTAAGCGCAATAAGTTTGTCTTTGGTAAGTGTTTTATCTAAATTTACGTCTGTGGCTATTGCCTGTTAGGCACATGATTACTAAAATTTACATACACGGCTTCAAGTCTTTTTACAATTTTGAAATGGAGTTCTCTCCACTTACTGTGATTGCAGGGTTAAATGCCTCAGGCAAGAGTAATTTGTTCGATGCACTAATGCTGCTTTCTAAGTTAGCAGAAGTAGATAATATCAAAAAAGCATTTAAAGAGCAACGAGGCGAATTCAGCGAGTTATTTACCCAATTAGCAGAGGGTAGGTATGCCGACGAAATGAGGTTTGGCGTAGAAATGCTCGTGAACAAAACCATCCGAGATGCGTGGGGTAATGAAAGTAAGTTGAAATATACCCGCTTGCGCTATGAACTTACTATTCGTCGCATCACAACCGAATCGGGGATAGACAACCTGATTGTTGCCGAAGAATCATTAACAAATTTGAAACACAACCAAGACAAGTGGTTAAACTCCATTCCAAAAGCATATAGGGAAATATGGCGCCCTAAGGTTCTTAGCGGACGGAGGAGTACACCCTATATGTACACGGATAAAAGTGACATTCCTACAGTAATTGTCCCACAAGATGGTGGCGGCGGCAACAAACGCAAATTCCCACTGCGCAACTCTACTCGTACTGTACTCAGCACCTTTGATACAGTAGATTTTCCTCATGTATTGGCAGCCAGAGAAGAAATGCGTAATTGGCGTTTTTTGCAGTTGAATCCTTCTGAACTGCGTAAACCAACTCCAAAAGATACAGGTGATGATAAAATCAGTACAACAGGTGAGCATATGGCAGGTGCACTTTTCAGAATGCATCGTCAAAATGCAGGTGTGCTGAAAGATATTTCCAGAAAATTGCAAAGTTTTTTACCCGAATTTATAGCAGTAAAAGTAGAGGACGATAAAGAAAATAAGCAGTATATTATTCACTTAGAAGACCGCGACAAAAAAACATATTCCTCGCGCGTTCTTTCAGAAGGAACACTGCGCATACTGGCACTTTGCATCTTGGCATTCGATGAGCAGTATAGCGGTCTTTTGTGCTTTGAAGAACCTGAAAACGGAGTGCATCCACAACGTATGAAAGATATGATGCAACTGCTCAAAGAGCTAAGCACTGACTTTAAGAATGAATATGAACCGCTTCGGCAGGTGATCGTTAATACTCATTCACCAATTCTATTACAACATTTTAGCCAATCTCTCAATGACTCATTAACAAGCATTTGGTATGCGCAAATGAAAAATATCATTACAGACACTCCAATAGGAAGATCAAAAATAAGCGCTACTGAAATACTTCCAGTATCTGAAAGCATTCAGTTTGAGGCATTCCCGATTTCAGAAGCCAAGCAAAAAATTGCATTAGCCACTGTAAAAGAATATTTGGCAACCGCTATCAGTCAAAACTAATTGATGGCTTGGGAGATTATTGTCGGTTTGCTGGCAGAAGGTACTACCGACCAACGTTTTTTGAAGCCCGTAGTAGAGAAAACATTTAATCAAATAGCATTAACCGAATGTATAGGAGAGATAGAAATTCGGGTTTTGACTTTAAACAAAACAGCAGGGCTTTCTTTTGTACAGCAAGCAATTCAGGCTGCTAAGGATGCATATAAGCAATACGGTATCAATATGTTATGTATTCATGCCGATGCTGATAACAGCAATTCAGAAGCAATTTATCAAAGCAAAATAAATCCTACGCTTGCCCAAGTAGCTGAACAATCTGAAAGTGAATGCTGTAAAATTGTCATTCCCATTGTTCCTATTCAAGAAACAGAAGCATGGATGCTGGCAGATACTCACTTGTTGAAAGAGGAAATCAATACAACAAAGTCTGATAATGAATTAGGTATTCATCGTCCACCCGAAATGATTGCCAACCCCAAAGGAGTGATAGAAGATGCTATCAGAAAAGCACGACAACATCTTCCCAAGCGACGTAGATACGAATTGAGTATCAACGACTTGTATTTGCCAATTGGCGAGAAAGTAGCAATCCATCAGTTAGAGAAATTAAATTCATTTCAGCATTTTCAAAATAATGTTCGCAGTGCGTTGGTCAAATTAGGCGTGCGTTTTCACACCCACCTGTGAAACACAATATCGCCCACAATCTCTGGTTGGCGGTAGGTCATTTGACCAAACTCATCGGGGTGCAAGCGGCTGACAGCGCGCGCGCTCAATGGGTTTTCCGCATCTAAGCGCGTACTGAGCAACTCGGCAGGCAGCACAGTGAAAATGGGCGTAAAAAAGCCTTTTAGTTCTGGCACATCTGCATATTGCCCGTTGATAACAAAACCCACGTAAGGATGATACAGATTGCACAACACAATCACTTCTTTGTGCAGTTGGTATGTAAAAACTGCCGCATCGTGGTTGCCGCCATAACCTTGCAAGGCACGTACAAAACCCTGCAATTCAAATCGCGGGTCGGCATAAGCAAGTGTTTCGCAGATGTCGGTAAAAGCCAGCGAAGCATCTGCTACTGTTGCGTGTTGGCTGTTGGGCGCATAACCTGTAATGCCCGGCGGCAAGATAATTTCCATTCCTATCGTTGCGTCGCTTTTCGGAATTGTTAAAACTGTATTGCATCTTTACTAAAAGTATGCAAGCCGATAAATTCAGCACGATTTTTTCGTATGTGCAACAAAAGTAGTCAAACATCCGACAGCTTTCTACGTTATTATTTAAAACAAAATGCTCGTCATGCATACTTTTTCTGTGGCGCAACGCGCTGAATGGCTGCATCTGATTGCGGAACAAACTTTTGAACTTATCATTATCGGCGGAGGCATTACCGGTGCCGGCATTGCGCTGGATGCAGCGGCAAGAGGTATTAAAACCCTACTGGTAGAAAAAGGCGACTTTGCAGGCGGTACCAGCAGTCGCTCTACTAAACTGATTCACGGCGGACTGCGCTATTTGAAACAAATGGAAGTAGGTTTGGTGATGGAAACAGGCAGAGAGCGGGAGGTACTGCATCGCAATGCGCCGCACTTGGTGGTACCCGAAAAAATGCTGCTGCCACTGGTTAAAAACGGCACGTATGGTACGCTGGCTACTTCCTTCGGCTTGTGGGTGTATGACAAGTTGGCAGGCGTAAAGGAGGACGAGCAACGAATCATGTTAGACAAAGCACAAACCGAGCAACAAGAGCCACTGTTGCGCACCGACATATTAGAGGGCGGCGGCTTGTATATTGAATACCGCACCGACGACGCCCGCTTGACCATAGAGGTCATCAAACAAGCCGTAGCGCGCGGTGCCATCTGCCTCAACTATTTGCAAGCTGACGGTTTTACTTACAACAAGCAGGGCAAAATCAATGGCGTAGTGCTCAACGACCGGCTCGGCAATCAATCGCTGACCGTTCATGCCGACGTAGTGGTGAATGCTGCCGGTCCTTGGGTAGATGAGGTACGCGCCAAAGACCTTACAAAGCCTAACACGAACAAGCATTTGCACTTGACCAAGGGCGTGCATATAGTAGTGCCTTACTACCGCATTCCGCTCCGCCAGTCTGTTTATTTTGACGTGCCGGACGGACGGATGATGTTTGCCATTCCGCGCGGGCATGTAGTTTATCTGGGTACTACCGATACATCGTATTACGATTCCCCCGACACGCCGCGAGCCACACAAGAAGACGTGGACTATATCCTTTCTTCGGTGAATAATATGTTCCCAACAGTGCAGTTGTCGGTAAAAGATGTGCTCTCTTCTTGGGCAGGATTGCGTCCACTAATTCATGAAGAGGGTAAATCACCGTCTGAACTTTCGCGCAAGGACGAAATTTTTGTTTCCGAAGGGGGACTGATTTCCATTGCAGGCGGTAAACTGACGGGCTATCGCAAAATGGCTGCCCGCGTTTGCGACCGCGTAGCCAAGTGGCTGCACGTACATCGCGGGAAGCAAACATTACCTGCTGCCACAGACCAAATCAGCCTTTGCAATAACGCTTTTTCAGGTCGGGAAGCGGTAGAAAACTACACTGCACAAGTAGCAACGCGCCTTGCGCAAGACGGTCTGGAAAAATCTTATGCACAATTTTTAGTATTCAACTTCGGGGCAGCCACCGAAACCATTCTGGCAACCTTTGACCGCATCAAGTTGCAGCACCCAAACGTGCAAGTAGCCATGGCGCTTGCCGAATTGGACTACTGCTACCGCCACGAAATGGTCGCCACACTCAGCGACTTTCTGATTCGCCGCACAGGGCGCTTGTATTTCCATCGCCGTACGGTTGAGCCGCTCGTTCGTCCGTTGGCTTTGCAATTGGCTGCTTGGCAGAACCTGCCTACCACTGTTGCCGAAATGTGGGAAGCTGATTTTTTGAAAACTTATCAGGCGGCAGTTGAGTTTTTACCTGCGGAAACCCACGCAGTGATGGTTGCTTAGGTAGGCGATTGCCCATCGCTGATATAGGCGGAGAATTTTTATAAAAAATTACCGTCTTTTGGGTCAGTAACTTCTCAAACCAATCAACACAATGGACAAATTCACCTTTTACAACCCCACTAAAATCATTTTTGGCATTGATACCATTGCCACGCTATCGGAACATTTGCCAATAGGGGCAAATATCATGCTGCTCTATGGCGGAGGCAGCATTAAGCGCAATGGCATTTACGAGCAGGTGAAAAAGTCGCTTGCCAATTTTACACACGTAGAATTTGCAGGCGTAGAACCCAATCCGCGCTACGAAACGTTGATGAAAGCCGTAGAACTGGGTCGGGCGGAGAATGTCAATTTTATTTTGGCTGTGGGTGGCGGCTCGGTGTTGGATGCCGCCAAGTTTATTGCCATAGCGATTCCTTATCAAAACGGCGACCCTTGGGAAATATTGGTAAAGCGACTCGGCAGCACCATCACAGCGGCAGTTCCCATAGGCACAGTATTGACTTTGCCGGCTACCGGTTCGGAAATGAATGCCAACTCGGTTATCAGCCGCGAGTCTACACGCGAGAAGTTAGCATTTTCTTCACTTGCCTGCTTCCCTGTATTCTCTATTTTAGACCCCCGAGTAGTTTCATCGCTGCCGCAGCGGCAAATTGCCAACGGTATTGTAGATGCCTTTACGCATGTGATGGAACAATACCTGACCTATCCTGCCGATGCGCCGCTGCAAGACCGCTTTGCAGAAAGCATTTTGCAAACGCTCATAGAGGTTGGTCCGAAAGTATATGCAAACCCCAATGACCTAACAGCAGCAGGTAACTTTATGTGGTGTACTACCATGGCGCTCAACGGACTGATTGGCAAAGGCGTGCCTAACGACTGGGCAACCCATAACATCGGGCATGAACTGACAGCTCTTTTTGGCATAGACCATGCCCGTACGCTGGCTATCATTGCACCGAACTTGTACCGCGTATTGTTTGCATTCAAAAAGGAAAAGTTGGCACAATATGCCACTCGTGTGTGGAACATCACCGAAGGCAGTAACGAAGAGCGCGCTCAGGCTGCTATTAGCCGCACGGTAGAGTTTTTCCACAGCCTCGGCATTCAAACCAAACTCTCTGATTATACATCGGACTATGCTGGCACTGCCGAAGAAATTGTCAGCCGATTTACGCGCCGCAATTGGCTCAAATTGGGCGAAAACGGCAACGTAACGATTGAGCGCGTAAAAGAAATCGTAGAAATGAGCTACTGATTAGTTTGCTAAAGGCAGCGTAAAATAAAATATGCTGCCTTTGCCTTCTTGGCTTTCAGCGCGGATACTGCCACCGTTTTTTGCTACCATGTTTTGAACCATGATTAAGCCAAGCCCTGTTCCTTTCTCGCCTGCCGTGCCGTGCGAAAAGAACCGCTCCCCATTAAAAAGCCGCTGCAAGCGCTCTTGGCTCATTCCTATGCCAGTATCTTCAACAGCAATCTCTACCATTTGATTAGCAACAGCAGCCTTGACCGTAACAGCCCCGTTGGGCAGGGTAAACTTGATAGCATTGGCAATCAGGTTGCGCATAATTGCCGACAGGTGGTTGGCATCTGCCCGAACTTTTATATCGGGCGGTACTTCGTTGCGCACGCTGATGTTTTTGGCTTGTGCCACGTTGCCCAAAAATTCGGTGATTTGCCGAACGGCATCTTGCAAATTGATACCTACGGGGCGCAATACCTCACCTTCCATTTGGCTTCTTGTCCATGCCAGCAGTTCCTGCAAGGTTTCGTCGGTGGCGTTAAACTGCCGTTGTAATTCTTGGCGAATCCTTTCCAATTCTTCGCCCTTCAAAATGTCGGGGTTGAGAACGTCTATGGTAGTTTTCAGGGCTGCCATCGGGCTGCGCAAGTCGTGGGCAATCATCAGGAAAAGCCTGTTTTTGAAGTCGTTCAGTTCTGCCAACTTTC
>JANWVT010000022.1 GCA_025056255.1 Bernardetiaceae bacterium | reverse complement strand
CGGGGGTAGGCTGGTTAGGCTGATAGCGCAGAGATTGGTTCATCGGCGGGGTGTCCACAATTTTGTTGGGGTTGAAAATGCCTTTGGGGTCCCAAGTTTGTTTGACCTGCCGGAACATTTCGTAGCAGCGCTGCCCAACCATTTGAGGAATGAACTCGCCGCGCAAGCGCCCGTCGCCGTGTTCGCCTGAAAGCGAACCGTTGTATTTTTTGACAAGTATGGCAATTTCTTGGGCAATAGTTCTAAATAAACGATTCCCTTCTTCGGTTTTCAGATTAATGATAGGGCGCAAGTGCAGCTCGCCGGAGCCGGCATGGGCATAGTGTACGCTGTAAAGCCCGTATTTTTTCAAAATGGCATTGAACTCGCGGATGTAAGCAGGTAAATCTTCTACGGCAACGGCGGTATCTTCAATAACAGCAACTGCTTTCTCGTCGCCGGGAATATTGGCAAGCAATCCGAGTCCAGCTTTGCGCAGCGCCCACACTTTTTTGACGTCTGCTCCGCTAACAATAGGGTAGTGGTAACCCAAACCATGCGCTTGCAAATCGGCAATTAAGTTGTGAGCAGCTTGGTAAATTTCTTCGTCAGTATCTTTGGAAAATTCTACTATTAAAATTGCTTGCGGGTCGCCTTGCACAAAAAATCGGTTTTGCCGCTGTTCAATGTTGGCTTTGGTACATTCCAGTACGTAATGATCCATTAGTTCACTTGCAGTGGGGCGATGTCTGACGGCGATGATGTTGGCACGAAGCGACTCATCAATACTGTTGCAATGCACACAAACCAATCCAACTTTTTTAGGCGGAAGCGGCACCAGATTGAGCTTGAACTCCGTCATAAAAGCCAAAGTTCCTTCTGAACCAGCAAGCAGTTTGCAAAAATTAAACAACGGCGGCTTATCTGCCTTTTGTTGATAAGGTCCGAAAGTCCGGTATTGTTCTGCTGTGCTGAAGGGTTCCGTTTCCAGCAACAAATCCAATGCATAGCCTGTGTTGCGCCGCTCAATAATTGCTTTGGGAAAGTTGTCGCGAATTGCTCGCTGATTATCAGGATTTGACAGTAGCTCTCTCATTTGCCGATAGATAGCTGTTTCTAAGGGGCTGGTAGTGTTGTGGTTATTGCACTTTGCCTGAAATTCGTTGAGGCTTAGCTCTTTGAAAACAACCTCGCTGCCATCGGCAAGTAACGCCTTGATTTCCAGTACATGTTCGCGCGTGCTGCCGTAAACGATAGAATTAGAACCGCAAGAATTATTACCCACCATGCCGCCAATCATGGCGCGGTTGGCAGTGGAGGTTTCGGGTCCGAAAAACAGTCCGTAAGGTTTCAACGCCATATTGAGTTCGTCGCGAACGACTCCGGGCTGCACACGCACCCATTTTTCCTCAGGGTTGATTTCAAGAATTTTGTTGAAATATTTGGAAACATCTACCACAATGCCGTTGCCGACTACCTGCCCCGCCAGCGAAGTGCCTGCCGTGCGTGGAATCAGCCAGGTGTGAAATTGATTGGCAAACTGAATCAGCCGTTTGAGGTCGTCAACAGTTTTGGGTATGGCTACTGCCAGTGGCATTTCGCGGTAGGCAGAGGCATCGGTAGCGTACAAGATGCGCGTGGCAAGGTCGGTGTGCAGTTCGCCCTGCAACTGCTTTTCCAACTGCTTCAAGGCGTTTATCATAGAAACAAAAGGTCGTTTGGAAGTGCGAATGACCATATTCACACTTAATTCTAAGATACGACGCTTTTCCCGTGTTTCAAACTGATGAGGAGAGATTCGCCAACGCCCGACGGTCTATTTTGCCCGTTGCATTTTTGGGTAATTCATTGATAAATACAATTTCCTTCGGGATTTTGTAGCGTGCCAGCCGCCCTTGGCAGAAATCCAGCACTTCCTGTTCGGTGAGCATGGCACCGGTTTGCGGCACAATGAATGCCTTGCCGACTTCGCCCCATTTTTCATGCGGAATCGGAATGACTGCCACTTCGGCTATTCGCTCATGCTGCCGCAAAAAGTGCTCAATTTCAGCGGGATATACGTTTTCGCCGCCCGAAATGAACATATTTTTCTTTCTGTCCATCACAAAGAAATAGCCCTCTTCGTCGCATTTGAGCAGGTCGCCCGAACAGAACCATTCGCCCTGAAAACTCTGAGCCGTTGCTTCGGGTTTTTGCCAATAGCCGGGCGTTACCATCGCCCCCTTAATGAGCAGTTCGCCGATTTCGCCTGTTGGTACTTCCTTGCCTTCTTCGTCCACCAATTTTACTTCCACGTAGAAATTGGGCTTGCCGATAGAGCCTTTTTTGCGAATGGCATCGTCCTGATGCAGGGAAAATAGGTTGGGTCCCGCTTCGGTCATGCCAAAGCCCTGCCGAATGGGGATGCCTTTGCGGTGATGCCATGTTTCAATCAAAGGGATGGGCATGGGTTCGCCGCCTACGATGAAATAGCGAATCGCCGATAGGTCTGCTTGCTCAAATTCGGGTGCATCAGCCATCATTTTGAGCATGGTAGGCACTGCCATAAAAATGGTACTTTTTTCAGTTGCCAACGCACGCAGTACATCGGAAGCATCAAACTTTTGCATCAGCGTAACCGATGCGCCATGATGCAGGAAGGGGGTAAGGAACACGTTCCAGCCACCCGTGTGGAACGGCGGCATACAGATAACCGTATGGTCTGCCGAGGTAAGGTCTAAGCGCAAGGCGGTGTTGATGCTGTTCCAAAATGCCATTTTGTGGGTATAAATGGCGCCTTTGGGGAAGCCCGTCGTACCCGATGTGTAGAGGATGAATAGGGGGCTTTCTTCTGTCGGCGGCGCAAAGTGCCATTCGCCTGCAACGGCATCCTTAGACAGTATTTGCTGATAATCTGTCAGCGTCAGGCGATTATTAACTGATTCATAATGAGGTTGTTCCTGCAACAGTGGCAGGTATTTTTCGGCACAAATCACCATTTGAGGCTGCGAATCGGACAGCAGATAGTCCAACTCACGCGGCGACAGGCGATAGTTCAGCGGCACGAGGATTGCGCCCGTTTTTTGCGCCGCACCGAACAAAACGACATATTCAACGCAAAAATCTAACAGCGCAGCCACGCGGTCGCCCGAGCGGATGCCCAATGAAGCCCACCAACGGGCAGTTTGTTCCGCCTGTTGATTCAATTGCCCGTAAGTCAGGCGTTGCCCTGTTTCGTAAGAGCTGACCGCCGTTTTATTGGGCTGATACATTGCCCATTTGCCTATCCAATCGGTTGTCATAGGTGAAGGATTTTTGTTGTTTTGGGATTGTTTACCGCAAAGAGCGTCAGGGGATTAAACGCAGTGAACACTAAGGTTTTGTTGATTTGAGCATCAGAATTGGATAGAGGATGCGGGTTTTACAGTAGAGACGTTGCGTGCAACGTCTCTACACGATACATGGTTGTCAATAAATTTTACAACCTAAACGCCGCCGATGCGAACGATAGCCCGCCGCCCGAACCTACGAAAAATACCAAATCGCCTTTTTTGACGATGCCTTTTTGCACTGCGTCGTCAAACACCATCGGGATGCACGCCGAGCCGGTGTAGCCGTATCGTTGCATGATGGTATGCGCCTTGTCTTTCGGCAGGTTAAGCCGCCCGAGCGTTTCCCAAATGCTGTTGATATTCAGTTGGGTAATGAAATATTGCTGCACGTCGGCAGGCTGCACGCCAATGCGTTGGCAGAGGTGTTGAATCATTGCCGTCCATGTATCGGGGTTGATTTCCACAGGAAATTTTTTGACAAACTGCAATTGATGCGTTTTAGCTTGCAGCACTTCTTCGGTTACAGGTTGGCGCGTGCCGCCCGCGTAAATGCCCATCCAGTCGCAATATTGCCCCTGTGCAATCAGTTGCGAGGCTATGAAGCCTCTGTCGGTGTCGGCTTCTGCACCTAAAACGACCGCACCCGCACCGTCGGCAAAGAGCGTAACGGTTTTTTTGTCGCGCTTGTTGAGGTGTTTGCTCATGGCATATGCACCTACGACCAAGATTTTTTGGTACTGCTCATCGGCGCGAATATACTTAGCCGCCACATCCAAGGCAGTTACGAAGCCCGCGCAGGCACTGTTCAAGTCAAACGCGCCCGAATTGACCGCCCCGAGTTGGTACTGCAACTTGGAAGCGGTAGAAGGCGAAATATATTCGGGCGTATCAGTGGCTACGATAATTAAGTTTAGTTCTTCGGGGGCAACTTTGGCAGCTGCCAGTGCTTTTTGAGCGGCTTTCAGGCACAAGTCGGAAGTTGATTCATCATCGCGGCACCAGCGGCGTTCATAGATGTGGACGTTTTGTTCCAGCCACGTGCCCACGTCTTCACCAAGCAGTTCGTTGAAGTAGCTGTTGGGCAATACCCATTCGGGGGCATAGCTGCCCGAGCCTAAAATAATGGCATTATTCATGTTTTTTTGAATTTGAATGTTTTTGTAACGCGGTTGCGATATTGTAGGGACAGGCGACGTGCAACGGGCGCGCCCTGTCCCTACATCACAACAATGCGTCATAATATTCCCCTACAACGTTGCGCCGCCATCTACGCTGATAACCGCCCCGTTGATGTAGGCAGCCTCATCGGATGCCAAAAAGGCATAGGCATTGGCGATGTCTTCGGGTTGCCCCATGCGCCCCAGCGGCACACGCGAGGTGATTTGGTCTAAAATTTCTTGCGGAATAGTTTTTACCATATCGGTAGCAATGAAGCCCGGCGCTACGGCGTTGCAGGTAACGCCCTTTCTGCCCAATTCTTTTGCCCATACTTTGGTCATCCCAATAACGCCTGATTTGGCGGCTACGTAATTGGTTTGCCCGAAGTTGCCGTACAGTGCTACTACGGAAGAGGTGTTGATAATCCGCCCATAGTTCTGTGCTACCATGTATTCGGAAATAACCTTGCCGCAATTGAATACGCCTGTCAAGTTTACGTCAATCACTTGTTGCCATTGTTCGGGGGTCATTTTTTTCAACGAAGCATCGCGGGTGATGCCTGCATTGTTAATCAGAATGTCAATCCGACCGAAGGCGGCATGTGTTTCCTTTGCAGCAGCTTCTACGGCGGCATAGTCGGCAGTGTTGACTTTGTAAAACGTCGCTTTTGTGCCTTTGCCTACAAGTTCGGTGGCGAGTGCCGCCCCTGCGGCTTCGTTCATGTCCCAAATGGCGATGGCTGCACCTTCTGCGGCAAATTTGTAGCAGGCGGCTTTCCCGATACCGGCAGCCCCGCCCGTAATCACGGCGACTTTTCCTTGTAATTTCATGTTTGGTTACGAT
Source organism: Bernardetiaceae bacterium (assembly GCA_025056255.1). Taxonomy (GTDB): domain Bacteria; phylum Bacteroidota; class Bacteroidia; order Cytophagales; family Thermoflexibacteraceae; genus Rhodoflexus. Next base: position 34,515 of record JANWVT010000022.1, on the reverse strand, counting down.
GTTTGATGGATGGTCTTTCCAACCTGACAGGTTATGAACACCTGTCAGGTTTAGAAAAACGGTGAAAAATTATTTCTTGCTGCCAATGGCAGGGATGTTCACTTTCAATTCCAAGCTGTACAAGCGACCGATAATCGGCGAACCTACAAACTCATACACGCGTGCATTGAACAGATTGGTTACCTGACCAGAAAGTGTAACCACTTTGCCAAAGCGATAACCTGCCGATACGTCCACGTTTACAAAACCGCCCAAAGGACCGTAGTTGAAAGTGCGACCAAAACGCGCATTTTCGCGAATGCCCAGCTCAGGAATGGTTTCGGAAGCTACGTGAATACCTGAAAAGAAGTTGTAGCGGTCTACCCAGCGCGTAAAGATAGAACCAAACCATTTACTGCTTGAGTAGCTTACTAAAAAGCTTGCTTTGTGAGCAGGCGTATTGATGGGCAAGTCCAAATCGGTTACGCGACCGTCTTTGTTGCCGTCATTAGCCAAGTCATTTTTGTCTAAGCTATATCCAAACCAACTGTAATTCAGAGTAGTAGAAAGTTGTGGCGTAAAAGCATAGGTAAGGCTCAGGTCGGCGCCATAAGTTTGTACATTGCCAAAGTTGAGGTAAGTCAGCACCAATGGTGCACCAGTAGCAGGTGTGCCGGGTATCACTTGGTTCATGGGCACGCCACCGCGCTGTGTTACGGTGCGTCCGTTGGTGGCAATGTTCAGGGCGGGGCTGAGGAAGTCGCGGGACGTATTGTGATAAGCGTTTACATCTATGAACAGATTTTTGCCGATGGTGCCTTTGTAACCTATTTCAAAAGTGCTGATTTTTTCAACTTTTAAAGCTGGAATGGCTGTGCCGTCGTTCAAGGTGAAGCCGCTACCGTTACCCAGCAATAAGCCGCCAAAGATATTGGCTTCCAAGTTTAAGATGGTAGGGGCTGAAATACCTTGTCCGTAGGTAATGCGTGCAGTTCCGCTTTGGAATGTTTTGGTGATAGCTGCTTTGGGGATGAAGTTGAAGCCGTACAAGTCGTGGTTATCGGCGCGGGCTGCCACCGTAGCCTTAAAGCCATTTCCCAGTCCGCGCTCAATTTGCCCATAGAAACCTACTTGGTCAATTACGATTGCGCCTTTGGCATCCAGCAAGTAAGTGTTGTAGCTCTGCGCAATATCGCGTTGGAACTGCGTACCTACAATTACGTCAAAACCTGCAAAGCTGTTGTTGTATTGCACCTCTCCGTTCCAACGGCGCGAGTCGTCGCGGAAAAGTGCGCCGCGATTTAAAGCTACGCCAATTGTAGGCGAAATACCAAACCATTGTTCACTCATAGAGCGGCGGCGTGCTTCCGCATCAGAAAATCCCGCATCGCGGAACGAAATGTAGTTCTGCGTGCGTTGGTTCATGGCATAGGTATCGTCGGTTTTGGAAATGGTATGATATACCTGTGCAAACAAGCGTGGCGACACATAGCGCAAATGCAGGTAATGAATCTGCCAGTCTTTGATTTGGTTGCGACCGGCATTGGTTACGCCAATGTTGTTGCTATTGCTTCCGCCATATGCCAAAATTAAATCAGAGTTGTTGTTGATAGAATAATACAGGGCTGCTTCACCGCGCAGGCTGCTGAATTTTCTGTCCAAATCCAATTCGGGAACGGCAGAGAATCTTGCCGGAACAGCACCACCCGTGAAGGTCGGGAAAGCAGTATTGTTGAAATAAACAGTATCGGTGTAAGGAAATTCTTCGCCTTGTGTATATTCGCCCGATAGCTTGAAAGCAAATTTTTTGCTCAACACTTGTGCATGGCGCAAGCGGGCTGTCATTACGCTTTGGTTGCCCACACCCAGCGCAACGGTGGTGCCTTGCGAGGTACGTGGGTCTTTACTGATGGTATTCACTAAGCCGTTGTGTGCATTCGGTCCGTACAGCGCCGAAGAAGGACCCAGTACAATTTCCACGCGCTCTACGTCTTCCTTTACAACGGTGCTCAGTGCGCCCAGTGGCAAACCAGTGGCAATCAGCGTGGAAAGGCGACCGTCGTTCATTTGCAGGTTTTTGGGGTTGAAAGCCGAGTTGAAACCGCGCACGTTAATACCTACGCCCAAAACACCCGAGCGAACATAGTCCACGCCTTTCTGACGCGCCAGCAGTTCGCCTACGTTGAACGAAGGCAGTTCACTGATTTCCTTCGCACCGAAAGTAACGATGGTGGCAGGGGCTTCGGTTAGCTTTTCAGGGCGACGCGAAGCAGAAATAATTACTTCCTGACCTACCAGCGCACCTTCTACCATGGCAACATCCAAAGTAGTGGTCTGCCCTGCCGTAACAGTAACGGTATGGTCTTGGGTTTCATAGCCAATGAACGAAATGCGCAATTTATACGTGCCGGGCTTGATGCTGATGGAATACTTGCCCGTTGCGTCGGTAGTGCTGCCCGTAATAGAGCCGACTACAATTACCGAAGCACCGATGAGCGGTTCGTTGTTTGCCGTAACAGTACCTGTAATCGTACCGTTTTGTGCCCATGCCTGCACTGCACCAAACAGCAGGGCAACTGTGAGTAGAAAAGTTTTCATCATTTTCATGTTTACTTGATTTTCAAAGGTTTGTGTGAATTGATTTTCTGTTATTTTGCTGAATTCCAGAGCTTGCAGCCGCGCTTGTAGCCGCTCTCAGGGATTCTAATAACCCCGTCAGCGGACGAAGTCCCTGCCGGCGGTTTATTGCGGTTTCAAAAACTGCCTGATTTCTGCCGCCACTGCCTGCGGTTTTTCAAAGGTCAGCAGGTGACCTGCTTCGGGAATCATTACCAAGCGAGCATTGGGTAGTGCTTTGGTACCTTCTTCCGCTACTTGTTGCGTAGTTAAATCCTTGTGCATCAATCGGTTGGGAATCAGCATGTCGTTTGCCCCGAACAGCACCAGCGTTTTTTGGCGGATATTGGGCAGTTGCTCTCTGACAGGATGGTCTAACATGCCCTTTACGCCGTTGGCGACTGTTTGGCAGTATGCCTCAAAACCGTAGCTGTTGCGCATCGCCAGCCGTTCCTGAATCAGTTGCTCTGCTTGCGGTGGCATTTGGAAAAAGTTGGCTTCAAAACTCTTGCGGATTTCGGCTTCGCCCTGCTTGGCAAAAAAATCGGCAGTGGCAAATGACTTCATCGCATAGCCTTCCGTTGCGCTGAACGTTTCAAAGCCTGCCGGAGCAGCCAGCACCAACGCTGCGATTTTATCAGGGGCTTTCAGTGCGGCAACCATCGCAATTTGTCCGCCCATGCTGTGCCCTGCCAGCACAACGGTTTTGAGTTGCAAAGCATTGATGAGGTGCAGCACTGCATCGGCGTAAAAATCCATGAAGTCATTGGCTTTGAATTCGGCACGCGACGATTTGCCATAGCCGGGCAAATCAACCGCAATACAGCGAAAAGAACCTTTCAGTGAATCGGCAACTGCTTCCCAGTGTTTCAGGTAGCCGCCCAAACCATGGATGAATACAATAGCTGTATCGCCTGTGCCTTCGTCCGTATAAGCCATTTTGTACCCTTTCGGATATTCGGTTTCTTTCACGGCGAAGGCATATTGTGGTGCAAAAGGTGGACGTTTGTCATTGGCGCTGTCCCAAGCAAGTTCCGCATCGCCACCGCAGGCGGCGAACAGGACAAACAGCAAGAAAAATGGAGTGAGTTTCATATGGGTTGTCGGTTTGTTTTTTTGGTTTTTGTGTTCCACCGCAGCGAATGCCAAGTTCTTTTATTGGAAATTTTACTTTGTGCCTCTTTGCGATTTTTACCTTTGTGTACTTTGTGGTTCAACTATGCGCACTTTGGCACTGACTAAATACAACACCCCTGCAACTGCAACCGCCGACAGAATTGCCAGCGCGGCAGCAATGCCCGGGTTGCGCACGGGTGCTTCCATATAGGGCGTCAGCCTGCCGTAATACACTGCAAAATGCACAATAGTAGCCGTTACCGCCCCTGCCACAGGCACACGCAGCGGTACATTTTTGACAAACGTTCCGAACAGCACCGGTACAAAAGCCGCTGAAAAATAGGCATACACCCCGTTTTGTGCGAATATGCCTACGCTCAAATCGGGGGCGACCAACTGCTGCCAAGATACCAGCACCGCCAGCACGCCCAGCACCACAATCACCAAGCGATTCAACAAAATGGCGGGAATCAGCCCTTGCGGATTTTGTTCATCGCGGATGAGCCACTTGCCTGCCAGTGGTTTGAGCAAATCGCTGCTAATAGAGGTTGATAGCGACTGAATCAAGCCTTCCAGCGTAGAAAGTCCGGCGGAAATCAACCCCAGCACCACAATCAGCCCCACATAAACAGGAAATTCACTGACCACGTAGGCGGAAAGTATGCCGTCCAGAGGTACAGCCTGCCCGTTAATGGTCAAATCGGGGAAGCGCAGGCGAGCATATAAGCCCGCAAATACCACGAAGAAAAACAGGATTTCCACCAGCACGCCCGTTACTAAGTAGCGATTGACATCTTTGTCATCTTTGAGCAACAACGAGCGCGTAATGATGTGCGGCTGACAAACAATTGCCACGCCTACCACCAATTGGCAAAATGCCACTTCAAACCAATCGCGAAACAGGTAAGATTTCGGGTTCAGTGGCGCGGTGAGCAGCGGGTCAATTGCCGCGAGCTTGTCTATAAAGCCCTTCACACCTGCCGAAAAATGTTCATAGCCCGAAGTAAGTAATATAACGGCAACCGCTATCATCAGCAGCGCCTGAATCATGTTCGTGTAAACCATTGAATTAGCCCCGCCAAACATCATGTAACCGAAAATGAAAACTACGATGCCAATCAGCACAGGCAGTTCGGGCAGGTTCAGCGTTTGCGAAATAACTTTGGTCAGCCCCACGCAAATTAGCACGATAAACGTGAGCAGCAACAGCGACAACACGGCAAAAAACATGGCAAAAGCAGGGCTACCGTAGCGCGTGCCAATCCACTGCGCCATGGTGAGCGCCTTTACGCTCATGCCTACCTTGCGGAAACCTTTGGTGAGAACAACTAATGAACCCAAAGCCCCCAGCGGCAACATCACCGCCATAGAAAGTACGCCGCTGATGCCGTAGAAAGCCACAAAACCCGGGTTGATGATGAACGTGGCAGCGGAGGTCATAGAGGCAGCCAGCGAAAGCCCCACCGCTACGGGCGAAAACAGCACGCTACCCACCGCATAGTCGGACAGGTTAGTGATTTTACGTGCGCCGCGCACCACAAAAAACAGAATCAGCAGGGCATATGCCGCAATACTGACCCAACCGGCAATCACCAGTTGTTCGGAGGCAAGTTCAGTCATTTCATTTTCAGATTTACCCACGATGTTAATGCCAATCAACACCGTGCACTACCGAAAGTAGAAAAATGAAAATTACCGCGCTTGCCAAACTTGTGAACGGCGGCTTTGGACAGGTAAACGGCGGCGTTTTTTGTGGTGAATGAATCGCAGGAAACCTAAATTTGTGGAAAGGCGGTAACGCAGAGATGAGTCATCCCGAAAATTGAATAGCCGCGTGATTGATGCAATAACAAAGATTGGTAATATCGTGAGATGCCACGCCGAATAGCGTTTTGTATTGAATGTGTGCTGCAAATGCTACTACTAAGATAGCAAACCTACGGTTTTCGCTGACGGCGTTTCTATTACCGGCAAATGCTACTAAGATGACAAACCTACGGTTTTACAAATAGCACTTACAAGCCCTTAGGGCTGTTATCTTTGTAGCAAAAATCGTTTATTCCAGTCTCAAAAGCCCGTAGGGCTGGCATATCCAAGAGACAATTAAAAAAATCGGGATAGCTCATGTACCCAATTGACACATGCAAGAAGAACGCAGCGAACTGATAGAAACCATCCGCAACTTGCCGCCCGCGCCGGGTGTGTACCGCTACTACAATGCAGCGGATGAACTTATCTATGTCGGCAAAGCCAAAAACCTGAAAAACAGAGTCAGCAGCTACTTTGTCAAATCTAACGACAAAAGCCGCAAAACCCGCCAATTGGTGCGCGAAATTCGCCGCATAGAATACACCGTTGTCAATTCGGAATTTGATGCGCTGCTGCTGGAAAACAACCTCATCAAACAACACCAGCCGCGCTACAACATCCTGCTGCGCGACGACAAAACCTATCCCTACCTGTGCATTACCAACGAACCCTTCCCGCGTTTGATTCCGACCCGCAAGCGAATAGAAGGACGCGGAACCTACTTCGGACCTTATGCCAGCGTGAAAGCAATGAAAACCGTGCTGGAATTGGTGCGCCGCCTGTACACCATTCGCACTTGCAAATATGCGCTCACCCCTGAAAACATTGCCCGCCGGAAGTTTAAAGTGTGTTTGGAATACCACATCAAAAACTGCAAAGGACCCTGCGAAGGTTTGCAAACCGCTACCGACTACGATGCGGACATGCAGCAGGTAACTAACATTCTTAAAGGCAAGTTAGGCGTGGTGCGCAACTACTTCCGCGAGCAAATGATGGAAGCTGCCGGCAGGCTGGCTTTTGAAGAAGCACAGGTTTTCAAGGAAAAGTTAGAGGCGTTGGAAAAATTTCAGAGCAAGTCGCTGGTGGTCAATCCCGATATTTCCGATTTGGATGTGGTAGCCATCACAAGCGATGAAAAATATGCCTACCTCAACTACTTGCACATTGAGCACGGCTGCATCGTTCAAACCAAAACCGTGCATCTGAAAAAGAAATTAGACGAAAGCGAAGCCGATATTTTGGCTTCCATGATTGTGGAGTTCCGGCAACAGTTCCGTTCCGAAGCAGCCCGCGTAGTAACCAACATTGCAACGGAGATTGCATTTGAAGGCTTTGAGGTGATGGTTCCCAAAATCGGCGACCTGAAAAAATTAGTAGAACTGAGCTACAAAAACGCCATGTTCTACCGCAAAGACAAAATGCAGCGCGACAGCGAGCAGAAAGAACAAAGCAAGCGCGTACTTGACCGCCTCAAAGCCGACCTAAACCTGCCCAATGTGCCGATGCACATAGAATGTTTTGATAATTCCAACCTGCAAGGCACCAACCCTGTGGCAGCAATGGTGTGTTTCAAAGGCGGCAAGCCTTCTAAAAAAGACTATCGCCATTTCAATATCAAAACCGTAGGAGGTCCGAACGATTTTGCGTCTATGTACGAAATCGTAACGCGCCGCTACCGCCGCCTGCTGGACGACCACAAAACCCTGCCCGACCTGATTGTGATTGACGGCGGCAAAGGACAACTGAGTGCCGCCTGCCAAGCGCTGAAAGATTTGGGCATCTACGGGCTGGTGCCTATTGTGGGCATTGCCAAGCGGTTGGAAGAAATTTTTTACCCCGAAGACGAGCTACCGCTGCTGATTAACAAAAAATCGGAAGGTTTGATGCTGCTGCAACGCATCCGCGACGAGGCACACCGCTTTGCCATCAGCTTCCACCGCGACCAGCGCAGCCGCAAAAGTTTGGTGAGTCAGTTAGAAGGCATCCCCGGCATTGGCAAACAAACCACCGAAAAACTGCTTGCCAAATACCGTTCGGTAAAAAAAATTGCCACCGTGCCTTTTGAAGAACTGGCTGAGTTGATTGGTAAAGACAAAGCGGCAACGGTTTTGAAGCATCTCAACAGTAAAATAGCTACTAATCCGCCGCTGCCGGAACAGTGAAAAAGAACGTGCTTCCTATGCCTTCGGTGCTGTTTGCACCTATCTTGCCGCCGTTTTTCTCAACAAAATCCTTGCAGAGCAGCAAGCCCAGTCCGGTGCCTTTCTCTTTGTTGGTACCGCTGGTAGAGGTAAATTCGCTAGTAAATAGTTTGGGTAGTTTGTCCGGAGGAATGCCTGTTCCCGTATCGGTGATGTCTGTTTGCCAATGCCGTTCTTGTCGAGAAGCTGTAATGGTAATTGTCCCGCCTGTGGAGGTAAACTTGATAGCATTGGTAATCAGGTTGCGGAATACAAGTTTAATTTGCTCTACGTCTGCTAATGCATGTGCTTCTACCGGGACAAGGTTGTGAATACTGACGTTTTTTGCCTGTGCCATCTGGTTGAGCAACCTGATGTTTTCTGTTGCTACTTCATGTAAGCTAAAACGTTGGGGGATAGCTTTGATGCCCCACAACTGATTGTTTGCCCATATCAACAGGTTGTCAAGCGTTACATGAAGCCTTTCTACGTTGGCTTTGAGCTTTTCAGAAAAAGCCATGAACTCCTCCGACCCAATCACACCGCTCTCCAAGAGACTGAACAAACCCAGTAGGGAGTTAATTGGATTGCGCAGGTCGTGGCCTATAATGGCAAATAACTTGTCTTTGGTACGATTCAACTCTTCTAACAAATGGCTTTGTGCTTCTAACTTGGCATTAACGGCAGTAAGCTCTTCGTTGGCTTGTTGCAAAGCCAAGTTGGCTTGCGAGAGTGCATAGGTGCGCTCAGTCACTTTTTTTTCCAGTATGATGTTTTGTTCAGCTACGAGGCGCAAGTTTTCTTGACGCATTAAATTGATGCGGTTGCCAATGGCAAGAGAAAAAAACAAAATTTCCATAGTAATGCCCCAAATAGGGGCAAACGAGAAAATTAACCTGTAAGGCAGTAAGTTATTCAGGTAACAGATGTATAGAAACGAAGCAATCACTATCCATACCCACGCAAAAGTATAGAAACGCGCCATGCTGTCTTTTTTATACAACCACAGGTAAAAACCTACTAACATCAGCGTGACATAGAGCAACAAAATGTTCAGTTGGTAGCAAACAAAAAGCCAAGAGAAGTATACTTTACCTATGATGTTCAGCGCAGGAAAAACAACGCCAAATATGACTAATTGCACGAGCAGATAAGCAAAAAAATAAGGTAGCCTTTGTCGCAATTTTAAAAAATGAATGGCAAAACAAATAACCAATACGTATATGATGCTATGCCATGCCAAGAAATATTTGTGTAACAGCGGCTTATATGATGCTGGCAAAAAAAACGTGAATACCTCATGATAACCCATCAGTTGAGGAACAACAAACAAACAGCTTAACAAATAAGCTGAGTAGGTGATATAGATGCTGGCACGTGTAGCGAAAATAAGAAAAATGTGGTAGCCAAGCATAACTAAAATAATACCGACTACCATGCCGAAAGCATAGTCGCTAATATTTTTCTGACCAATCAATGTCGTTAGCGAACCTGCATACATTCTATAAGGAACAACCGTACCTCCTTCCATGCGGATATAAACAGTAGTCAGTTTGCCTTTGCGAGCTGGTAGAGGAAACCAATACATGTTGGAATGCGGAAAAGCCTTTGTGCTGTCAGGACGCATAATGCCCGTTTGATACAAAGCGCGATACTGTCCACTGCTATCTGCTGCATAAAAATCAATGTAATGCACAAAAGCATTCTGATTGCTTAGCCAGATGGTTTCATCGGTGTGATTAATGAACGAAAGTTTTACCCAATGAGCATGCTGAGGAGCTGTTTGAGAAGAAAAATCGTACGGATGCCTCTGAAAAGCAGCTTGATAGTTCGGTTGCAAAATATCTTGAATAGTCAACTGACTGGTGCTATCAGTCAGCAGGTAGAGAAACTTACCGGGCAGTAGCACTGTATCGGTTCGCGTGATATGAAAAACAGCATCTTTGGTCTTTAGTTGCTCATTTTCAAAAATATTTGTTTTCAGCTGCTGCCCGCAGCAAAAATGAGAAATGTTCAAAAGCAACAACAACCAGATAACAGGCAAATAAACGCAATATGACCGATAAGACTGGTTAATGTTCAACTGTTAAACAACTGATTAAAAAGAAGTGTCGCCTATTAAGCTATCAAAAAATAAGCAAACCATCAAATGCCCTCTGCCACTACTGCTTTTACCTCCCCCGGCATCATGCGCGTAAGCAGGTTTTCAATGCCCGCTTTCAGCGTAATGGTAGAAGACGGGCAGCCGCTGCATGAGCCTTGCAGCAATACTTTTACTATGCCTGTTTCAGGCTCAAATGAATGGAACATAATATGTCCGCCATCCATTTCTACCGCCGGACGGATGTACTCATCCAGAATACCCTTGATTTTTTTCACTGCTTCCGAATCGTTAGGATTGATGGCAGCGTGCTGTTCTGCGCTGTCGCCTTCAAAAACAGGACTGCCTTCTTCCAGATAGTTTTTCAAGAAATGCCGTATCACGGGAATGTGTTCTGCCCAGTCCGAAGCTTCATCTTTGGTGATGGTTACAAAATTAGAGGCAATAAATACGCGCTGCACAAAGGGGAACTTAAACAGTTCCTGCGCCAGTGGCGAATCGGTAGCCGAAGCCGCATCAGGATAGTCCTTTACAACTTCCTCGTTGGCAACCAGCATAGTGTTGGCAACAAACTTCATGGCGTTGGGATTGGGAACAGCTTCCGTGTAGATGTTGATGAGCTTCTTGTAGAGGTTATTAACGTTATAAGCAGGTTTCATAATCTCAATAGCATTTAGACTAAATAGCAACACAAAAGTAGATGATTTTGTGTGAATTGACCGAGTAAATATTTTATTACCATCGCAACCCAAAACAGTGTTAGTATGCTGCAAAAAATATGGAACCGCCTTCCCCTGATTTATGCCTTTGCCGTAATTATACTCATCATAGCGCCTTTATTATACATATCCCGCTATAACCATGCAGGAGCAGACGATTTTGAAGTCAGCGGACTGCTGATGCATACACAAAGCATTTGGCAAACAGCAATGGCACTAATGAAACGCTCGGCTGCTTATACAGGCGTGTTTGCTCAGGCATTATTTCAGCCGTCGGATGTACAGGGCATTGGTTTTCGCTTAGTTCCCATCTGTATTATACTAGCCTACTTGCTGACCTTTTATGGAGGGATAGCCGCATTGCTACCGCAACAAAGCACTTTTCAAGAGCGGCTGCTGATAGCTGTTTCCTGCTTTGCCATTTTTTTCAGGTTGATGGAAAGCCCTATGCAAACCATTTTTTGGAGCATGTCTGCCATTGCCTATGCTTCCAGTTACGTGTTGGCAGTAGGGTTTGCAACCGCTTTGGTGAGCTATCTGTGCACATCGTCTGAAAGCTCTGTTCCATCTTTTGTTTCTTACGGAGTGGTAGGGATAGCAATGCTCATGGCAATGGGCGTGCAACCGGTGGTGTCCGTTCTAACAGTGGGCTTGTGTATAGGTGTATGGTTGTATGCGTTGTTGAGGAGCTATCGGAAAGAAAAGCGCTTGTTTTTGGGTTTGCTCGTGTTGATGGCTTTATTAGCTTTGGCGTATTTGCTCACTGCACCTAGTACAGCTCGTCGCCTGTCGGAAGGAGGGGTATCAAACTTGGCACAACTTCGGCTGTTGTCCTCTGCCATATTTGCTTTCAATATGTATCGCGACTATCTCGCCAAGTGGTTGTCCGACAGTTTGCTCATGCTCAGTTCGGTAGTGTTTGTGCTCTGGTTGGTACAAAAGCGCATCGTACCACGCTTGCCAATACCTATTTGGATGCCTTTTGCAGCTACATGGTTTGTGGGCTTTCTTTGGTTTTGGATTCCTAAGTTGCTGGTAAGCTATATTGCCGCACGACATATGGACATGGCACTGGTGTTCTTCATGACTGGCTGGGGGGTGTCTTTGTTCTATTTGGCAGCATTGGTAGGGCAGCGCTGTGCAGTTGCCGAAAAAAATACTTGGTTGCTCAATCTTGTGTTTGCAGCCATGCTGCTCACGCTGCTGTTGCCGCAGTATGTATCTAATATGCGCCAAGTATGGATAGATATTGATTCGGGAAGTGCTGCACAGCACGATGCCGAAATAAAACGACGGTATGCTGTTATGCGTTTGGCAGGAGCAAACGAACTAATAGCCTTAGATACGTTGCAAGCCATGCCCCTTACCATTTACAAAGGTGATTTGATTGCCGACACAGCAGACTGGTCTAATCGCGCCTTTGCACACTACTTTCAACGAAGAACCGTTACTGTCAAATCTCGCTAAAAAGTACCTCGCCAAGTTTTTGCCAATATTTCAATAAAACTCATTTTCGTTTGTGCATTTGTTAATTTTAAAAAATAAGTATCTGATATACAGCACTTTGTATTTTTTCAACTACAAAAATTATGATTTTTTAAAAATAAAGGTTTATTTTTGCAAAGAATTAAATGTTTAACCTAATTCATTACAAAAATGGAAAAGTTAATTCGTCAAATCTGGGTGTTAGTAGCCATTATGGTTGCTCTCCCACTTTGGGCATTAGACGGTCCTAAGTTCAACGTGGCGGCGGTGAAAAACGCCGAGAAAGTAATTTTTGCGTGCGACAATGCAGCCGGTGAAAAACTTGTGCTGAAAATTAAAGACCAAGCAGGCAATGTAGTGCATCAAGAAACCATTGTGCAACCTACTGCACGGCTTTACGATGTAAGCCATTTAGGCAAGGGTGTTTATCGGTTTGAATTGATAGGCAAAGGTGGCGTTTCCGCTCAAACAGTTGAGGTGCGTGGCAGAGAGTCTGCACTGGTAATGAACGTAACAGAAAGTATGCAGAAAGGAATTTTCCACTTAGCATATTTTCAAAACTTTGCCAAGGAGAAGGTGTATATCCAGATTTTTAACGAAAAAGGTGAAGAAGTGTATAGCAGCCACTCTACTGAAGAAGACTTCTCCCGCCTTTTCAACCTCACCCAACAACCATCAGGTAACTACACCTTCACCATTACCTGTGGCGAGCAAACCCTTTCTCAAACCGTCCGCGTAGCTCGCTAATCTCCTCCATCTTGTCTGCATGTTATTTTTTTGCCAAAGGGGTGTTGTTGTTATCATGAACAACGTATATGAAAATGAAAACCCCCTTTGGCTATTTTGTTGCTAAGCGTTGGGGCTATGCCCAAACGGGTTGGCTTGTTATTTTCGATTTATTAAAACTGCAAGTAGCGGTAAATTGGCAAGGGGAGAGCTGTGTAGCCAGCTTGCGGATTTGTTCGCAAGTCAAAAACTGTTCAAGTGCAAATGAGCATTGACACAAGCGCTTACGCTTGAATTTTTCGGATAATGTGCTCGCGTGGGATGTCGCGGATGGTGTGGTTTTCGCAAAGCAATACGCGTGCAGGAAAACGCTTCAAAAAGCTATGGTTATGAGTTGCCATAAGCACTGCTGTGCCGCTGTGATGAATGCGAACAAACAAGTCTAAGATATCAGAAGCTACTGCGGGGTCTAAGTTACCTGTTGGTTCATCTGCAAGTAAGATATGCGGGTCGTTGATGAGGGCACGAGCAATAGCAACACGCTGCTGTTCGCCACCAGAGAGCTGATAAGGCATTTTGTTGATAGCGCTAAGCAATCCTACTTGTATGAGCACCTCATTGAGGCGTGTTTTCATGGCAGTGCGGTCAGTCCAGCCAGTAGCTCGCATCACGAAGAGCAAATTTTCAGCCACGCTCCGGTCGCCAAAGAGTTGAAAATCTTGAAAAACAATACCCACCTTGCGCCGCAGAAAAGGCAAGTCGCGTCGTTTTATTTTTTCTAAGCTGTAGCCCACTACCTCCGCACTACCGCTCTGCAAAGGCAAGTCTGCATAAATAGCTCGCAGCAAAGAGGTTTTCCCGCTACCTGTTTTGCCCAACAGATACACAAACTCGCCCTTGGTAATTTCAAAACCGACATGCTCAATAACCAGTTGCTGCTGGTGGCTAATTGTTACATCATGCAGGCGAATAACGATGTCTTGTAACGACATAACGGGCGGTGAATCAGTTAGCTACAATTCCTTTAATCCTTATCAGGTTTGTTACATTTGCAAAATAAGCAAAAAGTATCCAATATGGCTTGGAGCCGCTTAGATAGTTTCTTTTTTCAGTATAGCGAGCAGGTGAACCGCTTGTTGCAGTGGTTTTCTTATGTTACCTCTCTGCTGACGCTTGTTTTGTTAGTGTATCGCTATGGTTTTATCCATACACAAGCCGAATATGAGCAAATACAGCCGATGTATAAGTTGCTGTTGACCATGTTTCTGCTCGTGTTTTTGATGCGCTGGTTTTTTAGTATCAACCGACAAGACTTTCTACGCCAGTCGCGACTGGAAGCCATGCTATACGGCACACTCATGGTGCATATTTTGGTAGAGCAACTGATTGGCTTACCTCCTCTGCTGTATTATTTATTGCTTTTTTCCTTAGAACCAGCCCATTTAATTTACGAGCACCTCACTGGCATATTCATGGTGATGCTGATTGTGGTAGATTTGGCGCGGGTCTCGGTTATATTAGCCGAAATTCAAGTAAAGCCGGGGGTAATATTCATGGCTAGTTTTGCACTGCTCATTCTCGCAGGAACCGGTTTGCTGATGCTGCCAGCCATGACTGTTGAAGGGCATATTTCCTTTTTAGATGCTCTTTTCACTGCTGCTAGTGCCAGTTGTGTTACGGGGCTGATTGTGGTAGATACAGCTACTTTTTTTACCCTCAAAGGCAAAGTAGTGATAATGTTACTGTTTCAGTTGGGTGGATTAGGCGTCGTGCTTTTTGCTACTTTTTTTGCCACATTTATGGGCGGCGGCGTAGGCATTAAACAACAGTCCATGATTCAAAACCACCTTAGTGCTGAAACCTTAACCGAAGCTAAGGCGGCTTTGCGAAAAATTGTATGGATTACGCTAATTATTGAACTACTGGGTACCATTGCTATTTACTATGCGTGGGATGATGAGCGCTGGATAAATGCCGAAAGTCCTTTTGCCAACAATAGTGAACGCATTTTTTACTCTGCTTTTCATGCAATTTCGGCTTTTTGCAATGCTGGGTTCAGCCTTTTTACGGATGGCTACTACAACCATCACTATCACATCTACGAAATGTACGGACTGCACTTTGTTACGACTATTATCATTGTGTTTGGGGGAATGGGCTTTAACGTAATAGAAGACATTTTTTCTCCTGCCAATATTCGAGAACGCCTTACCAAACCTTGGAAAAAACTTCAGCTTAGCACCAAAATCCCACTAATAGGCACGTTGATACTGCTCATAGGCGGTACAATAGCTTTTATGATATTGGAATACGAACAACTACGCGTGTTGAACATCGGGCAGGCGTTTATTACAGCCTTGTTTCAGTCGGCAGTCACTCGCACAGCCGGATTCAACTCCATTGATTTTGGTAGCTTGCAAAACCCTACTATCATTGTTTGTATTTTCCTAATGTTTGTTGGAACGGCACCGGGCAGCACTGGTGGCGGCATCAAAATCAACACATTTGCAGTAGTAGTATTGTCAGCTATTCGCAACATCAGAGGAGAGAAAAAAATTGTGATTGAACAGCGTTACATTCCCAACGAGCTTGTAAACCGAGCATTTACCTTGTTGCTGTTTGCTTTCACCTACAACAGTCTTGCTGTGCTGCTGCTCACAGTTACCGAACCCGACAAGCCTATCCATGCCTTAGTATTCGAGCAAATTTCTGCTTTTGCTACTGTAGGATTGAGTATGAACCTCACCTCGTCGCTTAGTGTAGGCGGAAAAATCATCATCATCATTTCCATGTTTATTGGGCGGGTGGGTCCGCTCACCTTAGCTATTGCCCTCAGCGGTACGCCCAGAACCAACTTGTTAAAATACCCGCGCACCTATCTCATGATTGGCTGATAACAGCTGTTTAAAATGATTCCTGTATTTAATTTTGCATTATTCAAAGTTCCATTTTATTTTTGGTACTTAACTATCAAATTCATCGGAGGCGTTGAATTGAGTACCTCAACTGTGACACCTGCAACACATATTAGCTCTGAGCCCCCTGAAGAGGTTTTGCAAAGGTTGGAAAATAAAATTAGCAACCTTGTTCATGCTTATAGGGAATCGGAAAAGCAACGTTTGCAGTTAGCCGAAGAGGTAGCTCAGCTGCGCAAAACGATACGTGATATGCAGGAAACTTCCTCTCAGGCAGAAATGCTGATGGGGAAATTAGCTGAATCACTAACAAGCGATGATTTGACGGCAGAAGAATTAAAAAACCGGTTAGACCAATATATCAAAAAAATAGACCATGCGTTGCTGTTTTTGAATAGCCAATTGCTTAAAAGCGCCTGAATGTTTTTTTACACATGATAGTGTATGGAAAGCCAAAATGTGAAAGTAGTAATTGCCAATCGGGAATACAACCTCAGGGTTGCTCCTAATGACGCGCCTTTGCTCGAGAAAGCGGCAGCAGCGCTTAGGCAGCGCATTCAGAACAAACAAGAACGCATGCGCATCTACGACAAGCAAGACTTGTTAGCCATGGTTGCCTTCGATATGGTAGTAGAAGAATTGGCAGCCCGCGAACGATTAGATGCCCTCTGTCAAAAAATGATAGCGTTAGAACAGCTTATCCCCGAGTTGTCTTAACCTGCTTCCTACCGTTATCCTTTCTTCTGACGTCGGGTCATTGTGTTGGCGACAGCGCCTGCATGATGGTTTCACCTTTATATATATGCTGATTGACAATGACAGACGTGATTATCGCCATTGTATCTTTGCTGGTAGGTATCGGCATAGGATACTTCCTGCTAATGCGGGTTTTTAAACAAAAAGAAGCTGAAGCCGCCGAAAAAGCGAATCTCATTATTAAAGAAGCTGAATTAAAAGCTGAGAGTATTTGGAAAAACAAAGAAATCGAATCAAAAGAACGCTTTCTCAAACAAAAAGCAGAGTTTGAGAACGAAATGAACCGGCGCAAAGAGCAAATTATCAACAACGAAGCCAAAGTAAAGCAATATGAAAATAAGTTGCGGCAGGTGGAAGCTAATTTGAAAAAGAAGGAACAAACGCTCCTGAAAGCACAAGAGCAGCTCAAAGAAAAGATGGAAGAAGCGGAAAAGCTCCGCGAAACGGTGGCTAAACAGTTAGATGTGGCTGCTAAAAAAATGGAAGAAGCCGAACAATTGCGCCTTTCTCAGGTAGCTCAATTGGAAAAAATTGCCAACCTGAAAGTAGAAGAAGCGCGTGAGCAACTCATTAATGCGCTTAAAAGCGAGGCGCAGACAAAAGCTGCTGCCGAAATCAAAAACATCATGGAAGAAGCGCGCCTCACGGCTGCCAAAGAAGCCAAGAAAATCATTATCAACACTATTCAAAGAACAGCCACCGAACACGCTATTGAGAACTGTGTGTCGGTCTTCAACTTAGAAAGCGACGACCTGAAAGGCAAAATTATTGGCAGAGAGGGACGCAACATTCGCGCATTAGAAGCAGCAACCGGTGTAGAAATTATTGTAGACGATACGCCGGAAGCTATTATCCTCTCTGGATTCGACCCCGTTCGCCGAGAAATTGCACGCTTAGCTCTCCACCGATTAGTTGCCGACGGTAGAATTCACCCCGCTCGGATTGAAGAAGTAGTAGCCAAAACGCAAAAAGCCATTGAAGATGAAATTGTAGAAATCGGTGAACGCACCGTAATTGAATTGGGCATTCATGGCTTACATCCTGAACTAATTAAGTTGGTAGGACGGATGCGCTTCCGCTCTTCTTATGGACAAAACCTGCTGCAACACTCCAAAGAAGTCGCTAAAATGTGTGCTATCATGGCTGCTGAACTGGGGCTGAATGCCAAATTAGCCAAGCGAGCAGGGTTATTGCACGACATCGGCAAAGTGTGGCACGAAGAGCACGAGTTGCCACACGCCTTGCTGGGTATGGAACTGGCACAGAAATACAAAGAACACCCCGAAGTATGCAATGCCATTGGCGCACACCACGACGAAATTGAAATGACCTCCCTGATTTCGCCCATTGTGCAGGCTTGTGATGCTATTTCAGGCTCTCGCCCCGGTGCACGGCGCGAAATGATGGAAAGCTACGTACAACGCCTGAAAGACTTAGAAGCTCTTGCCCTTTCGTTCAAAGGAGTTAATAAATGCTATGCCATCCAAGCTGGCAGAGAATTGCGTGTGATTGTGGATGCTGAAAATGTATCAGACAAAAAAGCAAGTCAGATGTCGTTTGATATTTCCCAGAAAATAGAGAAAGACATGCAGTATCCGGGTCAGATTAAAGTAACAGTCATCCGCGAAACGCGCTCAGTTAGTTATGCTAAGTAGCGTTGTGTCCTAAGCGACTGCTATACAGTTAACCAAGTTCAGTGCCGCACCCAACAAGTGTCAAATCCTTGTTGGGTTTTTTATTAGCGATTTCTAGTTGGTGTGTTAGGGATGAGGCGACGTGCCACGGCGGCGCGATACGGCGGCGTGCAACAAGCCCTCCACGTCGAGATGTGAGTCCTTACACGCCACAAAGTTTTTTCTTAGACAGAATAACAGGCTTGACAGGATGTGATGCTACGCCCGTTGCATGTATCTTTTTTCATGTGCAACAAATATCAAAGTTTGTTCGTAGGGCACAAACAATGGCGGCGTGCAAATTGAATTTCTCAATTACATAATCACATATCATTTGCGTGTTGACAGTGCCTTGAAACTTTCTACGGATGCGCGTCTATCCACATAGCACCGTCTTCGTAGTATTCCTTCTTCCAAATAGGAACAGTTTTTTTTAGTGTGTCGATGATGTATCGGCAGGCTTCAAAGGCATCTTGGCGATGAGCAGTAGAGACTGCTATTACTACGGCTACTTCTCCTACCAACAAAGTACCAGTGCGATGCACCATTGCTAACTTTTCAATTTGCCATTGCTGCTTTGCTGCTTGTGCTATTTTTTCCATTTGTTGCAGTGCCATGGGCGCATAGGCTTCATATTCTAAGCGGAGGACTTTTCGCTGGTGATTATGCTTGCGCACCGTGCCAATAAAAATATCTATGGCGCCCGCTGATGCAGTACTTACCTCAGCTACAACAGCGGCTATTTCTATAGGTTGCGTAGTTAAAACAATCATAGCGCGCTACTGGGTTGTTTTTTGAGCCAATCGCCAATGCCATAGGGGTCTGCCATAGGGGCAGAGACATGCTCGTGTTTAATTTGCCATTGTCCCTGCTGATTTTGTCTCATCACAAATGTTGCACGGAATTTGACTGTAAAATTGCGTTCCTGAACCTGTACCGTTAAGAGAATGATACCGCCAATCCAAGCCATGTTGCCTTCTGTTTCGCAGAAAGGACCTTCTATCCACTCAATTGCCCGAAGTGAAAGTGGCGAATGGCAAAAGTCTGCCCAACCTTTAGCTATTTGCTCATAGCCAAGGGTAGTATAGCGAGGACCTTCTAAAATGACGTAAGTATGCTCAGAAGGAACGTAGCTATTGCAAATATCGGCAACACGTTTCTCAATAATGGCTTGAAAAAAAGCCTGATTGGCGGCTAAAACAGGGTTCATACGCAATTATGGGTTAAATTTGTGATAATTTAAATTAAACCTTCAATCTTTCATTACTATGCAGGCAAAAACTATCCAAGCTATCAGTTTGTTGGCTTTAGCTGCCTTTTTGTTAGGCAGTTGTCAGAAATGGAAAAGTACCAGCAACGCTGCCAAGGGTGGAATTATTGGTGCAGGTGCAGGTGCAGTCATCGGAGGGGCAATTGGCAGCCGTTCTAACAACACAGCAGCAGGTGCTATCATTGGAGGTGCGGTAGGTGGCGCAGCAGGTGCTATCATTGGCAGGTACATGGACAAACAAAAGCGCGAATTAGATGAACAATTAGAACGCGAAAACAAAAATCGTCCACCCGAAGAGCAAGTAAAAGTAGAACGTGTAGGCGAAGGCATCCAAATCACCATGGGTTCGGGTATCTTGTTCGATTTCAACAAGGCAACCTTGCGCCCTGAGGCACGCCGCAACTTAGCTACGATGGCAGAAACTTTTAAGAAATATAGCGATACCGACCTGCTCATTACTGGTCATACCGATAATGTCGGCTCCGATGAAGTAAACAACCGCCTTTCACAACAACGTGCAGAATCTGTTGCAAATTATTTGGTTTCGCTCGGAATAGATCGCAAGCGCCTGATGACCAGAGGGCTGGGCAAAACCGAACCCATAGCCGACAACAGCACCCCGCAAGGCAGGCAACAGAATCGTCGTGTAGAAATAGCTATTTACGCCAACGAAAAACTCAAAAAAGATGCCGCAGAAGGCAAAGTAAAAGTGGACTAAATGCTGCTTAGGTGAAGTTTTTTTACTACCTTGCCAGCGTTTTAATTACAATATCATGTCAAAAACACAAGCACAAAGCGGCGACCGCGTAGCAGTGCATTATACAGGTCGTTTCCTCAATGGTCAGGTTTTCGATACTTCACTGGCGCGCAACGAACCACTGGAGTTTGTGGTAGGTGCCGGTCAGATGATTAAAGGTTTTGACGAGGCTGTTCTGGGAATGAAACTCAACGAACAGAAAACTGTTACCCTTGCTCCTGAAGACGCCTACGGCGTACGCAACGAACAATATGTTCTCCATTTTCCTGTTTCGCAATTACCAGACGACCTCAACCCGCAAATCGGTGATGAACTGGTGCTGCGTTTGCAAGATGGCACCAACTTTCCGGTTATAGTAGCTGACCTGACCGAAGACATCATTACCTTAGACGGCAACCACCCGATGGCAGGTAAAACGCTGGTTTTTGACATTCAGTTGATTGAGATTTATTAGTATGCCGCCTTTGTGCAGCATTGTTACAGTAACCTACAATGCCGCTGCAGCCCTCCGAAAAACCATGGAGAGCGTAGCGGCATTAGCTTTTACCAATTTTGAATGGATAGTGATTGACGGTGCTTCGCAAGACGATACGCTCAATGCATTAACCGATTTTGCCGCCCGCTATCCTCACATACGCCTGCATTGGATTTCCGAAAAAGACAACGGCATCTACGATGCCATGAACAAAGGAATTGGCATGGCAAAAGGTGAATGGGTTTGCCTAATGAATGCCGGCGACGTTTTTCACTCGCCAGAGGTGCTCTCTACCATTTTCGTGCATGGCAGCCCTGCCGCCGATGTCATTTACGGCAACTACTGCATCGTGTACCCCAGAGGCTTTGCCAAAGCCAAATATACGCCGCCCGCCCCACCCCCCTTATGGCAGGGCATGGTTATCAATCACCAAAGTGTATTGATAAAAACTCAATGGGCGCAGCGGTTTCCCTACCGGCTCGATTCCATTGCAGCCGACTACATCCAATTGGCAACTATGCTCGTGCATGGTGCTGCTTTTCAGCATGTTGATGTTTTTATTGCCGACTATGAAGACGGCGGACAAAGCGCGCAACGCAAAGAGCAATACCTCAACGACTGCCGCGATGCGGCGCTGCAACTGTTTCCCGAAAAAGCGACAGCAATCCAAGAGCATTTTAAGTGCCTATTGGTGCAACACCGGTTCAATCTATTGTTGCAAAACATTTTGCCGCTGCGCTTTTTTTACTGGCTCATGCGTGTCAAATATCGAATTGAGAACTTTCGGTAAAGCTTTTTCGCTTATTTGTGAATTTTACTTCAATAAAATGTTACAAACGTTCTTTTTGTTGACAAATTATTAAATAGCGTTTCATATGTAGTTGAATTCTGTTGTAGTCTTTTGTGGCAAAACCGCACAAGACTGCTATGAAAAATTTTCCTGCAATTGTAAAAGTAGCCGGCTGTTTGTCTATGACAGCTTTGGCGCTAACTGCTTGCAACTCTTCTTCCAAAGAAGAAGTAAGCAAAATAGTATTGAAAGACCACTCTGTAACGCCGGCGTTGGTAAAAAAGATGCCCGGATTTGAAAACATTCAGGTTTTCTCGTTGTTTGGTAGCGACGATAAGTTGCCAGCCTCTCCTAACTTTGTATTTGGCGGTTCTGCCGACGGTGCAGGCATCATGAAATTAGCCAACGGACAGTATGCCCTCTTGGTAAATCACGAAGACAACTTTGCCGTTTCCCGTTTGGTATTAGACGAAACCTTCAAGCCCGTTTCAGGTGAGTATGTGTTGAATTCTACCGGTGGCATCTGGCGTTTGTGCTCCGCTACACTGGCAACTCCCGAAGAGCATGGCTTTGGTCCGCTGTTTCTTACTTGCGGCGAGAGCGGTGAAGAGTCTCGCACGCATGGCTTGAATCCTACCGACCCTGCCACTATGGCAAGCACCAGCCGCGAGTTGCCCGGCTTGGGTCGTTGGAGTGCTGAAAATGCTGTGCCATTGAACAAAAATGCCTACCCCGGACGCACTGTTATCATCATCGGCGACGATGACAGCGGTACCACCGGCGGCGGACAAGTTGCCATGTATGTGAGCGACCGCGTAGGCGACCTTGCCAATGGCAAACTCTACATGTTGCGCCGCACCGACCGCAATCAGCGCGAAATGGACATGCGCGTAGGAACTGTTTACGACGTAGAATTTGTAGAAATAGAAAATCATACTACACTGACAGGTCGACAAATCAATGAAGCTGTAAACCGTTTGGGGGCTATTTCCTTTGGAAGGGTAGAAGACATTGACTACCGCAAAGGTTCTGCTGCCAACAATCGGGAACTTTATTTCTGCGTAACCGGACAAAACAACACAGGCGTGAATGCCGGATACAGCCGCACCAAGTACGGACGTGTGTACAAGCTGAACTTGGATGCTAACAACCCGCTGCGCGGCAAATTGGAAGTGATTTTGGACGGCGATGACCGCCAAGGACCTGCCCGTTTGTTCCAAAACCCCGATAATATTTTCGTAGGCGAAAATTATGTGTACATCCAAGAAGACCCTAACGGCTACGGCGATGAAACACACGATGCCTACATCTATCAGTACGACATCCGCACCAAGCAGCTGCGCCCTGTGATTGAATGCGACCATCGCCGCAATGCTTCTGATGCAGCTAAATACAATGTGAACGGGCGCTCTGCCCTTGGCTCATGGGAGTATGGTGCTATGATTGACATTTCCGATGTAATCGGTAGCCCCGACACATATGTTGTTTGCGTGCAGCCGCATACTTGGCGCGGAACGCAGTATCGCGGTGTAGATGGCGGTACCTTGCGCCCCAACGAAGACCAAGCCAGTCAGCTCATTGTTATCAAAGGATTGCCTAAATAATTACTGTCCTCATCAAGTTACAACCTGTCGGGTTTTTTAACCCGGCAGGTTATGTTGTACCTACCATCTTATTGTTGCTATGAAAAATTTGCTGCCAATAGCTTGTTTGCTGTTTGTTGCGTCTTGTTACTTTGTAGGCAGCCGTCGCCAAGAAGACACTGCCGAACTGTGCTATCGCCTGTATGTGCATTATATCAATCGCCTGATGGCAAGCGCCGAAGCCATGCAGCAAACCATTCGCCAAACCGATGATGAAAAGGCAATTCAGGAAAGTTTTAAAAAAGCCCGCCTGATTTACAAGAAAATAGAAGCCATAGCCGAGTACTACAATCCTGCTACTGCCCGCAGCATCAACGGTCCGGCAATACCCGAAGCGGAACTCTACGATGCCAAAGTATTGCCTCCTCAGGGTTTTCAGGTGATAGAAGAGCTGATTTTCCCTTATGAACAAGCAGCGAAAAATGAACTCAACGAGCAAGTCAATGCGCTGATTGTCAATATCAAACATCTCAAATATACCGCCGAGCACAATACCTTTACCGATGCTCACCTGTGGGATGCGCTGCATCTGCAACTTTTTCGCATCGCTGCCATGGGTATTGCCGGATTTGATTCGCCTGTGGCATTCCTTTCCATAGAAGAAGCTGCCGCATCGCTGGAAGGCATCAAAGAGTTTATCCACATATACGGCAGCCCTGCTACTTTAATGAGCAGCTTAGACAGCACAATTGCCTATTTGCACCAACATTCGGACTTTGAAACCTTTGACCGCCTGCATTTCATTAAAAACTACCTCAACCCCTTAGGCAAGCAGATGATAGCCACTCGGGAAAAACTGCAAATACCCTTTTTTGAAAAGGAAAACCGCATCTTTGCTGCTCGCGCTGCTCATTTGTTTGACTATGAACATCTCAATCCTGAATTTTTTAAACCGACAACTTCCGTTTCGGCAACTCCCGAGTTAATTTCACTGGGCGAAGCCCTTTTCTATGACCCCAAACTAAGTGGGAACAACAGTCGCAGTTGTGCCTCTTGTCATCAGCCTGCAAAAGCATTTACTGACGGCTTGGCGAAAAGCATTGCCTTTAATGGAAAAGATTTTATCAGACGCAATGCGCCTACCTTGTGGAATGCTACTTTTCAGGCAGTGCAGTTTTTGGATGGACGTGTCGTTTTCATGGAAGACCAAATCCGCGACGTACTGGCAGCTCCCGACGAGATGCACAGTTCAGTGGCATTAGTAGTTCAAAAAATCAACGAGGTATCTGAGTATCGCCAACGATTTGCCCAAGCCTTCGGCAGAGCAGTGGAGCAGCCTGTTTCCGAGCAGGAGTTTCTCAATGCTTTAGCGGCTTACTTGCGCTCTTTGGTGGCTTTAAACTCCCGTTTTGACCGCCACATGCGCGGCGAAGGCGAACTGCTCACACAAGAGGAAATACTCGGTTTCAACTTGTTCATGGGCAAAGCCAAGTGCGGGACTTGTCATTTTATGCCTTTTTTCAACGGTTTAGTGCCGCCGCATTTCATCCATACCGAAAGCGAAGTAATTGGCACACCGGCACGTCCCGATACGCTCCATGCAACTATTGACAGCGATTTAGGAAAGTACAACCTGCATCGGTTCGATATTTTCAAACACGCGTTTAAAACCACTACTGTTCGCAATGCTGCGCTCACTGCTCCATATATGCACAATGGTGTATATCAGACGCTGGAAGAGGTCATTGATTTCTATAACCGCGGAGGAGCCGCTGGTATTGGTATCGAGCTGGAGCACCAAACTTTGCCGCCCGACCCACTGAATTTAACTGCTGCGGAGAAAAAAGCGCTGATTGCTTTTATGCACAGCCTTACTGATACGGTACGCACTCGATACATTCAGCCTAAACACATTGTACAATAGCACCAATGGAAAAACCAATACATAAAGATCGCCGGCACGTATTGAAGTTAGGAGGCGTAATGCTATGTGCCTTTGCTTGCGGAAAGCCGGAGGCAGTTTTACCTGTTGAAGACAAGCCCTTTGAGATTATGCTCACCGAAGGGCAAGCAACATCCTTGCAACAAATCGGAGGGTTTGTGTTTGTGGGGCAGTTTTTTATCATGCGTCTTTCTGCTACCGATTTTCGGGTGCTGTCGCGATGGTGTACCCATGCAGCGGGCGCGCTTCGCTTCAACGCCGGAGCCAATCGGTTGGAATGCCCCGTGCACGGTTCGGTTTTTAATACGGAGGGGGCAGTGCTGCAAGGTCCTGCTACGATGCCGCTCAAACGCTATCGCTATGAGTTACGGCAAGACAGGTTGATCATTTTTCTTGATTGAGCAGCCTGTTAGCAAAGCATACGACGCTTCATTTCAAGCTCTTTTCTTGCAGTGTTGTTTTACTCGGTTGGTGTAC
Source organism: Bernardetiaceae bacterium (assembly GCA_025056255.1). Taxonomy (GTDB): domain Bacteria; phylum Bacteroidota; class Bacteroidia; order Cytophagales; family Thermoflexibacteraceae; genus Rhodoflexus. The sequence goes on along the minus strand of JANWVT010000022.1, from coordinate 9,146 downwards.
TGGCAGCTTGATTATGCAACTGGCAATGGCAGTGTGCCCTTGCGGGGGTGTGGTGTGTGCTTACAGGATTGACAGGGTGAAATTTTCACTGTTACGCCGTTGCTCTTGTATTTGCAAGTGACAAGCAACTGTTGGTGCAGAAGTGAGCAACAGCAAAGGGAATGAAATTTTTCAAATGCTCAATTGCATCATTAGCATTGGGTTGTCAGAATTTTAGAATGAATTCTGTTCCTTCGCCGATAACGGAATGGGCGGTTAGTGAACCCTTGTGTGAGCGCATAATTTGCCGTGAAAGACTCAACCCAATTCCAGACCCTGATTTTTTAGTGGTGAAAAAAGGAATGAAAATGCGTTCTAAAGCATCGGGGTCTATGCCCGGACCGTTGTCGCGCACAATGATGAAAGGATGGCTTTTTTCGTCGTATCGCGCCAAAAGTAAAATTTTTCGTCCATCTTCGCGTTCCACATCACTGAGCGCTTGAATGGCGTTTTTGACTAAGTTGATAAGTACTTGCTCTATCATTTCGCGGTCAGCTGTAATCATGAGCGACTGAGGTTCCACTTCCACTTGGCAGTCAATATTTTGCGCCTTCATTTCAGCTTCCATCAGTTTAACTACGTGCGCAAATATTTCGCTAACCAAAACATTTTTAAATTGTGGAATGGGCACGTGGGTAAGGTTGCGAAAATCGCTCACAAAACGGATGAGTCCTTCGCTGCGCCGCTGAATGGTCTTGATAGCCATGTGCATATCTTCTAAATCCTCAGCATTGAGCGACTGGTTGTTGGCTTGTAAGTATTCTACCTCGCCTTCCAGTGTAGTTGCCAGCGATGCAATTGGCGTTACCGAATTCATGATTTCGTGAGTGAGTACGCGAATGAGCTTTTGCCAAGCATCCATTTCTCGCTCTTCCAGTTCGTTGTGGATGTTTTGCAGGGTAATAAGCTTGTATTCTTTGCCTTGCAGGTTGAGCTCGATGGCATACATTGCCAGTTGAATGATTTCTGCTCCGTGTACAATTTTAATTAAGTCGCGGCTGCCCGTGCGCAAGCGGATGAACTTTTCTACTAACTCCTGACTAAATGAAGCTAACTCTGAAATATTGCGGATGCTGCCCGTAGTTTGAAACAACCTTTTGGCAGCCGTATTCATAATTTGTATGTTGCCAGCTGTATCGAAGGATATTAACCCAATGCCAATGTGGTGAATAATGGTTTTTAAATATTGGTAGTGTGCTTCTTTTTCGCTGCGTATTGCTTTGAAATGTGTTATCACGCGATTGAATGCGGCAGCTAATTCTTCAAATGTAGCTCCTTGGTTGGCGGGTTGGTGATGATATGAAAAATCGTCGTAACGAATGGCGTTCAAAAAGTTAATCACTTCCCGATTGGTGCTTTCCACTTTGTGTATGAGCCGAAAGATTTGAAAAATAATCAACGCGCCCAGTCCTACTCCGGTGATGGTATAACCAGCCTGTCCTACTAAATAAGTAAAGGCAAAGATGGTAGCAACCAATGCTGCTATCCGCAAAATAACATTGGTGCGAAAGTCTTGAATGTGTATGTGGCGCTGTTGCAGCCACTTGTCAATTTGCTGCCCAGCATTGCGAATAGTTGGGTGTTCTGTAAAACGCTTTATCAGGCTCATAATGCCAGTTAGGTTACTCTCAAATAGGTGCTTTGCTGCATTACAAAACCCACAGGGGCGGCAAACTTTTTGGGCTGATGTGCGCTACATGACTCACTAACATACTACCTATTCAGTACAGAGCGCCCCAGTATGAAGGCTAAATGGCACAAGCCGCTGCTTTTGGGTAGTGCCCGCTTATTACGTTGAACATGTTTTTGTAGGAAGAGGTTCATGGCAACTATTTAATACCTGCCCGATTGAGGGCTTCGCGATAGCGGGCAGCATTTTTCAAATGCTCCTCAAACGTCTCAGCAAAGGCATGATAGCCACTGAAATCCTCTTTGGCACAAAAAAACATGTAGCGGTGTTTTTCTGGATTGAGCACAGCCTCAATAGCTTGTATAGGTGGTACGTTGATAGGTCCGGGCGGTAAACCAGTGTACAGATAGGTGTTATAGGGAGAGTCGTATTTTAAATCTTGAAACGAGAGGCGTTTAATGTTGAAATTGCCAATAGCAAATACCACTGTTGGGTCGGCTTGTAACTTTTCGTTGGCATTGAGGCGGTTTAAATACACCCCTGCAATGCGTGGCGCCTCATCGCGCTTTTTGGTCTCTGCCTCTACAATAGAAGCCAAAATAGCAACCTGTATAGGAGTTAGCCCGAGTGCTTCGGCTTTGGCTTTGCGCTCGGCAGTCCAGAACTTTTCGTATTCGCGCTTCATTTTTTTAAGCAACTCCTCTTCGGATGTGTCCCAATACATCTCATAGGTGTTGGGGATAAACATGGTGGTGATAGTGGCTGTATCGAAGCCATAGGCAGCAGCTATGGAGGGGTCGTTGAGCATTTGGAGCAGGCGCGCCGAATCGGCAATTAGGTGACGGGTGAGCCGCCCAGCTAAGTCTTTTTTGAGTCGTATGTTGTTAAATGTTACCCGAACAGGGTCTTGGGCGCCGCTGCGCAGTTTGCGCACTACTGTTAGGTTGTTCATGCCGCTTTTGATGAGGTAGCGCCCGGGTTTTATGCGCCTTTCGTTTTGATAGTTGAGTAGTTTGGCTACAAAGCGAAAGGAAATTTCATCTTGCAAAAAAGCTCCTCTTTGCAGGGAGTCCATCACTTGGGAAAAGCTTGCCCCTGGTGGAATGTAGAGCGCCTTGTCTTTTTTATCTACCAAAAAATTGGCAGCAAAAAAAACTTGGTAAAAGTACAAACTAAACACCGATGCCAGTACCGACAAGCCAATAAAAATGCCAGCAATAACTTTTGTCTTTTTGTTCATATGCAGGAAACACGTGCTCAAATATACAGGAAGTTGCTTCTTTTTACCTACTTGTGCAAGCCGAATCGAAAACCTGTCGGATTTATGAGGGCTAAATGCTACGCCGCAACGTGCCCCCTAAGCCACGGTGTGTGTCCACACACACCGCCAAGGAGATTGATAAGAGTTGTTCGTGAAGACACGACCAACGGCGGCGGGGTTGTTCGTGGGGAGGCGAACAACGGCAGCGCGCCATCTTTTCACAGACAGGATTGCAGGATTGACAGGCTATTATGCCGTTGCCCATGTTTTCACACACTGCTAAGTTTGTTAGTGCAAACACGAACAAAACTGGGGATTTCGTGAAAACATTAACAATGGTGAGCAACACTAACGCAAAAATTGAATTTTTTATTTAATCGCATGATTTACGTTTATTGAATCTGCTCATCAGTTTATCCAAGCGGCTCAGCATCATTGCAACCACATGTTTACAATCCTTCCTTTGCCGAGGGCAGGCGGTAATACAAGTAAAGAATCATTTTGCAGTATCAACACCCTTCCCTCAGGGTGCATATCCCAAAGTTGACCTGTAAAAAAGACATTGATACCCTGACGAATACCTACGCGAGGTGCGCGTTTGCCCATGCTGTATTTTGCCCATGCTTCCCCTTCGCTGATGCGATAATAGTCGCGAGTATCTACATCGGCGGGTGCAGAAAAGCCATTGTAGCCTTGCCAAGCACTCTGCCAAATGCTGTCTGTATCGGCAAGAGAGGGAACAGCCATTAAGTCTGCTTTGCCTGTCAAACTTTCATAGGCTTGCGGATACCAACTATCGGCGCAAATCAGCACTGCCAGCCTGCCTGCGGGGGTGTGAAATACAGGTGTTTGTTGTAAGTCGGCTTGGCAGGTGAAGCCTTGTTCTGCACGGATAGGAAATATTTTTTTCACCAATGGTGACATTATCTTTCCGTTGGCATCAAAAACGGCAGTTGTGTTGAACAGCCGCCCTTTTTGAATAAAGAGTTTGCCATTTTCAAGAAAAGGCTCAGGCAACACTACAGAACCAGCTACAATAGTGCAGGCATATTTACTGGCAAGCCGGCTGAATATACGTTGATAAGCTTGGCAGACCTTGTCGCTTTTGTAGGTAAATAAACCGTGTACAAGGCGGTCATAGCCCGACGGAGCTGTAATGGCGCAATAGCCTACTTTCACAAGATTGGAAAGTGTCATCAGCGTCATGGCTTCTGTAAGCGTGCTTTTCTCATACAAGGCATGCTTTTCGTGCATTGCCACTAACCACGTACCTATATATTCGGGGAATACCACAATGGTTTTGTCGCCAATGCCACCTGCTTGTTGTAACCTTTGCATGTAGGCATTTAGTACACTGAACAACTGGCTTTCAGTACTGTATTCTCGGGCGGTCAAATAAGGCTGAATACCTACTAGGTTGCCCTTGCCTACATTTGTCCCCTGTTGCACCATTTCTATACTCAGTAGCTGCTCATGTGTTTTGCTACTATTACTTTCTACCATTCTGCCACTTACAGACCAGAAATGATAGGTTACTACAAGGGCAACTCCGACAAGAATTACTTTTTTCCACATGGATGTGCTTTTGAGAAAATAAATAAAAATCCCCTCCTAAGATAAAATGCAAGAGGGGAAAAATGTATCTACTGAAACGAAACCTATCTCAACAATCAGCCTACACTGCCTTCTAAGCTAATGGCGAGTAGCTTTTGTGCCTCCACAGCAAATTCCATAGGCAGTTGATTTAGTACTTCTTTGCAATAACCGTTTACAATCAACGCTACGGCTTCTTCTGTATCAATACCACGTTGGTTGCAGTAAAAAATCTGGTCTTCACCAATTTTAGAGGTAGTAGCCTCGTGTTCTACTTTAGCAGTATCGTTTTCAACTTCTATGTATGGAAAAGTGTGTGCACCGCACTTATCGCCCATTAGCAGCGAGTCGCATTGCGAGAAGTTGCGAGCATTTTCAGCACGTTTGCTGATATGTACCAAACCGCGGTAAGAGTTTTGGCTGTAGCCAGCAGAAATACCTTTCGAGACAATGCGGCTGCGTGTATTTTTGCCGATGTGAATCATTTTAGTGCCCGTATCGGCTTGTTGGCGGTTGTTAGTAATTGCCACTGAATAAAATTCACCAACCGAATTGTCGCCTTTCAATATACAACTGGGATATTTCCATGTAATAGCTGAACCTGTCTCTACTTGTGTCCAAGAGATTTTAGAATTGTCTCCTAAACAAATGCCGCGCTTAGTCACGAAGTTATAAATACCGCCTTTGCCTTCCTTGTCTCCCGGATACCAATTTTGAACAGTAGAATATTTTACTTCGGCATCTTTTAGCGCAATAATTTCTACTACGGCTGCATGCAGTTGGTTTTCATCGCGCATAGGTGCAGTACAACCCTCCAGATAACTAACGTATGAGGCTTCATCAGCAATAATCAGCGTGCGCTCAAACTGCCCTGTATTAGCTGCATTGATACGAAAATAGGTAGAGAGTTCCATTGGGCAACGAACGCCTTTGGGAATGTAGCAGAAAGACCCGTCGCTAAATACAGCAGAGTTAAGCGCTGCATAGTAATTATCATTAACAGGTACTACTGAGCCGATATATTTGCGCACTAACTCGGGATGTTCTCGAATGGCTTCGCTCATGGAGCAGAAAATAATGCCCAGTTCAGCAAGTGTTTCCTTAAAAGTAGTAGCAACCGAAACACTGTCAATTACTGCATCTACGGCTACGCCTGCCAATCGCTTTTGCTCGGAAAGGGAGATGCCGAGTTTTTCAAATGTTGCTAATAGCTCAGGGTCAACCTCGTCTAAACTATTGTATTTTGCCTTTTTCTTAGGGGCAGAATAGTAAATAATATCGTTGAAATCAATTTGTGGATAGGTTACATTAGGCCACTTGGGCTCTTTCATGGTGAGCCATTGGCGATAAGCTTTCAGTCGCCATTCCGTCATCCACTCGGGCTCTTCCTTTTTAGCAGAAATGAAGCGAATAATATCTTCGCTCAGCCCTTTGGGTGCTTCTTCTGTTTCAAAATGACTAACAAAGCCGTATTTATATTCCGAATTGGTAAACTCTTCCAGAATTTGATTGCTCTGATTCATATCTGTTTGGAGGCAAATAATAGACTGCTAATATGCAAAGATACTAACAAATAACTATTTAAAATTGTTCTAAATACAAAGTCAACAAAAAATTTTTGCTGGCAAACAATTATCATTTCATTCAAGTTTATTGATTAATTTTGAAGGCTTATCATTGCTTGCCCAACGGTTTTGAAAAAATAGCAATTATTGCTCCATGAAACAGTACAACCTGAAAGTCAAAGATATTACACAGGAAACAGAAGATACCGTAACCCTGCATTTGAAACAACCTCTTTTTAGCAAAATTAAATACAAGCCCGGTCAGTTTCTCACCCTTATTTTACCCATCAATGGCAAAAGCGTGCGCCGAGCCTATTCGCTGAGCAGCGCCCCGCATATAGACGAAGCCTTGTCTATTACCATTAAGCGTGTAGAAGGTGGATTGGTTTCTAACTACGTAAACGACCACCTTAAAGTGGGCGACTACGTGGATATTTTAGAACCCATGGGCAATTTTTGTTTAGAACCAGACAAAAACTTAAAACGGCATATTGTACTTTTTGGCAGCGGCAGTGGCATTACACCGCTCATGTCTATTGCCAAAAGTATTTTGGCTTTTGAGCCTCAAAGTATCGTTTCGCTCATTTATGGTAACCGAACCATGGAAACAGTTATCTTCCGCCAAAAGCTGGAAGAAATGCAGAAAAAGTACGGCGAACGCTTTAAGGTAGTACATGTACTCAGCCGCGCCGAAGACAACGACTGGCATGGCTACAAAGGAAGAATAGATAAAAACCTGACTATCAATATACTGAACTTGCTACCTAAGTTCGATGCCGATAAGACTGAGTACTTCATGTGCGGTCCGGAAGGTATGATGGACCAAGTAGAAGAAGCGCTACACTTTTTAAAAGTACCCAAAGAACGCATCCACCGCGAAAGCTTTTTCAGCCCTACTGCCGAAGAAGCCAAAGACGAAGCTGCTCTGAAAGCCTCTGGCATTGTAGAGCAACAAGTTACTGTTATTTTAGATGGAGAAGAGTACCAAATTACCGTTAAACCTACCCAATCTATTTTAGATGCCGGCTTAGAAGCAGGTTTAGATATGCCTTATTCTTGTCAAAGCGGGCTTTGTACTGCCTGTCGTGGGCATAAAAAATCGGGTGAGGTGAAAATGGATGAAGATGAAGGACTTTCTGAAAAAGAAATTCAAGAGGGCTATGTACTCACTTGTGTAGCTCATCCGCTCAGCGAGAATGTAGTAATAGAAATTGGCTAATGGCAAGATAATGCAATAGCCCCCTGACGGATTTGAGCAGTCGGCAGCGAGCATTAAATTTTCATTTCACTTTTTGAAGTGAATAAGCATCCTTAGTTGGGTGATTAGGCTTTGCTCATAAAGAGATGCTAACTTCTATTTCAAAACACTGGTGTATAGCAATATTGGAATTTAGGCTATGGTGCAAAGCCTTATTTGTCTGGGGTTTAATGGAGTAGTTGCCAATCCGAACAATTTGCACAACTCGTTATGCTTTGGTAATACTGTCACCAACCTATTCCGAATTTAGTAGTTGTGGGGGCTAAGATTCATTTTGCCAAATGCATATTTGCACTGTTGTTTATGTGTTCACAAAATACTGCAATCCTGTTCATTCCGCTATCCTGTCTTAGGTAGTTTTTAGGTTTTGTATCTAATTATGTTTGCTCTTGTTGCAAGTAGGCGCTACGATGTGGCAAGGTCATTTTCTCAGCTATAAGGTACTCAAGCTCTGTTAATCCTGCCATCCTGTCCAATTATTTAGGTTTTTATCTATCATGTTTGTCCCTGTAAAACCTCAACATGGTTTTAATTTGCACCCAGTACCCAATGTTTGCAACCCAAACAGCATACATTACAAAAACGATGTACAGGGAGGCTTTGCAACTAACTGCCTATATTGATTGTTAAAAACTTATGCACACATGGGAGAACACATCACTGGTATTATTTGATGGCATATGCAATTTGTGCAACGGACTGGTCGATTTTCTACTATCAGCCGACCGTCGGCAAGTGCTGAAATTTGCTTCTTTGCAATCGGCAACGGGGCAGCAAGTGTTACAGCACTTTGGATTTGACACGAGTTATTTTGATACTTTTATTTTTTACGACAAAGGAAAAATTTATACACGGTCGCGAGCGGCATTGGAAGTTGCACGCAAACTGGGCGGCATATGGCAGATAGCCTATCTGGGCATACTTATTCCACCTTGTATCCGCGACTGGGTATACCAGCAAATATCAGCTAAGCGTTATCAATGGTTTGGCAAACGCAATATGTGCCGCATGCCTACGCCTGAGTTACAAGCTCGTTTTCTTTAAAGCTTGCCACTGGTCTGGAGCGGCGCGCCATTGTTGCAACCATGCTACTTCTTCCTGACTAACTAAGTTTTGTGCTACTGCCTCTTGCAACAAAACGGGATAAGTACAAAGCACCTGTAGCGGCACTTGGGCGCGTTGAAAATGCTCACGGGCAATATCAAAATCGTAGCTGAACACCGCCAACATGCCATAGGCTTGCATGCCTGCATCTCTAACGGCTTGTGCAGCTTTTAGGCTGCTTCCACCTGTCGAAATTAAATCTTCTACTAGCAGTACTTTTGCCTGAGGCAATATTTTGCCCTCTATCAAATTTTCCATGCCGTGCTCTTTGGGTTTAGGTCTGATGTAGAGAAAGGGCAACTCAAGCAGGTCTGCCAGCAAAGTTCCCTGCGGAATGCCAGCAGTAGCAACGCCGCCAATAGCCTCTGCCTCAGGAAAGTAATGTTTAGCAACCTGAGCAAGTGCATTTTTAATGTAAGAACGAATAGCAGGGTAAGATAGGGTAAGGCGATTATCGCAGTAAATAGGCGACTTCCAACCCGAAGCCCACGTAAAAGGCTGATATGGACTGAGTTTAACAGCACCTGCTTGTAACAAGAGAGCAGCTACTTGTTTAGCAATTTCCAAATTCATGCCCAAATGTACGAATCATTTCTTGATTAACCTGCTTATAATCCTTCGCGTAGCTGCGCTACTTGTGCTGCTGTCAAGCCTGTTACCTGAGCAATGAAATCGTCGGCAGCCCCCGCCGCTATC
>JANWVT010000021.1 GCA_025056255.1 Bernardetiaceae bacterium | reverse complement strand
ATTGGTTTATATCCACAAATAAACCCCAATACCTTTCCGTTTATTTTTGGTGGAAAGTTACGTGTGGGATATGGCTTTTTTGAAAAAAATACTGTAAATCTCAGCTTTGGCTACTATGCGCCCTCGTTGCCAGTAGATAACTATGGTAACTACACACTTACATCGCTGCGAGTACAAAATATGGAGTTGGAACTCAACTATCACCGCTATCTTTCAGGACGGTATAGCTTTCCCGAGGCTAAAACCTACGCTCTGATAGGATTTAGTGCTATTATGTCGAAGCACAATGTAGATGGCGCTGTCGAGTTGGTTTCATCAGGCGAACGCAAATTTTTTGAAGACCGACACATAGAAACTGGTCATGTCAACATTGGTTTAGGTGGCGAAATACCTGTGCGAGGGGCGTTTCTATTTTTAGAAGCAAAAGCTGCTATTCACTTAAATGCTTTTCTTAATAAAACCACTATTTGGGAGACAAGCCTTATCAATTTTGGTGCTGCCACAGCAGGTGTTCGCTTTTTCTTGAGTGGAAAGCGGAGAAGTGGTGCCCCAAGAGGCAGATAAAGCCCAAGTCTGGTAGATCAACTCTGATATCATACTTCTGTTCTTTGCTCTATGCCATGTGGAGTACAACGCCTCCGCACTGGGTAGCATATGGATGCACCAGACTGAGATAAATTTTCACGTATCTGACTGGTTTTTATTCAACCAATTACGCAATAGCACAGCACCGTACTCGGTCATAAATGATTCAGGGTGAAACTGCACGCCTTTGATGTCGTAATGACGATGGCGCAGTGCCATGATCACACCGTGAGCACTGATAGCAGTAACTTGTAAGCAATCTGGGAGCGAATCAACTGCCCAAGAATGGTACAACCCAGCATAAAATTCTAATGGCATATTTTTAAAAAGCCGCTCCTGAGGCTCAATTACGCGAACAGCTACTCGCTTGCCGTGCCAAACCTGCCCCATGTTATAGAGCCTTCCGCCAAAAGCTTCAGCAATTGCTTGATGCCCTAAGCAAACCCCAAGAATAGAGGCAGTTTTGCCATATGTTATTAAAATAGCACGCATCAAAGGAATTTGCGAAGGTATACCCGGACCAGGCGAGAAAATAATTTTATTGTAGCCAGACACTTCCGCAAGACTAACTTCCTCGTATGATTTTACGTGCCACTCGCCTTCAAAATTTTCTTCCACCAATTGGGCTAAGTTGTAGGTAAACGAATCGTGATTGTCTAACAATAAAAGCCGTGCCGACATGGAAGAAAAAGCCAAGGTTTTTTGCCGAAAATGACGTAATTTTCCCCAAAAATACAGCGTATAATCCGATGGTCAATCTGTATGAAGTGCTAGGTTTGCCTAATTTTGCCTCTGCGGCAGAGATAAAATCAGCCTTCAAAAGATTGGCTTTTCAGTATCATCCCGACCGCAACCCGAACAATCCACAAGCAGAAGAAAAATTCAAAGCTATTAACCATGCCTATCAATATTTGAGCAACCCTGAAAAGAAAGCACACTACGACTACTTGTTACGCCTTGGGTATGACCCTTCCCGACAGCCCGTTCGCAGATATGCACCTGTAAGGAATCCGATGCAGCGGCGACGTGCCTATGTGAGAAAAATGTCGCCCGAAGAGCGAGCCGAGCATGAGCGCTACGTAAAAGCAGCGCCGTGGGTAGCTTTTGGCATCGTAGGATACATGTTTTTTATTGTGTATTCGCTTTTCGCCTTTATTGGTCGTATCAACTATCATTGGGCTTACGAAGCCTATCAACAAGGCAAATATCTGGAAGCAGAATACTACCTCAATCAGGGTTTGGGAACAGACCACAACTACTTCCGAGCACTTTTTTTACGCGGCAAAATCTATATCGATCATTTTGGATTCTACGAAGAAGGAAGGCGGCTAGTGCAAGCTGCTATTGACAATGCCGAGATAGAGTTTCCCGAATTTTATTACTACCGAGGACTGGCAAATAGCTACTTGGGCAATCCTGACTCGGCGCGCATGAATTTTATGTATGCTTTCGCTAAAATGCCTCCTCAAAAAGCCTTATATATGCGAGCAGCCACTTTATTATTGTTTAAAAATCAGTCGCTCGAAAATGCCAAAATTATTTTTAATACCATGATACAAAAGGGCATGGCAGATGAGGCTGTGTACAGTAATTTAGCAATCATTGCTCATTTGCAAGAAGATTATGTTAGCGAGGTAAAGGCTTATTCCAACGCCATTTTGTGCAACCCGCGAAATGCAGAGTGGTACTACAAGCGTGCACAGGCATATATCAATCTGGCACAAATAGCCGAGTCTTGTTATGATTGGAACATTGCCAAAAAACTCAACAAAACCATACAAGACGAAACACTTGACTATTTCTGTGAAAGTTATTCTGCAAAAACCAATAATTGAAAAAAATTGCCAAAAATGACATTTTCTTTTCACCACCTCCAACTCTTCTCATACGTTTAACATCGAACAAACAGAAACAGTTTATGCCTAAAATGCGCAAAAAATCGGAGTTGCCACAAAAAATTTGTTTAACCTGTGGTCGTCCTTTTTCGTGGCGTAAAAAATGGGAGAAGTGCTGGGATGAGGTCAAATATTGTAGCGACCGCTGTCGTTCCTTTAAAAATAAACAAACATCTGCCTGAAAATCAATTACATTTGTCTATGCGAATGCAAAGATTTTGAAAATCTGATTAAAATCCTATTTTTGCTGAACCAACCTTTGTTTCAGCAATTTGTATATGGACCAATTTTCGTATATTGCCAATGCTGACGTGTCTGTCATAGAAGCATTGTACCAATCTTACAAAGCAGACCGCAACGCTGTAGATGTTACTTGGCAGCAGTTCTTTGACGGCTTTGAATTTTCACTTCGCTATGCCAACGCCTCCATATTGCCACAAGCCACTAACAACGGCAATGGACAAACCCTGGCTGCACCAATAGCCACAGAAAGCACTACCGACAAAGAGCTACGTGTTCGCAACCTAATTCAAGCCTATCGGCAGCGAGGACACCTCAAATCGAAGACCAATCCGGTGCGCCCGCGCCGCGACAGACGCGCTTTGCTCGACCTCAAAGATTTTAAGTTGAGCGAAGCCGACCTTGATACCCAATTTATGGCAGGCAGAGCATTGCGCTTAGGCCAAAAAGCTACTTTGCGAGAAATTATTGCTCGGCTGGAAAAAATCTACTTAGGTCCTATCGGCTTTGAGTTTACTTACATCCGCGAGCCGGAAGTGTACGATTGGCTGAAACAAAAGATAGAGCAAGAATATCCTAACTACTCTCCTTCCATAGAACGCAAAAAACGCATTTTGGCTAAGCTCAACGAAGCAGTAGTGTTTGAAAACTTCTTGCACACTAAGTTTTTAGGACAAAAGCGTTTCTCTTTGGAAGGTGGCGAGTCTACGATTCCAGCCTTAGATGCTATTATCAACAAAGCTGCAGAACTCGGCGTGGCAGAGGTGGTAATTGGCATGGCACACCGAGGGCGCTTGAATGTACTGACCAATATTATTGGCAAAACCTACGAACAAGTCTTCACTGAGTTTGAAGGGCAAGTGCCAGAAGATATGATGAACACCATGGGCGATGGCGACGTGAAGTATCATTTGGGCTATAGCAGCGAGGTAATGACCGAATCGGGCAATAAAATTCGCCTACAACTGACGCCTAATCCTTCTCATTTAGAAGCAGTAAACCCCGTTGTAGAAGGTTTTGCCCGCGCGCTAATAGACTTGCACGGTAAAGACAACAGCAAAGTGTTACCCATTCTGATACACGGCGATGCCGCAATAGCAGGACAAGGCATTGTGTACGAAGTAGCACAAATGTCGCAGTTAGCAGGCTACCATGTAGGCGGCACCATCCACTTTGTCATCAACAACCAAGTAGGTTTTACCACCGATTTTGAAGATGCGCGTTCGAGCATTTATTGCACCGATGTTGCCAAAATGATTGACTGCCCAGTATTTCACGTCAACGGCGACAATCCAGAGGCAGTTGTTTTTGCAGTAGAACTGGCAACCGAATTCCGCCAGCGCTTCAAACGCGACGTGTTCGTAGATATGGTTTGTTATCGCCGGCATGGGCACAATGAATCTGATGAACCTAAGTTCACACAACCTACACTTTACAACATCATCAGCAAACACCCCAATCCGCGCGAAATCTACAACCAAATGCTCATTGAGCGCGGCTTTGTAGATGCCTCTTTAGCAGATGCCATGGACAAAGAGTTTCGCGAGTTGTTGCAAGCTCGCCTCAACGAAGTAAAGCAACAGCCGCTGAGCTACACCATGCGCAAATTTGAATACGAGTGGGCAGCTATGCGCCCTTCCACTGCCGAAGACTTCCTCCAATCACCCGATACCTCCATTTCTGAACAAGCTATTCAAGCCATTGGAAAAGCACTTATCACCATTCCAGAAGGCTTCAAACCACTCAAGCAAATTGAAAAATTGCTGAAAGACCGCCAAAAAATGTTCTTTGAAGACAAAGAATTCAACTGGGCAAGTGCTGAACTGATGGCTTACGGGTCTTTGTTGTTAGAGGGCAAGCCCGTTCGCATTTCGGGGCAAGATGTAAAGCGCGGCACTTTTTCGCATCGCCATGCAGTTTTGCACGATGCAGTAACCAGCGAGCCCTACACTTCTTTAGATTATTTGGAAGGCAAACAAGCCGACTTCCAAATTTACAACTCACTGCTTTCAGAATACGGGGTACTAGGCTTTGAATTTGGCTATGCCATGTGCAACCCCAATGCACTGGTGATATGGGAAGCCCAATTCGGCGACTTTGCCAACGGTGCACAAGTGATGATTGACCAATTCATCAGCAGCACCGAAACCAAATGGGGGCGCCAAAGCGGTGTTGTGCTGCTACTGCCACACGGCTACGAAGGGCAAGGACCAGAACATTCTAGCGCACGCCCAGAGCGCTTCTTGCAACTCAGTGCCGAATACAACATGATTGTAGCCAATGCTACCACACCAGCCAACTTTTTCCACCTATTGCGCCGCCAGTTGGCATGGCCTTTCCGCAAACCTTTGGTCGTGATGTCGCCCAAGTCGCTTTTGCGCCACCCGCGTGTTATTTCCAAAATGGAAGAATTTACATCGGGCAAATTCCGCGAAGTAATTCCAGACCAATACGCCAAGCCCGACAACAAAGTGAAAAAGGTAGTACTTTGTACAGGCAAATTATATTACGACTTACTCGAATACCAATTGGAAAACAAGCGGAAAGATGTAGCCCTCATTCGCATTGAGCAGCTGCATCCCTTCCCTGCTATGCAAGTAGACGAACTGCTTAAAAAATACAAGCAAGCAAAACTGATTTGGGCGCAAGAAGAACCCGAAAATATGGGCTACTGGGCATATCTGTTGCGCACTTACTTTAAATACGACCATCAGGCAGAACTGATTGCACGTCGTCCTGCGGCTTCACCTGCTACCGGCTACTACAAGGTGCACAATGCCGAGCAAGAGCAACTCGTGAAGCGCGTTTTTGAATAATAGCTGCTAACACACTGAAAAACATACAATTATGACAATAGAAATGAAAGTGCCTGCCGTTGGCGAGTCGGTAACACAAGTAACCATTGCCAATTGGATTAAAAAGGAAGGCGAATATGTGAAAACAGACGAAATCCTTTGCGAACTGGAATCGGACAAAGCCACTTTTGAATTGCCAGCAGAAGCCGATGGCATCTTACACATTGTAGCGCCAACAGGCACTACCCTAAACATAGGCGATGTGATTTGCCGCATTGCCACTACCGTAGAAGAAGCCAAAGCCAGCCTTGCCGCAGATGCTTCTGCTGTGGCTGTGCAAAAAATTGCCCAAGCCGGCGGCAAGCAAGAAGTAGTTGTTATGGAAGTTCCGCAATTAGGCGAGTCTATTACAGAGGTTACATTGGCACAATGGCTCAAACGCGACGGCGACTTTGTGAAAATGGATGAACCTATTTGCGAGATAGAATCGGACAAGGCTACTTTTGAAGTAGCAGCTAAAGCATCAGGCATTTTGAAAATCATTGCCTTAGACAAAAAAACACTGGCTATTGGAGAGCCCATTTGTGAAATTATCGTGTCAGATGCCATAGCTCAGCCAGTAGCGCCCACTGCTCAGCAGCAAACAACAGCTATACCCAACACAACTACTAGCAGCTCCTATGCCACTGGGCATGCCTCGCCGGCTGCCGCCAAGATTTTAGCAGAAAAAGGCATTAGCCCACAAGAAGTGCAAGGCACCGGCAAAGACGGACGCATTACCAAAGAAGATGCACAAAACGCCCAAAAAACTGTTCAGCAGCCTACAGCAACTGCTTCTCCAAGCACTACCCCCTCCCCTGCCCCACCTGTTCAACCAGAGCTGCGCGGAACGCGTCGCGAAAAAATGAGTTCGCTTCGTAAAACGGTCTCACGTCGCTTAGTAGCCGTGAAGAACGAAACCGCCATGCTCACTACCTTCAACGAAGTGAACATGAAGCCCATCATGGATTTGCGGGCTAAATACAAAGATTTGTTCAAAGAAAAGCACGAGGTTGGGCTTGGGTTTATGTCTTTCTTTGTGAAAGCATCATGCATTGCACTGCAAGAGTTTCCAGCGGTAAATGCGCAAATAGACGGAGATGATATTGTCTATCACGACTTCTGCGATATTTCCATTGCCGTTTCTGCACCAAAAGGATTGGTGGTACCAGTAGTGCGCAATGCCGAAAAAATGACCTTTGCCGAAATTGAAAAAGAAATTGTACGCTTAGCCACTCGCGCACGCGAAAACAAACTCAGCATTCCCGAAATGACAGGCGGCACTTTCACTATTACTAACGGAGGCGTATTTGGCTCTCTAATGTCCACACCTATCATCAACGCACCGCAGGTAGCTATTTTGGGTATGCACAACATTGTAGAGCGACCAATTGCCGAAAATGGGCAAGTCGTTATCCGTCCAATGATGTACGTAGCACTCTCCTACGACCACCGCATCATA
Source organism: Bernardetiaceae bacterium (assembly GCA_025056255.1). Classification (GTDB taxonomy): domain Bacteria; phylum Bacteroidota; class Bacteroidia; order Cytophagales; family Thermoflexibacteraceae; genus Rhodoflexus. The sequence continues at coordinate 34,518 of JANWVT010000021.1, read as the reverse complement.
GACGGGCGCGAGTCGGTGAGCTTTTTGGTGCGCATAAAGCAACTGTTAGAAGACCCTGCTCGTATGCTGCTTGGTGTGTAAACCACTAATTGTTCCATATTATCGGAAGCCTTGAAATTACAGAAGGCTTCCGTTTTTCATTCACCATGAAACGCTACTTACAAATATTTGCCAGTATACTAATTGCACTTGCCTTGCTGCTGATACTCAGAGCCAGCTATGCCATTTATGATTGGCAACAGCGTACCCAAGTCTATGAAATGACACAAGGAATAGTAACTGAAATAGCTGCCAATGCAGACAGTACGCAATTTTTCCCCATTATCAGCTTCAAAGCCATTGACAATCAGAAACTTACAATTAGGTCGCGCTTGCCCGATGTCTCTGTAGCACTGGGCGATACAGTGCAAGTGATCTATGACCTTGCCAATCCTGATGATATGATGCTTGTACACTTGCATCCGAGCCAAAAAAGTAAATTATGGATGACAGAAGCGGCTCTCCTGTTAAGCATAGGGGGCTTCATTCTGTTGGTACAACACAGCAAACAGCGTCGTTGTCAGTTATTGCAAAACATGGGCAAAACCCTTGAAGCTACCTATCAACAAACTCAAACGTTCTCTTTGCTGGGCATTCGATTTTACCGCGCCATACTTGTTGCCAAAATAGAATATCCACAAGTACAAGAGCTGCATTTTATTAGCGATTGGTTTGTAGAAGACCCCGCTCCCTATTGGCAAGAAAAGCAAGTAAAAGTGCATGTGCATCTAACCCGCGAAAATGATTACTGGGTTAATACAGAGTTACTGCCAGCACGCATACTTTTGGTGTAATTTTGTTAAAAAATTTGTTGAACATGATTTAAGTCATCTTTTCTACAAGCAAAATGTTCTTCTTTTGTAAGCAATTTAGTAATAAACTAATCAAAAGGAGGACAAACTTATGTCGTTGCTTGCCAAATCACCAGTAAGAAACTTTTTCGCAGTCGACCCTTTCAACATCGACAAATTTTTCAGCGATGCCCTGCAACTTTGGGACATGCCCAACACCCTGCCGGCAGTGAATATTCATGAGGATGAAAATAGCTTCCGCATGGAAGTTGCCTCTCCGGGCATGGACAAAAGTGATTTTAAAGTTAACGTAAAAGACAACATGCTGATTATTTCGGCAGAAAAGAAAAGTGAGAAAAAGGAAGAAGAGAAAAATTTCACTCGTCGCGAGTTTAATTATTCTTCATTCCGTCGCTCTTTTACGCTGCCCGAAAATGTAGACCAAGAAAACATTAAAGCAGAATACACAAACGGCATTTTACACATTACTGTTCCTAAGGTAAAACAAGAAAGTCCTTCAAAAGGAAAAACTATTGAAGTAGTGTAAAGATTGATTTGTTAGCAGCAAAAAAGTCATCTTGATGTGCTTCAAGATGACTTTTTTCGCAACTAAACCTACGCTAAGTGGTCAGTCAAAGCAGTGTGGTCAAGCGAGAATCCAGCGGAATTTATACTCCATTTGAGGTATTTTAATGCGTTCTGCAATACGTTCCAATCGTGCAGGAAGCTGTAACAAATATTCTCTGGCTTTTTCGCCGGAGTCTTTCAATTGGGTTAGCCCTTCTATGTTCCACTCTTTAAGCAGTTGGCGGGTGATATCCACGTAATCGGCGGCGGTATATACGCCCAGTCGTTGAGCAGCATCAGTAAAGTGGGCAAATGTTTTGCCTATTTCTACACCAATTTCGCGCATAAAGTGAGCTGGCATCACAATTTTTTTGCGCATCATGTCTTCAAAAGCCAGAATAGCTTCGTTAGGGTCTATTTCAAAAATATGACGAATGAAAGTAATGTAGGCTTTGGCATGGCGCGCTTCGTCGGCTGCTACTTGCCCACAAATTTTGGCAAGTAGCGGGTCACCCTGTTTTTTGGCCAGAGAGGCTACTCTTCGATGCGAGATGTTAGTAGCAAGTTCTTGAAAACTAGTATAAATAAACGTTCGGTAGGGGTCGTCTCCAATTTGCGTATCGAACCCATCAGCAATCAGGTATTGGGTAGAAGCCTCCATTTCCCGCATGTTAATCCGTCCGCTCAGGTACAGATAACGGTTCAGCACATCGCCATGGCGGTTTTCTTCGGCTGTCCAATAGCGTGTCCAAGTGCGCCAGCCGCTTTCTCTTTCTGCATCGTTGATGCCTTGCACCGTGTGCAGCCACGACTCATAACTGGGCAATGCCTCTTCGGTAATAGTATCACCTACTAACACAGCTATTAAATCATAGGATAGCTCACGCGCGCGTTCTTGTAAGCGCTTTACTTCTTCAAAGAAATTTTCAATTGCAGCATTAGGCAATAAATCAGCCGGCTGCCAGTTTTCATCAATAGGTTTCAAAAATTCTTTGACGTAGCCTAAAATTTTGCTGTCTAAAAACCGCATCACTTCGCTGCGAGTAGGCTGTGAGAAACTCATCATGTTTTTTGTAACGTTATATAATTACCTGCTGCCCAGATAAGACCTGAGCTTTGTGTTTGGTGAAGTTTTGCAATTTAGCATAAATTTGTGAAAATAATTTTTAGATGGAAAACTTTGAGTATAATACTGCTCGCAGCCCACTTGTATTAAAAGAATACGGACGCAGTGTACAGCAGTTGGCGGAGTACATAGCTTCCAGACCCACCAAAGAGGAACGCACAGCACTTTCTTATGTGCTGATTGGCTTAATGAAACAACTGAACCCCTCAGTAAAAGAAAACAGCGATACTCCTCAGCGCATTTGGGACCACCTGCATCATATGGCTGGCTACAAATTAGACATTGACGGACCCTTCCCGCCTCCGCAGCCGGGTGAGTTGTTTCAAAAACCACAAAAAATGCCTTATAACTCTCACAATATCACCTACCGGCACTACGGCAAAAACGTGGAGCTCATGATTGAAAAAGCTGTGAAGCTGGAAGACCCCGAAGAAAAGAAAGCGGCTGCCATTGCCATTTTTAAGCTCATGCGTACTTTTTATGCAGCTTGGAACAAAGAAAATACGGAAGATGAGGTAATAGTAGCACAATTGCGAGAACTATCTCAAAACCAGTTAGATGTAGACCTACAATCGTTTCGCAACGACTATGCCGAAAGAGAAAATCGCTATAAGCCGCAAAATACAAACTACTCACACAACAACAAACGCAAAAAAGACAAGCGTCGCAAGTAAATTATATGGGCTGTGGTGCCTTGCTTGCTTGGTTTTCTTTTTTTTACCTATCATGCCGTTTGCTGTGATAGGCAGTTGGCATCAGAGGTGGCATGTGCTCAGCCTTGTCGCCTACAAAATATGGGGTACTCTTTTGTTTGTATTCGGCGGGCTACCGGTTAAGGTAGTAGGAACAGAAAATTTGCCTAAAGACCGTCCTTACATTCTCACACCTAACCATGTCTCTTATTTAGATGTTCCGCTGATGGTATATGCCATCCCCGACCTTTTTGTCTTTGTGGGTAAGAGCTCTCTGGGTAAAATTCCCATATTTGGCTACATATTTCGGCGGGTGCACATTCCTGTTAATCGGGTCAATCCTAAAAGCGGACTGCATGCCTTGCAAAAAGCCAAGCAGCGCCTCGCAGCAGGGCGCAGCGTACTAATATTTCCCGAAGGCGGGTTTGGCAGAATTCAACCACCTGCATTAGCTCCTTTTAAAGAGGGTGCTTTTAGGCTGGCAGTAGAAACGGGCGCCCCTATTGTGCCAGTTACAATGCCCTTCAACTGGCAAATTTTACCTGAACGCTCTGGTTGGCATATCTATCGCCGGCAGGCATTGGTTATTATCCATCCGCCTATTGAAACCAAACAGCTAACCCTTGCCAACGTAGATACGCTCAAAGACCAAACTTACCACATAATTGCCAGCGAACTTACCAACCACTTTCCAGCCTCTATGGTTTATCGTTCTTGATTAATAACATTCCACTATGCAAATAACAGCTGAAATTTTAGATAAAATAGCGCATTTAGCCCGTTTGCAAATAGCTCCAGAAGACCGTTTACACCTATTAGAAAGTTTAAACAATATAATTGCTTGGGTTAATCAGCTACAAAAAGTTGACACCACTGGGGTAGAGCCACTCACCCACATGACCTACGAAATAAATCGCTTTCGTCCCGACGTTATAGAACAAACCTTGTCGCACGAGCAAGCACTTTCACAAGCGCCAGACCACGATGCCGATTATTTTCGCGTACCCAAAGTAATTGATTAACAGTATGTTGAAAAAAAGTTGCAAAAAACTTTCAATAAACCTTTGGCAGATACAAAAACGGATTTTACTTTTGTGCCACCAAAAAAATAAGGCGGTGCGGTAGCTCAGTTGGTAGAGCAAAGGACTGAAAATCCTTGTGTCGGGGGTTCGATTCCCTCCCACACCACGAAAAGTAAGATGTTGCTTCAACCGAATCAGTGAAGCGCAACCTGTTGAAAGATAGTAAACAAAGTGTGTGCAAATAAGCATGCACTTTGTTTTTTTGCCCAGTAAGTCTGTATGTTTGATTTGCAAATACAGCTCAAGTATCCCTCACTTTTACAAAAGGCTATCTGTTTTTTCCAAAATATCCCCCCCTTTTGCGTACCTTTGCACATTCATCATCTCCTCTAATTCCATGATTAAGGCTGATAGTCAAGTATTTTCGCTCATTCAAAAAGAGTTTGAGCGCCAAACACACGGCATTGAACTGATTGCCTCCGAAAATTTTGTCTCGCCATACGTAATGCAAGCAATGGGTAGTGTGCTAACAAACAAATATGCAGAAGGATTACCCGGTAAACGCTATTATGGCGGCTGCGAAGTGGTAGACCAAGTAGAAACATTGGCTATTGAACGGCTAAAACAGCTTTTCGGCGCGGCTTGGGCAAACGTACAACCTCATTCAGGTGCACAAGCCAATGCAGCAGTGATGTTGGCTGTTTTGCAGCCCGGTGATAAAATTCTCGGTTTCGATTTGGCGCATGGCGGACACTTGACACATGGTTCACCTGTTAATTTTTCAGGCAAACTGTATCAGCCCTCATTCTACGGTGTGGAACGCGAAACAGGACTAATTAATTGGGATACAGTAGAAGCCATAGCCCTGCGCGAGCAACCTAAACTGATTATATGCGGCGCCTCAGCCTACTCTCGCGACTGGGATTATGCCCGCTTGCGTGCCATTGCCGACAAAGTTGGGGCGTTATTATTAGCAGATATTTCGCATCCGGCTGGGCTAATTGCGCGCGGTTTACTCAACGACCCCCTGAAACATTGCCACATTGTAACCTCTACCACTCACAAAACCTTGCGCGGTCCTCGTGGTGGCATCATAATGATGGGGCAAGATTTTGAAAATCCTTTTGGTATTACCAACGCCAAAGGGCAGCTTAAAATGATGTCTGAATTGCTCGATGCTGCCGTATTTCCCGGCACACAAGGAGGACCTTTGGAACATATTATTGCCGCCAAAGCCGTAGCATTTGGCGAAGCACTTTCCGAGAGTTATTTGCAATATGTAAAACGCGTAGCCGAGAATGCGCGCGCCCTTGCTGCTGCATTTGTGGAAATGGGCTATCACATCATCTCCGGCGGAACAGATAACCACCTCATGCTTATAGATTTGCGCAACAAAGGTATCACTGGTAAACTGGCGGAAAACACCCTTATAAAAGCCGACATTACTATCAATAAAAACATGGTGCCCTTTGATGACAAGTCGCCGTTTGTTACCTCTGGTATGCGACTGGGCACAGCTGCCATCACTACCCGCGGCTTGGTTGCAGCTGATATGCCACGTATTGCTGCCCTGATAGACAAAGCCTTAACAAACCACCAAAACGACACCATCCTTGCCGAAGTACGCAAAGAAGTAAACCAATGGATGCAGCAATACCCTCTTTTTGCTGAGTCGGAAGAACTGATAGCTGCTATGTATTAACTTGGTGTGAACTAACCAGAAGCCCGATGAGCCCCTGCTTGTCGGGCTTTTTATTGCTGGCTGGCATGAAGGCAACCGCAGCAAAACCCATCAGCTTTGAGTAAGATGAGTTATCTTTGGGTGCATTTACCTAATTTTGCTCCTTGTTTTTCATACCTAAGATACATGACAGACCGCCCCGTAAGAGTGCGTTTTGCCCCAAGCCCAACCGGACCTTTGCACATTGGCGGCATGCGCACAGCTCTTTACAACTATTTGTTTGCTCGTCGTGCAGGTGGCACCATGATTTTGCGCATAGAAGATACCGACCAAAATCGCTTTGTGCCGGGTGCAGAAGAATACATCCGTGAATCGTTGGCGTGGTGTGGCATCCAATTAGATGAGAGCCCTTGGCACGGCGGACCGCACGCTCCCTATCGGCAAAGCGAGCGCAAAGCAGTTTACGAACAGTATGCCCAACAACTGCTCCACAGCGGGCACGCTTATTATGCCTTCGATACTCCCGAAGAGTTAGAAGCCATGCGCGAGCGCTTCAAAGCTTCAAAAAACGAATTTCAGTACAATGCTGCCTCGCGCATGCACATGCGCAACTCACTTACCTTACCTGCCGAAGAGGTAGCGCGACTGATAGCCTCCGGTGTGCCTTATGTGATTCGCTTTAAAACACCGTTGAAGGAAGAAATTCGTTTTTACGACCTTATTAGAGGAAATGTGGTAGTGCAGTCGGCAACCATAGACGACAAGGTGCTCATGAAATCGGACGGCATGCCTACTTACCATTTAGCCAACGTGGTAGATGACTACTTGATGAACATTTCACACGTTATCCGAGGCGAGGAGTGGCTGCCTTCGGCACCATTACACATATTGCTCTATCGCGCCTTAGGTTGGGAAGCTACTATGCCACAATTTGCTCACTTGCCACTACTGCTCAAGCCAGAAGGCGAAGGCAAACTGAGCAAGCGCGACGGCGACAAGCACGGATTTGCGGTGTTTCCTTTGCAATGGAAAAATCCTGAAACAGGTGAAGTATCGCGTGGCTTTCGCGAAGACGGCTACCTACCCGAAGCATTGATTAATTTTTTAGCACTTTTAGGTTGGAATCCCGGCACGGAACAGGAAATTTTCAGCATGGAGCAGCTCATTGCTTCCTTTTCTTTGGAGCGAGTGAGCAAGGCTGGCGCCCGATTCGATATCCACAAAGCAAAATGGTATAACCAACAGTACATCAAAGCGCTCAGCGACGAAAAATTAGCCGAACTACTACTACAAGAGCTTGACAAGCAGGCAATTAGCTGCTCTTTTGAAAAAGCACTCCTTATTGCGCGTGCCATGAAAGAACGCATAAGTTTTGTACATGAAATAATAACTACTGCCAAATTTTTCTTTGAAGCGCCACATACATACGATGCCGAAACAGTAACTAAAAAATGGAACAAAGATGCTGAAAAAGTATTGACAATTTTTGCTGAAAAAATTGAACATTGGCAAGAAGAATTTACTGCAACAACAGCTAAAAATTTACTTAACGAGGCACTAGCAGCAGCAGGTGTAAAACCCGGACTTGTGATGCCAGCATTGCGTTTGGCAATGACAGGCAGCAGCGGCGGACCAGATTTGATGGACATTCTTGCCATTTGCGGCAAAGATGAGACGGTGCGAAGAATTCAAGCAGCAGTAAAGCAGCTTGCATAGGCACACAAGGCGTTCAAAGCTGAAAAATTTTAAGAGCAAAAACATTGTACAAATAGCTGCACAATCAGTTAATTTGTTGTTATGACTTTGCTTTTTACACCAACGCTATGAATCACGCCTACGAAGCTGCTAAATTTAACCGAGACGTGCCCCGCACCAATTGGCACGATGAAACACTGTGGTTTGTCCGGCAAAAACGCGATGCAGCCGTGAAAGCCATTCCTGAGTGGGAACAATTGCGCGAGTTAGCTTCCCAAATCAAAGCCAATGTGTTGGCAAATTTAGACGAGTATCTGCTTCAATTTGAAAAAAATGCAACCCAAAACGGTATTTGCGTGCATTGGGCGGCTACTGCCGAAGAACACAACCAAATTGTGTTGCAGATTTTGCAAGAAAAAGGTATTCGGCAGATGGCAAAAAGCAAGTCCATGCTAACCGAAGAATGCCATTTAAACCACTTTTTAGCCAAAAACGGTATTGAGGTAGTAGATACAGACTTAGGCGAACGCGTGGTGCAACTTGCCGACCAACCGCCAAGCCATATTGTGCTGCCTGCTATTCACATGAAAAAAGAGGAAATAGGTGAAATTTTTCACGAAAAATTAGGCACAGCAAAAGGTGCAAGCGACCCCAAATACCTCACCGAAGCAGCACGACAGCACTTGCGCGAAGTATTTTTGCAAAGTAAAGCAGCTCTCACAGGCGTTAACTTTGCCATAGCCGAAACAGGTGGGTTTGTAGTGTGTACTAACGAAGGCAACGCCGACATGGGCGCCCATATTGCCGATGTGCACATTGCCAGCATGGGCATCGAAAAAATTATTCCCAAACAAGAGCATTTGGGCATTTTTCTGCGCTTGCTGGCACGCAGCGCCACAGGACAACCCATCACCACCTATTCCTCGCATTTTCTCAAACCCCGGAAAGGCAGCCAAATGCACCTGATTTTGGTAGATAACGGACGAACAGAACAGTTGGGTAGAGCTGACTTTCGCAAATCGCTGTACTGTATTCGCTGCGGTGCTTGCATGAACACCTGCCCTGTTTACAGACGCAGCGGTGGGCACAGCTACGGCTACACGGTTCCCGGTCCAATTGGCTCTATTCTCTCCCCTAACGTTAATATGCGTGAACACGCAACACTGCCTTTTGCTTCTACTCTTTGCGGCTCTTGCTCCGACGTTTGCCCTGTAAAAATTGATATCCACCAGCAGCTGTACAAATGGCGGCAAATCATTGCCAAAGAAGGGTTGATACCCCTTCCTAAGCGCCAAGCCATGAAAGTGCTGGGTAAAATTTTTGGCAATCCGGCGCTATACCGCATGTCGGGAAAAATAGGCAGAACAGCTCTGCGCTTTGCTCCCGAATTTCTGGTTAACAGTCCACTTAACACTTGGGCAAAGAACCGCCAAATGCCCGAACCTCCAAAAGAAAGTTTTAGAGAGTGGTACTTGCGCAACCGCACTCAGCAAAAAACTGTTTAGCCAAACCCCGCTTTAATTGCCACTATTGCAAAAATAACTCGTAAATTTGCAAACTTTAAAATACATAAATTGTTATGATGAGTTCCCTTGCTACCTCTCGCGTACATGCCGGTCCGCAAAGCCTTTCAGACCGCATCAATGCTTTGGCAGAGTCGCAAACCCTTGAAATGGCAAAAAAAGCACGTGAATTGCGTGCAAAAGGCATTGATGTAATTAGCTTGAATTTAGGTGAACCCGATTTCCAAACCCCGCAGCACATTAAGGATGCTGCCAAAAAAGCCATCGACGAAGGCTTTACATTTTATACTCCGGTAGCCGGCATCCCTGAGTTGCGCAAGGGTATTGCAGACAAACTTAACCGTGAAAACGGGTTAGACGTGAAGCCCGAAAACATTGTGGTTTCAACCGGAGCTAAACAATCACTCGCTAATGTGTTGATGTGCCTTGTTAATCCGGGCGACGAGGTTATCATTTTTGCTCCTTTTTGGGTGTCTTACTTAGAAATGGTCAAACTGGCAGAAGGCACCCCAGTTATTATTAGCGGCTCATTAGCAAATGAGTATAAGGTTACTGCCGAGCAAGTGCGCGCTGCCATTACACCTAAAACCAAAGCAATCATGTTTTCTTCGCCTTGCAACCCAACAGGAGCAGTATTTTCTCGCCAAGAACTGACAGCTATTGCCAAAGTTGTAAAAGAACACGAAGAGAACGGCGGAAACCCTATCTACATCATCGCTGATGAAATCTACGAATACATCAATTTTACAGGTGAACATTTCAGCATTGGTTCGCTGGATTTTATCAAAGATAACGTAGTTACGGTGAATGGCTTTTCCAAAGGTTTTGCCATGACTGGCTGGCGCGTAGGATATATTGCTGCCCCTAAATGGCTTGCCGAGGCTTGCGACAAAATGCAAGGTCAAGTAACCTCAGGTACTTGTTCTATTGCACAAAAAGCTTCTGTGGCAGCTATTACCGGAGACAAGACCCCCACAAAACAAATGGCAGAAGCCTATTTGCGTCGCCGCAACCTTGCCAAGCAGCTGCTAGACCAAATCCCCGGCATCAAAACCAATAACCCCGAAGGTGCTTTCTATATCTTCCCCGATGTAAGCGCATATTTTGGCAAGTCCTATGGCAACTACCACATCAAAAACTCCTATGATTTGTGCATTTATTTGCTCAATGAAGCACATGTTTCCATTGTAGATGGCGACAGTTTCGGAGCACCAGCTTGTGTACGCATTTCTACCGCTGCTGCCGATGAGCAAATCAAAGAAGCTATTCGAAGAATTGGCGAAGCGCTCCTCAAATTAAATTGAGCGTTGTGTTATCAAAAGCTGCTTCTAAGTCATCTCATCCATTTATTTGAGATGACTTTTTTTGTTTTCTACCACGCAGGGTATGCGATTCATCATTGAACAATTCAATCAACTTTCACGCCGCCGTTGCACGCCGCCGTTGCACGCCGCTGTTGCACGCCGCTGTTGTTGGTATTCTTACCAACAACAATTCATTGCCCCCAAGGACATACCCCAACAGCATGGTAGGAATGATTTGCTCACCATGTTCGCACAATAGTTTCCATAGGCGTAAAGCGTGCTGCACGAAAAGTATGGTAAGCAATAGCCATTGCACTCACTATTAAAATAATTACACTGGCTATTAGAAAAATATCGGCGGAAAGCTCGATGTGATAAGGAAAAGTTTGCAGCCACCTGTACATAAGCCAATAGCCTACTGGTAGCGAAAGCGCAATGCTTAGCAAAATCATCCACAAAAAACGCATCGCTAAATAGCCCACCAGTTGGTAGTCGTAGGCGCCAATGGCTTTCCGAATACCTATTTCGCGACGCTGCTGTTCTACTACAAAAGAAGACAGCCCGAAAAGCCCCATGCAAGCCAGTAAAATAGCAATAGCCGTGAACCAAAGGCTTATTTGTCGAAGTTGCTGCTCTTTGATGTAGAGTTTGTCGAGTTTTTCCTTTAGAAAGAAATAATCAAAAGCTTGTAGCGGATTGAGAGCTGTCCAAACAGTGCGAATGGCTTCTATACCCTCTCCAATTTGCTCAGGTTTTATTTTTACTGCCACATATTTGATGTAGCTACGGTTGATGTTGTCGCCAGCTAAGTCTATCACAAAAGGGGCTACGTGTTTGTGCAAAGAGGAAAAATGAAAATTTTTGACTACTCCTATCACTTTTTCATTGCCTGTTCTTCGGCTGAGGGTTTTGCCGATAGCATTCAAGGGGCTACCCCACCCCATATATGCTACCATGGCTTCATTGACTAAAACAGCGTTGCGCTCGTCTTCGTCGAAATAGTCAAACATATCTTCTACAACGCCGAAGTCGCTGTCGTATTCTTGTGGCTTACCGCTGCGAGAGATAAAGTCGCGCCCTGCAATAATTTCTATGTTGAAGGTGCGCACAAAATCATGGCTAACAATAATAGACGGATAAAAATTGCTACCTTTCTCTTCGTTGTAAAACTCGTGTGTTTGATAGCTCTTTCCCAGCACTTCTTCCATTGCCGTAACCGAAACAATGGCATCAGTACTTTCTAATTTTGCTTTAAATTCTGGATACACCTTCGCAATCCGACTGTTGGCAACCGGCACTACTACAATTTGTTCCTTGTCGAACCCAAGTTTGGCATTGCGCAAAAATGACAGCTGCCTACCGCTCACTAAGGTGGCAATAAAAAACAACATTGAAATAGTAAATTGTATCACTACCAGTAGGCTACGGAAGCGCCTGCCGCTCCTAATTTTCAACAACTTGCCATAGTACAAATTGCCAATTTCAAACGAAGAAAGGTAGTAGGCAGGATAGATGCCTGCCAATAGCCCTGCTAGTAGCCCTGCTACTAAAATGCCAATAAGCATGTTTTGCTCACTCAAAACAGAGCCTTGTAAAGGATTGCCCGACAAATCGGTAAGAAAAGGAGAAATAATTTCTACCAAAATAAAACCCGTAAGCACTGCAAACCCGCCTATAATAGCTGCCTCTATTAGGTAGAAACGAAATAAATCGCTGCGCGAGGCTCCTATGGCTTTGATAACCATCACCGAACGTACCCGCGCCGAGGCGAGCGCTGTGCTAATATTAGTGAAGTTAATGATGGAAATGAGTAAGATAAAAACAGCCATGCCGCCAAAAATGTACACATAGCGGATATCGCCATTGGCACTAATTTCATAGTCTAAGTTGGAGGTAAGGTGAATGTCGGCTAAGGGTTGCAAATCCAGTTGTACATAACTCGACAAGTTATCGGGGAAATACTTGCAGACAAAATCGCTGAAACGCGCCGCTAAGTCTTGTGGCTTAGTATGGGGTTGGAGCACAATGTAAGTCCAGCAAGGATTCCACACCCAGTTTTGGCTAAAATTTTTTACGCTCATTTGCCTCAATGTGGAGAAAGAGGCAATTAGGTCAAAATCGATGTGCGAGCGGCGAGGTGTTTCTGCTACCACCCCAGTAACTTCCAGCGGAATATTGCCTTGAAAAAGTAGCTTGCGCCCCAGTGCTGGTGTGTTGCCAAAATAACGACGAGCAGTAGCCTGTGTGAGAATTACGCTATTAGCGCGTTGTAGAGCTGTTGCTGCATCACCTTGTACAAGGGTAAACCCAAATACTTGCAAGAAGGTGCTGTCGGCAAAAAAGAAGCGCTGTTCGTTGAACTTTTTATGCTGAAAACTAACCGAAAGCGAAGGCGACTGAAAGTTGAACAGTCGCACAAAGGCTTGCACCTGTTGCGGGTAGTCAGCTGCCAAAGTAGGACCTAAGGGAAAAGGCACACTTGCCGAATGCTCTCCAACCCCGTTTTGATTGATTTTTTGCGTAATGCGATAGGTAGCAGCTGTGTAAGGATGAAAGTTGTCGTATTGCGTTTCGTGAATAAAAAGCAAGAATAGCACTGTAAAAGATGCTACGCCAATAGAGAGCCCCAACACGTTTAAAAACGTGTAGAGCCGGTTCTTCATCAAATTGCTCAGTGAAAGTTTAAACCACTCTTTCAGCACTTTTTATGAGTTTAACGAAACTGACTAATAGCACCACTCACTACTTGTCCATCGAATAAATGAATGGTTCGCTGGCTAAATTCTGCATATTGGGGCGAGTGAGTTACCATCACAATGGTGGTACCTTGTTCATGGTTCAGGTCGGAAAGAATTTCCATCACTTCTAACCCATGTTGGGAGTCTAGGTTGCCTGTGGGCTCATCGGCAAACAAAATGCGCGGGCGAGCAACAATAGCACGGGCAACTGCTACTCGCTGCTGATGCCCACCGGAGAGTTGCATCGGATAAAAATGCCCTTTATGCGCCACATCTAATTGCTCCATCACCTGATTGACGCGGCGAATGCGCTCTGCCTCAGGAATGCGCTGATAAATAAGCGGAAGCGCAATATTTTCTGCAACGGTCAGTTCTTCAATCAAATTGAAACTTTGAAAAACAAAACCAATATAGTAACGGCGTAAAGCTGCCCGCTGCTTGTCGCTCAGGTGTGTTGTGGGTTGTTCCATAAAATACAATTCACCCGAAGAAGGTTTGTCCATGAGAGCTAACAAATGCAGCAAGGTTGACTTACCACAGCCCGAAGGTCCCATAATGCTGACAAACTCGCCTTCGCGAACGGTCAGGTTGATATCGCGCAGGGCAATCGTTTCAATGTTGCCACTGGTATATACTTTACCCAAATTGACCGTGCGAATAATCGAACTCATCATGTACAAAGCGATGCTAATTTAGTACCATTTCATAATATACTGAATGCCAACATTTTGCAAGACACGCCACATATATGGCTGTATCTGAACTGAACAGTAAAGTGTTCAAAATCGGACAGTTTTATACTGTCTCTAAACTAATCATTACAGCAAAGCGTTAAGCTAAAATAAATTGGACGTAAATTGCAATACTTTTTCAACCCTGTCAATATATGGCTTATACAAACGACGACATTTTGCGGGCACTCTCACATGTAGAAGAACCTGATTTAAAGCGGGATTTGGTATCACTCAACATGATTCGCGACGTGCAGATTGTCGGCAATCGGGTCAGTTTTACAGTCGTACTAACCACTCCTGCTTGTCCGCTCAAAGAACTTATCCGACAAAACTGTGAAAAAGCCATCGCCGAGCATATATCGCCCGAGCTTACTGTTACCATCAACATGGTAGCCGATGTTACTAGCCTGCGCGCTAACGAGCCACTGCTTTCTGGCGTAAAAAATATTGTTGCGATTGCTTCGGGCAAAGGCGGCGTAGGAAAATCTACTGTTACTGCCAATCTTGCTATTGCTCTTGTACAAAGCGGTGCCAAAGTAGGTATTATCGACGCCGATATTTTTGGTCCTTCTATACCCACCATGTTCAATTGTGAAAGTGCACGCCCCGGGGTCATTAGAAAGGGTGAACGCAACTTAATTGTTCCTATTGAACAATATGGTGTGCGGCTCTTGTCAATTGGTTTTTTAGCACCTACCGAAAATGCAGTTGTGTGGCGCGGTCCAATGGCAAGCTCTGCCCTGCGGCAGTTCATTGGCGATGCAGACTGGGGCGAGTTAGACTACTTACTTGTAGATTTGCCGCCCGGCACCAGCGACATCCACCTTACCTTGGTACAAACCGTTCCCGTAACAGGTGCAGTAATTGTTACCACACCGCAAAAGGTAGCTCTTTCCGACGCACAAAAAGGATTAGCCATGTTTCGCCAAAAGCCAATTGATGTTCCTATTTTAGGAGTGATTGAAAACATGTCTTATTTTACGCCCGCAGAACTGCCCCAGAACAAGTATTACCTATTCGGCAAAGACGGCGGCAAAATGCTTGCTAAGCGAAACGAAGTACCCTTTTTAGGAGAAATACCACTGGTACAAAGTATTCGGGAGGCAGGCGACAACGGAAAACCCATAGTGATGAGCAACGATGTAATGGCTACCGCGTTTAAAACATTAGCAGAAAACTTAGCAAGACGTATTGCTATGCGCAATGCACAAATAGAATTGACAACTGTATAATCAATCAAGATATGGAATATGGAGATGCCTGATTTACTGACAAGAGTAGAAAAAGCATTAGACAGTATTCGCCCCTATTTAGAAGCAGACGGTGGCAATGTAAAAGTGATGGAAATTACTGCTGAAAATACAGTAGTGTTAGAACTGCTCGGCTCATGCAGCTCCTGCCCAATGTCTATGATGACACTGAAAGCAGGAGTAGAACAGGCAATCATTAAAGAGGTACCCGAAATAAAAGCTGTAATAGCTGTCAATGCTACCCCTACTGTTTAAAAAAAGCCTTGGTGTATGGCTGCTGTTTGTCTGCTTAATTGCATGCACACCTCAGCAAGACCATACCGACCGCACGGCACTCGCTAAAGAAATGCGCGGACGCAAGCTCAAGCGCGTTACTGATGCGCAAGTTATCAGCATGGCAGCAGAAGAAGGAATGCGGGTAGTAGCACAATTGAAGCCTTTGCTGGTAATCCCTGCAAGTGGCAACTGCGACAGCATACGTATAAATGGTATGCTAAAAAACGAAGTAGTTGCCGAGTATCGCTTCGTATGCCGCCCAGAGCCTAATATGCCCTCCAAAGTATTGGAGGTTTGGAAAGCCTATACCTACAATGCCCAACATAACTTGACCGTTGCCGAAAATATTCAGAAATTAGACGACCCTCAACTGCTGCTCTACACGTCTCCTGTAGTGCACAATGGCAAATTTATAGGCATGTGGAGCATTGTACTGAGCAAAAAAGAAATGATTCGCCGTTTATGAGCTACATCCTCAGCATCGACCAAGGCACTACCAGTTGTCGGAGCATTATTTTTGACCAAAACGGACGCATGGTTAGCATCGGACAAAAGGAGTTCCGACAGGTCTACCCACGCCCGGGCTGGGTAGAACACGACCCCCTTGAAATTTGGAACACCCAGTTGCAAACCATGAAAGAGGCTGTACAAAAAGCCCTGCTAAACTTTTCCGACATTGCAGCCATTGGTATTACCAACCAACGCGAAACAACAGTAGTATGGGACAAACTAACCGGGGAGCCAGTCTATAATGCCATCGTTTGGCAAGACCGCCGCACTGCTGACATTTGCGACCGCCTCAAAAAAGAAGGCATGGAGCCTTACATTCGGGAAAATACCGGACTGGTGGCAGATGCCTACTTCTCAGCCACTAAACTCCATTGGATTCTGGAACACTTTCCAGAAATAAGAAAAAAAGCAGAAACAGGCAACGTATTGTTTGGCACCATAGACACATGGCTCATTTGGAACTTAACCAAAGGCTGGGTACATGCCACCGACTACTCCAATGCCTCACGTACCATGATGTACAACATCAGAACACTGGACTGGGACCAAACACTGCTGGATTTTCTGAACATTCCCCGCGCCATGCTGCCCGAAGTACGCCCTTCTTCGGGTAGTTTTGACACCACCGATAAGTCCTTGTTCGATGGTGCAGAAATTCCTATTACAGGTGTAGCAGGCGACCAACAAGCTGCTCTGTTCGGGCATGCCTGCTTTCAGCCCGGTATGGCAAAAAATACTTACGGGACAGGCTGTTTTTTGCTGAAAAATACTGGCAAAACACCTGTTAAATCTAAACACGGGCTCATTACTACCATTGCTTGGGGAATCGGGCAGCAGGTAGAGTATGCGCTGGAGGGCAGTATTTTTATTGCAGGAGCCGCCGTACAATGGTTGCGCGACGGTCTCAAGCTAATTGACGAGGCAGCAGACTCCGAACACTTTGCTGCCAAAGTACCCCACTCCGACGGCGTGTATGTAGTACCTGCTTTTGCCGGATTAGGAACTCCCTATTGGGATATGTATGCCCGTGGCGCTATCTTTGGACTAACTCGCGGTACTACCAAAGCCCATATTATTCGGGCAACCTTAGAATCGTTAGCCTACCAAACCCGCGATGTGTTAGATGCCATGACCAAGGACGACAACGTATCGCTCAAAACCTTGCGGGTAGACGGAGGTGCTGCTGCCAACAATTTGCTGATGCAGTTTCAAGCAGATGTTTTAGGAGTATCGGTACAGCGACCCGATGTGATTGAAAGTGCAGCACGCGGAGCAGCCTTTCTGGCTGGCTTAGGCATTGGCTTGTGGAATCAGCAAGAAATTGCTGCTCTTTGGAAGGTAGAAACCCATTTCCATCCACAACTCAACAGCTACGAAGCCGATAAGCGCTATCGCGGTTGGCAAGAAGCTGTTAAGCGCACAATGAACTGGAGCAAAGTAGTGGAATAACATACAGCAAATACAAGATGCTCTTAACACAACAAGTAAACCGGTAAACAATACAAAGCCAACCGTAAGCAATACATCACATTGTGCTGCATCTGCATGCTACAATCGAATTAGCTTGCAGCCCAACAAGGCTTAAAAAGCAAATGAATTTATCGGCAGCTCAACTCTATGCCACTGGTATGTGCTCGAAAAACAAACAATAGCACAATTACACAAAAGAAGGTCGGCAAATGCTGTTGCTTATCAATAAGGCTTTCTTCAAAGTGGTTTCTTTTTTAAACACACGGTATTGATTAGGCGCTTGTTCAAACTGTACTGCTTTTTTTATTGGACGCCAGTTTGGCTGATGAAAAAGCGCGAGAATGCGACTTATCTTTTAAAAGGTGCCACTGAGATATAGGTACCGCATTTGCACATTGCCGCTATGTATAAAATACACAAATATCACTCCCTCGCATGAATGGTTCAGTCCTGTTTTTTTACAGGAAAAAACTGATTGTCAGCTTTATAGCAAAAATTGGCATGGAACAGTATAACAAAATGCAAGGGGATTAAGCTTTACCTTCTGCAACAGGAAATTAAATTTTGTAACTCGTATTTTGCTTGCAACCAATCAGGCGTCTTTTTTGTATTTTGTAGTAGCAACTTATGCGTAGCAGAATAATCGTGTTTGCTATATAATTAAACAACAAACACCAACATGAGTAGACATAGACTCTTCATAATTTTTGTGTGTATTGTTTGTGCGATAGCTATTTTTCCCTGTTGGGGTCAAATTACGCGTGTTTCGGGCAAAATTACGGATGCAGAAACTGGTGATGCTATGCCTTTTGTAAATGTACTTTTCAAAGGCACTACCATTGGCACTACTACCGACTTCGAGGGTAACTTTTCATTACAGACACATGAACAAGTAGACTCGCTGATAGCTTCTTATTTGGGCTATCAAATTGCAGTAAAACCTGTTCAAGTTGGCAAAACACAGGTAATTCATTTTCAACTGAAACCTATGGCAACCGTTCTGCAGACGGTAGTAGTACGCCCGGGCGATTATGAAAACCCAGCTTGGGAAATTTTGCGCGGCGTTATCGAACATAAAGACCGCTATAACTACGACCGCCTCAGTGCCTATCAGTACGAAAGTTACACTAAGTTAGAGCTTGCTGTAGACAATATTTCCGATAAGTTTCGCCAAAAGAAAATCATTCAGCAAGCTTTGCAAACCATTGATAGTGCAAAAGCTGTTCACGGAGACGATGGCAAACCTATTTTGCCAGTATTTTTCTCCGAAACCATCTCCGAATATTTCTATCGCAAATCGCCCGAAAGAAAACGAGAAATTATTCATAAAACCAAAGTAAGTGGTATTGGGGTAACAGATGGCAGTGTGGTATCACAAGTAATAGGCAGCACTTTTCAACAATACAACTTCTACCGCAACTGGCTGCATATTGCAGGAAAAGATTTTATTTCGCCCATTGCCGACGGATGGAAGGGATTTTATGAATACGAGCTCAAAAAATCAGACGAAGTGCTCAACGGAAGACGTTGTTTTCGCATAGAGTTTCAGCCGAAGCGTCCACAAGACTTAGCTTTCAGCGGCGTAATGTGGATAGCCGACTCTTTGGATATGGTTTCTCCGTTTGCTTTGTTACAAATAGACGTGAGCATCGGCAAAGCAGCAAACTTGAATTTCGTTGAAAAAATTAAAATTCAACAAGAGCTTGCCTTAGCAGACTCTGCAACAGGTGTTTGGTTGCCAGCAAAAAACCGCATTTTAGTAGATATTGGCGACATTAAAGATGATTGGGCTGGGTTATTGGCTAAATCCTATTCATCTAACAGAAACTTCAAAGTAAATTTTCCACATCCGGTTAAATTTTATGAAGAAAATATCAGTTTAGCCGAAGACGCTCTGCAATCAGATGATACCTACTGGGAAAAACGTCGCCACGATTCGCTCAGTAGCCTTGAAAAGCAAATGTATCAAATGATTGATACGATTAAAAACCTACCTGTGGTGAAAACTTATGTAGAAATTGCCGATTTGTTGATTAATGGTTTCCATCGAATTGGCAAACTCGACTGGGGGCTGAACAGTTCTACTTACGCATTCAACGACTTAGAAGGGCATCGTATTCGCTTGCAAGTGAACACAAATTATTTGCTAAGTCGCAAGTTTATTTTACACGGCGCCGTAGCTTACGGTACTGCCGACCGGCGCTGGAAGTTTAGCACAGGATTCGACTACATTCTCAGCCGTAAGCCATGGACACAATTCGGATATATACACACCGAAGACTACAATCAATTAGCACTGTTTTCTGATAATTTTTTAGACAAAAACAACGCACTTTTCATGGCGTTCACCCGCTGGGGCAATTTAAGTACTCGCCGACCTTTTTTTCAAATAACTAACCAAGCCTATTTTCAAACCGACATAGCACGCGGTTTTACCCACCGCATCTCATTCAACCGTCAATTTACAGACCCCTTGTTCGAATTTGAGTTTATAGACCAAAGCAATGATGCTACCCGACGTCGCGAATTTATCGTTACTGAGTTAGCGTTTGAGTCGCGCATTGCTTTCGGCGAAAAATATATCCAACGTGAAAATAAACGACTTGTTGCCAACCTTACTACTAAACCTATCATTACCTTGCGCTATGCTTGTGGCATAGACAATCTGATGGGCAGCGACTTTGGCTACCACAAGTTTCAAGCTAATATTACACAACGCTTTCCTGCCGGAGCACTTGGCAATACAACTTATTCGGCTACTTGGGGCTATATTCCCACCCGCATTCCGTATCCGTTATTAGCCGTTCATTTAGGTAATGAAACTATATTCTACAACTCACTGGCATTCAACATGATGCGTTTTTTTGAGTTTGTCAGCAACCACTATTTTACTTTACATTTGACGCATCGCTTCGAAGGATTGATGTTTAACCGAATTCCATTAATACGCCAACTGAAATGGCGTACCTTAGCCACTGCTAACATGCTGTATGGTAGCCTGAGTGAAAGCCATCGCCTACTTACCCCCACCCAACGGCTTAGTGGCGAACCTCTTCCTTCTGTTCAAGGATTGGGCAATTTGCCTTACATAGAAGTAGGCTATGGCATTGAAAATATTTTGCGCTTTATTCGTGTTGATTTTATCCACCGACTTACCTATTTAGACTCCCCTCAGGTGAGACGTTTTGGTGTCAAAATATCAGCTCAGTTCAGACTTTGATACATAAAAATATCAACCAGCAGACTTTGTTGCCACTAACATTTGTTTTACATTTAGCGGCTAAAAATCATTTACACGCAAATAACACATTGCAGCCATTATGGAACTGTATGGACGAATTTTGCTGATTGCCATGCCCATTTTCCTGATAGCCGTTTTACTGGAAAAATGGTACGGCTGGTATAAGGGCAAAGATACCTACCGCAACATGGACATGATTTCTAGCCTCAGTTCGGGCATTACTAATGTGGTGAAAGACGTACTTGGGCTAAGCGTATCGATTATTTCCTACGAATGGATGGTAGAGCACTTCGCTCTTTTTAAAATTGAATCTACTGTTTTAACAGTCATAATCGCTTTTGTTGCGCTCGATTTCAGCGGTTACTGGGTGCACCGAATTGCACATGAAATTAATTTTTTTTGGAACAAGCATGCTATTCATCACAGTAGCGAAGATTTTAACTTAGCTTGTGCGCTGCGCCAAAGCATTTCCTCGTTTGTCAATCTGTTTACTTTTTTCCTGTTGCCAGCCGCCATAGCAGGCGTACCCGCCAATGTGATTGCCATAGTAGCCCCTATCCATTTGTTTGCCCAGTTTTGGTATCATACGCAACACATTGGCAAGTTAGGTTGGCTGGAGCATATTATTGTTACTCCTTCTCATCACCGCGTTCACCATGCCATCAATCCAGAGTACTTAGATAAAAATCATTCGCAAATTTTTATCATCTGGGATAAGTTATTTGGCACATTTCAAGAGGAATTACCCCATGTACCGCCTGTTTATGGCATTACGCGCCCAGCAGCCACATGGAACCCGATTAAAATTAATTTTCAACACTTGTGGTTGCTCATACAAGATGCTTGGCGAACCAAAAATTGGTGGGACAAATGCCGCATTTGGTTTATGCCTACCGGATGGCGCCCTGCCGATGTAGCAGCTCGATATCCGGTTCGCAAGATTGAAAATATTTATACCTATGAAAAATACAATCCGCAAAGCTCTGCAGCCCTGCAAGTATGGGCGTGGGTACAATTTGCCGCGGTCACCATTTTTGTTTTTTACATGTTTGGCAATTTAGCAACTATTGGAATGCCTATGCTGTTTTACTACGGCGGATTTATTTTTCTGAGCATCTATGCCTACACCGAGCTAATGGATAAAAATCCTTACGCTTTTGCTTGGGAAGCGCTCAAAACTGCATTTGGCGTAGCAATCATCTTGACGACAGGAGACTGGTTTGATTTGAGCCAATTTGTCTGGTGGGGCAAGTATGCTGTTGTCGCCTATCTATTTAGCTCTTTGGCAATTACTGCTTGGTTTGTGACTATTGATTTCAAAAATTCTGCAACAGGCAATGTATTAACTGCTTCCTAATCAAAAAGTTATTTTCAGAAAACATTCGCGAATTATTATGGCTCAATTCTTCAAATTTGTTATTGCCACTGTGGTAGGCATCATTTTGTTTTTCTTTTTGAGCTTGTTGGTATTACTTTTCATTGCATCGGCTACAAGTACAGATACCGACAAGATTGCTGAAAATAGCGTACTAAAGCTCTCGCTAAATGCCCCTGTAAAAGAACGCAAAGAAGAAAATCCGCTGGAAAATCTAACAGTTCCGGGAGTGCCTTCACAGCGCACTATTGGGCTGCTCGAGCTCAAACAAGCAATTACTAAAGCAAAAACCGATGAAAAAATCAAAGGTATCTATTTAGATGCTGGCAATATCTCTGCTGGATTTGCTTCTTTGGAAGAAATTCGTCAAGCATTGATAGACTTTAAAAAGTCGGGTAAGTTTATTTATGCTTATTCTGAAACCATCTCAGAACCAGCTTATTACATTATCTCGGTTGCCGATTCCATATTTGTACATCCACAAGGTGGATTTGAATTTAATGGTTTGGTGGCTGAAATAGGTTTTGCCAAAGGATTGTTTGAAAAAATTGGCGTTAAGCCGGAGATATTCCGCGTTGGAGACTTCAAAAGTGCGGTAGAACCGTTCATGCTCGACAAAATGAGCGATGCCAACCGGCTACAAATAACTGCCTACCTCAACAGTATTTACAACCACTACTTAAAAGGCATTTCCCAGTCGCGCGGTATTCCTGTTGAACAGCTTGCTGAACTATCCGCCAAAATGCAAGTACAAATGCCGCAAGACGCAGCTCAATATAAGCTCATTAGCCGCACAGCTTACTACGACGAGGTGGAAGCCATCATGAAAAAGAAACTTGGCGTTGAAGAGAAAAAGAAAATCGATTATGTATCATTAAAAACATACTCCTCTGCCCAAGTGGAAGAAGGTAGCTACAATAAAAAGAAAATAGCGGTAATTTTTGCCGAGGGGGATATTCAAAGTGGTAAAAGTACCCGAGAAAGTATTGGCTCAGAAACCATTGCCGAAGAACTTCGCAAAGTCCGCCAAGATGACAAAATTGCTGCGGTTGTATTGCGTATCAACTCACCCGGCGGCAGTGCATTGGCATCGGACGTAATGTGGCGCGAAGTGCAAGAAACCCGCAAGAAGAAACCAGTGATTGCCTCCATGTCCGATGTAGCAGCATCGGGCGGTTACTACATGGCAATGGGCTGTAATAAAATTTTGGCACAACCTAATACCATTACCGGCTCTATTGGCATTTTTGGATTGTTGTTTGACGCCAGTAACTTACTAACCGACAAAGTAGGTATTACTTTTGACCGCGTGGAAACCGGCGAATATGCAGATATAGGAACACCTACCAAAAAGTTTACAGATGCCGAGCGGCAGATTATCCAACGAATGGTAAATGAAGGATATGAAAACTTTACCTCCAAAGCCGCACAAGGACGTAACATGCCACTGGATACACTCAAAAAATATGCTTCTGGCAGGGTTTGGACGGGTGAACAAGCACTGAAAATAGGGCTAATTGACGCTTTGGGAGGATTGGAAGAGGCTATTAAAGAAGCAGCCAAAGAAGCTCAACTAAAAGAAGAGGACTATGCCGTTCGCTATTATCCAGTCAAAAAATCTTTTTGGGAAACCTTACAAGAAAGTAATGACCTGATGGAAGAATATTTCTTGCAGAAAAATACTGGCGAGTTCTATCCGCTGTTGAAGCAAATACAGTCAATCGGCAAATACCAAGGTGTTCAGGCGCGATACTGGGAAGTAAATATCCGATGATAGCTTGCCACTACTAGCACCAAACTGCCATCACAGTACCTTCAACCCAACAAGTTTTCAAAAACTTGTTGGGTTATTTACGTTTTTGAAGCCCAGTAATTAGAAAAATGCAACAATAAAGCCGGCACACTCACTTATCTGGTAAATAGCCAATTTTTGCAGCAAGGCAGGGGTAAGTATTTGCACAAACGCCTATTAATCTAACAGCGAGCGGTCGTCTTTGCCTGCTCGCTTTTCAAGCTCGGAAAGGGGAAGCGTAATCAGCCGCCCAATAGGTTGGTTACCTCTATAAGTGATGACTCGCAAGGTGATAGGTCCTTCGGGCAGTTCAAAAGGTTTACCGTAGCGCGGCGAGTGATTGTCGGGCATAGAACCGTCAATGGTATAGTAAATGTGTAGGTCAGGTATCTCCGTTGCCATTAATACTGTCAGTTTGTTGTTTTTTTGTTCTGTTTGGACAATGGCATCATAAACCGATTTGGCATAGTTAATACCTGCTACGCTGGCGCGTGCAAAGTGTTTTTCCATGCGAGTAGCGAAGTGGTGCCAGTTTTTTCCTTCTCGCGGCGACCATGCTACCTCTGCCAATGCCCATGCGCGCGGGTAGGTCATGTATTCCAATTGGCGAAAATGAGGAATTTGCTCTGTCCACACATTGCCCTGAACACCCATGATATATTGAGGGTCCGTATCTGGCGGCACAGGTTCAAAGCTGTACACTTTTTTAGCACGTAAGGCAGCATATACAGGAGGTTCTATGCTTGCTTCTCCTTGTTGATAGTCTAAATATGCATAAGTAGTAGGCGACATTACTACACGGTGTCCTTCGCGAGCTGCTTCTATGCCACCTTTCATGCCTCTCCAGCTCATAATAGCCACCTCGGTTGATACGCCACCTTCCAATATTTCATCCCAGCCTATCATCTTTTTTCCTTTGGAACGGATAATTTTTTCTACACGGCTCATAAAATAACCTTGTAGGTCTTCTACGTGTCTGGTTTTGAGTTGCTTCATGAGCGCTTGACATCTGGCATCATTTGCCCAGTATCCTTTATAACATTCATCGCCGCCGGCATGGATGTATTCACCGGGAAACAACATAGCTACTTCGGTGAAAACTTTATCCAAAAACTCGTAAACTTTTTCGTCAGCGGGATTCAGCGTGTTGTCTACCAGCATTTTAAATGTGCCATTGCCGTACCACTCCGAAAATGCCGTTCCGGGGTTAACATACACTTTTTGTTGGGTGCAACTCAACTCGGGATAGGCAGCAAGGGCAGCCATACTGTGCCCAGGTACGTCAATCTCTGGTACAATGGTTACGTAGCGCGCTTGTGCATAGGCTACAATTTCGCGAATATCTTCGTGGGTATAGTAGCCACCATAGGTAGCAGGTTCGCCGGGCTGTGGGTCTTTGCGCATATTGAAATAGCCATGCCTTTCTACACGCCAAGCACCTATTTCGGTCAGTTTGGGAAGTGATTTTATCTCGATGCGCCATCCGTTGTCGTCGGTTAGGTGCCAGTGCAACGTGTTGAATTTCAGCCTTGCTATTTGGTCGATGTATCGCTTGACTTCTTCTTTAGTGAAGAAATGACGGCTGACATCTAACATGATGCCGCGCCATGTAAAACGCGGATAATCTGTAATTTCTACTGCCGGAATATACCAGTTGGCATAGGTAGGCGTGTTGCTTTCTATGGCGGTGGGCAGTAGTTGCAGCAATGTTTGAATTCCGTAAAAAAGTCCAGCAGGTTGATTAGCGCTAATTTGAACGGCTGATGGAGAAACTTTTAAGTAGTACCCTTCGTTGCCAATTTTATCGTCTGGTATGCGATTTATTTGCAGAATAATACCACTACCTCCTACGCTTTTTTGTGCTTTTAGCTGCCAACCAGTTGCTTTTTGTAAACGCTCCATCAGCAATGTTGATATTTGCAGCGCTGCTTCATCGTTGTAAGTAATTTTAACATTAGGTGTGAGTTTAAATATCCCCTCTTTCAGTTGCATATTCACCGGACGTGGAATAAGTGCCGGCATATCTTTAACACTTTGGGCTATTAGTGTGGCTACCATGCCACTCGTTAGCAAATATGCAATAATGAATCGTTTCATTTTTACAAGCAAGTTTTGCATGTGTGCAAAGTAATAAAAATAGCATTCAGTAAGTTTAATTTGGGCGAACATGCCGCTGCTTTGCCAAAAAAACAACATTTTCGCAGACCATAAAACCTGTTTGTGCGATTTTGAGTGTATTTAAAATATGCTAATCAACAGATTGTCAGGAGGCTTGGGTAATCAACTGTTTCAATATGCTTTTGGTATGTACTTAGAGCATCTGCATCAAAAAAAAGTATGGTTAGATGCTATGTACTTGTCGGAAAACAGACATGCCGTATTGCTTACCCAACGCGATTACAGTTTGCATATTTTCAAGATTTGCCCTCGTTTTTGCAATCAATGGCACTTGGCACTCTTTCAACAAAGTCGCTACTGGCGTTTGAATGCGTTGGCAACAAAAATTTTTGACCTGACTCACTACAAGATAATTGAAGAAAACGATGACCCCATTAATCCAGAGGAAATTTATCCACCTGCACTATTGCAGGGCACTTGGCAAGATTACCGTTATGTACAGGCTGTTGAAACGATTCTTAGGCAGCACTTACAATTTCGCTACTCTTTAAAAGGAGCTGCAAAAGAATGGCAGCAACGAATTGATAAGGAGCCCATAGCCGTTGCTTTGCACGTACGGCGTGGAGACTATCTCAAACCGCACATTTCTCAACTGCTTCCTCCTTTACCTGTGAGTTATTACAAGGCGGCTGTTTCACAGGTTTGCGAAAAATTTGGCGAAAAAGCATTTTTTTACATCTTTTCAGATGATACACAATGGTGCCGCGAACAGTTTGCACGCATAAGTTTGCCACACGAAGTAGTACCCAATCAGTTTGCAGACAATCAGCCATTTGCCGATTTTCAGCTGATGACTCGTTGCCGGCATTTCATTATTGCTAACAGCACCTTTTCTTGGTGGGGTGCATGGTTGGGCACAGCACCCGACAAGCAAGTTTGGGCGCCTGCTCATTGGTTTGCAGATGCTGAATTAAACCAAAGAAAAAGAACCCGATTAATACCACCTGAGTGGCATACTGTCCAATAAATCATGCTTTCTGTGGCATACAGGCTTGTTAAAATACCTCTATTCCTATTAAGGTTATTCATCTATGATACCGGAAATCAACCTGCAAGCACATCAGCGACTCTATTTTGCCTCCGATTTTCACTTGGGCTATCCTGACCATGCAACCAGTTTGCAGCGCGAACGCAAAATCATTCGTTGGTTAGATGCCATACAAGACACTGCCGCACACATCTTTCTAATGGGCGATTTGTTTGAATTCTGGTTTGAATACAAATATGTAGTGCCCAAAGGCGCCGTACGACTGCTTGGAAAAATTGCAGAACTGACCGATGGCGGTGTTCCTGTAAGCATTTTTACAGGCAATCACGACTTGTGGATATTTACTTACTTCACCCAAGAACTTGGCACGCCTGTTTATCATAAGCCGCAATCATTTACATGCAATGGTAAAAAATTTTTAATAGGGCATGGCGACGGCTTAGGTCCGGGCGACATAGCCTACAAGCTGTTGAAAAAATATTTTTTTCGGGTCAATTTTTTTCAATGGTGCTTCGACAAACTACCTGCTTTTGTAGGCATGAATATTGCCTATGCATGGTCGCGCCAAAGCAAAAAGAAGGGTAATGCACACTATTGCATGGGTGAAGACGAATGGATTTGGCAATATTGTCAAAAAAAACATCAGGAAAATCCGCATCATTTTTACATTTTTGGGCATCGGCATTTTCCACTTGACCTAACCGTTACAGCAGATAACTGTCATTTTTCAGGGCGCTACCTCAATTTAGGCGAATGGATACATTTTTGCACATATGTAACCTTTGATGGCACCGATGCAAAGTTGCTTAGTTTTGAAAATACTTATGCTCTGCTGCCTACTGCTGAAAAGCCTTGAAGCAGTTTCACAAGATACGCTGCACAGCTATAAAAGCATTTCCGTACAGCAGGCGGTTGCTATTTCGGCAGATGGCTATGGCAATCTGTATGTGGCTGATAAACAAGGTAATATCCATTCTTATGACTCTTTGGGCAACTACTTGCTGACTTATTCGCCGCAAGAAGTAGCAAGTGTTACGCTAATAGATGCTCGCTCAGCTGTGCGCATTTTTGCTTTTTATCGGGAGTTACAAAGTTTTGTATTGCTCAATCGCTTTTTAACACCAATAGAAACCTATCGTTTCCAATTACCCGATGGCGGCTTTGTACGAGTGGCAACCCAAGCAGCAGACAATACATTTTGGCTCTACGATGATGTTAGCTTTTCACTCAAAAAATTTGATAAAAAGTTGGGACGCATCTTACTCCAAACCGATTTGAGCTTACTGCTTCCTGATGCTTCGTTAGATATTGTCCAAATGGCAGAATACCAAAATTACCTGTTTTTGCTTGCTAATGGTTACGGCATTTTACAGTTTGATAATATTGGCAATTTTATTCGCAATATTTCTGTTAAAACGCCAGTTTTTACACTGCATAGCGACGCAATTTTTTACTATGAGGATAACAATATCGTTAGAAAAAACCTCTACAACGCACAATCTACTAAGTGGGTATTAGCTGAGACAACTGCCAATTTGAAAGGTTTGGCAATGGCAGGTAGCCGGCTCATTACCTTAGAGGAAAATTTGTTGCGGTTTTGGCAATATTAGGGCGTATGTAGGTTTTACAGAGGCAAATGCGATGACTAAGACAGAATGGCAGGATTGAGTAGCTGAAAAACAACCTTGCTACAATACTTACTCACAACAGGGCTGCTTGTAAGTACACGAAAAACAGCAGCGTGCATCAACGACATTATGTCCTCACACACCACAAAAGATAGCAGAATGGGAAAGACACAACTTTTTGCCGTTGCACATATATTCACAAGTGGAAAATACTTGTTCATGAGGACATGAATAACGGCGAGTTTGCCTTCATGAAATATGAAGTTTGACAAGAAGAACTTTACAAAAACCAAAACAACTACTTAGACTTAACAAATCATAAGCATTTTTCACAAAAACGTAATTCAACACTTCGTTTTGAGACTTGTCATACAGCCTAACTTTGCACGTGAAATTTTATGTTGATGCATCAAGTTTTTACTGTATGACAAAACACAGCTACAACTGGCAACACTTCCACAAGAAACTTTTGTGGAAGTTTCTTTTTTTAGGAATGCTTCTACTAACTACCTCCAATCGACTGGTAGGGCAGACCATCATTACGCAATGGAATTTTAATTCTGTACCCCCAGATGGAAATCTCACTACTGGTACTACTTCCCCCAGTATTGGAAGCGGCACTATTAGCCTTTTAGGAGGCACAACCGCTTCATTTGCTTCCGGAACTGTCAATGGAGGTTCTACTGACCCAGCAGCCACTGATAATTCAGCTTGGAATGTTACCAATTTCGCTTCGCAAGGAACAGGTAATAAGCAAAGGGGTATTGAGTTTGCCGTTAGTACTGTTGGATACCAAAACATACAAGTGAGCTGGGATCAGCGGCATAGCAATGCAGCAGCGCGTCATGTACGGTTGCAATACTCTACCGATGGAGGCGCTACTTGGAATGACTTTCCTACGCTTTTTCAAGGTACAGCAGGAGATACATGGTTCAACAATCGCATAGCTAATTTAAGCGGCGTTACTGCATTGAATAACAATGCCAATGCCCGTTTTCGGATTGTAGCCGAGTTTGAGCCTTCTACAAGTGCTTATCAGGCGTCAAACAGTAGTTCTACATATAATACCACTGGCACGTGGCGCTTTGATATGCTTACGGTAAGCGGCAGCCCCGTAGGAGTTCCTCCGCAAGTAAGCACTACTACTCCCGCCAATGGCGCAACAAGCGTATCAGCAAGTACAAACATTGTCATTAATTTTGACCAATCGGTTAATATAGCTGCCAATGCTATCACTGTAACTGGCTCTTTAAGTGGCTCCACTTCTTACCCAGCAACAGCAGCAAACGGTGTAAATACCATTACTATTACGCCTTCTGCTGCATTTGTAGCAGGTGAAACCGTTACTGTAACCCTGCATGCTAACAATATAGAGAATGGCTCGGGACAAAAATTAGACGGCGACGGCAATGGCACAGGTGGCGATAATTATGTGTTTAGTTTCACCATTGCGGCAAGTGTAAACACAGCTCCTACCATAGCCTTTGCACCCTCTACTACCGATTTGTTAGATGGCGGAGCGGCAACCATTCCATCGCCCTTTGCTGTGAGCGGAGTAGCCTCAGACCCCACTGACCCGGCAGCGGTATTGGGCATAGACATAGTAGTAGCCGATGCGGAAACGCCTGCAGCGGGGCTTACCGTTACAGCAAGTAGCAGTAACCCTGCCGTTGTTAACAATAGTAATATCATCATCACCGGTACGGGGACAACGCGTAACATTCGCATCACGCCTAATGGAGTAGGTTTTAGCAACATCACCCTCACAGTGAGCGATGGCTCGCTCAGTGCTTCCATCATAATTGATTATGCTGCTTCTGCCGCTGCTGTGCAGCCTGCCAATGCTCGCTTTCATACCGATGCAAGCGACCTTTCAGCAGCAGTAGCTATTGACAACGATTTTATGCTAACTGCCAACGATGAAGACCAAACTATCCGCTTGTATCACCGCAATCAGTCTGGTTTGCCAGT
Organism: Bernardetiaceae bacterium; assembly: GCA_025056255.1. Lineage (GTDB taxonomy): Bacteria > Bacteroidota > Bacteroidia > Cytophagales > Thermoflexibacteraceae > Rhodoflexus. The sequence goes on along the minus strand of JANWVT010000021.1, from coordinate 3,927 downwards.
AGCGAAATTTGACTTAACAAGTTCTTTGGCACTTTCAGGCTCAAGTGAAGTAGATATTGAAGGAGTAGCACGTTCAGGCAATCATATTTATTGGATTGGTTCGCACAGCAATAATTCTTCTGGCGCTTTGCGTCCAAACCGCTCGCGCATCATTCACACTGTACTGAGCGGCACAGGAGCAGGAGCTACCATCACCTATCAAAGCCACTATGCTAATTTCAGGACAGATTTGTTTACATGGGGCGATGCCAATGGCTATAATTTAACAGCCTCGGGTGCTGCTGGCAAAGTTCCCGAAGACCCAGACAAAGGTGGGCTGAACATTGAAGGCTTCACGATTGCGCCCGATGGCACTACGGCATTCATTGGCTTCCGCGCTCCACAAGTTCCGCTCCCTGCTCGTAACAAGGCACTAATTGCCCCTGTTATCAATTTTACAACATGGGCAAACGGTGGCTTTGTGGGCGCACCTACACTCGGCACACCTATTGAATTAGACTTGGGTGGATTAGGTATCCGTTCTATAGAATGCAATGCTAATGGTTGCTTAATTATTGCTGGCTCGAGCGATGGAGCAGGTGTGTTTCAGCTTTATCGCTGGTCGGGTAATCCCGCTGACCCACCTGTTCGCTTTGCTAACTTGTTGAGTTCCTTAAATGTAGGGGGCAGCTTCGAAGGAATTATCAGTATGCCCTCAGGTGCTATGACTACTTGGGAGGGGCAGACTATCCAACTACTCATAGACAATGGCGACAACATTTGGTATGGCGGCAGCACCATTTCAAAAGATTTGCCTGCCCGCAATCACCAAAAATCTACTTCTTACCGCATCACCCTGCAAGGACTCAAAAAAATCCATGAACTACAAGGTAGCGGCATGTCGGCAACGCCGGGAGTAGCCACTGTGGAAGGTATCGTAACAGGGAAATTTAACTTTTCCGCCACTGTAGCTGGCTTTTTTCTGCAAGAAGAAGATGCAGATGCAGATGCCAACCCCGCTACTTCGGAAGGTATTTTTGTAATTTCTAATGCGCCGGTAAACGTTGGAGACCGCGTAATGGTAACTGGAACAGTACAAGAAAATAGTTCTTCGCCTTCTTTTGGAATGGCAGTTATTACAGGTTCGCCTACCGTTACCGTTACAGCTACGGCACAACCGCTGCCTGCTACTGTCAATGTAACCTTGCCTCTGCCTTCCAATACCTTTTTAGAGCGTTTTGAAGGTATGCGGGTTCGCTTCCCACAAACGCTAACCGTTAGCGATGTGCGTCAGTTAGCTCGCTTAGGAGAGGTAGTGCTTTCCAATGGTCGCTTGATGCAGCCTACTAATATAGTTGCACCGGGTGCAGCTGCCAATGCACAGCAAGCTGCTAATGACTTAAATCGCATTATTTTAGATGATGAAAAAGATGGCGTTTATCAATTACCTTTTGCCTATGGCATCAATGCTGCTAATCCGGTGCGAAATGGCTATCAGATTACCAATTTGGAAGGTATTATGCATTTCGGGTTTAGCAATTATCGCATTCGCCCAACAGGCGCCATTAGTTTCGATAACACGCCCAATCCGCGACAAGCAACACCTCCTTCAGTAGGTGCTTCAGCAACACTTAAAATAGCTGCTGCTAATATTTTAAATTATTTCAATACGTTCAGCGGCTGTACAAATGGAGTTGGGGGTGCTGCAACCACTTGTCGTGGAGCTAATAATGCTGCCGAATTTGCGCGTCAGCGAGATAAAATTATTGCTAAACTTTCGGCTATGAATGCTGACGTAGTGGGGCTAATGGAAGTAGAAAACGACGGTTATGATGCAGCCAGTGCCATTCAAGACTTAGTAAATGGCTTAAATGCAGCTATGGGTGCTGGCACTTACACATTCATAGATGTAGATGCTAATACCTCACAACTCAACGCTTGCGGCACAGATGCCATCAAGGTGGCTATTATTTATAAGCCTGCTTCTGTAACACCTATCGGCACAACTGCTGTTTTGAACAACGTATATCCTTTCACCACTAACACACGCCCTGCTCTAACGCAAGCATTCCGTCAAAACAGCAATGGTGGTACATTTATCGTTTCTGTAAATCACTTTAAATCTAAAAGTGGTACAGGAACAGGTGCCAATGCCGACCAAGGCGATGGGCAAGGCGCATTTAACGCCGACCGTGTGGCAGCCGCCAACGCTTTACTGGCACATCTTGCAACAGACCCTACTGGCACTGGCATCAATCGAATCATCATTATGGGTGATTTAAATTCCTATGCCAAGGAAGACCCCATCACTACGCTTAAAAATGCAGGCTATATTGATTTGATAGACGAGTTTGACGGAGACCCTGCCGCTGTAAAAGGATATTCTTATGTGTTCAGTGGACAGGCAGGTTACTTAGACCATGCTTTGGCTACTCCTGCTATTAGACCGTTTGTAACAGGAGCAGTGGAGTGGCACATCAATTCCGATGAGCCTGAAGAGTTTGATTATAACACAGAAAATTTGAGTGGCAGCACAGCTAAACCTGCTAATTTTTATCAGCCAGACATGTTCCGCTCCTCAGACCACGACCCGCTATTAATCGGTCTGAATTTGCAACCTGAAATAGCAGTGCTGGGAAATGGCATTGAAATAGCCGATGGCGACCTTACGCCTAATGCTGCTGACCATACTGACTTTGGCTCAGTTACGTTAGGCAATGCTCAAACCCACACTTTCAGCATTCGCAATACAGGCAGTGCGCGCCTAAATTTGACTGGCACACCAATAGTGACAGTTACACCTACTACACATTTTACTGTACAAGCACAGCCTGCTGCCAACCATATTAATCCTGACGGAACAGATTTGACCTTTGTAGTGAAATACCAACCACTCGCATTAGGCACCCATACAGCGGAAATCAGCATCGCTAACAATGATGCGGATGAGAATCCTTATAATTTTATCATTCAGGGGAATGCCACTTGCCCTACTATCACCATCAATCCTACCAGTTTGCCCAACGGCACGGTGGGCAGTTCATACAGCCAAACCTTGACCCAGACAGGCTTGACGGGCACGCCGACATGGACGGTGTCTTCGGGCAGTTTGCCATCGGGGTTGAGCTTGAACAGCAGCACGGGAGTTATCTCGGGCACTCCTACTGCGGCTGGCACCTACAACTTCACCATCCAAGTTTCTGGGGGCGGCTGCTCGGCTACTCAGAGCTACACGGTGGTGATTAATTGCCCTGCGATAGTAAACATTTTGCCTGCCAGCTTGCCCAATGGCACAGTAAGTACTTTATATACCCAATCGCTAACCCAATCTCCTCTGCCAGGTCCGGTTACATGGTCAGGCGCTGGTTTGCCCAGTTGGTTAAGCATCTCCTCTGGTGGCGTATTAAGCGGTACGCCTCCAAGTGCTGGTACATTTAGCTTTACCGTTCAGGTAACAGGCAACGGCTGTACAGCAACTAAGAACTACACCTTGACAGTCATTAATCCTGTACCGCCGCCACCGATTTTGCCTCCGCCTTCTCCTTTGAACATGAGCACGCTGCCTGTACTGCCTGACCGCGTCTTCAACCCCGCAGGAGAAATCATCAACCCGCAGATGCTTTTGCTCAACGGACAGCCTGCTACGCGCACCTTCTCCGGTCCTGTGGAGCCTATTTTCACGCTGGGACAGTTCCAAGGCTACCGCATCATGGGTGCGGGCAGAGTCTGCTTCACCTTCTTTGGTCAGTCAGGCACTAACAGCCGCGCACAAGTCTGCTTCAACGTCTTTCCCGCTCCCTGTGGCAGCATCGCCTTCGACCCGCTTGCCGATGTACAGTGGAACACAGCAGGACAGCCCCTTGTAGCCTCCATGCCTTGTGGCAGGGTTGATTTCCGAGTTATCAGCGGACCCGCAGACATTGCTTTGGGACTGGTGCGTCCTTTGCC
>JANWVT010000020.1 GCA_025056255.1 Bernardetiaceae bacterium | reverse complement strand
AGGCGGTTGTTGACAGGGGCTATCGGGGATGCACTACCATAGGCACAACAGCGATGCTCCAACAAGCCACACACGCAATATCAGCAACAAAAGCTACGCAAAGCCCATCGCAAAAGGGCAAGTATAGAGCCTGTCATAGGACATCTCAAATCAGCCCACAGGCTGGGACGGAATTTCTACAAAGGTATCTTTGGAGATGACATCAATGTGATGCTTGCCGCAGCCGCTTTCAACTTCAAGCGCATGATGAACAAGTGGAAGGAGGATTGGGATTATTTTTTGCACACTATGCTACACCTCATGTATTCAATATATCGTAGAGATAACTTGGTAAACATAGGTTTTTAAGGGGCAACTACTTAGTAACAACTTTAATATTTTGAATTTTGCCGTAAGCATTAGTACTATCAAAATCTTCCCTTATGCGCAAGCTTAGCATACAAGAACTGGGGCGAATAGATGCTACTGGTTACAGTCAATTTGCGAACCGGCAGGTAGCCATTGTGTTAGACAACGTGCGCAGTGCCTTAAACGTAGGGTCTGTTTTTCGCACGGCAGATGCATTTGGTATTCACAAGCTATATTTGTGCGGCATTACGGCTACTCCGCCCAATCGTGAAATTCAAAAAACAGCACTTGGCGCACAGGAGAGCGTAGCTTGGGAATATTTTGCCGATACAGTTGCATGCTTGCAGGTACTTCGGCAGCAAGGTTTCCAGTTAGTTGTCGTAGAACAGACCGATGAAAAAGTAATGTTGCACCACTTTTCTCCCAGTTCAGAAACCCGTTATGCTTTTATTTTCGGCAACGAAGCCACAGGCGTAAGCGAGGCAGCTGTTAGCATGGCAGATTTTGCCGTAGAAATTCCTCAGTTTGGTACAAAACACTCATTTAATATTGCTGTAACCACTGGCATTGTTATGTGGCATTATTTTGTGCAAACACAGCCAAGTAAACAAGCAAGGCATGGTTAATCTTTTTGTCTATTTATTTTTTGTTCTAAAACATGAGTTGCCTTAACCTAAACATATTGATATAACCTAATTTTTACCTGTTTACTTTCATGAAAATCGGAATCATTAGAGAGGGGAAGATACCGCCCGACCGCCGCGTACCACTCACCCCTCGCCAATGCACCTTGTTGCGTCGGTTACACCCGAACATTGAGCTATATGTGCAACCCAGTTCCATTCGTTGTTATACAGATGAAGAATATGCTGCCGAAGGCTTGCCCCTTACTGAGGATGTAAGCCACTGTGATGTGTTATTAGGTATCAAAGAAGTACCTATTTCAAATTTGATACCCAATAAAACTTACTTTTTCTTTTCGCACACTATCAAAAAGCAAGCCTACAACCGTCCTCTGCTGCAGGCTCTTTTGCAACAAAACATTACCATGGTGGACTATGAAACGCTCACCGATGAAAAAGGAAACCGCCTAATTGCTTTTGGGCATTATGCAGGTTTGGTAGGGGCTTATAATGGTATTTTGGCATATGGTGAAAAATACCGGTTGTTTCACTTAAAGCCGGCTTACCAGTGTTTTGACCGCCACGAGTTGATTTTTGGGTTGCGCAACTTAGTATTGCCGCCCATTAAAATTGCAGTTACAGGTAGTGGACGAGTTGCCAAAGGCGCTATGGAAATGCTCGAACACATGAAAATTGAGCGGGTGGAGGTGATGGAATACTTGAACCAAAAGCAATTTTCCATGCCTGTTTATACTCAGTTAAGCTCTTCTACTTACCACGTGCATAAAAAAGGGCGCAAATTTATTGCCGAAGAATTTTACAGTTTCCCAGAAAACTTTGAGGCGCATTTCGAGCCTTTCTATCGCAATACCGATTTGTTGATTGCGGCTGCTTATTGGCATCCCAAAGCACCTAAGCTATTTACTGCCGAAGAAATGAAGCGCGACGACTTCCGCATCCGCGTAATTGCTGACATTACTTGCGACATCAACGGCTCTATTCCCTCTACTAAACGAGCCAGCAAAATTGGCGACCCCGTGTACGACTATAACCGCTTTACAGAGCAAATAGAGCCACCGTACAGCCACCCCGACAATGTTTCAGTGATGGCAATAGACAATCTGCCCAGTGAGTTGCCACGAGATGCTTCAGAAGAGTTTGGCGGCATTTTCATTGAGCGCATCTTTGCCCACCTATTAGACGACAAAGAAGGCGTTATTGCGCGTGCTACTATCACCAAAGGTGGAAAACTCACCCCGCGCTATGCATATTTACAAGATTTTGCAGATGGTAAGGAGTAAAAATGCTATGGTTTCATGTGAATGATTCATGATTAGCTTCAACTTACAGGCAAATCGATTTTTGCTATGCTGCTGTAACAAACGCTGTAAAACCCGGCAGTTTTTGAAAACTGTCGGGTTTGTAGGTGCTGTGTAGCAAGGGACTCTACATGCTCTAAGTAAAAATGCAGTGCAAAGGCGGCATAGAAATTACATTTTTCAGATGCTTAATTGCCTAACAGGCGTGTTTTACGCGCCCAGTACTACGTCCAGCGTCATCATTACTATAAAACCTGCAATAAATCCTAAGGTGGCAATATCGGTATTTTGGTCTAACTGGGTTTCTGGAATTACCTCTTCCACTACTACAAAAATCATAGCGCCGGCAGCAAATGCAAGAGCAAAAGGGAGCACGGGTGTAAAAAAACTAACAGCTACTGCCCCTAATACGCCTGCTACGGGTTCTACTAACGCCGAAAACTGCCCGTAAAGAAAACTTTTGGCGCGGCTCATGCCCATGCGGCGCAACGGGATGGCAACAGCTATTCCTTCTGGGAAGTTTTGCAGCCCAATGCCTATTGCTAAGGTTACCGCACCAGAGATACTTGCCTCCGGTATGCCTGCTGCAACACCTCCAAACAACACGCCTACGGCTAATCCTTCGGGAATATTGTGCAGGGTAATAGCCAAAACAAGCAGCGTAGTGCGTTGCCAAGTTGACTGCATACCCTCGGTTTCTTTAAAATTGATGTGCAAATGAGGTAAGAATTTATCTAAGAAAAATAAAAAAAGCGCACCACTGGTAAATCCTATCACCACAGGCAGTAATTTCAAGAGCTTGCTGTCTCCGTTGCTCATGGCTATGGCAGGGGCGAGCAAGCTCCAAAAACTTGCTGCAATCATCACTCCACCGGTGAAGCCAAGCATGCCATCCAGTACAGTACGATTCATTTGTCGGAAAAGAAACACTACCGAAGCACCAGCAGCGGTAACTAACCACGTAAAAAGAGTAGCTAAAAAAGCACCTTTTACAGGCGAAATCTGCGAAAAATACTCCACAATGGTATCAAACATATAGCTAAGCGATTATTTACAAATCTAACCAAGCAAAAAGCATTTTTATTAAAAAATTCCTATATTGCCAATAAGCAAATACAACGGCAATGGGCATTTTTAATTTTCTCAGCAAACAATTCATTGAAATTATTGAGTGGTTAGACGACAGCCGCGATACACTGGTTTGGCGTTTTGACCATGCCAATAATGAAATTAAATACGGTGCCAAGCTCATCGTGCGCGAGTCGCAAGCAGCCATATTTATCAATGAAGGACAACTTGCCGATGTGTACGGTCCGGGAACGCATACGCTTGTTACACAAAACATGCCTATTCTTAGTACGCTAAAAGGTTGGAAGTATGGCTTTGAGAGTCCATTTAAGGCTGAAGTTTATTTTGTAAACACTAAAACCTTTACAAACTGGAAGTGGGGCACTAAAAATCCGATTACTCTTCGCGACCCTGAAATTGGTCCGGTGCGAGTAAGAGCTTTCGGCACCTATTCGGTACGCATTAGCGACCCAGCCAAATTTGTAAAAGAACTGGTGGGTACTAACAATCAGTTTCGCGCCGAAGACGTAGCAGACAATCTGCGCAACCTGATTATTACGCGCTTTACCGATATTATTGGCGAGTCAAAAATTCCTGTTTTGGACATGGCGGGGAACGTAAATGAGTTTTCCAACTACATCAAAGAGAAAATCTCGCACGATTTTGACCAATACGGCGTAGAAGTGGTAAAAGTGTTAGTAGAAAATATTTCCTTGCCACCGGAGATAGAAGCTATGTTAGACAAACGCAGCAGCATGGGCATTTTAGGCAACCTAGACCAATACACCAAGTTTCAAGCCGCCAATGCTATTGAAAAAGCTGCTGATAATCCTGCTGGGGGTATAGCAGCTGGCATGGGGGTAGGTATGGGCTTTGGCATCGGCAATCAAATGGTGAACAGCATGGCGAGTAATACCGCTCCTAATAATCCGCCGCCAGTTCCGCCTCCCTTGCAATTCTTTGTAGCTATCAACGGGCAACAACAAGGACCCTTTAATATCTCTCAACTCGCTCAAATGGCAACTAATGGACAAGTCAATCGCAACTCGTTAGTATGGATGCAAGGTATGAGCAACTGGACGCCCGCCGGACAAGTACAAGCACTCAATAGTATTTTCGCTGCTGTACCTCCTCCTTTGCCTCCTATGTAACGGTTCTGGTCATGCAATGGCGTTCAGCCATTTCTTGGCTTCGGATAGGCTGTTAAAATATTGAACTACCACAGTTTTAGCGCTTTCAGTAATAGATTCTATTGAAAGTCTGCCAAAAATATCTTCTGCCAAAACAATGGCATTGTATCTGAGACCAGCTTGAATGGCGCGTTCTGCCCACTCGCTATTAGTCCAGTCTTGGTCTTCCAACGGAATAACCTCGCTTTGGCTGGTATTGCCCAATAGCTTTGAGCAATTGTGCTTTTTTAATAGCAAAATAGCTTGATTCATTAAATCTCTGTACTCGCTTCCTTGTGCGTAGCCTTTAAGAGTTAGTAATACACAACCACACTGTTCGTCGTACTGCACACTACCGTTTGTATTGCAAAAAATATAGTTGCTGTGATATTTGTCTTCAACTTGCATAGGTGTAGCTGTTAAAAGTAAAAAGTGGGAAGATAGTGTGAACAAAAGATTAATTTAAAGTTACAACATGCATTTAAAAAAACAACACTCTTGTTAGTTGTATGATGAGTGAATGCCAGTTGTATTGTATCTTATTTGGCTTTGCTCATATGCAGCCACCTGATAGAAGCTCCTAACTCAGGGGGTATTTGGGGGAGCAGTGTTGGGTGAGTATCGGCACTAAGCTATGGGAGTTTGGATTTTGGATTTCGGAGTTTAGAGTTCGGAATTGTGAGATTTTCTTTCGCCGTTGCGCCTGCCCCCACGCGCAACAAAGGACACGAACAAGAGCTTAGGGATTTCGGATTTCGGATTTTGGATTGCGGAGTTTGGAGTTTTCCTCTTGCTACACGCCAAAATATCTTTGCTGTTGCATGCCTCTGCTCGCACGGTAAGGGGCGCTCAGGAGGTAACGAATAACGGCGAGTTTGCCTTTAATATGCATTTGGCAAAATGAATCTAACAAAAACCTCCACAACTACTTAGGTTTGATAAAAAACCTTGCCATCAATGAGCAAAAGTAGATACTGGGCAGTGGAGCTATCACTTTCGCTGCTGTAACTGCGCAATTTCTTGCAGGTCTTTGGGGGGATTGAGCCATAGCTGGGCTTCGTTGCGAATATAAGAGCGAATAGGGTCTGGAATTTTTTCGAAGTCATCTACGCGGTAACATACTAGCTGAATAATGCCTTTCTTTCCTTGCCCGAAGAAGGGCGGCAAATCGCCATAGCGCACCCAGCTAAGTTGATAACGGTGTTGTAGCTTGCTTTTCTTAGGAAAGTAGTAAAAATCATAGTTTTCATAAGCCTCGTATTTCCCGCGCGGTGTATCCCAATCTAAGAAAACAGGAGCAGTGAATACGTAGCTGTCGCCCATTTTGCGGGCAAATGTTTTGTAGCCGGGTCCTATTTTGGTGATGCGTTCGCCACTGCCTTGCTCCACATAACTTGCCATACGGTCGCCTTTCAGCACGTAAGTAATTTTTTGATACGGGTACTCTATATGGCTGACTTTCTGACCATTGTACTCTTTTAGCACTTGATTGGTTTGTGCATCGGTATAAACAAAAATCTTGCGGTTGAGCTGAATAACGCTGTCTTTGCTAATTCGAATTAAGTTAGCGGCATCAATGCCTTCCATGCGGCTAAGCAACGTACCATCTGGATAAGAATATACTTCGCCATAGCAATACCAATAAACTGGTTTTTTGCCATCACCCACGCGCATTTCAACAAATTTGTCGAAAACATCTTGATTAAAGGCAATGTTTTGTGCCGCAGCATGCCGTCCAACCAAGACAAGAATTAGGATTGACAATACAATCGTTTTCATAGCTTGAATAATTTTACGTAACTAAGAAATTAGGTGAGTGCAGTGATTTTTTTGTTAACAATGTGTTGATGGGTTTTGTGATGATATGTGCTGCCTTTGGGGTTAGTTTTTTTAATGATTAAACAGGTATCGGATTGTTTGTTGGGAGTGTGTTTACTTGCGGCGTTTGATTGATGCTCATAATGAGCTGCATACATCGGCTATTTCGCTTCCTGTGGCGTTCCACACGCCCGGACGTTGCAAGATATAGCGCAGCAGTTCTTCTACGGCATGGATGCGATACGGCAAGCCACTAATGTAAGGATAGAGCACTATCGACAAAATGCGCCCGCCATACCGTTTGCTTTCAGCAAGCAGTGTGTCGAATTGGTCTTTGACTTGTTGGGCAAATTGGTCTTCGGTATGATGATACCCCATAATGATTTGTCGGTCGCTGATTTCTTCTGAGTAAGGCATGGCAAGCAAACTGCCATTGCGTGTATGAAATCGGTAGGGCATGTCGTCGTTTGCCCAATCACACAAATAAGTGAAGCCCTCTTCTTGTACCAAATCAGGGGTAAGGAAAGACTCAGCAGAAGCAGGCGAAAGCCAGCCACGTGGAATGATGCCCGTTACATCGGTAATGATTTGTTTGGCTTGGCGAATGATAGCGCGCTCATCTGCCTCGTTCATGCCGCTGTGGTGGATGGTATCCATATCGTAGCCGTGGCAGATAATTTCATAGCCCCTATTGATTATTTCACGTGCCAAAACGGGGTATCGCTCTGCTACGGCTGCATTCATGGCAACACTAACTCGAACGTTTAGGCGGTCGAACAGTTTAAATAGTCGGAAAATGCCCACGCGGTTGCCGTAGTCGCGGGAGGAATAATGCCGGAAGTCGGGGTAGGGGGTAACCATTCCGCCCGGTGCTTTGAAAGGCTTTCCTTGCTGATTGAGCGGAAAAAATTCCGATACTACCGTAACCCACAAAGCAATGTGGGCGTGGTTGGGCAACTCTACAGGCGAACGTTCAAAAAGATTAGACCAGCGGTAGCGGTCGTGGTCCATAGCATGACGGCGGTAGGGATAGCGCAAGTATTCTTCCGGAAGAGCCATATCAGATTGAGCCTTATTTTAGACTGTATAGTTAATCAAATTAATTATTTTACACAAGTCTATGCCCGCGTCAGTTCAATGATGGTAATTTCCGGTAAAATACCAATGCGCCCCGGAAAGCCTATGTAGCCAAATCCGCGATTAACGTATAGGTACTGATGCTGTTGCTGGTACAGTCCTGCCCATTGCTGGTAGAAATATTGTACTGGACTCCACTTAAATGAACCTATTTCGATGCCAAACTGCATGCCATGGGTATGTCCGGCAAGCATCAGGTCTATATCGGGATAGTGTGGACGCACCTGAGCATCCCAATGGCTAGGGTCGTGCGAGAGCAGCAGTTTAACAGGCGCCTGTTCTGTTCCAGCATATGCACGGTGTAGTTTGCCATATTTGGGGAAGTTGCCTTTTGCTCCCCAGTTTTCTACTCCTATAACTGCAATCTTTTCACCTGCTGTTTGTAGATAGATGTGCTCGTTCATAAGCAACCGCCAGCCCATAGCCGCGTGTATTTGTTTGAGTGTTTGCAGATTTTGATACTTGGCTTGTGGGCTACTCCATTGTCTGTAGTCGCCGTAGTCGTGGTTGCCTAGCACCGAATAGACGCCCATAGGAGCTGTTACGCGTTTGAAAACAGAGAAATAGTCGCGCATTTCATCGGCGCTGTCGTTCACTAAATCGCCGGTGAAGAACACAACGTCTGGTTTTTCTTTGAGCAGCATTTCCACACCGCCTTGTACTGCCACTCGGTTAAAAAAACTACCCGCATGAATATCGGATAATTGCCCAATCCGAATGCCATCGAATGCCTTAGGCAAGTTGCGGAGTGCGATGCGCACGCGGCGAATGCGGTAGTCATGTGCTCCTGAAATAATCCCGAAGGTCATGCTTGCTAAGGGGACGGCAGCAGCTACCAGCCCTGCTTGCATCAAAAATGCAGAGCGGCTGATGGTCTCAGAAGTTGTCGGAAGCAATGTCTCAGTAGCTTTTTCAGCTGGCAGTGTTGAGGGAGTTTCCCGAGGCAGCCAAGTGCTGAGTTTTACATGTACCCACTGCACCAGCCTTAACAGGTCATCTATGGCAATGAACAGTATGGCAAACAGTTTAGAGAAGTAAAACATAAATCCCCAAACCATTACAAACCGGCGTGCTTTGAGCATAGTAGCCGAAGCAGGTAGGTATGGGTAGATGGCTAAAATACTAATGGTGAGCAAGGAAAGTGCCCAATAAATACCATAAATAAGGCGTCGAGCTTGCGCTTGGGAATCTTCCCAAACCACTCTAACTGCCTGAAAAACATACCAGTCTATTGCTAACAAAATAGTTGCAATTAGCAAAAAAAAGATTACTTTGCTCATAATCATACCCAAAGCCAAGTAATAAACGGATTGGCTGTTAATTTGTTTAGCATCTGTACGCGTGCTAACTGTCCAGTTGGATTAGCTTATTAACAAGAAGAGGTTTGCAATATTTGGAGTTGGTTTTCTATGCGTCGGTATAATTTTTCCATTATATTGCCAACTTTCATGGCTGCCATCAGGCGTTCTTCAATGCTACCAGTGTTTACAGTGGTTCGTAAATGTTGTAGTTGCTTTATCAACTCGTCTTGGTGCATGTAGGCTAACATTGGTTTGATGGCGTGTATTTCTTTGCGCAAGCTCTCCTCGTCTGCATTCACGAAGGCTTTGTGAATATTTTCGGCAGCTTGTTCTACTTGCTGGCGTGCAAGTTGTAAAAATTCTATGAAAGCATCATTGTCAGTGATAAAGTCAGGTTTTAAAGTGGCTGTTTCTTGTTGGACAGAAGAACTTATTTTTGTAGCGTTGGTGTTTTGCTCAAACAACAGTGCAATGATTTGTCGGCGAAGAGCATGTTGGTCAATAGGCTTGTTCAAGCATACATCGATACCTACACTTTTGGCTTTTTGTTCTACACTGGTAGATACGTCGGCTGTTAGGGCAATAATTGGGGTGCATGCAAGCCGGCTGTCGGGGTGTTGCCTAATTTGGGCAGCTACCTGATAGCCATCCATTTCTGGCATAAGAATATCGGTGATAATCAGGTCAAAATACTGTCCTTGGCTTTGCTGCTGCTCTATTTGCTGCAATGCTTCTTTGCCAGAAGATGCGGTTGTTAGGTTAGTTTTCCAAATTTTAGAAAAATTTTTTAAGATAGATTGGTTGACGGGAATATCGTCTATGTAGAGGATTTTCTTGTTAAACAGGGCATCTTCTGGCACAGAAGAGGGTTGCTGAATATGTTGTGGCACCTCACAGGCAATAGTATAAGGAATTACAAGGCTAAATACCGACCCTTTCTGTGGTTGGCTTTCTACCCAAATACTACCTCCCTGCATTTCTACCAAGTGTTTAGTAATTGCCAGCCCTAATCCTGTGCCGCCATATTTGCGGGTGGTGTTATTTTGCACTTGTGTAAAAAGCTCGAAAATATGTTCGATTTGGTCGGGCGGAATACCAATGCCAGTATCTGCCACAGTGATTTGCAATAAGATGCGCTCATCATGCTGTCCGGAGATTGTTGCCCTTACCTCTACGCTTCCAGTAGGAGTAAATTTAATGGCATTGCTTAGCAAGTTATGCAGAATCTGACTGAGGCGGAGGCTGTCACCTACTAACCACGCTGGTATTGCTTCTGATAGCTTATAATTGAGTACAAGCCCTTTTTCTGCTGCTGTAAGGCTATGGATGTTACATACATTTTCAATTAAAGTTGGTAGGTGGAATGGTGCCGATTCAAAAACAAGTTTGCCTGCTTGTATCTTGGAAAAATCTAAAATATCGTTAATCAGTGCCAGCAAATGATCTGCTGAGGTATTCAAGGTGCGCAAATAATCAATTTGGTGCTCGCTTGGATGGTCTTGTAGCAGCATATTAGCCATGCCTATTACTGCCGTAAGCGGCGTACGAATTTCATGGCTCATGACGGAAAGAAAATTGTCTTTAATTTTTAAGGCTTCTTCAGCTGCTTGTCGTGCTTGTATCAGTTCTGCTTCTGCTTTCTTGCGATTGGTGATGTTTCGCCCGTTGATGATAATGCCTTTGATGTTCTCGTCGTCGAGTTTGTTTTGAGCAATAATTTCCAGATAGATGTAGCTGCCGTCTTGCTTTTTGATGCGGATTTCTAAGGGAATGTTTTTTATATCGCCAGCAAGCATGCGTTGCATTTCTGCTTTGGCAATAGGCAAATCCTCTGGATGAACTAAGGTAAATACATTTCTGATACTGCTGTCCAACTCGTCGTAGCCAGTAATTCTGAAAAAAGAGGGGGTTACAAATTTGGTTTCTCCTTGCGCGTCAATCAAAGCTATGATGTCGGAAGTGTAAGACATAATAGCCCTGAACCGCGCCTCGCTACGGCGCAGTTTCTGCTCTATAATAGCTTGCTCAGTAATATCTTTCAAATAAATCACAGCACCATCTGTATTGCCCGATATATCTATGTAGGGGGTCATGGTTACTGATACAATATAGGGCTTGCCATTGCTTAGCAAATGATGGGTTACTTCTATGCGTTTGGCGTGGCTTGTGCACTCGTGAAAATATTGTTGCCAGTATTGAAATGATTCTTGTGGTAAAATATCAGAAATTAGCTGACCTTCGCTAATTGGCTTGTTGTATAGCTTTTGGATATGCTTGGCATAGGCATTGTTGAAAGCAATGATGCGAAACTGACTGTTGAGCCAAAGCATCATATCAGAAGTGTTGTCCATCAGCAAGCGCAATGTGGTAGTGAGGCGGCTTTGCCGAATGTGTTCTTGCTGTTTGATGATTTCAATTAATTCTTCCTTAGACAGATTTTCTAATTGTGTTAATGTCATTCCAATTTCCATAGCTGCCAAAAGGTTGTATTTGCGCTTGTGATTGGTTGCCAATCTTCACTTGTAAAATAACTATTCACATCCTTTTTTCAAATACAAGTGTGAGCCTTTCTTATCGTTTGAAGAAAGATGAGCCTTACAGGCTTTGCAGAATTTTTTGTACTTTTTTCAAATCTTCGTCATTAAAATTGAGATGTGTAACAAATCGGACGCCGCCTGCAAAGGGATTTGCCAAAACGCCCTTGCTTTTAAGCAGCTCGGTGAATTGTACAGGGGAGTAATAGTTGGTTTTTAACTTAAAAACGACAATATTGGTTTGTACGGGCAATATTTCAGACACGTAATTACAGCAGGCAAGAGTTTGGGCAAGAGCAGCAGCGCGCTGGTGGTCTTCTGCTAATCGTTCAATGTGGTGTTGCAAAGCATATAGCCCAGCAGCAGCCAGCATGCCAGCTTGCCGCATACCGCCGCCCATTGCTTTGCGAATGCGTAGGGCTTTTCGAATATGCTCGCGGCTACCCAGCAGCAGTGAGCCTACAGGTGCTCCTAAACCTTTGGAAAGGCAAATGGAGATAGTATCGAAAAGCTTTCCGTATTGCTGAGGTTGTTCTCCATTGGCAACTAATGCGTTGAAGAGGCGCGCGCCGTCTAAGTGTAAAGACAAGCTTTTCTGCTTGCAAAGTTTTGCAATCGGTTCAATATCAGCTACTTTGTAGCAGATACCGCCCCCTTTGTTGACCGTATTTTCCAATGCGACCAGTCGGGTAGTAGGGTAGTGAATATCCTCTGGGTTGATGTTAGCAGCTATTTGTTCAGCAGTAATTTTCCCCTGTTCTGATGCTATCAGCCGAACAGAGGCATGAGCGTTGAGTGCAATGCCGCCTCCTTCGTAGTGGTAGATATGAGCAAGTTGGTCGCAAATGACCTCGTCGCCGGGTTGTAAGTGTACTCGGAGGGCAATTTGGTTGGTCATCGTTCCCGAAGGACAAAACAAGGCAGCCTCCATGCCGAACAATGCGGCAGCATATTCCTGCAAAGTATTGACAGAAGGGTCTTCGCCATACACATCATCTCCCAAAAGAGCATTGAACATAGCTGCTTTCATAGCAGCGGTTGGCATTGTAACAGTATCGCTGCGCAAGTCTACCATCATAGTCGAATGGGTTGGTGTTGGAATATCCTGCAAATTTAGGTGTTGCAGTGCTGTGGCGTAGCAGGCTCTGAAAGATATAAATGCTAATTTTGCCGCTGTTTAAGCTAATGAAATGAAAGTATTCATTTTAGGGAGTGGCGGGCGCGAACATGCCTTTGCCTGGAAAATTGCGCAAAGTCCGCTTTGCTCGGCTTTGTTTGTGGCGCCCGGCAATGCCGGAACGGCAACAGTAGCAAACAACGTTGCCATAGAAGCTACTGATTTTGAAAAATTAGCCGATTTTATTGTAAAAAATGAAATAGAACTTGTTGTAGTAGGTCCGGAAGCTCCCTTAGTGGCTGGTTTTGTCGATTTTATACGCGAACAACCAGCGCTAGACAAGGTGCGTGTGGTGGGACCCAGTAAAGCAGGGGCTATGTTAGAAGGTAGCAAAGATTTTGCTAAGCGTTTTATGATGCGCTACGGCATCCCTACTGCTGCCTATAGAAGCTTTGACAGCCGCAACCTAGAAGAAGGCATCGCTTACTTAGCTACTCAGCAAGCTCCTTACGTATTGAAAGCCGATGGACTGGCATCGGGCAAAGGGGTGCTCATTATAGATGAATTATTGGAAGCCCAAGCCGCCCTGCGCCAAATGATAACTGGTGCCAAATTTGGTGCAGCAAGTCAAACTGTTGTGGTAGAACAATTTCTGCAAGGAATAGAGCTTTCTGTTTTTGTACTTACCGATGGCAAAAACTATCGGCTACTGCCTGCCGCCAAAGACTACAAACGAGTAGGGGAAGGCGATACCGGACTGAATACCGGAGGCATGGGCGCTGTTTCACCTGTGCCTTTTGCTAATGAGGTTTTCTTGCAAAAAGTAGAGGAGCGCATTGTGCAACCTACCCTAACAGGTTTGCAACAAGAAGGCATTGACTACGTGGGCTTTATTTTCATTGGGCTAATGAACGTAGAGGGCAATCCATACGTGATTGAGTACAATGTGCGCATGGGCGACCCTGAAACCGAAGTAGTTATACCACGCATCAAAAGTGATTTTTTGGAGCTGCTAGATGCTGCCTCCCGCCGCCAACTGGCTACTGCTCAATTTGAAATAGACAGTCGCACAGCTACAACAGTCATGCTTGTATCGGGGGGCTACCCCGAAGCATTTCAAACGGGAAAAGTGATTAGCGGTTTAGACCAATTGGAGCAGGTGATTGCTTTTCATGCAGGTACAAAACAGCAAGGCGCTCAGTTAGTAACTGCAGGCGGGCGGGTGATAGCACTTACTGCTCTTGCCGATACAATGCCGCAAGCCTTGCAACTTTCCTATCGCGCTGCTGAAACAATTGCTTACGAAGGCAAATATTACCGCCGCGATATCGGGCAAGATTTGCTACATCTGGTTACTGGCTGAGATGCTTATAGGCAACCCTTAGTGCAACCAAGCGCTTGGCACATCAACATAAATAAACGGTTCATGAAAAATTTTTAATTTGCTTCCAAAAACACTATGCTTTTGGGGGAGCTATTTAACACCTCGCGCCGTCGTTTTTTAAAGCATATAACAACGGCGCTTGCCGCAGCCTCGCCGTTTGGCAGCTTAGCCGCTAAAAATCTGAACAAGGCATTGCAAGCAGCTGCCAACCAACCAGTGGAAGATACCATTCGCGATGAAACTTTCTGGTATCAAATCAAGCAGGCATTTACCGTTTCGCCCACTATTTTAAACCTCAACAACGGAGGCGTTTCGCCACATCCGCGCGTAGTACAAGAAGCCGTAGAGCGCTACAACCGCCTTTCTAATGAAGCACCGAGTTATTACATGTGGCGTGTACTGGATGCCGGAAGAGAGCCACTACGTGCGCGGCTAGCAGAATTGGCGGGCTGCTCTGCTGAGGAAATTGCCATCCACCGAAATGCCACCGAAGCCTTAGAAACTGTTATTTTTGGTTTGCAGCTCACCAAAGGCGACGAAGTAGTACTGGCGCGACAAGACTATCCCAATATGCTACATGCATGGCGACAACGCGAAAAACGAGATGGCATTGTGCTGCGATACGTGAACCTGAACCTACCCTCAGAAAATAAAGAAGAAATCGTACAACAATACACGGCTTTGTTTAGCCCTAAAACCAAAGTGGTACATATCACACACATTATCAACTGGTCGGGGCAAACGCTCCCTGTCCGTGAGATTGCCGATGCTGCCCGCACACGGGGTATTGAGGTTGTGATAGACGGTGCGCATAGTTTCGGATTGCTCAATTTTCAAATTCCTGATTTAAATGGCGATTATTTTGGCACCAGTTTGCACAAGTGGCTCACTGCCCCTTTTGGCAGCGGCATGTTGTATGTGCGAAAAGAAAAAATTCGCCGACTGTATCCACTCTTTGGCGCCCCTGACCCAGAGAGCGAAGATATCCGCAAGTTTGAACATTTGGGCACCAGACCTTTCGCCAACGAGCAAGCTATAGGGCAAGCTATCGATTTTCACTGGATGATAGGTGCAGAGCGCAAGGAAAAAAGATTACACTATCTCAAAAACTACTGGGCAGAAAAAGTAATGAACTTGCCGAAAGTACGCCTGCATACCTCCCTTAAACCAGAATTTGGCTGTGCCATTGGGCTATTTTCTATTGAGGGCAAAACAGTAGCCGAGACAGATAGCTTGCTTTTCAACAAGTATAAAATTCACACAACCGGTATTGAATGGGAAAATATAAAAGGCATTCGCGTAACGCCTAACGTTTATACTACTACGCGCGACTTAGACCGCTTAGTAGAAGCTATTCGCCAAATAGCCCAGATGTAGCAATCCGATATGTTTACATGCAAGTTATGCGATTAAACATTTGAAAATTAAAATTGCACGTTACCTGCCCCTACAGTGGCATAACACGCCGTAAGTAGTTGTTTAGGTTTTTGTTAGATTGATTTTGCCAAATTCATGTTCATGCAAACATGCTTGTCGTTGTTTGTGTTCTCATAATCAACCCCTACCGCGCGTAGAAATACATGCAACAGCGAAAAAATTTTGGCGTATAGCAGTAGGAAAACGCCGAACTCCGAAATCCCCAATCCAAACTCCCTTTGCCCTTGTAAAACTTGAACATGCTTTTAGCAGTTGAGCCACATCCGTTGCTGAATTTGGCAACCATTTTGTACCTTGGGGGGTTATATGCTGAAAACAAAAAAGTGTTATGAAACAATTTGCAGCCAAAACAATACTCGCATGGAGTACGTTTTTATTTTGCTTAACTTTGACCAGTTTTTCAAACCAAACCTGTAAACCAATGGCATTTGAACTCCCTAAATTAGCGTACGCGTATAATGCGCTCGAGCCGCATATCGACGCTATGACGATGGAAATTCACCATAGCCGTCATCACCAAACCTATGTTAATAATCTCAACGCTGCTATTGCCAATACTGAGGGCGAAAAAATGAGCATTGAAGAAATTTGCAAAAATATCAGCAAATTTTCTATGGCAGTGCGCAATAATGGCGGCGGCCACTACAACCACACCTTCTTCTGGGAAATTATTGGTCCTAATGCTGGTGGCGAACCCAAAGGTGCCTTGGCAGAAGCCATTAATAAAAAATTTGGTTCTTTTGCTGCATTTAAAGAAGAGTTTGCAAAAGCTGCTATGGGGCGCTTTGGCTCAGGCTGGGCATGGTTGGTAGTAGACGGCGGCGAACTGAAAATTGGCTCTACGGCTAACCAAGACAACCCGCTGATGGATATTGCCGATGTAACCATCAAAGGTACGCCTATTTTAGGCATCGACGTTTGGGAACATGCTTATTACCTCAAATACCAAAACAAACGCGCTGACTACGTGGCTGCTTTCTGGAATGTAGTTAATTGGGACGTAGTAGGCGCTAAGTACGAAGCTGCCCTCAAAAAGTAAGAACCGAGTTACTTTTGATAACTTCATTAAACAATCAACCTGTCGAGTATCGGAACATACTTGGCAGGTTTTTTATTTACGCCAACCTGCTCATGAAAGCAGGTTGCATGCATTTGCAAAACCGCTTGTTATGAGCTAACATTGCTTTCTATGTTTCACCTTCTATTCATTGTTCAACACATGAAAAAAACGCTTCTTTTCAGCTTCTTATCTTGGGCATTAGTAATGGTTGCCTATTCACAACTTAATAACTACGAGTGGAAAACTGGCAAGACTGGTAAGTACACCTATCGCTACGTCACTAACGACCCGTTCGGAGCGCGTTTCTACAAATTAGACAACGGACTAACCGTAGTGCTCAGCATCAACAGGCGCGAGCCACGAATCTACACCATGATGACTACCCGCGCTGGCGCTGTTAACGACCCCCGTACCGATACGGGCTTGGCTCATTATTTAGAGCACCTGATGTTTAAGGGAACAAGCAAATTTGGCACAACCGACTGGGAAAAAGAAAAAGTGTTGCTTGCCAAAATAGAAGACCTTTACGATGAATATGGAAAAACAACCGACACCGCTAAACGTGCAGCTATTTACCGCGAAATAGACCGCGTGTCTAACGAGGCTGCTAAGTTGGCTATTGCCAACGAATACGACAAGCTCATGTCTGCGATGGGCTCGCAAGGGACCAATGCTTTTACTAGCTATGAATATACCAGCTATCTGGAAAACATTCCTGCCAATGCCTTAGACCGCTACTTAGCCGTGCAGGCTGAGCGTTTTCAAAATCCCGTATTCCGCATTTTCCACACCGAACTGGAAACAGTGTACGAAGAAAAAAATATTTCATTGGATAACGACGGGCGCAAAGCCGGTGAAGCACTGTATGCCGCTTTATTTGAGAAGTATCACCTCAACAAATCTGTACTGGGCGACCAAGAGCATCTGAAAAATCCTAATCCGCGCCGCATCCGCAAGTTCTATGAAACCTACTACGTGCCCAATAACATGGCGCTGATTTTGGTAGGCGACCTCAACCCTGAGGAAGTAATGCCCAAGGTAGAAAAGGCATTTGCCTGGATGAAAAGCAAGCCTGTGGAAGACTACAAAGCAGAGCCCGAAAAAGAAATTACCCAGCCAATTGTGCGCGAAGTGTTCGGTCCGACTCCTGAAAATATTATTTTGGGTTTTCGCATGCCCGGCTTGTTAGACCGACGTGCATCATTGCTGCTTACTGTTGCCAATGAAATCATGTCCAATCGCGGTGCAGGCTTGTTAGATTTAAATCTCAATAAAAAGCAATTGGTGCAAAACAGTTTTTCGGGGGTCACTCAAACACGCGGCTATAGCGTTTGGCAGTTTGGTGGTACGCCTAAGGCAGGGCAATCGCTCGATGAGGTGCGCGACTTGATACTTGGACAAATCGAAAAACTCAAAAAAGGCGATTTTGATGAGTCTTTTATTCAGGCAATTGTGAACAACTTTAAACTCAACTATTTGCAACAGTCTGAAAATAACAACACTCGCGCTCTTACCATTATGCGCTCATTTAGTTTAGACCACGCCAATTCGTGGGATGCATACTTGCGCCAAATAGACGAAATGAGCAAAGTGACGAAAAAAGATATTGTAGAGTTTGTCAATCGGTATTGTGCAAACAACTATGCTATTGTGTACAAGCGCAAGGGTGAAGATAAAAATGTAATGAAACTAGCTAAACCGCCCATCACGCCTGTTTCATTGAACCGCGATGCACAATCAGCATTTTTCAAACAAATTAATGCCATGCCAATGGCAGAGATGAAGCCAGTGTTTGTAAATTTTGAAAAAGACCTACAACGCAGTAAAATTGCTGACAAAGTTGAACTGCTCTATGCACAAAATACTGATAATCAGTTATACCGGCTGGTATTTCGCATAGATGGCATGGGCACATGGAACAACAAACTGCTGCCTTATGCATTCCAATACTTGCAATTTCTTGGTACCGACAAATACACTGCCGAAGAACTAAGCAAAGCATTCTACGCTCTTGCTGCCAACTACAACACCAATGCCAGCGGCGAAACTACCTCGCTCATCATCAGCGGCTTGCAAGAAAACATGGAAAAAACCCTAGAACTGGTACAACACCTGCTACGCCACTGCAAACCCGATGAGCAAGCATGGCAAGCACTCAAAATGCGCATCATCAAAGCGCGCAATGATGCCAAACTCAACAAACAGGCTATTATGCAAGGGCTGCGCAGCTATGCTACCTACGGACCCAAAAATCCATTTAATAGCGTGATGAGCAACGAAGAAATCAACGCTATTACGCCGCAGCAATTAGTAGATGTGTTGCACTCCATTCTCGACCATCCCCATATGGTCATTTATTACGGACCTAAACCCATTAATGAAATTAGTGCAGACATTGCTCGACTGATGCCTCTGCCAGCACAATTCAAAGCCCTTCCGCAGCCTGTTACCTTTACACGCACACCCACAACTAAAAACCAAGTGCTTTTTGCTGACTACAACATGGTACAGGCTGAAATCTCATGGATTCGGGTAACAGAACCCTATAACCCCACGCTCACCCCTATCGTGCAAATGTTCAACGAATACTTCGGCGGCAACATGAGCTCGGTAGTATTTCAGTCCTTGCGCGAAGCCAAAGCGCTAGCATACAGCACCTTTGCCACCTACGGACAACCTGCCAAGAAGGAAGATTACTACACACTCACTGGCTACATTGGCACGCAAGCCGATAAAATTCACGATGCCATCCAAGGTATGAATGAACTGCTTACGCAAATTCCAGAGGCACAAAACATGTTTGAACTTTCACGCAAAAGCTTGAAGAAAACCATAGAAACCGAGCGCATCACGCGCGACGTTATCGTTTATGCCTACTTGGCAGCTAAAGACTTAGGCTTAGAAGAAGACGTGCGCAAAGCCACCTATGAGGCATTAGACAAATTTACCTTTGACGATGTGAAGCAATTCCATAGCGAAAAACTCTCCGGCAAACCATATGCGTACTGTGTAGTAGCCTCTGAGCAAAAAATTAAGTTAGACGAGCTGAGCCGCTACGGCGAAGTGAAAAAACTCAGCTTAGAGGAAATCTTCGGATATTGATTCAACTTGCTTCCTCCCAAAACAAGACCTTGCAAGTTTTTGCAAGGTCTTGTTTTTTTTATTGGCGATTCAATACTTGACAAATTGAATTTGCACGCGATGCTTTCCCGAAAAGTGAGTTGTTGAGAAGTAAATGAAAAGAAAACAACTATGCAACAACTACACTTTGCACAAAAGCCAGTGATTAATCTTTTGGAAGAAGATACCCGTCTGGCTATCGGATGCGGCGCACATGTTAATTAACCTTACAGCTACCACAGCGCTGTTAAGGGCAGTTGTATCCAATATGCTTGGGCAAAGAGGCAGAGCGTGATTATGCAGTTGAGCACATCGATGCGACCTTTATTGCTACGATTGTTGCCTGCAAATAACCTGCGAATCAATGAGGTTTTTATGCGGGATAGGGTATAGATGGACTGGTATTTCACCTATCTGGTGATTATGGGAATAGGATGGCTGTTGGGGTTAATCCTTATTTCCATATACAATTGGCTGACCATCCAATCTTCTTGTGTTAGTAGAGTAGCATACGCGCTTGTTCGCGGTTTTCAACGCTCAGCCAGTCAAGCAATAAATGAAGGCGTAGCCCTATAAAACCTGTATTCAGGTTAAGCCTCCGGTCGGGCTTTGTCATATTGCCATTGGCATCAAATTGGGCAAGGGCAATAAAGTAACTGGTGTTTTGTGCAGCAAACAAGCCAATGCTGTAATGTGGACGGGGGAACCATGCACATTCTACCTGCATGCGGGTTTGGTCAATCGTGCGCGGATAAAGGCTATTACTTGGAAAAACAACGGCTTGATAGCTCCACACAGCTCTTAGCGAGGAATGTACACCAATGGAAAAATTGCGCGCTAAGCCAAAAGTAAAACCAATAGCGCTGTAATAGTTGCGCCGAGTGGCACTACCTACTTGCCGTACCATTTCGCTCTGCAAAGTGTAAGTAGCTTGTTTGAGTAGCTGCCAACCGTTGAACCTTCCAGTATGGCTCAGATTGAAACTATAGGCGAGCAGGTTTGCATTATTGTTTACAGCAGGTATGATGCTTGCCCCTGCAAACCAGTGAGGTGAAAGGCGTTGCTCGTAGCCTAGCACACTTGAAAAGCCACGTTGGTTGAGCACTTGCTGCAACTGAACGTAGAAAAAACTACCACTGCGCCTGTATTTCTCTGCATTGAAGGTGGCAGGCAGTACAGGTTCAGGCGCCCAAACACGTACCAGAGGTAAATCGTTTTGTGCTGCTGTGTGCCAGGCAAACCATCCACCCAGCAGCAGCCCCATAGCCCAGCCTTTACAGCACATTGTTGAGTTGTTCTTTAATTTTTTCCAATTCTTCTTTCATAGCTACTACTAATCTTTGCAAGGTGGCGTCGTTGGCTTTTGAACCAATGGTGTTAATTTCCCGCCCCATTTCCTGAGCAATGAAGTTGAGTTTTTTGCCATTAGAAACTGGCTCGTTCATCACTTCTGCAAAATAATCTAAGTGACTTTTTAGGCGAATTTTTTCCTCTGTAATGTCTAATTTTTCAGCATAAAAAATCAATTCTTGTTCAAAGCGATTTTCATCAAAAGCATTGTGGGCGATTAGTTCGCTTACTTGTTGTCTAATTTTCTCCCGAATATGTACCATTCGTTTAGGGTCTTCGGCTTCAATAAGGGCTAACAAGTTAGCAATAGCAACAAGGCTGTTGCGGAGCATATCGAACAAGGCTTGTCCTTCTTTGATGCGGAACTCATCGCAAAGAGCAACAGCTTGCCAAATAGCCTGCCGAACGGTTTGCCACTCGTCTTCGGAAATAGCAGTAGGCGGCGCTTGCTCGTAGGAGTCGGGCATGGCAAGTGCCAGCCGGAACAAATCGGTGCTTTCTACGCCCAATTGGGCAGCAGTTTCCTGCAAGTCGCGGTAATATTGAGCTACCAAAGGACGGTTAATTTTTAGGCGTCCTTCTACTTCTGTTTTGCGAGCGTAGTTCACTACGATGCTAATTTTACCCCGTTCTAATTGTTGGGCAGCATAGTTGCGTATCTCTATTTCTTTGTCCGAAAATACATGCCCTATTTTAACAAAGAGGTCTAAACTTTTGGCATTCAGCGATTTCACTTCTACGGTGAGGCTGTATTGCTCGGTTTCGGCTTGCACAACACCGTAGCCAGTCATAGATTTAATCATTTGGCTTCTCTGATTTCACGGGCACTGATTTGCTTTGCCCACTGTTCCTTACCGGTATAGTCGAAAACCTTGATAGTCATTTTGCGGTCGTTGCGCGGTCCTGTGATTTCAATAGTAGCAAAGTTGCGCTCGTTGACCATAGTGCCGGGAACGCGAAGTGTGTTAGGTTCATCTACATTGCGTGCAGGTCCGGCAGTAAGTGGTGAAACGGTCAGGTCGTATAGTGCTGGCACGCGGTCGTTTTCTTTGAGCATAGTCAGTTCGGTGTGGTGGCGGTCGCCGCTAAGGAAGAAAACGCCTTTAATGTTGGCATCGCGAATAGCTTGAATCAGGCGCGCACGTTCTTCGGGATAGGTGGAGTAGTTTTCAAACACTTGGGCGGGATTGAGTACCTGACAACCTATCACAACAAACTTAAAAGTGGCATTGCTTGCAATTAGCGCATTGATGAGCCAGTTCAATTGTGCCTCGCCTAGCAACTTGCGCGGCATGATGCGGTTGTCATTGGCGGTTCGGAAGTAGCGGTTGTCCAATAAAAAAAACTCGGCATCAGCCCATTGAAACCAACCACTAATGCCTTTGCCCTCTGTTCCGGGTCCGTAGTTGGGGTTTGCCCAAAAGAGCTTAAAAGCCTCTTCGGTGTAGTGTTTGAAAGCATAGCTGCCATCAGAATCGTTAGGACCAAACTCGTGGTCGTCCCAGATGGCATAATGATGTACCGAGCCGAGCAAAGGCTGTAGCTCAGCTGTGGAGCGGGTATGGGTATTTCGGTATAAGATACCTGTTCGCGAGTCGAAATCGGGTTCGCGTAGGTATACATTGTCGCCGCCCCATATCATAAAGTCGGGCTTTTGTTCATAGATGCGGGTAAAAATGCTGTAGTGGTCGCCGTAAGGTCTGCCGGGGCGGTCGTTAATAGAATCGTTGATGTAAGCACAACTGCCCAGCGCAAATTTAAAAGCTGGCGGGTCGGTGCGGTATTGCCATAGGGTTTGGGTTTGAAACTCCAACGGGTAGTTGCGCGGTACTTTTTTGCCGTTAATAAACAACTCGTAGGCGTATTTTTTGCCGTGTTGTAACTGGTCTGCAATCAGTTTTGCTGTGTATGCTTCCGATTTTTTGGTAGTGTAGCTTTCAGTGCGATAGCGATTTTGCGGTGCATTTTTATCCCAATACTCAAAATAAACAGTAGCCGGAGCAGTTGTTTGCACCCACAAAGCAACCTCGCTCATAGAAGAATAACCTACCATAGGTCCTGATTTGAGCAAGCTAGCATTTTGACCTGCTGCAACGTGAACCAACTGGCAAATCAGCAGCAAGATAAACCCATGTTTCATTGTAAAATAAATTTTAAATGAACTGTAAAAAGAAGCAGTTTAACAAAACAGACACAGCAATAAATGAAAACTATATTGCCAAATCGATTGAAACAGCTAAATTAGCGTCCCTATGAACGATGCAAATATAGAGTTTTATCGGCGGATAGGCGCAAGTAAACTGCAAGAACTGGCTGCCTTGCAAGGGTTAGCACAAACACCCGAAATACCTTTGCTGATGCCCATAATCAAAGATGCGCAACTACTTGTTGAAATTGGAGCAGGCTATGGCAGAATTGTCAAAGGGCTGAAAAACAATGGTTTTCAAGGAAAAGTAGTAGCACAGGAGCGTTGCCCCGAACTTTGTCAGGTACTTCGGCAAGATTGTAACGGCGATGCTGAAATATTCGAAGCTGACATCAAACGGCAGCAGTATCCACAAAAACCCGATGTACTACTTTGGATGTGGTCGGGTATTTTGGAGTTTACACCAGAAGAGCAACAAAGTGTCATCCAATCTTTGTTTGGTCATCTACAAAAGGGAGGCATTTTAGTGATAGAAATTCCGCGCGAAATTCGCTACGTGGGCAAACCCATAGATGAGCGCAAAATTGTAGTAGATACTGAATGGGGACGCCTAGATGCTTACCTTCCTTCAGAAGGAGAACTCCTTACTTATGGAGCAAAAGCAGGATTTGCTCATCACCAAACCATTCATTACCAAACAGACACCGGACTCAAACGCAGTATGTATGTATTTGAGAAGAAATAAGCAAAGTGTAAGAAGGGGCGCATGGTGCACATGCCCTCTATGCTTGTTTATTTTTTCGGAGCAAATACCGATACAGCGCCATTACTTGCATAGCTGCATCGTCCCAGCTCATTTTGCCAATGGTGCGACGATTTTCTTCCGATAGCACTTGCGCCAAGGCAGGATTGTTGAGTAAAGCAAGAATGTAGCGTGCAAAACGGTCGGTATCCCAGTGGTTGGCTTTTAGCACAAACTCTAACACTTCTGCTACTCCCGACTGTGCCGAAATCACCGAGGGGACTCCTGCTAAGCCGGCTTCTAATGCTGAAAGACCAAAAGGCTCAGAAGCAGAAGGCATGAAGTAAACGCTTGCCGTATGCATGAGCGAAGCTACGCGCTCGGGACTCAAAAAACCCGTTAAAATAAAGTTTGCCCCCATGCCGCGCTTTGCTACTTCCGATGCTAACCAGTAGTACAAATCGCCAGTACCTACCACTACAAAAATTACTTCAGGGTCTTGTGCGATAATTTTTTCGGCAGTTTCTAACAAAAACTCCGGACCTTTCTGATAAGTTACTCTGCCTACAAAAAGTACTATTTTTCGCTTAGGCATTTTGGGAATGGTTACCGGAGCGGAAACTGCCTCCATAATACCTTCGTTGGGGTTGATGGCATTGTAAACCACATGTATTTTGCTGCCATCTACACCGGGATAGTAAGAAGCGATGCAGTTTTTAGTGTAATGACTGACCGGAATGACTATGTCTGCTGCTGTCATGCCAATATACTCAATCCGATACACTGGATTGTTAGCATGGCAAGCGTCCGGACCGCATCGGTCTGTTTCTAAGGAGTGGATATGTGCTACTAGTGGAACGCCGAGTTTTTCTTTAAGAGCTACTGCTGCCTGCATCGTCAACCAGTCGTGGCTATGAATGAGGTCAAAGGTTCTCCCTTCGGTCAGTTGAAGCACGGCTTGTGTAAAGACATGCACTTTTTCTATTACGTTTTCGCCATATGGCTCTTCGGAGGCAAATAACTCTTTTAGCCAATATGAGCTAAGGGTATCCTCCTTTGCTTGTGTTGCTGCATCTGATGGCAACAGTTCGGCTGATGCTTCGCTTTCTATCATCACTGTGCGCCGTATTGGCACAGGGTAGGGACTTAGTTCAGTTGCCACTAGCATCACCTCTGCAAAAATGCCGTAGTCTGCCCCTTTTCGAGAAATAGGTACTTCTATGGGCATAGTTGCGGCAACATGATTGAGGGCAAGGGTTTCAAAAGATGCTGGCAAATTTACAGGCTCGGGTAGATAAGGAACAATTACAGTTAGGTCAGCATACTTGCTAAGCGACTTTGCTAACTGATAAGTTGCTTGCCCCAAGCCTCCAGAAATAGCAGGAAAAAATTCCCACCCTAGCATCAGTACTTTTGGTCTTGCCACGATCTACTATAAGCTACTAATTGCTGATTAGGCTGCAAATAACGAATATTCTGCTGAAAAAATGATAATTACTACTCTTTCTTTTCGGCACGTTCCTTTACCTGTTGCTGCCACTTGGCTTGCAAGCGCTGGCTAATGCCCATACTGCTTAGCGTACCGTTTAACACAATACGTCCCCAAAAAGAAAACAGCGATTTGTCTGGTTCGCGCACTTGCGATATATAGCCTATCTTGCCCTTATAGAGCATCTTACGGCGATTTTTATTGCGGATCAGTGTGTTGGCAAAGATACTTAGGAAGGGGTTGGGGCGCGTAACGAGTTCTTCTTGTTCGTTGGTTTTGCGGTTTAGTACCACAAATTTTAAGTTTTTGTAATACAACGACATTTTCCCTGCTGCATGGTCGTGGTCGGCAGTTACTTCCATGTCTCCGTAGTCAATTTGTCCACTTTTTACGCGGATACCTGCCATAGGAACAGTCAGGCTGTTGAGCGTTGGCAATGAAATATCACTAAAAGCACTGTAAATAACGTGCTCGCCTCGTTGGCTACCACTTTTGAAGTCTATGTTGGCAGCTATTTCGCCTTGGTTGTCTAAGTTGGCAGTGAGCCAAACATGCAAAACATCTGAGGGAGCGGGTCTGTTGTTCCATTTATATCCGTATCCCTGTAAATTGTGTAAGTGAAAGGCAGCCGTGTCGCCGTGCCGAGTTCTTTCTCGGTAGCACACTCTTCCGTTTGCCAGTTGCACAGTATCAATTTGCACTGGCACTCTCATTTGCCGGAACTTATCTAATGGAAACAGCCGAACTTCTTTTACGGGGGGCATGGTTCTGTCTAAGAATACTTCGGCTTGGAAGTCTTCTAACTTTGCTGAGGCAGCAGCCCACCCCTTTTCGGGGTATTGCCAAGACCACTGCGGTTTACTAATAATAACTCTTCGTGCTGCATAAGTATTGTGGCTTTTTTGGGTAGGAAATCTTCGGTAGAATTCTTCTATGGAGAAAACCGGACGCAAACAAACAGAATCTAATAGCAAATGTTGCTTGTTGGAGTCGTACAATAATTTGCCAATGTGCAATTCATCTCGTCCATTAGGTAAATGCCATCGGAGTTTGTTGGCATGCAACTGTATGTGCGCACTGGTGCTGCTGTCAGTGGTATTGTCTATCCGAAGTAGTTGTAGGTGAGCACCCAAATGCTTGCCCGTAATTTGTATGTTTTGTAGCACAAGTGCATTCAGATAAGAATGCAAAGCCGGAGCAAGAATTTGTTGTGAAGAATCGGGGTGCCAGTTGAGGTTGCCATCGGCAAGTTGTAGTATGCTAATAGGCAAGCCACGGAGGCGAGGCTTTGGATGCGCCACCAATGTTACAGCAGCTCGTTGGAAATAAGCATCAAAATTGTTGTGGGCTAATCGTAGGCTATTCAATGCAAGGGTATCTGCCAATGATGCTTTTGCAATGCTCAGTGTTATGGAAGGCAGTTGAAAGTGTCCTTGGCTTACTTGCAAAGTGGCTATTTGGTTCATCCCCAGCCCCGAAACGCTACTCCACCGAAGCCCCAGCACCATACCTGCAAAATCAGTTGCCCCAAAACCATAGGCAGACTGCTGCCATTGCAACTCGTTGCCTGAAATGGACAGCGTGTCGATGTACAAACTATCCAATAATTTATTTGCTGTTGCAGCATGGCTGGCAAGCCAGTTACCCGAAATGTGCTTCACTACTAACTTGTTTATTTTCAACTGCTTTTTGTTGAACAGTGCTTGGCTATCCCAATTTTGTAGCGCTAATTGCTGAGCATAAATACAAAGCGAGTCGTTTTGGCTTTGGTACACTTCGGGATATTGGAACAAGTAATTACCATTTTGAGTGTCTGTTAACAGCCATTTACCTGCAAATCGGTAACCTATCCACGCTCCTTTCCAGTTGTTTGCTGCCAAATGAATGGCGGGCAACGAATCGGATAAAAACGATACTTTTCCCTTCACACCAAAGAGGGAAACAAACTGCTGAGGAGCTTTGCGTACAGTCAGCGAGCTTTGCTCTACTGCCACGGTGCCGCGCAAATTCCTCATTTGACCTGAGCCAAAGGTGTTGCTCAGTTGCCAGTTTAAATCGGCACCCTGCAAATACAAAGTATCAAATACCAAACGTTGCGATTCTTGCCACTGGCTTATCACCCAGTTTTTGATAGCAAAGGCACGAATGCTTCCAGTTAAGGCGGGTAAATCGGCACCTTCTCTTCGGGTAGTCAGGGTTGCTGCTTCCCCTACAACCTGTGCCAAACCTGCTTGTAAATGAACTTTTGCAGCATGCATTTGAATAGTTTGATGCGGATTTTGAAGAAAAAAACTGCTAGCTAATAAATTTATACTTGCAGCAGAGAGATAATTAGACCTTCCATGCTTGTGAACAGATACCCTCAAACGATTAACTTGTGCATGGCAGTTTTCTATGCGCAATAACTGTTGGACGTCTGAAAATTGCAGATGCCCCGAGTGTAGCAACAAGCGGTCAACTATTACATCTTTTATCTTAATATCAGGTTTGGGTGCATGCGCAAACTGAGTTGCCCGCAAGCCTTGCCAAGTAGGTTTTCCTTGTAAGTTTAGTTGTGGACGAACTATGCGTATTTGCCGAAAATGCAGCACATTGTTAGTCGCTAGCTCTGCCCAGTTGTGTAGTTGGCATAGTACAGAGTCAGCCATCAGCATGCCGTGTCGGTGCTGCTGGTCTATCACAATACCTGCCAGATGCAACTGTGGAGGGTGAGAGGTAAGATGAAGATATTGCATCCGAAGCGTGTATAAGCTATCACCCATGAAGAACTGTTGATTGCGCAAGGTGAGTGCAGCATTTTTCAAGGTTGGAAAGCGTGCTGAAACTGATGTATCGGGAATGGCAAATGCAAACGAATCTAAGGAAAAATCGAGCTCAGGCAGTATCAAGCGGGGGCGCATAGCATCTGTAAGCGCAAAGGCGCCATCGTGGATGCTCAGCTTGCCAATAGCTACACTGTCAAAAATACTTGCCATTATTTTCAAAAAAGTTCGGTCTGCCTTCCAAAAAGAAGGACCCAGTTGCCGAACAGTTGCCCGATTGATGGCAATTTGGGGCTGTCTAACAGACAAATTATGGATTATCAAATGATTGTAGTTATAAGCCCTTGCAAAATCGACTCCTTGCAAAATCAGCTCTGGCATATTGCTTTGGTAAGCATTTTCCTGTTTTGGCAGCCCTTGGCGGGGAAATAGCCGAAAGTTGCGGAATGTGATAGCCGATTTTTGTGTACTAATTTCCAATTTGTCGAAAGTGAAGGCATGAAGGCTATCGGGTAAAATAATTTCCTGTCCATCAATGCTCAAATCAAAACCGTCGGCATAAAAAATTTTGCGTTTGTCATGTACAGAAGCAGAGTCGATAACTAAATTTTGCAATCTGAAATTGACGTGTGTAAAGCGGTAGTCAGAAGTGCGCTGCCCGTTGCGATATATAAATTCAAGTGTTGCCTGATAAAGTGCAAAATGTTGAATTTGAAACTTATCCAAGTAATTTTTAATCAGCAAATACAGGTTGCCCGTTTGTCGCGAAAAAGTTGGATTTTGTGGGAGTAAGTGGGTAGCAGTAATCATTTTTATCGAAGGCTTGATAAATGTTAAGCCGATAATTTTTAGCTCTTTGGTAAAATAAATTTTCCAAAGGCTCTCTGTTTCTAACGTTAGCTGTTTTACTTGTAAAGCATAGCGTGTGGAGTTGATGAGGCTATCTGCCCGACAAGGCAAAATTTCTAACTGTGTTAGCTGCAACTTATTATCGAACAGTTCAAATTGTAAGTCTGCATAGCTGACGCAATATTCGCTGTTTGTTTCTTCATCAACTAAAACCGCAATGGCTTTTCCCAGTAGGTGGTCAGTGTAAGATTGCAACCATTTTGTCACTAAAAATAATCCAGACAAGACTATCAGTCCTCCAATTAGCCAAAAGCGTTTTCTTTTTTTTAAAAAACGCATCAGTGCTGCTCGATGCATCATACTTACAAAACAAGCAAATAATTATTCCAAAACAAGGTTGTTGCCCTGCCCAGCAAAAAATGTTTTTTCATTCTCTTATTTATATGATGAAGGTAGTGGTAAGCGAACAAAAAACTGCCAGTAAACATTGATGTTTTCCAGTGTAAAGCTCTGATTATCAAATTTTTAATTTCGTTTTTTGACTTTGGAAAAACCCCTGTGTATTCCTGTTGAAAAGTTAGGAAAATATGATGAATACAATCAAAATGGTTCAAAAATTGTAACTAGTGGTAAGAAAAGAACAAAAAGTGGGAGAAAGTGGAAAAAAGTGGTTGATTTTTAAAAATGAATTCTTAGTTTTGTCTTAGGAA
Source organism: Bernardetiaceae bacterium (assembly GCA_025056255.1). Classification (GTDB taxonomy): domain Bacteria; phylum Bacteroidota; class Bacteroidia; order Cytophagales; family Thermoflexibacteraceae; genus Rhodoflexus. The sequence goes on along the minus strand of JANWVT010000020.1, from coordinate 16,377 downwards.
GTTCAAGCAATGCTTGAAGCATAAAAAAATGCCTGCTTTCACCGGTGAATATGAATGTAAGTTAGATGCCAAAGGGCGCTTAGTTCTGCCTGCCAAAATCAAGGCAGCACTTCCGCCGGAGTCAGCCAATATGGTGGTGCTGACGCGTGGCTTCGAACCTTGCATTGTTTTGTATTCGTTGGTGCATTGGAAAGCACTCTCTGAGCGCGTGATTGCCTTAAATGAGTTTGTGGAAGAATACCGCCATTTTCAGCGGAACTTCTTTCGGGGCAATACCGAAGTAGAGTTGGATTCGGCAGGTCGTTTTATAGTACCAAGAACAATGTTAAAGTATGCCAATATTGAAAAAGATGCCATTGTGGTTGGGGCGGGAAACCGCGTAGAAATCTGGCAGCCAGATGCCTACGAAGCCTCGCTGGTGCACGATGCCAAACAGTTTTCACAAATGGCTGAACGCGTGTTTGGCAAGGAGGGCAATCTATGAGCCACTACCATGTGCCGGTGCTGTTGCAACCCAGTGTAGAGGCACTGGTGACCGACCCTAACGGTATCTATGCAGACTTAACTTTTGGCGGTGGTGGACACAGCCGTGCGATCATTGACAAACTTGCAAAAGGGCGACTGTTTGCTTTTGACCAAGATGCCGATGCGGCTGAACAAGCAACTGCTATTCAGTGGGAGGGCTTTACTTTCATCAAAGCCAACTTCCGATTTGCTAAGCGCTATTTGAAACTGTATGGCGTTACTGCCTTAGACGGCATTTTGGCTGACTTGGGCGTATCCTCGCATCAGTTTGACCAAGCAGCACGAGGCTTTTCTATCCGCTTCGACGCACCCTTAGATATGCGCATGGATAGAGAGCAACCCACCACAGCGGCTGATATTATAGCCACTTACGATGTGGCTGCACTGCAACAGATGCTGGGGCGCTATGGTGAAATCACCAATGCTAAAACATTGGCAGAAGGCATTGTGGCGGCAAGGGCGCGCAAACCTATCCGAACCATTTTCGATTTGTTAGCAGTATTGGAAAAGTTTGCCCCCCGATTCAAAGAGTATAAGTACTATGCTCAGGTTTTTCAGGCACTGCGCATAGAAGTAAATGATGAAATGGGAGCTCTGCGCGATATGTTACAACAAGCAGCAGAACTGCTCAAGCCCGGCGGAAGATTGGTCGTCCTTTCTTATCATTCATTAGAAGACCGGTTGGTAAAAAGTTTTATCAATAAAGGAAAGTTTGAGGGAGAAGTAGAAAAAGATATTTACGGCAATGATATTAAGCCTTTTAAGGCGCTCTTTCGGCAGGCAATAGAGCCTTCGGAAGAAGAGATACAACACAACAAGCGCGCCCGCAGTGCTAAAATGCGAGTAGCTGTGAAACTATAATTAAACTGTTCAACAACAAAACTTCGACTGTAAACATGGCAATAGCAATAAACAGACCTAAAAAGCAAGCAATAGAAGGCGTCAGAGACAATAGGTTCATTTATTATATTAAAAATGCTAATTTTTTTAGCGGTTGGATGGGCTATTTTTCTCTCATGGCAGCTTGCGGACTATTCTACATCGCCAATTTGCACTATGCCAACCGAAACATCCGCACCCTCAACCACCTCCGCAAAGAGGTTGCAGAGTTGCGCACCGAATATACCATGCTTCGTGCCCAGTTCATATTGGGAAGTAAAAGAAGTATTATCAAAAATAAAGTGCATCAGTTAGGGCTAATTGAAAACGATAAGCCTGCTTATCAGTTAATAGCCGATTAGCAGGCTTTGTAGCTAATTTACCCCTTATCATTAACCCAAACAATTTATAATACACTTGTAACGCTTAACAGACCTGATACAGGTGTAATGCATTTTTGTACTAAAACAACAGGTAACAATGAGCAGAAACATTCGCCATTCTATCTTGTCGCGCGTGCGCCTTGCTTATTACGGCATGGTTGGCATTTCTGTCATTATCCTGTTGAAAATTTTGATTATTCAAGTATGGCAGGGTGAACTATGGCAGAAAAAAGCCAGTGAAAACGGGGTATCTTTTCAGACCATTAAAGCTAACCGAGGCAATATTTTGGCAGATGACGGCAGCTTACTGGCAACTAACCTACCCTACTACCGTTTAGCCATAGACCCCTACTTCCCTAAGGATACCATATTTAATAAACATATTGATACGCTGGCTGCTTTGCTTGCTGTTCAGTTTAAAGAAAAAAGCAAACAACAGTGGATAGCAGAACTTACCACCGCTCGCGCCGAAAAGAAACGCTACAAATTGCTCAACAAAGAACCTTTCGACCATTTGCTCAAAGAACAAATTAGCCAGTGGCCAATGGTGAGCATGGGACGCAAAGCCGGAGTATTCTTTGAAAAAATTGAGCGCCGATTCCGTCCTTTTGATAATCTGGCACGGCGTACCATCGGTTTTGTGCAGCAGGATAGCGGTAAAAATATTTTCGGGCGTGGTTTAGAATTCAGTTTTCAGCATGTACTGGCAGGGCGTGACGGGCAGGCGATTTTCCAAAAAGTAGGCATTGAACAATGGAAACCCATCAACGACGGCTCCTACATTCGCCCCGAAGACGGGTTAGATATTCAAACCACAATCAACGTAGACCTACAAGCACATGCCGAACAGGCACTGCAAAAAGCCCTAGCTGCTAAAAATGCCGACTTTGGCTCAGTGATTATCATGGAGGTAAAAACAGGCGCTATTAAAGCCATCGTCAATTTGAGCAAAGACAAAAAAGGCAATTATGTAGAAGACAACAATTACGCTGTGGCAGGTCTTGCTGAGCCGGGCTCTACTTTCAAAATTGCAACCATGGCAGCCTTGTTAGAAGAAGCTAACATCAACTTAGACGATACTGTACAAACCGGAGATGGCACCTATCGCTTCTATGGCGATGCAGTAATGACCGACCCTAAAAAAGGAGGATATGGCAAACTGACTGTTAAACAGGCATTTGAAGTGTCTTCCAACATTGGTATTTCCAAGCTAGTGTTCAAGTATTTTCGCAAAAATCCTGAAAAATTTATAGCCTATTTAGACAAATTCGGACTGACCCGCAAACTGGATTTCCAAATGTTGGGCGAACCTGCCCCCTACATCAAACGCCCCACAGACCCCACTTGGAGCGGTGCCACACTGCCATGGATGTCCATCGGTTACGAGCTTAAACTCACCCCTTTGCATACGCTCACTTTTTGCAATGCCCTTGCTAACGATGGTTACATGGTGAAGCCCTATATCGTAAAACGTGTGCTGGACGGAAACAGGGTGATTCAAGAATTTGAAACAGGTGTGAAAGGAGAGCGCTTGGTTTCTGCCCGCACCGTAGCCAAAATGCGTGAGCTTATGGTAGGCGTAGTAGAAAACGGTACAGCCAAAAGCATTCGCAGCGAATATTTTAAAATGGCAGGTAAAACAGGTACTTCTGAAAAAGTGATAGGCGGCTCTTATACCGAACAACACTACACCTCTTTTGTAGGCTATTTCCCTGCCGAAAAACCTATGTACAGTTGCATAGTTATTGTAGATAATCCTGACGGGGGCTATGGCGGAACGGCTGCTGCACCCGTGTTTCAGGATATTGCCGACTTTGCATATTCGCAGCGCCTCACCCGCGAACTCGTTCCTGAGGCAAAGCTTACAGATGCTTTGCCAGTACTGCCTAAATCGGCATACCAAGCAGACCTCCGGCTGTTAGCAGAACGCTTGGGCATCAAACAGTCTGTAGAAACCAAGGAAAAATGGGTATATGTACGAACTGCTAACGATACGCTGAAAATGCTGGGGCACAAAATGGAAAATAACATTGTGCCCAATGTGGTAGGAATGACTATGCGAGATGCTATATATGTACTGGAAAATAAAGGCTTCAAAGTATTTTTTACAGGAAAAGGAAAAGTAAAGCAACAGTCGGTGCTGGCAGGCACCAAATTCAACAAAGGAGATAGAATTCTGCTGCGGCTGGGATAATTTTTGCTACCAACTTGGTCAGTTTAACCTAAAACCCTTTTAACAATGAAACAAAAAATCGTTTTCACCCTCTTGTGGTTAGGATTGTCCCTTGGACAAGTCTTCGCTGCTACTGCACCTAACATGTTTGGTGCTAATCAACGCGACGCTGAGGCTGCCAAAATGCAAATTGAACAACTCATGCAGCCCCAAGCTATTGCGCAGACAAAAGCAGATAAGCGCAAAAGTAGGTTGATTGAAAAAGCCCAGCAGCAGATGGATAAGCTGGTAGACAAAATGCGCAAGCTCAAACGCCCAGCCGATGACCTTGGCAGCCTACTAACTACTATCGGCATCATTTTGATTATTATTGGTCTGGTCGGCATTATTTTAGGCGTGCTGGGCATTGGCGGTGGCTATCCTGCTGGTGGCGGTGCGCTATTCCTCGGCTTAGTACTGTATCTGATTGGCAAATACGCACTGTAAAGCGCATATTTTGAACCCCTGTCCCAAATCTGATGGGTTTTCAAAAACCCGTCAGATTTACCTATAAAAAACTGAGTTGATTAACAACATAAACTTTTGCGACTATTAAGACCTTAGCTGACATATTGACCGTCATTTCACCGCTGCAAGTGCAGGGTGATACTGCCGTTCCTATCGGACACATCGTTTTTGATTCCCGAAAAGTAGCGGCGGGCGATGTTTTTGTGGCTGTAAAAGGTACACAATCCGACGGGCACGCCTTCATCCCGATGGCAGTAGAGCGTGGTGCAGCGGCTATTGTGTGCGAAATTTTCCCTGAAACCAAAGTAGATAAAGGCTGCCTTGTGCAAGTAGCCAACAGTGCCGAAGCGCTCGGCAAATTGGCAGCGGCTTACTACGATTTCCCTTCTAAAAAACTGAAACTGACCGGCATTACGGGCACAAACGGCAAAACCACCACCGTAACCCTATTGCATCGGCTTTTCACTAAATTAGGCTATAAAGTCGGGCTGATTTCCACCATTCGCAATTTGATTGGCGAAAAAGAAATTCCCGCTACACATACAACCCCCGATGCGGTGTCGCTTAATGCACTGCTGGCACAGATGGTAGCAGAAGGCTGCACGCACGCATTTATGGAAGTAAGTTCCCATGCTTTGGTGCAGTATCGCACCGCTGGGCTGACCTTCACAGGAGCAATTTTTTCCAACATCACCCACGACCATTTGGACTATCACGGTACGTTTGATGCCTACATCCGCGCCAAAAAAATGTTTTTTGATGGCTTGGATAAAGAATCTTTCGCTTTGGTCAATAAAGACGACAAGCGCGGCTCTGTGATGGTGCAAAACACGCGTGCCCGCATCTATACCTTTGCCCTGCATTCACCCGCCGACTTCAAAGGCAAGGTGCTGGCAAACACCGTTCGCGGGTTGCAAATGGAAATCAACGGCAGACAGGTGTGGTTTCGCCTCATAGGTGAGTTTAATGCCTATAACCTTTTAGGCATTTACGGTGCTGCCGTGTTGCTGGGCGAACAGCCGGAGCCTGTACTAACCATTCTGAGCGAATTGGACAGCGCGCAAGGGCGCTTCGACCGCGTGGTAGCCGCCAACGGCACTACCGCGATTATTGACTACGCACACACGCCCGATGCACTGAAAAACGTTTTGCAGACCATCCGCTCACTGCGCGGACAAGGCAAACAAGCGATTATCACTGTGGTAGGTTGCGGTGGCAACCGCGATGCAGCCAAGCGCCCCGTGATGGCGCAGATAGCTTGTCAATTCAGCGACCGCATCGTGCTGACCTCCGACAATCCGCGCTTTGAAAAGCCCGAGGCAATTCTGGCGGATATGGAAAAGGGCGTACCTGCCGATGCAGCTAATCGTGTGCAAGTCATCGCTGACCGCAAACAGGCAATTGCAACGGCTGTTGCCCAAGCAAAGGCAGGCGACATCATCCTCATTGCCGGCAAAGGACATGAAGACTATCAAGAAATTGAAGGAGTAAAATATCCTTTTGATGATAAAAAAATTGCAGCCGAATATTTATCAACCTTAAACTAAACCGACCAGTGCTCTACTATCTGTTTCAATATCTGGACAAAGCATTCAACCTGCCGGGAGCGGGCTTGTTCCAGTATATTTCATTTCGGGCAGGTATGGCGGCAGTGGTTTCCTTGCTAATAGGGATGATTTTCGGCGAACACATCATCAACTACCTGCGCCGTCTGCAAATTGGCGAAACCATTCGCGAACTGGGCTTGCAAGGGCAAACCGAGAAAAAAGGAACGCCGACCATGGGCGGACTGATTATTATGGCTGCCATATTGATTCCGGTGCTGCTTTTTACTCGCCTGACCAATGTGTACATAGTGCTGCTGCTGATTACGACGGTTTTTGCAGGGCTGATTGGTTTTGCCGATGATTACATCAAGGTATTCCTCAAAAACAAGGAAGGACTGCGGGGGCGTTTCAAGATCATCGGGCAAGTAACACTGGGTATCATTGTAGGTACAACCTTGTACTTCAATGATTACGTGGTTGTACGCAACTATGACGACAAGGTAACTACTGAAAATGTAATATTGGCAACGCGGCAGGGGAAATTTGAAGATATTAAGTCCACCAAAACTACTATTCCATTTGTCAAAAACAACGAGTTTGACTACGCCGACATCTGGCCTGTTGCCGATAATTCCTTCTTGTGGGTGTTGTATGTAGGCGTAGTAACGTTCATTATCACTGCTGTTTCCAACGGGGCAAATATTACCGACGGGCTGGATGGGCTGGCGGCAGGAACGTCTGCCATTATAGGTGTTACGCTGGCTGTGCTGGCATATGTTTCGGGTAACGTGCTGACGGCTAAGTATCTGAATATCATGTATATCCCGCACACGGGTGAGTTAAGCATTTTCTGTCTTGCCTTTGTGGGGGCTTGCATCGGTTTTTTGTGGTACAATTCCTACCCTGCACAGGTGTTCATGGGCGATACGGGCAGTCTGATGTTGGGTGCATTGATTTCCGTTATTGCCATAGCTATTCGCAAAGAGTTGCTGATTCCTGTTTTGTGCGGCGTTTTTCTGGTAGAAAATCTGTCGGTCATGATTCAGGTGTCCTACTTCAAATATACCAAAAAGAAATACGGTGAAGGTCGGCGCATCTTCCTGATGTCGCCGCTGCATCACCATTACCAAAAGAAGGGCATTCATGAGGTGAAAATCGTGAATCGCTTCTTGATTGTTCAAGTGTTGCTTGCACTATTTACGGTTATTAGTTTGAAAATCAGGTAGTATATGAAAATTGTAGTGTTAGGTGCAGCCGAAAGTGGCGTAGGAGCAGCAGTTTTAGCCCAACAGTTAGGGTACGAAGTTTTTGTATCCGACGGGGGCACTGTTGCCGAACGCTACCGCCGCGAGTTGCAACAACACAACATTGCTTTTGAGGAAGGCGCTCATACGTTGGAGCGCATTTTGGCAGCCGACCAAATCGTGAAAAGCCCCGGCATCCCCGATGCAGTACCCATGATTGCAGCAGCCCTTGCAAAGGGTATTCCCGTACTTTCTGAAATAGAATTTGCGGCACGCTACACCACTGCCCGATTCATTGCCATTACGGGAACGAACGGCAAAACCACTACTACACTGCTCACGCATTATCTGATGAAAGCCACTGGACAAAACGTTGCGCTGGCAGGTAATGTAGGCGAAAGTTTTGCGCGGCAGGTGGCACTGGAGCGCTCGGAAGGCAGAAAAATTGATTGGTATGTGCTGGAAATCAGTAGTTTCCAATTAGATAACTGCTATGCTTTCCATCCACATATTGCCGTGCTGCTCAACATCACGCCCGACCATTTAGACCGCTACGACAACAGTATGGAACTATACGCGGCGGCTAAGTTCAGGCTGTTGCAAAACATGGAGGCGCAGGATGCTTTTGTTTATTTTGCCCAAGACCCCATCCTTGCATCAGAATTGGCAAAACGCAACGTGGCTGCCCAAAAATACCCCATTACCGATGCGCAATTTGGCAACGGCACACTAACCGTAGGCGGCTATACCTTTGAGCGGCTGCCCTTAGTCGGTCGCCACAACATGATTAACATGTCGGTTGCCATTCAGACTGTCCTGTTGGCAGGTGTAAGCGCCAAAGCCATTCAGGAAGTGTTGCCCGGCTTTGTCAATGCCCCGCATCGCTTGCAGAAAGTGCATGTTTATCAGGGTGTTACATTTATCAACGATTCCAAAGCCACCAACGTGGACGCTGCTATGTATGCACTGGATGCTTACCGCGAACCTATCGTATGGATTGCAGGCGGCAAAGACAAAGGCAACGATTACGACCTGATGCGCGACCTTGTCAAACGCAAGGTAAAAGCCCTTGTGTGCATGGGTGCAGATAACAGCAAGTTGTACCGCTATTTCGCGCCAATTGTACCGCAAATAGCCGATACGCACAGCATGGAAGAGGCAGTGGCTGCCGCTTACCGCTTTGCCGCCCCCGGCGATGTGGTGCTGCTGTCGCCTGCCTGCGCAAGTTTTGACTTGTTCAAAAATTACGAAGACAGAGGGCTGCAATTTGCTGCCGCCTGTCGGAAGTTGGGGGAAACCGTAACGACTTAACACGCTTTGTAAACCTGACGGGTTTCTAAAAACCTCTCAGGTTTGGACATAAACAAACAAAAGACATGGAAAACACAGCCAAACAAACGGCAGACGACAGCGGTCAAACCGTTGCCTTGCAGCGCAGGGTAGAGCTGAAAGACATCTTTCAGGGCGACCCCGTGCTTTGGGGGGTTGTTTTTGCCCTTTCCATCATCGGTATTTTGTTGGTGTACAGCGCAACCGGTACGCTGGCATTCCGCCGCATGGAGGGCGATACAGAAGCCTATTTGGTGCGCCATTCCCTGCTGGTGTTGGTAGGCTTTATTGCTATGTGGTTTTGCAGCCGCATAGATTACCGCGTCTATTCGCGCTTGTCGCGGTTTGCACTGCTGCTTTCCGTGCCCTTGCTGCTGTTCACTTGGCGCTACGGCGTTACCCTGAACGATGCGACCCGCTGGATTACGATTCCGTATTTCAACCAAACCTTTCAGCCTTCCGACTTGGCAAAGTTTGCGCTTATTGTCAATGTGGCAAGCATGCTGGCAAAGCGTCAGAACGCCCTGCGCACAGATACACAACGTGCTTTTACGCCTATTCTGGTATGGTGCGGTATTATCTGCGGGCTTATCGGGCTTTCCGACTTGTCGGGTGCCATATTGCTGTTTGCTACTTGTATGCTGCTGATGTTTATCGGGCGTGTGCCTTCTCGTTATTTAACTGCTCTGCTGGTTGTCGGTTTGTTGGCAGGTATGTTTGCCGTAGCAGTTGGTCAACGCGGCGAAACTGCCAAAAATCGGATTCAGGCGTTTTTTGATTTGGATGAAATGCCGTTTCAGGCGGAACAGTCGCACATTGCCATTGCTACGGGAGGCTTCATCGGTAAGGGTCCCGGGCAAAGCACTCAGCGCAACTACATTCCGCACCCTTATTCGGATTTTATTTTTGCCATTTTGATAGAGGAATACGGATTCCTCGGTGCAGCTTTGGTTATCAGCCTCTACCTGACCTTGCTCTATCGCGGAATGTTGGCGGCTGCCAACAGTGAGCTTGCTTTCGGAGGACTGCTTTCGGCAGGTTTAAGTTTTAGTTTGGTCGTACAGGCATTTGTCAATATGGGCGTTGCCGTAGGGCTTTTGCCTATCACCGGCTTGCCCTTGCCGCTGATTAGCATGGGCGGTACATCCATGTTGTTTACAGGTATTTCCATTGGGGTTATCATCAGTGTGAGTCGCGGCGTGCGCACTATCCGACCTTTGGAGGCGCGGCAGGCAAGGCTGAGATTTCAATAAAAGGCGAAACGTGAGGGTGGAAAGTGGAGTTCGGAATGTGGAATGCGGAATGTGGAATGCGGAATGTGGAATGCGGAATGTGGAGGGTGGAAGGTGGAGTTTGGAGGGCGGAATGCGGAAATCCGCAATCCAAAATCCCAAATCTAAAATTTAAAAATATGCGTTTGCAAAAAGTCATCATCAGCGGAGGAGGTACCGGCGGACATATTTATCCGGCGATTGCCATTGCGCAGGCTTTGCAGCAGCGCATACCCGACCTGCAACTACTGTTTGTAGGGGCAGAAGGAAAAATGGAAATGGAAAAAGTCCCGAAAGCAGGCTATAAAATCGTCGGGCTGCCGATTCGCGGGTTGCAGCGCGGGCAGTGGAAAGCCAATCTGACTTTCCCTTTCCGACTGGTGGCAAGCCTCTGGAAAGCCCGTCGGGTGCTGCGCGATTTTCGCCCCGATGCCGTTATTGGCGTAGGTGGTTATGCCAGTGGAGCCATTGGGCAGGTGGCGGCTTGGCACAATGTGCCGATTTTCTTGCAAGAGCAAAACGCCTTTGCGGGATTGACCAACAAGTTGCTGGCAAAGTATGCGCGGAAAATTTGCGTAGCCTATCCGGATATGGAAAAATTCTTTCCCAAGGAGCGCATCGTGCTGACGGGCAACCCCGTGCGGCAAGATATTCAGCACTTGGAGGGCTTGCGCGAAAAGGCAGCGGCACACTTTGGGCTGGCTGCCGACAAAAAAACTGTGCTGGTGCTTGGCGGAAGCCTTGGCGCACGCACCATCAACCGCTGTATCCAAAAGGCATCCATGCGCCTGTTAGATGCCGGCTATCAACTGATTTGGCAAACGGGAAAGGCTTATTACAGCGTGCTGCAAGCATTGTTCCCGCCGCAAAAGGGGCTGTATATCAGCGACTTTGTGTATGAGATGCACTATGCCTATGCCCTTGCCGACGTGGTTGTTTCGCGTGCGGGCGCACTTTCGGTGTCGGAAATTTGTGTGGCGCAAAAGCCCTGTATTTTGGTTCCTTCGCCTAATGTGGCAGAAGACCATCAAACCAAAAATGCGCTGGCATTGGTGGAAAAAGGCGCAGCGCTGATGGTGAAAGATAACGAAGCAGAGTCGCTACTGGGCGACATGCTCATGCAACTGCTGGCAGATGAGCCGCAACAAGCAGCATTGAAAAATGCCATTCGCGCATTTGCACGCCCCGAAGCGGCAGCGCAAATAGCAGAAGTGATTGTGAACGAAATTGAAAAAACGTAAAAAAATAAAGCAAAGTGTTGGCGAACATTCGTTTTGTGTATTTCATCGGCATCGGTGGTATTGGCATGAGCAACTTGGCGCGTTGGTGCAAAGCCAATGGCTATGAAGTTGCCGGCTATGACCGCACTGCGACTCCGCTGACGGCTGCCTTGCAAGCCGAAGGCATGGACATACACTTTGCGGATGATGTCGCACTGATTCCCGCACCGTTCCTTGAAAATCCGAAGGCGACGCTGGTAGTTTACACGCCCGCTGTTCCAAAAGACCATCGGGAGCTGAACTACCTGATTGCCAACGGTTTTGACTGCCGCAAACGCGCAGCCGTGCTGGGGCTGATTGCCAATGCGATGCGCTGCCTTGCCGTAGCGGGAACGCACGGAAAAACCAGCACAAGCAGCACACTGGCGCACCTAATATACCACAGCGGCACAGACTGCGCGGCATTTTTGGGTGGCATTACGCAAAACTACCAAACCAATTTCCTGCTCAATCGCGGGGAGGCGGCACAGGCTTGGGCAGTGGTGGAAGCTGACGAATACGACCGTTCGTTCCTGCACCTGCAACCGCTGGCAGCCGTTATCACCTCTACCGATGCTGACCATTTGGACATTTACGGCAAAGCCGACCGATTGCTGGAAAGTTTTACCGACTTTGGCAAACAGGTGAAATCCTTCTTGCTGCTACACGAGTCGGCACAGGTGCGCGAAGCCGACCTTGCAAATGCGGAAGTTTGGCGATACGACGCACAAACTGCCGCAGGTTTGGACGTGTGGGCAGAAAATATCCGCGTTGCAAACGGGCGCACCGTGTTTGATTGGGTTGTTCGTGGCAAAACGATACTGAAAGATGCCGTACTTGCCGTTCCGGGAATGCACAGCCTCAATAATGCGCTGGCGGCTCTTACACTGGCTTGGAAAGTGGCAGGCATTGCGCCTGAAAGCCTTCGCGAGGCTTTGGCAAGCTACAAAGGTGTGAAGCGCCGCTTTGAAATTTGCATAGAAACAGATGAGTTGGTGTATGTGGACGACTACGCCCACCATCCGACCGAGATAGACGCATTCATTGCTGCTATGCGGATGCGCTACCCGAACCGCCATTTGACGGTGGTGTTTCAGCCGCATTTGTTTTCGCGCACCCGCGACTTTGCAGCAGGCTTTTCCGAAAGCCTGAGCCGTGCAGACCGCCTCATCTTGCTGCCGATTTATCCGGCGCGAGAGCTGCCGATGGAAGGCGTAACATCGGAACTGATTTTTCGCCATGCCACCGTGCAGGACAAACACCTAATAACCGAACAGGAACTGCTGCCGATGCTTCGGCAATTGAATATTGACTTGCTGGCAACAGTCGGAGCCGGGGATATTGACCGATTTGTGCCGCAAATAACAGAGACATTCACCCTTAAAACCGTTTGACCGATGCGCAGATTCAGACTCAAAAAACGGGCAAAAATTTTACTGACAGCCATTGCCATTTTTGTGGCTGTCGGCTTTGCGGGCAGGCACTATGCCCGCGTATCCAACGGGCAGGTGCTTATTCAATTGGACTACACAGAAGAGGGGCAATTGCTCACCGAAAGCGACATAGAAGCCATTGTAAACGACTTCCGCCGCGGCGATTCGCTGGCAACTGAGCCGGGCGCTATCAACTTGGTAGCATTAGAAAACCGCATCAGGCAATACAACTTCGTGGAAGACTGCCAAGTGTCTCGCGATTTAAAAGGTACGCTGGTTATCAATGTGAAACAGCGCAAGCCTGTTGCCCGTGTGATGCGCAACAAAGGCGGCAGCTACTACATTTCCGATGAAGGCAAAATGATTCCCACTTCGGACAAATTCACCGCCCGCGTGCTGATTATCACCGGTGCGGGCACCGATTCACTCTCCAATCTGGATACACTGGTACAGCCTTATGGTAAAGCATTGGTTAATGTGCTGAACTATATAGATAAAGACCCTTTCTGGAAAGCGCAAATTGCCCAAATTGATATTGACAAGGATATGCAACTAACCCTGTACCCAACCATAGGCGAACACTTGATTGAGTTTGGCGAGCCTGCCGATGTGGAGAAGAAATTCCGGCGGTTGGCACTTTTCTACGACAAAATCATTCCTGCCAAAGGCTGGACGGCATACCACAAAGTCAAACTGGGCTTCAACAACCAAATTGTCTGTGAGTAACCCAAAATTGAACGTGTGAAAAATATTAATAAACATCTACCATTATGAATGACAAAATCATCGTCGGCTTGGACATCGGAACGACTAAAATATGCGCCATTGTAGGTCGTTTAGACAACTTCGGCAAGCTGGAAATTATTGGGATGGGCAAGGCTGAATCCCAAGGCGTAAAAGATGGTGTTGTTTCCAACATCAGCAAAACGACCGTCAGCATTACGGAAGCTATTGCAGAGGCGGAGAAAAATTCAGGCATAGAAATCCGCGTGGTAAACGTGGGTATTGCAGGCAAGCATATCCGCAGCTATTTGCACAGAGGCAGCATTACCCGCAGCCGCAACGACGATGAGATTACCATAGAGGATGTGAACAGGCTGACCAACGATATGTATCGCACTGTAACCACGCCGGGCAGCGAAATTATTCACGTGATGCCTCAGCACTACACAGTGGACTACGAAGAAAACATCAAAGACCCCGTAGGTATGGCAGGCGTGAAGTTGGAAGCTGATTTTCACATCATTACGGCACAAACCAATGCGGTGAAAAACATCAAACGGGCAGTAGAGCGCGCCGGCTTGCAAATTGAAAACATCATTTTAGAGCCGTTGGCATCCAGCCTTGCCGTGTTGAGCGAGGAAGAAAAAGAAGCAGGCATTGCCATTGTAGATATTGGCGGCGGCACTACCGACATTGCCATTTTCCACGACGGCATCATCCGCCACACAGCCGTAATTCCGTTTGGCGGCGAAATTATCACCAGCGATATTAAGCAGGGTTGCTCTGTACTGGAAAGTCAAGCTGAACAGCTCAAAGTGCTGTTTGGCTCCTCGTTATCTGCAGCTACTCCCGACAATGTGGTAGTTTCTATTCCCGGCTTGCGCGACCGTCCTCCCAAAGAAATTTCTGTGAAGAATCTGGCGCGCATTATTGAAGCCCGCGTAGAGGAAATTGTGGAAATGGTCTATCTGGAAATTGTCCGTTCTGGCTATGCCAATAAGTTGGCAGGCGGTATTGTACTAACGGGCGGCGGAGCTATGTTACAAGGCATACGCGAACTGTTTTCATTGAAAACAGGCTTAGATACGCGCATTGGCTATCCCAATGAACACCTTGGCAAGAGCAAGCACGAAAATGTGAAAAGCCCGATGTTTGCTACCTCCGTTGGCTTGGTACTGGCTGGCTTTATGACTATTGACGAGCGTGAAGAAAACTACTTAAAAAGTCCCAAAGTCAACAGTGTAGAAGGTTATGTGCATAGCAGCAGCCGCATGTCTGCCTCTAATTTCTTTAGAGAAATACTCCAAAAAACCAAAGAACTGTTGATTGATGACTTTGATGACGGTAAATACTAATCTCCCAAGCCTTTCACCTCAAACTGGACATACATATGAAAGAACTCAGATACGAATTTGACATGCTCACCAATAAAGATTCCATCATCAAGGTAATCGGTGTGGGCGGTGGTGGCAGCAATGCTGTGAATCACATGTATCGGCAAGGCATTCGAGGAGTAGATTTTTACGTGTGTAACACCGACGTACAAGCCTTGCAGCTGAGCCCCGTTCCTAATAAAGTGCAACTGGGTGCCAACCTGACTGCTGGTTTAGGTGCCGGTGCCAACCCTGAAAAAGGACGCAACTCTGCTATTGAAAGCAAAGACGAAATCCGCAAAATATTAACAGGCAATACCAAAATGGTATTTATTACTGCTGGTATGGGAGGCGGAACAGGCACAGGGGCAGCTCCGGTAATTGCTGAAATTGCCAAAGAAATGGGTATCCTTACAGTAGGAATTGTTACTGCACCTTTTCAGTTTGAGGGTAAACCCAAGCAAATTCGTGCCGAGCAGGGCATTGCCGAGTTGCGCAAACACTGTGACACAGTCATTGTCATTTTGAATAATAAACTGCGTGAAATTTATGGCAACACCACCATGCGGGAAGCATTTAATCAGGCGGATAACGTGCTAACCAAAGCTGCCAAGTCTATTGCCGAAATTATCACTGTTCCCGGTATCATTAACGTGGATTTTGAGGACGTACGCACCGTAATGAAAGACTCTGGCGTTGCTGTAATGGGTTCTGCTGTTGCCGAAGGTGAAAACCGTGCCCGCCGTGCCGTAGAAGCAGCTATTACCTCTCCCTTACTCAACGATACTGATATTTTCGGAGCAAAGTACATTTTGCTCAGCATTATGGTAGGCGACGAAGATACCTTCCAATTTGAAGAGTTGGAAGAAATCACACAATACGTACAAGAGCAGGCAGGAGAAAATGCTGAAATTATCTTTGGACAAGCCGTAGATGAATCTTTGGGGAAAGCCATTAGCGTAACAGTTATTGCTACAGGTTTTCAAGAACATCAGCAACAAGAAACGCGTGCTGTTTATGACTTGGCAACCAGTAAACGTATTCAGAACCCCGTAAAAGACTTGAATAAAAAAGTACCGCTGATTTTTGACAATGAAGCAGACTTTTTCGACCGCGATGAAGATACGCCCCCTCCACCACCTCGTCAAGTAAAACCAGCGCCACCCAAAGCACCAGAAAAAGTAGTGTACCGATTAGATGGCGAACAAGTGCCGCCCCCCCTGCCTTTAGAATCCGACGAAGAGTTGCGCCGCCGATTGCTGGAAGAACAGTATAAAGCTCGTTTACAGCGAGTAGAGAACGCTAAGTCCATTCACGAACTCACAAACCAAGAGCTAAACGAGAAAAAAGAAATTCCTGCTTACTTGCGCCGTAATGTTAAATTAAGCGATGTAGACCATTCATCGGCACGCTCAGTTTCGCGTGTGAATGTTACCGATAACGACCATGTGCTAGGCAACAACCGGTTTTTACATGACAATGTAGATTAAAGACTGTTTTTGCGTTGTGATTTCCCCTTATTGCCTAAGTCGCCTTCTAAAGGCGGCTTTTTTATTGTAAAATGGTTGTTCGCATCTCCACAAACAACTATTTTACACTTTTGAGGGCTTAGGCGACGGTGCGAATCACATCCTTTCAATCCTGCTATCCTTCGTGGTGTGTGAGGACACACACCACGGCGAAGGGAATGCACGCCGTTGCACGCCGCCATTGTTCGTGTCTTCACGAACA